>JAEKNN010000002.1 GCA_016464795.1 Candidatus Amunia macphersoniae | reverse complement strand
TCGGCGGCGCTCCCCGCCCTCGCCCCCCTTGAAAAAAACTTCCATATCAGTGCAGTACGGCTTCACCGTGATGGCGGAACAGTCCACCCCGCGACAGATGATCGACGGGGCGGTGCGCGCGGAGGAGGCGGGCTTCGACTTCCTGATGGTGTCGGACCACTTCCATCCCTGGCTGGAGAGCCAGGGCCAGTCGCCGTTCACCTGGAGCGTCCTCGGGGCGATCGCCGAGCGGACGGAGCGGATCGAGATCCTCACCGCAGTCACCTGTCCATTCGTGGCGACGATGGCCGGCAGGATCGGCGACGCGGCCATGCTGGTCGAGGCGGATGCCGATCTGGTCGCCGCGTTCAGGTCTGCAGGTGGCGAGGGCAAGCCCGTCTACGGTCAGGCCGCGGTCTGCTGGGCGGGTGACGCAGCCAGTGCGCGCGCCACCGCGCTCGAGCGCTGGCGGTTCGCGCTCAGCGGCTGGAAGGTGCAGGCCGAGCTTCCCAACGTCGCCAACTTCGAGGCCGAGTCCGCGAACGCGCGTGAGGAGGACGTAGCCAAGATGGTCACCTGCGGCAACGACCCCGACACCTTCGTCGAGGCGCTGCGCACGTGGGAGAAGGCGGGCTTCACACACCTCGGCGTCGTGCAGGCGGGCGATGATCAGGCGGGCTTCATGCGCTTCTGGCAACAGGAGCTCAGACCGCGTCTGACGGCACCGGCGTGAGACTGACTAGCCGGCGAGGACGCTGGGGCGGCGATCGCTGAGCATCTGCCGCACCGTGGCCGTCACACCCTCGACATCGAGAGAGAACTTGTGCAGCAGCACCGGCTGGGTGCCGTGCTCGATGAACCTGTCAGGCAGCCCCAGCCGCGTCACCGGGACCGACACGCCGGCCTCAGCAAGCACCTCCAGCACCGCGTCGGCGAAGCCTCCGATGAGGGTGCCGTCCTCGATGGTCAACACCATGGGGTGGCGGGCGGCGACGTCGGCGATGCCTCTGTCGATCGGCTTGACGAAGCGTGCATCCACCACCGTGCAGTGGACGCCCTCCCCGTCCAGCAGCGCCGCCGCCTCGGTGGCGACGCCCACCATCTTGCCGACGGCGAGCAGGGCGATGTCGCCACCCTCGCGAACCACCGACATCTTGCCGATCCGCAGCGGCCGCATCGCAGCCGATCCGGCGTGGGGCGCGGAGCCGCGCGGGTAGCGCATGGCGAACGGCCCGTCATGCGCCAGCGCCGTGGCCAGAAGGCGCCGCAGCTCGTTGGGCGAACTCGGCGCGCTCACCGTCATGCCCGGGATCATTCGCAGGTAGGCGAGGTCGAGCATCCCGTGATGAGACGCGCCGTCGTCACCGGTGATGCCGGCGCGGTCGAGGACGAACGTGACAGGCAGCTTGTGCAAAGCCACATCGCAGGCGATCTGGTCGAACGCCCGCTGCAGGAAGGTGGAATAGATGCACACCACCGGGCGCAGGCCCTGCATCGCCAGGCCGGCAGCGAAGGTCACCGCGTGCTGCTCGGCGATGCCGACGTCGAAGAATCGCTCCGGAAAGCGTGCGGCGAACGGCAGCAACCCGGTCGACGAGCCCATCGCTGCGGTGATCGCGACGATGCGCTCGTCGGCCTCCGCGGCCTCGAGCAGCGCCTCCCCGAAGATGTCGGTCCACGCCGCCGGCTTGGCCAGGAACGCGCCGCTGTCGGGATCGAAGCTGGAGACGCCATGGAACTTGTCGACCGAGTCGTCCACCGCCGGCGCGTACCCGTGCCCCTTGTCAGTGACCACGTGGATCACCACCGGACCATGGAACGACGCGGCGTCTCGCAACGCCTTCTCCAGCGCGCGCACGTCGTGGCCGTCGATGGGGCCGCCGTACTTCAGCCCGAGCGTCTCGAAGATCGAGATCGGGCTGACCAGCTGCTTCAACGAATCCTTCATGCGCTTGGCCGCGCCATACGCCGACTGGCCCACCACCGGGAGTTGCCGCAAGGTCTGCCCGGCGGCCTCCTTGGCGCGCTCGTAGGTGGGCGAGAGTCGGAGCTGGCCGAGGTTCTCGGCGATGCCACCGATGGTCGGGGCGTAGGAGCGACCATTGTCGTTGAGGATGATGATCAGCTCGGGCTGGATCTGACCGATGTTGTTCAGAGCCTCGTAGGCCATGCCGCCGGTCAGGGCACCGTCACCGATGACGCAGATCACCTTGCCGCCGTCGCCGCGCAGCTCGCGAGCCGTGGCCAGCGCCAGCGCGTAGCTGAGCCCCGTCGACGCATGCGAGTTCTCCACGATGTCGTGCTCGGATTCCGACCGCGACGGATAGCCGCTCATGCCCCCGTGCTGGCGAAGCGTTTCGAAACCGGCAAGGCGGCCGGTGAGCATCTTGTGCACGTAGGCCTGGTGGCCGGTGTCGAAGACGATGCTGTCGCGCGGGGAGTCAAAAACGCGATGCATGGCGACGGTGAGCTCGACCACGCCGAGGTTGGGGCCGAGGTGTCCACCTGTTCTGGCGACGGCGGTGATCAGACGATCGCGAATCTCGGCACAGAGTCGATCGAGGTCCGCGTTGCCCAGGGCCCTGAGGTCTTCCGGGCCGGAGATCTCCTCGAGGAGCATTGACCCAGTCTAGCAACGGTCGCCACGTCATCCTCGCGCTCGGGGGCGAACCACCGGGCCTCAGGGCGCATGATTGCGCCTCATGGCCTCGGATCCGCGTCGCGCCCTCCTCATGTGCGCCGGGAGCCCGCGCGGCGACATCGCCGAGGGAGCGCTCTGGCTGGCCGCCGAGGACTGCCCCGAGGTCGATGTCCAGGCAGCGCTTCGCACTGTCGATGACCTCGCTGCTGAGCTGCGCACCCGGCTGGGCGGCAGCCGCGGCGGCGCAGCCATCGCTGCCGTCCATGAGCTGCTGCGTGAGCGCGTCGGGCTGCGTCGAAGCGGCGGCGCCGATCCGCGAACCCACTACCTGCACACGGTCCTGGACCGCGGCGCTGGGATCCCGATCAGCTGCGCGGTGCTGTGGATCGCGGTGGGCCGCCGGGCTGGGCTCGATGTCGAGGGGATCGGCTTGCCCGGCCATTTCGGGGTCCGTGTCGACGGAGTGCTGGCCGAGCCCTCTGACGGGGAGGTGCTCGACGACGAGGCGGCTCGGCTGTTGGTCGCCGCCGCCACCCGGGCCCGCGTGGCGGAGCTGCAACCTTCGTGGCTCGATCCGGTGCCGTCACGGCTGATGCTGGCGCGAATGTCGCGCAACCTGCGCGGCTGCTACTCGTTGCTGGAGCGATGGGACATGGCATTGCGCGCCGCTGACCGTTGCGTCGCCCTGCTGCCCGACGAGCCAAGCGAGCGTCGGGACCGGGGCCTGTTGCTGTGGCGCTCCGGGCTGAACACAGCCGCGCTGTCCGATCTGCGCCATTACCTCGATTGTGCGCCAGGCGATGCCGCCGACCGGCCGGCGCTGAACGAGGCGGCTGGACGCCTGCGCGCCGCGCTCAATTGAGTTGGTGAAGGCGGCTTCTCTGCCGTCAGGTGGCCCCGATCAGCAGTGCCACCAGCCAGACCAGTCCCACCAGCAGCAGCACCGCCAAAGGCATCACCGCGAAGACGATGAACGAGAACACCAGCCGCTCATCGCTCACCAGCTCGGGGTGGTTGCGACGCCGACGCGCATCGCGCAGGTACCAGAGCACGCCGCCCAGGATGAACCCGAGCAATAGGAAGAAGATCCCCGCCAACGCGCTGCCGGGTCCGACCACCGCTGGGGCCAGTGTGACGCGCCAGATGGCGCCGAACGAGAGCGCGATCAGGCCGCAGGAGATGAAGCGCAGCAGCAGGCCCGTGACCGTGCGACGTGCGCCGGGCGACGGGGTCGCGGCGGCGATGATGTCGGGGACCTGCGCGGCCTGGACATTCGCCGCATTCGGCGAGCCGGTGCCGCCGGCAGCACTGCGAGACCGGCCGCTCATCGCTGGCGAGTATAGGCAGCGGCGTCCGGAGCCTCGACCCAGACCTCGACACTAGACTCACCATGGGTGGTCCGCGGGCGACCGCCGACGCAGGAGGGCGCAGACGATGGCGACCGGGACGGCGCCTCCCGATGTGTCCACCGCGGTGCCCGCGGCGGTCGATCCTGCCGCCTAGACGCCGTCACCGTCCCCCCTCGGCCGCAGGCGCACTGGATGAGCTGGTCGGCAAGCGGATCGTCTTTGTGGCTGGCAAGGGAGGCACTGGCAAGACCACGGTGGCCGCGGCGATCGCATTGCTCGCTGCCAAGACCGGCAAGCAGGTGCTCGGAGTTGAGGTCGAGCCGAAGGGCGACCTCGCCGGCGCCCTCGGCTCCAGCGGGGCGAGCTTCAAGCCTGCGCTGGCGCAGGCCAACGTGTCGGTGTTGGCGCTGCATCCCGAGGAGTCCTTCCACGAGTATCTGAACACCTTCTTCAAGGTGCCCAGGCTGGCCCGCGCCACCCCGCTGGCGAAGGTGTTCGATTTCATCGCCACCGCGGTGCCGGGCCCGCGCGACATGCTGGTTGTCGGCAAGGTGGCGTTCGAAGAGCGTCGTCGCGATGACAAGGGCAGACCCGCCTGGGACCTGATCGTGGTCGACTGCAGTGCCAGCGGCCACGTGCTGGCACAGCTCAACGCCGCCCGCTCGATGATGCAGCTGGTGCGGGGGGGAATGATCCGCAGCCAGGTGGAGTGGATCGATCAGGTGATCTCCGATGCGCGCCGCACCGCCTTGGTGCTCACCGCGCTTCCCGAGGAGATGCCGGTGGTGGAGACCGTGGAGCTGCATGACCAGATCGTCAAGCAGCGGGGTGTGAGGGTGGTCGCGTGCGTGCTCAATCGCATGATCCGCGCCCCGGTGCCACCTGCCTCGCGGAGGCTGCTCGCGCAGCTGACCACCGGCGACGCCGAGGTGCGCGCACGTGTTCCGGGCATCGGCAGCATCGGCGCCGACCTCGAGCTGTCGGAGAGGCTGCACAGGACAGCCGAGGCGCAAGCCCAGCGGCTGCGCTCGGGGATTGCCGTGCCCGTGATCGAGGTGCCGCTGCTGGCGACACGCACCGGGCTGGCCACCACTCGGGCTGTCGCCAGCAGTCTGACCGAGCAGACCGCGGCGGTGTCGCCATGACGGCGGAACGGACGCCGCGAAACCACGACAGCCTGGTGAGCCGGCTGCAGGAGTTGGAGGTGATCGTCTGCTGCGGCAGCGGCGGCGTGGGCAAGACCACGATCAGCGCTGCCCTCGGTCTCGCCCTGGCGCAGCGGAGTGATCGCAAGGTGCTCGTGCTCACCGTCGACCCGGCTCGCAGGCTGGCCACGGCCCTGGGGCTCAAGGACATCGGGACCGAGCCGGTGACCGTGCCGCGGGCACGGTTGCGCCGCGCGGGCATCGAGATGCAGGGCGAGCTTGTTGCTGCCATGCTTGACATGAAGTCGACGTTCGACCGGATGGTGATGCGCGTGGCACCCACCCGGCGGGACGCGGAACGCATCCTCGAGAACCGCTTCTATCAGGGGATCAGTGACTCCTTCATCGGATCGCACGAGTACATGGCGATGGAGGCGCTGTACGAGCTTCATGAGGCCGGCGAGTACGACACGCTGATCATCGACACCCCGCCGTCCCGCAACGCGCTGGACTTCCTCGAGGCCCCAAACCGGCTCACCGATTTCGTTGGCGCCAGGCTGCTCAGCTGGCTCTCCGGGCCCACCCGGTTCGGATTCAGGGCGATCAACCTCGCCGCCGCGCCGTTCCTGCGCATGGCCGACCGCCTGCTCGGCGCCGATGTGCTCACCGAGGTGGCCGAGTTCGTCGCCGACCTGCAGAAGATCTACGGCGGCGTGCAGGAACGCGCCCGAGACGTGTACAAGCTGCTGCGAAGCTCACGGGTGGGCTTCGTGGTGGTCACCACCCTGGAGCCGTCACCGTTCGGCGAGGCTGAGTACTTCTGCACCCGCTTGCGCGAGTACCGCATGCCGCTGCGCGGAGTGGTGGTCAATCGCACCTGGCCGGACTCGTTGCGCAATCACACGGCATTGGCCACCGCTACGGCCCTCGCCGAGGATCAGCGCCTGCCGGAGTGGCTCACTGAGCGGCTGGGCCACCGAGTCCAACCGGACGCCCTGCATGCCCTCGCCGTCAACTGGCTCGAGCTCCATGCCATCGCGGAGCGGGACGCCCGCCAGCTGAGCCGCCTGGCGCGCCTGGGTGATGTCCATGCCGTGACCATCCCACTGTTCAGCGAGGAGACATCCGAGCTCGAGGGACTGGCAAGGATCGCCAACCTGCTGTAGCCGGCGCGCCGCAGTGGGGTGCGGCGGGAGTTCGTGACCCATGCAGGCGCCGCATAGACCGCCGAGGTCAGGGAGGCGCCGAGCACACGAGGGAGTGCATCGATGGATGCATGACCGAGCGCGCGCAGAAGCCGACGCCGAGATCGGCGAGGATAGGTGGATGCATGGGTCACGAACTTCCGCCGCACTCCACTGATATGGAAGTTTTTTTCAAGGGGGGCGAGGGCGGGGAGCGCCGCCGA
>JAEKNN010000009.1 GCA_016464795.1 Candidatus Amunia macphersoniae | reverse complement strand
TCCATCTGCTTGAAGCGGTAGTCGTGCATCCGCGCCGCGTACACGTGCATGCCGATGAGGCGCGAGCCGAAGGCCGCAGCCATGTCCAGCGCCACCGTGCTGGCGGCGTCCGAATGCTCGGAATTGTCGAGAGCGACGTAGATGTTGGAGTACATCTGCTCCGTGCCGGTCCGCCTGCGCCAGTGCAGTGGAGGGTTCGTGGGCACGAGCCTCACGCCTCAACCACCGCGCTGGTGATGATAGCGAGGTGGGCATCGACCCCGGACCCGGTGAGCGGCGACCGGCGAGCGGCGACGCAGAGCCGCGTAGAATTCCCGGCGACCCGGCGGACGAGCGTGGAGGATGATCGTTGGCGGACGACGCGACCCCATCCAGGTGCCCGGTTCCACATGGCGCCGCCGACGCCGTCTGCCCCGCCGGCGGTGCGGGCGGGCCAGTCCTTTCCCCCGTGGCCTGGACGGCAGAGGCTCTGGAGGCGGCGCGAACCAGCCGCGGCCGCGCCTCGGGCAGCCACCTCGAGGAGGACCGCGCCGAGACGATGGCCGCGAGCGTGGTCGAGGCGCGCGCTCAGCGCGACGGCGTCGAGAGCATCACCGACCTCTTCGTGCGCACCCTTGGCAGGAAGCTCGGTTACGGACACCCGCTCAGCGAGAGGACGGACGAGGAGACCGTCTTCACCTGGACGGCGGAGGCCGAGGATCGGCTCGCCGAGGTGCCGGACTTCTGCCGTGAGCTGACCCGCTGGCGTGTCGAGTGGACAGCCCGCAAGCTCGGCCTCGGCACCACCATCACCCCGCGCGAGATGGAGGTGAAGTTCGAACTCTGGGGAAGGGTCTCACACAACATCCAGGAGCGCGATCGCGACGCCCTTCCGTGGACTGATTCGGCGCGCTCTCGATTCGACAGGATCCCGGAGTTCGTCCGTGGCCAGGTGCTGGAAGCAGTTGAGGGCAACGCGCGAACCCTGGGCCTCACCGAGGTCAATGACGCGGTGGTCGATCTGGTCATCGCCCACTGGTCGGAGACCGGCGACTTCCACGAGGGCATGTACGGGTTCAAATAGCCGTCAGTCCGGCCAGTACTGCTCCTCGCGGATCGCCTTGTCCGCGAACCCGTGCCTGGTCATGATCCCGCGGCTGTTGGCGATCATCCCGGGGTTGCCGCACAGGAAGATCGCGCCGTAACCTGGTCGAAGGCCTGCCTCGTCGGCGTACTTGCGGAGCACGTCCTCGACACGCCCGGTCTCCCCTCTCCACTCGGTGTCCTCCCAGGGCCGGCTGACCGTGGGCACGTAGGTGAACCAGTCGCACTCCGCCTGGTGGCGGCGCAGCTCATCGGCATAGCCGAGCTCGTCGGAGCGGGCCGCTCCCTGGAGCACGATCACCGCATGCTCTGCCGTCCACTCTCCGCCCTCGAGGCGCCGGCGGAGGCTTCGGACCATGCTGACGAACGGGGCCACGCCGGTCACCGTGCACACCAACAGCAACGGGTGGTCCGGCACCGGCGCGTCTTTGAGGAACAGCCCCTTGCAGCGTTTGCGAACCAGCGTGGCAGAGCCGATTGGGACGTCGTGGAGAGGCGCTGACAGCTCGCCCTGGGCGACCCGCTCGATGAAGAGCTCGATCTCGGGCTCGGCGGGATCCGAGGCGATCGAGTAGGGACGCTCGATGATCCGGCCGTCCAGCTCCAGGCCCAGGGTCACGTACTGGCCCGGACGGAACGGCAGCTCGACGTCGGGGCGAATCCGCACCACCCAGAGATCGGCGGCGAGATCGCGACGCGAGACGATGGTTGCTGTCGCGTACTTGTCGGTGTCGAACATGCCGCGGGTCAGTGTAGGGAGCGGGAGCCGGCGGACCGTTCGGCCGTATCCTGCGCACCCATGACCGGTCCCCTAGCGCTGGTCGGCGGCGCCGAGTTCCAGGCCGGCAACGAGGAGCAGGACCGCATCCTCGCCGAGGCGGCGGCGGATCGCCCCGCGTACGTGGTCTGCTCGGCAATCCGGACCCACCCCGAGCGGGCCGTCGCCAGCGCACGCACCTGGTTCAGCTCTGTCGGCATCGATCTCGTCGAGTTGAGGGTGCGAACCCGCGGCGATGCGTCGGTTGCGGCCACCGTGGAGGCGGCGCGCAGCGCTGGCCTGCTGTATGTCGCCGGGGGCGATCCGGGGCGCACCGTGCACCTGCTCACCGGCACGCCGGTGTGGGATGCGATCGTGGCGGCGTGGCACGGTGGCGCCGCGCTCGCAGGCTCGTCGGCCGGGGCGATGGCGCTGTGCCGGTGGACGCTGGTCCGCGATCGGTGGCCGGGACACGACACCCGCCGTCCCGTCGACGGGCTCGATCTGGTGCCGGGCTGCGCGCTCCTCCCCCACTTCAACAGCTTCGGCGAGCGCTGGATTCCCTCCGCGCAGCAGGCGCTGGGCAGCGCGGTGCCGCTCATCGGGGTCGATGAGCGCACCGCTGCGGTGTGGCGCGACGGCACCTGGTCCGTCGCCGGTCCCGGCACGGTGACCGTCGTCGTGGGTGCTCGTCGCACGCACCACGTCAACGGTGAGGCGGTCGGTGGCATCCCGGATCCGAACCTGCGGCTGCCCGGCCGCACCGGCTGATCAGGCGCCGCACCCGCCACACGGTGAGAATCAGGTCAGCTGATTCGGTGCCGCACCCACCACACGGTCAGGACCATCAGGCCGACCGAGACACCCACGAAGAGACCCAGCTCGATGGCCTGGAAGGCCCAGAAGCGATCCGCCGGTTGGTAGGTCAGCGACTCGACAACTCCATGGTGCTGCAGGCAGGAGGTGAGAGCGCCTTTGGAGTCGTTGATGCCCGCGCAGAGCTGGTCGAAGGCGAAGCGCCCGCTGAAGGCGTGTCCTGCCCCATCGCTCAGTCGGTCATCGAGCACCCACGCCCCGTTGCCCACCGCAGCGGGCCGTGAATCGACTGGCGTCGACACAACCAGCGCCGACATGAAGTTTGGTCTGAGCAGTGCGATGGTGCCGAAACGCAGGGCGAGGAAGGCGATGATGGCCACCCCCATGGCGGGGATGGTGCGTCGCAGCAGTGTCCCGGCGGCGATGCCGATGGAGAGGGCCGCCACGAAGTACCCGGCCGGGGCCAGCCCCTCGAAGTCGAAGGCGTCCGGACGCATGGCGCTGCCGGCGATCAGATCGAGTGGCTGACGCCACCAGGTCATCAGCAGCGTGAAGGCGATCCCCGCGACCGCCGCACCACCCGCCAGCAGCGCCAGCTTGGTCACGATCCAGCGCGTGCGGGTGACCCCCTGCGTCCACGCCAGCAGGTGCGTGGTGCGCTCCACCTCGCGGGCGACCAGCGGCGCGCCCACGAAGATGCCGAGAACCAGTGGAATCAGGTTGAACCATTGATAGAAGCTCAGATAGAGCTGGAACTGTTGCTCGAAGCCATTGACGACACCCGAGCAGTTGGCCGGCTGCACCGGTGACAGGCAACCGCCGACGCCCTGGGCGTCGAACGCCGAGCGCATCTGCAGGCCGGTCAGGACGAGCACGGCGCCCAGCCCCACGCCCACCGCGACCACGGCGAGCGCCTCACCGCGATGCTGCCGCCAGGTCAACCACAGCATCAGCGAGGCTCCCCGGCGCCGGCCAGCTCAGGCTCGGGCATGGTCCCGGCGCCGGTGTTGCGCAGATAGGCGAGCACCAGGTCTTCGAGGCCAATCTCGTGCTGCTCCCAGGCGGGGTCGAGGATGCGTCCGCTGGTGCGCACGATCAGGGTCGACTCTCGTTCGCCGTGGGTTGCCTGCACCACCTCGGCCCCGGCGACGGCGTCCCCGCCCGTGCGCCGTGGCCCCACCAGCAGGCGGTGACCGCTGACCAGCTCCTCGATCCCGCTGGCCACCTGGACGCTGCCGTTGCTGAGGATCACCAGGTGGTCGCAGACGCGCTCGACGTCGGCGAGAACGTGCGACGACAGCAGCACGGTGCAGCCGGTGTCAGCCACGGCGGTCATCAGCTCCTGGAGGAACTCGCGGCGCGCCAGCGGGTCGAGGCTGGACACGGGCTCGTCGAGCATCAGCAGCTGAGGACGCTTGGCCAGCGCCAGACACAGGGCAACCTGGGCACGCTGCCCGCCGGAGAGATCGCCACACCGCTTGGACATCGGGATGCCCAGACGGGCCAGCCGGCTGCGGGCGACGTCGTCGTCCCAGGTGGTGTTCAGGCGCCGCCCGAGCTCGAGCGTCTCGTCGACTCGAAATCCGCGATACAGCGGGTGATCCTGGGCCACGAAGCCGACCTTGGCGAGCACCTCCTTCGAGTTGCGGCGCGGGCTGATGCCGAACACCTCGATCGATCCTGCACTGGGTTCGAGCAGGCCGATCGCAAGGTGCAGAAGCGTTGTCTTGCCGGCGCCGTTGGGCCCGACCAGCCCGGCGATGCGACCCGCCGGGATGCGCAGCGTGCAGTCGCGGAGCGCCCACTGACGACCGTAGCGGCGGCCCAGACCGGTGCTCTCGATCGCCGCGGTCATGCGATCTCCTCCTCACTGGCGAGATCGCGCAGGGTGACATCGACGAGCGTGTCGATGCCCTCGTCGTCAAGGCCGGCGCGGCGGGCGTCACGAACCCAGCGCTCCAGTCCGCGACGGAGGGCCTGACGGTCGCCGAGGCTGGGGCCGGGCGGGACGTCGACGACGAACGTGCCCTGGCCCGGTCGGGACTGGACCAGGCCCTGCTGTTCCAGGTCGCGATACGCCCGGAGCACGGTGTTGGGGTTGATCGCCAGCGCCTCGACCACCTCGCGCGCGGTGGGGAGCTGGTCGCCGCGCTCCAGGACACCAAGACGCAACGCCCGATGCACCTGGCGGGTCAGCTGGCGGTACGTGGGGACGCCTGACCGGCCGTCGAGCCGGAAAGCGATTGCCGCCATGACGGTGGCCCTCAAAGTGCTAATGGATTAGCACATCGTCGCAGACGGGCCTGCAGCCGTCAAGCCAATGTCGGCGTGATCCCCCAGCGCGCCTCGTGCTGCTCTCCCGGCTCGAGCACGTGCAGCTGGTCACCGCTTGCGAAGGCGTTGGGGGGACAGGTCATCGGCTCGATGGCAACGGCGTGCCGCCGGCGCTCGGTCAGCGTGTCCCCGGTGAACACCATCACATACTCGTGGGCGGCATCCATCCACAGTGTCAGCGCCAGCTGGGTGCGCGGGTCCCGGACCATCACCCGCGCCAGCCCATCCGAGTCGCGCACCAGGTCGGCGAACGCGGTGTCGAGCTTGAGCGCCCCGATCTCCCGTGCCTCCCTGAAGTCGTACTCGGTGCCCTCGACGTGCTCCCGACCGACGGGGATCTGACGTTCGTCGGCGATCAGGCGGCTGGCCGCGGGCACCCGCAGCCGGCAACTGTCCACGGTGCCCAGCGCGGCGCGCAGGTAGGGATGAGCGCCGCTGCCGTACGGCGCCGGTGTGGCGCCGACATTGGTGGCACCGACGGTGACGGTGAGGCCAGCATCGCCGAGCGCGTAGTCCGCTCGCAGCGCCAGGGTGTGCGGGTAGCCGGGGTTGGCCAGCAACAGGTGCGTCATGGTGGCGCTGCTGGCTGTGCGATCCACCACGTCCCACCGGCCCCACCGCACCAGCCCATGAATGGCGTGACCTGTGGCCGGCTCGGTGATGGCCAGCTGATGCGACTCCTCGGCGAAGCGGTAGCGCCCGTCCCGGATGCGGTTCGGCCAGGGGATCAGGAGCTGGCCGCGACCGCCGCGGCACGTCTCGTGCTCTTCATAGCCGTCGAGCAGGTCGCGACCATCGAGGGTGTAGCGGCGGACCCCACCGCCGCCACCGACCACCACCAGCCTCTGATCGCCGTGGACCAGCTCGATCTGCTCACCCGATGGTGCCACCGTCCCGGTCACGACAGTTCCCCCTGGTCATCCGTACACGCCCCCGCTGTGGAGGCACCCTACTGCACAGCCTCTAGACTGCCTGGCTCGTGAGCACCCTGAGCACCGCGGACCGCATGGCGCTCATCGAGCGCAACACCGCCGAGGTGATGGGCCGGGATGACCTGCTGACCCTGCTGGGAACGAGCACGCCGATTCGGCACTACATCGGATTCGAGATTTCCGGGAAAGTGCACCTCGGCAGCGGGCTCGTGGCCATGGGCAAGGTGCGCGACTTTCTCGACGCCGGCGTCGACTGCCACATCCTGCTCGCCGACTGGCACACCTGGATCAACGACAAGCTCGGCGGCGACCGTGACCTCATCCGCCGCATCGCCACCGGCTACTTCACCGAGGCGATGAAAGCGTCGCTGCTCGCCGTGGGCGCCGACCCCGTGCGCGTGCACTTCGTGCTAGGCACCGACCTCTACGCCAACAACCTCGACTACTGGTCCACGGTCATCGAGGTCAGCCGCAACACCACGCTCTCGAGGATGCTGCGCAGCATCAGCATCCTCGGTCGCGAGCAGAGCGACTCGGTCGACTTCGCCAAGCTCGTCTACCCGGCGATGCAGGCTGCCGACATCTTTGCCCAGGGCATCAACCTCGCTCATGCGGGAACCGAGCAGCGCAAGGCCCACGTGATCGCCCGCGACGTTGCCACGAAGATCCGCACCAACCGTCTCACCGACCTCGATGGACACACGGTCAAGCCGGCGGCTGTGCATCACCCGCTGCTTCTCGGCCTGCGCAAGCCGCCGGTCTGGCCACTTCCCGAGGATGTCGATCCCGCCGCGCTGAAGATGAGCAAGTCCGACCCATCCTCCGCGGTGTTCGTCCACGACGACCCCGATACCATCCGCCGCCGCGTCGCCAAGGCTTTCTGCCCTCCTGGCGAGACGCGCTTCAACCCAGTCCTGAACTGGTTTCAACAACTGGTGTTCGGACTCGGTGGCGCTCCGGTGCGCGTCGATCGCAGCCAGGCCAGCGGCGGTCCCGTCACGTTCGACACCTACGAGGATCTGGCCGGCGCATACGGCCGGGGCGACCTGCACCCGGGCGACGCCAAGAACGCGCTCACCGCTTGGTTGATCGACTACCTGGAGCCCGCGCGGGGACACTTTGCCACCCCCCGCGTGGCAGCGATGCTGGAGGAGATCGAGTCCGCCCTCAGCACTCGTCGCTGAGCGGTTCAGCCGCGCTCGCTCTCCCCGTCGATGGCTGCGAAGGCCATCGCCACCGCCTCATCGGGGTGGTTGGCGAGGCGGATGCCCGGATCGGCGATGCGATCGCCCGGGGCGCGGATCGCCCACGTCTGGAGCCCGATGACCGGCCGTCCGTTGCGCAGCGCCAGCGCGATCTCGCTCAGCGTGCCGTACGCACCACCGATGGCGATGATCACCGGACAGGCCCGGGTGATCAGCACGTTGCGCATCTCCCCCATCCCGGTGGCCAGCGCCAGAGACACGTCGGCCGCCGCGTGGTCCGGACTGTCTCCGGGCAGCAGCCCGACGCTGAAGCCGCCGGCCCCGGCCGCGCCGCGCGCTGCCGCCGCCATCACGCCGCCGAGGCCGCCGCACACCACGATGCCGCCGCGAGCCGCAATCAGGGCGCCGACTCGCTCGGCCAGGTCATCGGTGTCGGGGTCGGCACGCGATGTTCCGCAGACGGCGATCAATGGTCGACGGGCCGTCGGTTGAGCTGTCACTGCGCGGCCGGCGTCAGCGCAACCCCACAGCACGCTGGGCGCGCAGCAGGGTGACGTCGGCGACAGAGGCAGCCCGCTCCGCCGCCTCGGCGAGCATCCCCAGCAGCCATGGCTCGTCGCCACGGATCATTCGGTACTGGGCGTGCACCGGGGCCAGGGTCTCGTTGATCGAATCGGTCACCGCCCTCTTGAGCGCGCCGTAGCTGGCGCCGGAGAACTGCGCGACCACCTCGTCGTGGGTGAGGCCGCGCAGCGCGGCGTGGATGTCCAGCAGGTTGGCCACGCCGGCCCCCAACGGCTCGGCGACCTCCGGGTTGGTGTCCGTCGTGGCCCGGCCGATCTTCTTGCGGACGGTGTCGGGAGGATCGAGCAGCAGGATTGCGTGCGCCGGCTTGCTGCGTGCTGTCGTCTTGCTCATCTTGGTGGTGGGGTCGTCGAGGCCCATCACCCGCGCCCCGGTGGTCCGGATCAATGGTTGCGGCAGATGGAAGACCTCGCCGCGCATGCTGTTGACACGCTGGGCGAGGTCGCGGGCGAGCTCGACGTGCTGGCGCTGATCGTCCCCGACGGGCACGTAGTCGGCGTCGTAGAGCAGGATGTCCGCCGCCATCAGGGCCGGGTAGGTGAGCAACCCGGCGGCGGCACGCTCACGTTCCCGCCCGCTGCCCGCCTTGGACTTGAACTGGGTCATCCGCTCCAGCCATCCCAGTGGGGTGTGGCACTCGAGGATCCACCCGAGCTGCGCATGGGCCGACACCTCCGACTGGCGGAAGAGCACGTTCCTGTCGGGGTCGAGGCCGCAGGCGATGAACAGCGCCGCCAGCTCGAGCACACTGCTGCGCACCACCTCCGGCTCGGGCAGGGTGGTCAGCGCGTGCAGGTCGACGATGCAGAAGAAGTTGTCGTACCTCTCCTGCTCCTGGGCCCAATTGCGCAGCGCGCCGAGGTAGTTGCCGAGGTGCAGCTGGAACGTGGGTTGGATGCCACTGAGCACGCGGGGGCGGTCGCCACGGGGCGGGATGACGTCGATGTCGGCAGGAGTGGTCACGACCGCGGAAGGATACCGGCCGGCCGGGTTCAGGCTCGCCGCGCATACCGCCCTGCGGCGGCGGCACGACGGCGGCCGGGCCGCCGCTCAACCACTCGCATGCGCCGTCCCCAGACGTCGTCGAGGAAACCGTCGATCTGCTCGTACAGGCGCTCGGGCCGCAACCGCATCTCCAGGATCGAGCTGGCCTCGATGAGCTTGCCGTTAGGCAGCTCACGGGCGAGCATCCCAGCGTCCGAGAAGGGGTGGACAGGGTCGCGGTGATGGCCGATCACCAGCGCCGGCGCGGTGAAGGTGTGCCGCTCGTCACGATGCGGTGCGGTGCGGCCGAAGAACAGCCCCTGCAGCAGCGCGCCGCTGGGTCCCGGATCCTGGCGCACAGCGTCGAGGAACACGTCGAGGGTGAACGACACGCGGCGTGTGGGGATCCGTCGGGTCACCGCTGACAGCGCCTTCATCAGAGGTTCCCCGATGGTCACCAGCAGCAGCAGCGGGGCGAAGGCGACAGCCGAGGCCAGCAGCGCGTTGTCGAGCACGGGCATCTCCAGGATCATGCCCTTCAACCGCTCGGGCGCCATGGAGGCCACCTCGAGGGTGACGTTGGCACCCAGCGATGTGCCGCCCACCACCGCCTGTTCGATCTTCAGGTGGTCGAGCAGAGCCACAGCGTCCTTGGCCAGCAGGCTCATCGAGTAGCGCCACATGTCCCGGGGCCGGTCCGACTCGCCGTGGCCCAGCGGGTCGAGCAGGATCACGCGGTGGCCGCGATCTGCGAGGTGCAGGGCCAGGGGGGTCTGCATGCGCACCGGCAGCAGCAGCCCAGGCAGCAGCACCACTGGCCGGTCGCCGGCCCCGTGGATGGTGTACGAGAGACGCTGACCCCGGCTGCGGAAGCTGCCGCGTCGGACAAGCTGGGACATGCGAGCCTCCCTGGTGATCTGCTGCGCCGGATTTTGCGTCAGATGCACCGATTGCGCGCGCGCCGGCGTGGCGAACCTCGGGAGCTGCTCATCCCCTGGCCGCGCGCTCGGTGCGCCAGTTCGTGCCGTGGTGGCTAGGCGCCGGGCTCGTACTTGAAGGAGACGTTGAGGCGAGCCCTGAAGCGGGCCACCTTCCCGTCCTCGATGGTGAGGTCGAGCTTGACGATCTCGGCGACCCGGAGATCGCGCAGCGTCGACGAGGCGGTCTCGATGGCGCTGCGGGCGGCGTCTTCCCACGAGCTGGTGCTGACGCCGACGAGCTCGGTGACGCGATAGACGGAGTCGGCCATGTGGATGTGCCTCCTGGGCGGGTGTGGATGAGACGTGCATTCTGGCGCAGCGGGGCTGCTCCCCAGCGGCCAACCTCGCCTGGCTGGCTACGATGGTGCTGATCGATCAAGTGAGGAGGTGTCGCATGGGCGTCTTGAGATTTCTCGCGCGCAGCGCGTTCGCCACCACCTTCCTGCTGGGGGGTTACAACACGCTGACCAAGCCCGGCGCACGTCCCGACCTGGTGGCCAAGAGCTTGCCACTGCCCCAGCCTGAGCTCCTGGTGCGGCTCAACGGCGCCGGCATGGTCGCGGGAGGCGCGGCACTCGCCCTGGGCATCAAGCCGCGGCTGGCCGCCCTGGAGCTGGCCCTGATCATGCTGCCGACAACCTACGTCGGCCATCCCTTCTGGGCCCAGGACGATCCCATGGCCAGGCGCACTCACATGGCTCACTTCAACAAGAATCTCAGCCTGATCGGCGGCCTCCTCACCTTCGCGCTCACGGAGGACGACTGAGGGTCCGCCGCGGGGGCCAGCGTGGTGCGACTCGCCGTTAGGGTGCCTGAGGTTCGGGGGCTGCTGCAGCCGTGCCGATGACGCCCGCGGTTGCCACCAGCACCGCCATCCCCAGGCATGCCAGCTCGAGCGCCTGATCCCACCGGAACACGACAGTTGTGCCGAGCGCCCAGACAGCTCCGACGAGCATTCCGGCGTACTGGCACGTCCACGGGATCGCATTGAAGCGACCCACGTAACCGGCTGGTGCGCGACGTTGGATCTCGGTGAGACCCCACACGTCGAAGATCGCGCTGGCGACGGTGCTGGCAGCCAGGAGCAGCAGACCAGTGGCTCGCACCGACACGGCGGCGAACGAGGCGAGCCCGACCACCTCGACGATCGCCGCGATGAGAATGAGAAGGCGTATGTGCCGGTGGGGTGGTGTCCACCTCAGCGCGAACAGGCCACCGAGCGTTCCACCGATGCCGACTGCCGAGTAGAGGATGCCGACCGCCGCGTCACTGCCGAACCGCTCTCGGGCAGCAACCACCAACAGCGCCTGGGCCACGGTGACCGTCAGGCCCATCGCGAAGTTCGCAGCTGCCACGAGTCGAATCACGGGATCGCGCGCGCCCAGTGCGAAGGCCGACTGACTGGGCAGCCCCGCGCCGGCCGACCGCGGCACCGCGGACGTGACCCGTCCTGAGGGGAGGGTCGCCGCCAGGATCGCCCCCACCAGAAACGTCACGGCGTCGATCGCGAAGAGAAGGTCGGGGCCGGTGTGAAGCAGCAGCAAGGCGCCGATGGCCGGCCCGACGAAGATGCTGGTGCTGAAGAACGTGCCGTACAGCGCGTTCGCCTGGGTCAACCGGCTGCTCGAAACCAGGGTCTGGAGCAGGGCTCCCTGACTCGGTCTAACCAGCGAGCCCACGAATTGCGCGATCGCCACCGCTGTGTACAGCGCCCAGATCGCGTGGGCGCGGTCTGACAGCACGAAGGACGCGGTGAATGCACCCTGCACCAGACCGGCAATGACCATCACCCGCCTCGGCGACAGGCGGTCGGCGAGGCCGCCCCCGATCCACGGACCGATCACCCGGGGCGCGACCCGTACAAGGAGATACCCGGCGGGTCCTGCAGGACTCCCCGTCAACTCGTACAGGAGCACGACGAGTGCAACTGTCGTGAGCCAGTCGCCGTACAGCGACAGGAACACCGAGAGGAAGAAACGAACGACCGCGGCGCGGCCGCTCGGCGCCCCCGGGGCGGGGACCGCCGACTCGCCTCGAACCGACGTTCCCGCTACCCCCTCGGGCGCGGCCGGGTCGAAGTCGATTGCCACGGCGGCAACCTTCTCAGACCGGCCGCCTCTTTTGTGACGTCGGCCGTAACAGGGCCGAGACGTCACTGTCCAAGGATCCGTTACATCAACGGGTTACCTTGGTGAGGGCGACTCCCTGCCAGGAATCAGCCCCAACTAAAACCGAATGTGCACTGAGTGTCCCAGGTGCCCATAGATTTGTCCTCCATCGCCTGAGCCCACGCTCAGGACTGGGCTGTACTTTGCGCCTGTTGAAAACGCGATTGGGCGCCTTTGGGGCGACTGACGTCTGTGACGCGCGAATTTCACCAGAACTTTCAGATCCTTTACCGATCTTGATCTAGATCCGCCCCATCGCACACGTTCCCATGGCGATCGTGTCGCGACTCTTGTTCTCGGCGGTCCCCATGCCAATCATGTGGCCGAGATGGAAAGCCGACGCCTAGCGGCGCTCAGCCACCGCGTGCGGGAACTCCTGCCCCCCGAGAATCCTGCCGCACCCGTCAGCTTGTCGCCGCAGCTCGGTGCGTTCATTGGCGCGGTGGTGATTGTGGGCACGGTGAGTGGTCTGATGTCGTTCCAGCCCGTCAATGATCTGGGCACACTTGTCTTGGGCGGTTTCGTCATGTTCGTTGCGTCGTATTGCAGCGTGCGCTCAACTGGCGGCGTCGACGTCCTCTGGACGGCGGGTGTCTTCGTGCACCTCGCCCTTTCGTTCACGTTCGGGCCGCTTGGGGCGTTAGTTGCAGCGGTGGCTCAGGCTGCGGCAGTCGGCGCGAGGGTACGGCCAGGTGCGGTGAGGACCGTGTTCAATCTCGCCGATCTTTTCCTCGCTGATTTGGCGGCCTGGTTCGCGTTTTCCAACGTAGCCCGCATTCACCCGAGCGTCGTCATGACAGTTCTTGCCACCACGCTCGCTGGAGCACTTCATTGCCTTATCAACCTCGGTCTTCTGGCCGTTGTAATGCAGATCGCTTCCAAGGGCAAGGTGTCGGCCCGCACCGCCTTCATCGCAGCTGTTCCGGCATCCATCCTCTACAACGTCGGGTACGGCTGGGCCGCGTATGGGGCGGTCCTCCTGCACCAGATCGCAGGTGCCGCTGGCTTCACCACGACTCTCCTTCCGGTAATCCTGCTCCAGGGGTTCCTGCTGCTCCTCGCGAAGCGCATCCGGTCCCAGGAGGAGGAACGCGCGTCACACACTAAGGAACGCGAGGCCCTCCTCCAGCAGGCCATCGACGCCAGCGACGCCGAGCGCAAGCGCATCGCCAGCGACCTGCACGATGGTGTCGTCCAGACCCTGGCCGGCCTGGCGTTCTCCCTGGCGGCCCGAGGTTCAGCCACAACCGCTGATCCGCTGATGCTGGAGGCCGCCGGCACCCTGCGCTCCTCGGTCACCGACCTGCGCACCCTGATGATCGAGATCGCACCACCGGACCTGGCGGTCAGCGGCGTCGACAGCGCGCTGCGCAAGCTGCTCGAGCCGCTGCGCGCCAAGGGCATCGAGGTCGAGCTCGACGCCGCCTCGGCCACCCACCTTCCCGCCGACAAGACGAGCCTGGTGTTTCGCGTCGCCCAGGAGGCGATCCGCAACGTGGTCAACCACAGCCAGGCGACCAAGGTGATCACCACCCTCCGCCACGTGGACGGCACGTGCACGCTGCGGGTCGAGGACAACGGCAAGGGTTTCTCGTCGGCTGACCGATCGCGACGTCGCCAGGAGGGCCACGTGGGACTGAGCCTTCTCAACAACGCCGTCGAGGCGTCGAGCGGCCGCCTGTCGCTGGAGAGCGAGCCCGGTCGAGGGACCTCCCTTATGCTGGAGTTGCCATGCTAGAGACCGACCCGGGAGTGATCCGCGTGCTGATCGCCGACGACCACCCGCTGATGCGCAAGGGGCTCGCCGACATCCTCGACGGCATCGACGACATCCAGGTGGTCGGGGCGGCGGAGGACGGCGCCGCTGCGCTCGCCCTCACCCATGCGGTGAGACCGGACATCGTCCTGATGGACATCTCGATGCCGGGCATGGACGGCATCGAAGCCACCCAGAAGCTCGTGGAGATGGACACCGGCGCCCGTGTGGTCATGCTGACCTCGTACTCCGAGCAGGAGAAGATCACCCAGGCCCTGGCCGCGGGGGCGGTCAGCTACCTCACCAAGGATGCCCCGCCGGAGGCGGTGATCCGAGCGATCCGTTCGGCGGCCACCTCGGCCGAATTGCCTCGGGAGGACTGACTCGACCAAGAGCCGGTCGAAGGGAAGGTGGCCGCCGCGCTGCGCTGGGCCCTTCCGTTCCCGAGCGCGCCGCAGGCGGCCGTCCCCTCCCCCTCGGCCGGCTCTTGGTGCCGTCAACGGAGCGGGCTGCCGCTGCCGGCACTGACGCCGGCAACTACAAAAGACAACGCCCGGACAGGGGCCAACCTTGCGCTATTGAACCGATTGGGTCAGAAAGCGCATGATTCACGGGGCGAGGAGCGTTTTCTTGACAGGAAGGAAGCACGGCACGGCGTTGGACTCGCGCCGGAGGGAGGGAACATACGGTGACACGAGGCACCCTGGGGACGTGGCGCAGAGCCGGCTTGATGCTGGGCGTGGCAACGACCGCGGCCTTCGCCACGCCACTGCGCGCGCTCGCGGACACCAGCACCCAGTGTCCGCCGACGGCGGTTCTACCGGAATCCCCGCTGGCTTCCGTGATGCTGCTTGCCGGTGGCGCGGCCGCGCTGGGCGCTTTCGGTTATCTGCGCCGCCGTCGCGGCCTCGCCTCGACGATCGTCCCCACCCTGCTGGTGGTCTTGGTCTGCGGGGCGATGCTGAGCATGATCCTGGCCGCGGCCGCCACCACCGACTGCGGCGCGGTTCAGGGCGCGGTTCAGGGAGTGGCTGTCGGTGGAGGCAGTGACGGTCCGCTGACAGGGGTCGCCGCGGCTGCGGTGGCCAACACTCCGCTGACGGGGGCCGACATCCCGTGGATCACCGCCACGGTTCTGATCGTGAGTGGCCTGCTCGCGACAGGTGTTGGTCTGCTCCGCCGGCGATCGACGCTGAGCTGAGGCGCCGCTCGCCGGGCGCGGCTGATCAGCCGGCCGCTCGCAGCACCCGCCGGCGGCGGCGGATCGCCGGGGCGCCGACACCCAGCAGCGGCAATGCCGCCACCAACGGGGCCTCACCTACCACCGACGCCGGCGTCTGGCCGTAGGCGGTGACGATCGGCACCAGCGGGGTCAACACGTCGGTCGCGTAGGGCTGGATGACGTTGGCGGGGCCGCTGCTCGGCACCGAGAAGCGCCATTGCTGGCCCGTCGAGCTCGTCGATGGCGATGGTCTGGGCGGCGTTGTCGCTGTCGCCGGTGAGAAAGAGTGGATGCCGTGCTCACCGATCGCGCCCTGAAGAGGTAGACGTAGCTGCTGGAGGCAGTGAGTGGGTCGAGCAGCGTCACCGTCTCGCCGAGAGTGGCCTGCCGGCGGCGGCGGCAGGTGTCGAGCGGAGCAACGGCGCCACAACGGAGGCGGCGATCAGGGGCAGGACGACCAAGCCCAGACGGAGCGGGAGTGGCGAGGTCGCGCCACCGCCCATCCCTCTCCCCCGTCGCTACTGCGCCGTGGGGTGGCCGGAGAGGTACGACCGCGGATCCGCCAGAAGGCCGCCGACTCGCACCTCGAAGTGCAGGTGAGGTCCCGTCGAGTTGCCGCTCGACCCCTCCAGCCCGATGATGTCTCCCGCCTTGACGAGTTGCCCGGGTTGCACCAGCAGCTTGTCGAGGTGTCCGTACAACGTGATCATCCTGCCGGCGTGGGCGATGACTATGTAGTTGCCGTAGCCCACCGCGTTGCCCTGCGCGTCGGTGCTTGTGCCGGCGATCTCGATCACTCCGTCGGCAGCCGCTGCGACGGGGCTGTCGAGTGGCCCGGCGATGTCCACGCCGGTGTGGAAGTGCGGGTATGTGGCGCCGTTGACGGTGACGGCCGGCTCGAGGGCGAAGTCGGTCGCTCCGAAGGCCTGGGTGATTGCGCCGCTGAGGGGTGTCAGCAATGATGTCGGGGCGGCTCCGGTGCCGGCCAGGCCGGCCTGCTCGGCCTGCTGGATGGCCGCCTCCTGAGCGAGCTGCGCCTCCACTGCTCTGACGTCGTAGAGCACGGCGGCACGCAGATCGGGCTGAGCGGCCTGCGCGCCGGTGAGGAGCACCTGCCTCTGGTAGGGGTCCTGCACGGTGGCGACGAAGAACGCGTACTCAGTCTGCAGGGCGTTCTCAAGCTGCACGGCGACCGGTTGCTCTGAGTCATGAGGAGTTGCCGGCAGTCCGGTGCCTGTGTAGGCGCTGTTGCGCACCACGTCGTCTAGGAGGGCCGGAGGGGCGATATTGGTAGTGGTCTGCAGGCGGGTCTGCAACTCCGCGACCCTGCTCTCGATGGTGGTGAGGCGCTGCCAGACGGCTGATGCCGGTGGATTCTGTTGAGGAGCTGACGCCTGGGCCACCACCGCCTGCTGGGGGGCCGACGCTGCCGCCGGGCCTGCGGTGAGGTCAGCAACCGTCTGACCGCCGATCTTGGGGACGAGCAACACCACGCACACGGCTGCGGCGGCTCCGAAGGGCAGCGAACCGAGCTCGAGCGGTCGTCGCAGCGCCGAGGGCACCAGACGGCGGACCGGGCCGGCCAGACCGAGGGCGATCAGCAGTGAGGGCATGAGCACGGCGACCAACACCGATGTCGGAATCCGGAAAAGGACCAGCGGTTGGAAGCCGAACCACCACGGCGGGGGCGGCGCGGCCGGGAGCGGGGCCGTCGCGGTAGCCCGCGCGGGCGTCTGTGTCGGGAAGTGGCGCAGCGTAGGATTCTCGACGCCGACGTTGGCCGGGGCCACCAGCAGGCCGAGCACCCCGTCGAACCCGTTCAGGATTGTCGACGCTGGAGTGAACGGTGCCGTGGGCGCAACTGCGCCCGAGGCACCAATGCCCGTCGGGGGGGTCGCGGCGCCGGGGACGACCGCGTTGAGCTGGCCACCGACGCCGGGGCCGGGGGGCGGCACTAGCCCACCGGGGGGCACTAGCCCACCGGGGGGCACTAGCCCACCGGGGGGCACTAGCCCACCGGGGGGCACTAGCCCACCGGGGTTGAAGGGCGGCAGGTGGTCGAGAGGGCCTGGAGGGCCTGGAGGACCTGGAGGGCCTGGAGGGGCTGGAGGGGCGGGAATGCCCGGGATGTTGGGTGGATTGGGCGGGCTGGGGATGGTGGGGCTGGGGCAGGGCGCCAGAGTGGGCAGGCCGCCGAGCGTCGGCGTCGGCGTCGGCGTCGGCGTCGGCGTCGGCGTGGGGGTCTGCGCAGGCAGCGTCGGCACCGGACACGGGGTGGGCAACCCCGACGGCAGGGTGGGCAACCCCGACGGCAGGGTGGGCAACCCCGACGGCAGGGTGGGCAGCCCCGACGGCAGGGTGGGCGACGGTGTGGGCGTCGACAGGACGGGCAGGCCGCTCGTGTTGATGGGAAGGGGGACGACCGGCAGTCCCGGCGGAATCGGGCCCCATGCTCGGGCGGTCAGGCAGGCCACGATCAGCGGCAGGGTCATCCCTGCGGTGATGGCGACCGCCAGCCGGCGAGCACGGGAACAGGGACGACGGCGAATGGTCCTCACGACGTTCCTTAACGACGGAGGTGCGCAGAAACCGTCGCTGGGGTGGCTCTCCTGCGTTGAGGGTGCGGTGGTAGCGTGGACGCAAGGATCACGACAACCGACGGAGGCAACGTCACCATGGCCAATGAAAAGAATCGGGGCGCGCCGAAGAAGCAGGAGAAGAAACCAAAGGCTCCTTCCACCGCCAAGGCGGCGCGGCGTGAGGCGGCCAAGAAGGCCCACCAGAGCACACCCTCCAGCGGAGCCTGAAGCGGCGTCAACCGCGAGGAGGCCGCCAGCCCGGCGGAACCCTGTCAGCGGTGGACGCCCACCTTTCCCACCGCGCCGACTAGGCCGCTGCAGTCGACGCATCGGAAGCAGGCAACACAGCGCGTGCACCGAACGCAGGCCACGCAGGCCACGCAGCCGCGCAACCTCGCCGAGAGCACGCTGAGCACCGAGCCGCTCACGCCCGCGCTCAACAGGGTGAGCGCACTCCCCGCTGTGGCCACGCTTGCCGCAGTGCCCGCGCTTCCGGCCGTGGCCACGCTGGCGACTGTGGCCGCGCTGCCGGCGGTGGCCACGCTGGCCACTGTGCCCGCACTGCCGGCGGTGGCGACGCTTCGCCAGGTGGCCGTGCTCCCGGCGGTGGCGACGCTGACCGCGGTGGTCGTGCTCCCAGCGGTGGCCACGCTGGCGCCGCTGTTCGCGATGGCGGTGACCGCGGTGTCCGGCGGTACCGCCCTGCCCTTCACGCCCGTGTGACCAGCTCGTGGTCGCAGTCGCGCGCGGTGAGCGCGCGCTGCACCATCTCCACCACTGTGTTCACAGCCCGCGGCGGCACCGTGCGACGGTCCTCGAACACCAGCCAGCGCATCCCCACGAAGTCTCCAACTCCCATCAATGCGTACGCGAGCGTCTCGACGTTCTCCACGGCAGCGATCTCTCCGTCCGCGATGGCATCGCCGAGCGCCCCGATGTAGGTGCGGGCGAGCTGACGGTACCAGCCGCGATAGAGCTGGGCGTCGACGTACTCCGCCTGGCGCACCACCCTGTAGAGCGAGCGATGGTGTCCCATCCAGGCGAAGAAAGCGACGAAGCCGGCCTTCTCCTTGTCGATGCGACCGGGCACGTCAGCGGTTGCCTGGGACAGGGTCGCCCTCAGCTCATGGCCCCGTTCCTCCACGATGGCGCGGATCAGCTCGCGCTTGTTGCCGAAGTAGAGGTAGAAGGTGCCCTGGGCCACTCCGGCCGCCTGGGTGATCTCAGCGATCGAGGCGAACTGGAAGCCACGCCGGCCGAACACCTCCTCACCGGCGGCGAGCAGCCGGCTTCTGGTGCGTTCGCCCCGTGCGGTCAGCGAGCCTGCGGCCGCACGCACTGCCGACATCGAACCCCCTGCGATCTGTGGAACCTGACGCGACATTCATGTTAGCATCCGGCCGCTGACGCACACGGGAGCGTGTTTGGAACCAGGCGGGGTGGGTTGAGACAGTGACTCTGCTCAGCGTTGAAGGGCTGACGGTGCGGTATGGGGGCACCCTGCTTGCCGTCGACGCTGTGTCATTCGACATCGGCGAGGGCGGCTCGGTCAGCCTGCTCGGCGCCAACGGCGCCGGCAAGAGCACAGTGCTGAGAGCGATCAGCGGCCTGCTGCGTTTCCATGGAGGCGCCATCGAGAGCGGGCGCGTGCGCTTCGACGACCATGACATCACCGGAACCGACTGCTCGCGGCTGGTGAGCCTCGGCATCGCGCAGGTGCTGGAGGGGCGGCGCATCTTTGGTGACCTCACGGTCGCCGAGAACCTGCGCGCCGGCGGCTTTGTCAGTGGCCGGCGCGGGGATCAGCTCCGCACCCACGTGCTCGAGCTGTTCCCGCAGCTGGAGCCGCGCCTCGACGTGGCCGCCGGACTGCTCAGCGGTGGCGAACAGCAGATGCTCGCGATTGGCCGAGCGCTCATGGCCGGACCCCGCCTGCTCCTCCTCGACGAGCCGTCACTGGGCCTGGCACCGCTGGTGGTGCGGCGGATCGGCGAGGTGCTGGCGCGCATCAATCGGGACGATGGTGTAGGCCTCCTGGTGGTCGAGCAGAGCACCGCGCTGGCCGTGGCCATCACCACGCAGGCGCATCTCCTGGAGACCGGCCGGGTGGTGAAGTCGGCCCCCACCGCTCAGCTGGTCGCCGACGCATCGGTTCGAGCCTCGTACCTCGGCACAATCGCCGGCACCGACCTGGTCGCGGCTGGTGCCGACGCGTGACCGGCCAACCCATCCTGGAGGCCACCGACCTGCAACTCTGCTTCGGCGCGGTCACGGCGTTCGAGGGCGTGACCCTCCGGGTCGACGAGGGTGAGCTGGTCGCGGTGATCGGTCCCAACGGCGCCGGCAAGACGTCGCTCTTCAACGTGCTCTCCTGCATCTACCGGCCGACCAGCGGCAGCATCCTGCTGCGCGGACGTGACCTCAGCACCATGCGCGTCGATGATCTGGCGGCGGCAGGCGTCGCCCGCACCCTCCAGAATCTCGGACTCTTTCGCAACCTCACAGTGCTCGACAACGTGTTGATCGGACGGCATCACCTGCTCCGCAGCGGAGCCCTGCGCGGCGGCCTGTGGTACGGCTTCGCCCGCACCGAGGAGCGCATCCATCGTGCAGCCGCCCTCGAGGCCCTGGGATTCTGCGGGATCGACAGGTACGCGGACGCGCCCGTGGCCACGCTCCCGTATGGGGTGCAGAAGAAGGTGGAGCTGGCTCGTGCGCTGGCCATGGAGGCGAACCTGTTGCTGCTCGACGAGCCGGTCGCGGGCATGAGCGGTGCCGAACGCGCCGAGATCACCGTGCTGGTGCGCCGGCTGCACAGTGAGCGTGGCTTGGCGATCGTGCTCGTCGAGCACGACATGGGGATGGTCATGCAGGTCGCCCAGCGCGTGGTCGTGCTCGACTTCGGCAAGGTGATCGCCGACGGGACGCCGGCCGAGGTGCAGCGTGACGAGCGGGTCATCCACGCGTACCTCGGCGAGCCACTCGAGGCCAGTGCGTGACCACCTTCCTCCAGCTGTTGTTCAACGGCGTCGCACTCGGCTGCGTGTACGCGCTGATCGCGCTCGGTTTCACGGCCATCCACCGGGCCAGCAACGTGATCAACTTCGCGCAGGGTGCGTTCCTGCTCCTGGGCGCCTACCTGGTGTCGACAGCCGCAGTCGACCACGGCTTCCCCTTTCCGCTGGCGGTGATCCTGGGCTTGGTCGCGATGGTGGTGATCGGCATCGTCTTCCAGATGCTGATCCTCCGTCGCGTCCAGGGGCAGCCGGCGTTCACCGTGGTGATGATCACCATCGGGCTCAACATCATCATCGTGGCGCTGGTGTCAGCGCTGTTCGGCAACGCCGAGCGCGGCAACGGAGTGGGTGATCCCTGGGGCAACACCGGGGTGCATCTCGGCAGCGTGGTGTTGCTCTGGGTCAAGGTGTGGACCATCGTCGTGACCGCGGCCATCCTGCTCGGCTTCTTCGTCTTCGACAGGTACACACGGTACGGCCTGGCGACGCGTGCCACCGCCATCGACGAGGAGGCAGCACTGGCTGCCGGGATCCCGGTGCGACGTGTCAATGCCATCGCCTGGGGCCTGGCCGGGGCGCTGGCCACTGTCGCCGGCATCTTCCTCAGCGGCTCTCCCAACGTGCTCGATCCGAGCATTGGCGACATCGCCCTGCTGGCCTTCCCCGCGATCATCATCGGTGGCCTGGACTCGCCGATCGGGGCGGTGGTCGGCGGCCTGGTGATCGGCCTGGTGTACGAGCTCTTCGACGGCTACAGCAGCAGCGTGCCCTGGCTGGGCCACAACTTCTACTCGATCGCCCCGTACATCGTCATGATCGCGGTGCTGCTGGTGAAGCCGTACGGGCTGTTCGGCCGGCCCCCCGCGGAGCGAGTGTGATGGCGGTCTCCACCAGTCCGCAGCCGTCGCGCATCAGCCGGCCGTCGCCCGGGACTGTGGCCATCGTCCTGCTCCTGCTCGCGGCCTGCACCCTGCCCTTCGTTCTGGATGCCTTCTGGTTGAGCACCGCCGACTTCATCCTCATCGCCGCCATCGGCGCGCTCGGCCTCAATGTCCTGACCGGCTACACCGGGCAGGTCTCGCTCGGCCACGCCTTCTTCCTCGGCATCGGCGCCTACACCGCCGCCTTCCTGGCCGACCATGGCGTCAACGCCGCCCTCTGGATCCCAGGCGCAGGTGTGGCCGCCGGGCTGGTCGGGCTGCTGGTGGGCCCCACCGCGCTGCGCCTGCGCGGCCTCTACCTGGCGATCGTGACCATCGGCTTGGTGTTCCTCGGGACCCACCTCTTCGTGAACATTCCGGCGATCACCGGCGGTCCTGCCGGACGAGCAACCCCTCAGCCCATGTGGGGGCCGGCCGACTTCGGCGGGAACGGGTTGACCATCGCTGGTGTCAGCTTCGACCGCAACGGTTGCTACTACTTCCTGGCACTCACATTGCTGGCGTTGTCGATGTGGTTCGTGCACAACCTGATGCGCACGCGCAGCGGTCGGGCCATGCAGGCCGTCCGGGATCGCGAGATCGCAGCCGCGCTGATGGGCGTCAACCTGGCGCGCACCAAGCTGGCGGCGTTCGTGGTCTCGTCATTCCTCGCCGGGCTCTGCGGAGCCCTCTACGGCGCTTTCCTCTTCCATGTCGATCCATCCCAGTGGGGACTGCTGCTCTCCATCCAGTTCGTGGCGATCATCATCGTCGGCGGCATCGGCACAGTGTGGGGCGCGCTGCTCGGCTCGGTGTTCATCACCGGTTTGCCCACCCTGCTGATTCACTACAGCGACTCGGTGCCCTTCCTTCAACACTCCGCAGGCCAGGGTGGCATCGCCGTCAGCGACGCCACCAATCTGCTGTACGGCCTTCTGATCGTGGTTTTCCTGGTCGTTGAGCCACGCGGCCTCATCGGTCTGGTGGCCCGCGCCGCCGGTTCCATCACGCATCGCCGCCGCACCGCGGCGGTCGCTGTTCACCCGTCACCGCTAGTAGAGGAGTAGGCGCCATGTCCCTGTCCAAGAAGTCAGCCCGGTTGGCCACTTGCACCGCGTTGGTGCTGACGGTCGCCGCCTGCGGCACTGGAGGTTCCGGCAGCAGCAGCAGCGGTGGCGGCACGCTCCAGACCGGCCCCGGCATTGATGCGTCGTCGAAGACCATCACCGTCGGCATCATCAGCCCGCTCACCGGGATCGCCGCCGCCATCGGCGTCCCGCTCACCAAGGGCCAGGAAGCGTATTTCAAGCACGTCAACGACAACGGCGGCATCGACGGCTGGAAGATCAACTTCGTCGAGAAGGACGACCAGTACAAGCCGCAGTTGCACGTCCAGTTCTTCAATGAGCTTCTGCCCCAGATGGCGTTGCTCGCTCAGTCGTTGGGCAGTCCCACCACCAAGGCCATCGAAAGCCAGGCGGGCAGCGCCAAGTTGGTGGTCGGGGCCGCCGCCCAGGCCTCGGCGTTTGTCAGCGACCCGGTGATGGCGGTGATCGGCACCCCCTACGCCATCGACGTCGCCAACGGCGTCGATTACATAGTCAACCAGCAGGGTCACAAGACCGCCAAGCTGGCCATGTTCTACCAGAACGACGACTACGGCGCCGATGGGCTCAAGGGCTACACGGCAGCCAAGTCGGCGTACAGCTTCAACGATGTCGGACAGGTCCCCTACAACCTCACCGACGCGGATCTCACCGGTCAGGCGCACACCCTGCAGGCCAGCGGCGCTGAGTATGTGTTCGTCACCGCGCTGCCGACGTTTGCAGCCAAGCTCGTCGGTACCGCGGCCGCCATGGGCTACTTCCCGCACTGGGTCTTCCAGGGACCGGCGTGGTCCGAGTTCCTGATGACCGACAAGGGAACCGCCAAGGACAAGCCGACCCCGGTGTTCCCGGTTCTCGCGGGACTCGGCGGCGGCAGCACCTGGGTGCTCGGCTACGAAGCGGGCTGGGGCGACACCTCCGTGCCGGGCATGAAGCAATTTCTCGCCGACCATGACAAGTACTTCGCCGCGCAGGTGCCCGATGGCTACTTCGTGTATGGCTACTGCGAAGCCGAGATGGAGGTGGCGGTGCTCAAGAAGGCGATCGAGAGCAACGACCTCACCCGCCAGGGCATCCTCAACGCCAAGCTGAACCTGGGATCGCTCAGCTTTGGCGGGCTCATCCCACCGCTCAACTACACCCCCCAGCTGGGACCGGCTGATCGCCAGACCGACATCGCCCAGGTCGACACCACCGCTCCGGGCTTCCTGCGCATCATCCAGCCCTACTTCGAATCCAGCGCGGCCAAGTCGTTGTCGCTGTAACCGGACTGACGGGAGGCGCGCACCGGATGCGCGCCTCCCTGTTCCCTCATGAAGACAGGTGAGATCACCGAGCGTGACGTGCGCGTCAGTGGCGGCAGGCTGCGCCTGCGCGATCACGGCGGCGGTGGTCCGGCCGTGCTCTGTGTTCCAGGATTGAGCTCCAACGCCTGCAGCTTCGACCTGCTCGCCGAGCGGCTCGTGGGCACCGACCACCACGTGGTCAGTGTCGACCTGCGCGGACGCGGCTTCAGCGAGGTCACGCCGGCGGGGACCTATGGCTGGCCGGCGCATGCACGCGACGTGCTCGACGTGGTCCAGATTCTCGGCGGCTCGGCCGACCTCATCGGTCACTCGATGGGCGCATACGTCGCCATGGCCGCGGCTGGTCTCGACGCCGACACAGTGCGACGGCTGGTTCTGCTCGACGGGCTCGGCTCGCCCGAACCAGAGGCGCTGCCACCGATCATGGCCGGCCTGGAGCGGCTCGGCGCGGTGCACCCGGACGCGGCCACCTACGTCGCCAGGGTGCAGGCCATCGGGGTCATCGACCCCTGGAGCAACCACTGGGACCGGTACTACGAGTACGACCTCGAGGAGGTGCCCGGGGGGGTGCGCTCTCGCACCGATCGCGACGCGGTCTTCGAGGACGTGCGCTGGGGGGTCGACCACCACCAGCGCGACCTGTGGAACTCGATCGCTCAACCAACTCTGCTGGTGGTGGCGCGCCGACCCCTGGGCGAGGGCGGGTTCGTCGTCAGTCGCACCGACCGCGATGCGTTCCTCGCCCAGACCCCGAGCGCTCGCGTCGTGGAGGTCGACGCCAACCACTACACGGTGGTGACCGACGAGTCGACCTGCGCAGCGGTCGACGCCTTCCTCACCGGGCGCGCAGGCTGGTGAGGAAGGCCGCACCCGGCCAATAACGCTCGGGCGCGTGGGCTGTCCCTAGGACATCGAGCAGGCGTTGGCCCGGTTGCTCCACTCCTGCTGGACGATGTAGGGGTGCCCGTTGGCGTAGAGGTCGGCGCCGGCACCGTCGGTGCTGCCGAAGGTGAAGTTGCACTTGTCGCCGATCTCCTGACCCGTCGCGTCCAGCCAGGCGTAGTTGCTGTTGCCAACGCTGGGATCGGTCACCGTCTCGGCCAGCTCGTGGCTGACCACGTTGATGGTGCTGTCGGCATCCAGGTCACCATTCGGAGACGAGGGGGTGGTGCACCCGACCGGGGTGGTGCCGGTGTAGGGCTGGTTGGCGTACAGCACCTCCTGGCCACTGCTGGCGAAGCTGCTGTGGTAGGCGCAGAACACCGCATTCGAGCACTCGACCCCAGCGCAGGAGATCTCGCCCTTGGCGGTGAAGACGAAGAACTCGTGGCCGACCCCGCCGGTCCAGCCCTTGATCGCCATGACCTTGGTCACCTCAGCCTGGATTTCGGCATCCGTGAGCGCAGGCCCCGGATAGATCGAGGTGTCGAGGTACGAACCGCCGAAGCTCGAGCTGTTGGCGATGTACTGGGTGGCGCCCCCGCTGACCTGGTAGTACTGCGACGTCACGCCGTACAGCGGGGTGCCGCCGATGTCCGACAGGAAGCGGGTGATCAACGAGTTGTACTGGGGGCTGACGCTGTTGACCGACGCGGTCAGGGTCGGCTCCCAGAAGATCGCGTAATTGGTCGAGCCCGCGTTCTCCACCGGGCCGCCGTTGTACACCAGGTTGCTCGAGGGAGTCGCAGTGCCGGTTGCCGCCGCGCCCTTGGGCAGAACGAAATGGACGGCGTGAGCGACCGAGCCGGCGGAGCCGGAGCCATCGACCGAGGCATGCGCGGTGGTGCCCGGCACCATGGTGGCGACGGCGGCGGCGGCGGCGAGGGCCGTGAGGGTCAGGTGTGGGATGCGCATGGCGTTTCTCCTGTCTGCTGCCGGGAAGGGCGGGAGCGGACTCGCGGGGGCGCACGGGCGCCGTCATAAGAGATGAACGTCGGCCGCGCAAAAATACCTGCGCGCGCACAACTCCCCTCCCCCGCCACACCCCCGGGAGCTGTGATCAGGCGCCGGTGAGATCGCGGGCGAATTCCTTGAAGTTCTCCACGTATCGCCGAGCGTCGCTGTCGGTGTGCTGCACAGAGAGCGTCCAATTCTCTTCGGCGCCCGGCGCCATGAGCACACCGCGGTTGGTCTGGTACAGCCAGGACAGGTAGGGCACCGCGTTGTCGATCTCGAGGTAGTCGCGGTAATTGCGTACCGGCTCCTTGCGGTAGGTGACGCATCCGCGCGCGGCCAGGGTGAGGACGTGGAACGGGAGCTCGTGGTCGGCGATGACAGCATCGAGACCGCCCTGCAGGTCCTCGGCGAGGGCATCGAAGTGTGCGTACGCCGCCGGCGTCAGCACGTCGTAGAGGGTGGCTCGTGAAGCGGCGGTGGTGAGCGGGTTGCCGTTGAAGGTGCCCATCTGCGCGACCCTGCCATCGGTGATCGCCGCCATCACATCGGCGCGGCCGCCGATCGCTCCGCATGGAAGTCCGCCACCGATGGCTTTGGCCAGGCAGACGATGTCGGGGACAACCCCAAAGCGCTCGGTGGCGCCTCCGGCCGCAATCGTGACCCCCGTCTTCACCTCGTCGAAGATGAGCAGCGCGTCGTGCCGGTGGGCGATCTCACGCACCCCGGCAAGGTAGCCCTGGTCGGGGAGCACGATGCCGATGTTCATCATCACCGGTTCGAGCACAACGGCGGCGACGTCGTGATGTGCCGCGAAAGCCCGCTCCAGTGCCTCGAGATCGTTGAAAGGAACCACGGTGACCAGGTCCACCATCGCCTGAGGGATGCCCTCGCAATACTTGACCGAGTTGGGCTGGTCGACCGGCCCCATCAGGTCACGGGCTGGCTCCACGCTGACCAGAAGGGAGTCGTGGTGACCGTGGTAGGAGGCCTCGATCTTGATCAGGCGTTCCCGGCCGGTGAATCCCCGCGCCAGGCGTACCGCATCGAGTGTCGACTCAGTGCCGCTGTTGGTGAACCGCCACTGAGGCTGCGCGAAGCGGCGCCCCAGCTCGGTCGCGACCTCGATGTCCTGGGCGACCGGTTGGGCGAAGTGCGAACCGCGCGACATGCGTTCATTGACCGCGCCCACGATTGACGGGTGGGCGTGTCCCACCACCATCACCCCGAAGCCGTTGTGGAAGTCGACGTACTCGTTGCCGTCGACGTCCCACACCCTGCTCCCCTCGCCGCGGTCGATGAAGACCGGCTGCGGCGGAGTGTCCTGGAACGACGAGGGCACACCGCGGGGCATCGACCCCGTGGCCTGCTGCCACATCTCCCGCGAACCTTGGCGCTTGGCCAGGAAATCACCCTCCTCACGCTTGGTCAGCTCGGCGACGCGGGCGCTGTCGATGCGCAGCGCCACGCTCACGAATTCGCCCCTGCGACGACCGCGGCGCCCTGTCGATTCCCCGTCCCGAGCAGCTCGACAGACCCGGGTTCGGGCGCAACGGGCGGGCGGCGCCGCAGCGCCGACCAGACATAGGCAGGAATCCCCGACGCGATCAATGCCAGAGGCAGGATGGCCACGAAGCGCCCGTTGCTGGCGTCGAGGCTGAGCGAATCAGCCGACCTCCAGCTGTTGACCACGAAGTAACCGGCCAGCGCCCCCAGGGTCAAGGCGCTGGCGACCGGGATGACCATGCCAAGGACCACGTCCGAGGCGCTCCGGATGCCGCGGCGAGCGACAGCGACCGCGCAGGCGATTCCGGTCATGCCGTAGTAGTACGAGACCATCACGCCGATCGAGGTCACCCCGGCGGCGACCACGGCGTTGAGACCACCGAGCTTCAACGAGAGCAGCGCGATGCCGCCGGAGAGGATGCCGAAGATGATGGTGCCGATCCAGGGTGTTCTGAACGTCGGATGCACGATCGCCCACACCCGACCGAGTGAGCCGTCACGACCCATTGAGAAAGCGGTGCGAGCGGAGGGCAGCAGCGTGGTCTGCACGGTCGCCACGGTGGAGGAGATCAGGGCCAGCACTGCCAGCGAGGCGAGCGGCTCCGGCACCAGCGAGGAGGCGAACAGGCTCAGCGTCCCTATCCCGCTGCCGACGATCTGGTCGGGTGTGAGCACGTGCTGGATCGATGCGGCGGTGACCAGAAAGATCCCCAGCAGGGCGACCATGCCCAGCATGCCGGCGCGGCCCGGCGCCTCGGCAGCGTCGCCGCTCTCCTCGTTGAGATTCGCAGCTGTGTCCCAGCCCCAGTAGAAGAAGACGCTGATCACCACCCCGGCCGCGAGCGGTCCCAAGCCGCCGAACGTGAAGGGATTGAACCAATCCGCCGAGAAGGCCGAGCCGCCGCCATGGAACAGGCCACCGATGGCGAAGCCGAGCACGATGAAGTACTCGAGAGCCAGCAGCACCCATTGAAACTTCGCCGCCATGCGGATGCCCACCACCACCATCCAGGTCAACAGGGCCAGCCAGAGCACCCCCACGACCACGTCCGCAGTGCTGTTGGTTGCGTCCAACGAGATCGGCCCGAGACTGGTCAGATGGGCGTTGTTGATCAGTTGCAGGGTGGCCTGGCCGCATTGCGGGCCGGCGAAGGCGCAGAAGATGACGTCGGCCACGATGATCACCCAGCCGTTCATGAACCCGAGAGGTTTGCCCATGAACCGCCTCACCCAGGAGTACGAGGCGCCGCAATCCTGTTCGATGCGGTTGAGCAACCAGAACGCCACCGCGATGCCCATCACGGGCAGGAAGCCGACGATGATCGCGGCCGGGGCATGCAGCGCCACCGCCGTCCCCAGCCCGGCCAGGGAGGTGGCGATACTGTACGCCGGGGCGGTGCTGGAGATGGCGACAACCGTGTCGTCGGCCAGCCCCAGCGCACCCTTGCGCAGTTGCGTCTCCCGAGCCGGCCCGATGGGCGGGGCGGCGGCGATGGATGCCATGGTTATCCCCCTGCATGGGCGACCGCGGTTGCGGTCGCGTCGATCGGTGTCGGCGCTGCCTAACCTGGCGCAGCTTCGTTGATGGCGTCGGTGATCACGTCCAGGCCTCGGTCGAGCAGCTCTTCCTCGATGGCAAGCGCGCAATGCAGCCGGAGCACGTTGTCATCCATGCCGGCGCGGAGGGTGAGCAGGCGGCGGCGCATGCAACCCGCCTGGACCGCGGCGGCCATGGCGGTGTGCGGTGCGCCGGCCTGGTCGAAGAATTCCACAGCCACCATGGCGCCGAGGCCGCGAACGTCAGCCCGGACCCCCGCCGCCTCGACGGCAGCCTCAAGTCGCGCCCGAGCGTGAATCCCAAGCGCGTTGGCGCGCTCCAGCAGGCTCCCGTCGGCGAAGAGATCGCAGACCGCGAGTGAGGCTGCGCAGGCCACCGGATTGCCCGCGTAGGTTCCACCCAGCACCCCCGGGCCCGGTGCATCCATCAGCTCGGAGCGTCCCGCCACCGCGGCCAGCGGGAGTCCGCCGCCAATCGACTTGCCCAGCACCATCAGGTCTGGCCGCACCCCCGTGTGTTCGCACGCGAACAGCCGGCCGGTCCGCCCGAATCCAGTCTGCACCTCATCGGCGATGAGCACAGCGCCGGCCGCCCGGGTCAGCTCGGCGACCCGGGGCAGGAAGTCAGCCGGCGGGATCACGAACCCACCCTCGCCGAGGATCGGCTCGACGATGACCGCGCCGACGGCCTCCCCGTGTGCGGCGAGCAGCTCGGACAGCGGCTCGATCTCGCCGAACGGCACCCGGCGCACCTCGGCGACCAGAGGGCCGATGCCGTTGCGATACGGCCGCTCCTTGCCGGTCAGCGACAGCGCCATCCAGGTTCGCCCGTGGAACGCGGCGCTGAAGCTGACCACCAGTGGCCGGCCGGTGGCAGCCCGAGCGATCTTGACCGCATTCTCGACGGCCTCGGCACCGGTGGTGCAGAGCATCACCTTGACTGGCGGGTCGATCGGGACCATGGTCGCCAGCCGCTCGGCGAGACGCAGGTACGGCTCATGCCAGGCGACGTGGCTGCAGGTGTGCAACAGACGCTGCGCCTGCTCGGTGATCGCCGCCACCACCGCAGGGTGGCCGGCGCCAACGTTGAGACTGCCGATGCCGCCTGTGAAGTCGATCCAGTCGTCACCGTCCACATCCGTCCACACTGAGCCGGTCGCGGAGTCGATGACCGTGGGGTTGGCTGTCGAGACGCCGCGCGGGACCACCCGGGCTCGAAGTGACAGGAGATCACCGGTGCGGCCGCCCGGTCCCGGCGACCTCGCCGTCGAGTCGAGAGTCATCCCGCCCTCCGTCGCCCGCGGTCAGCTTGCAGAACACCTGCAAGGAGTGGCGCACACCCTAGCGCCGGGTGGTAGGGTCGTCAAGTGGTTCCCGACCGACGGAGAGGGGCGTGAGGGCCGAGGCGGCGCAGCGGTACACGGTGAGCGAGGTGGCGCGCATGGTCGGCATCAGCGCCTCGACACTGCGCGCCTGGGAGCAGAGTGGCCTGTTGCTGACCACGCGCACCGCGGCCGGCTGGCGCCGCTATGACGCCGGCGACATCAGTCGTGCTCGCGAGGTGCAACGTCTGCGAACCGTCGAGGGGCTCGCGGTGCACGCGATTCGCCGCCGGCTTCGCAGCGTGCCTCACCCACGACGGCTGCGCAGCGAGCGTCCATCCCAGCGACCGGCCGGTCAGGCGAACAGCCTCGGCGAACGCCTGCGTGGCCGCCGGCTGGACCTGGGGCTGTCATTGCGCAGCCTTGCCGCGCGAGCAGCACTGTCGCCCTCGCTGGTGTCCGGCGTCGAGCGCGGCGTCGTCCAACCCTCGGTGGCCTCACTGCAGAAGATGAGCGCGGCGCTCGGTACCAGCGTCGCCGCGCTGGCCTCGATGCCGTTGTCCGCCTGTCAGGTGCTCGGCGGCGAGGTGCTTCCATCCGACCTGCGAACCCCCGGCGTGCAGATCGAAGATCTTTCCGGCACAGCGCAGGTACTGGAGCCACAGCGCTTCAGCATCGAGCCGGGGCACGGCAGCGGCGGCGAGTACACCCACGCCGGCGAGGAGTTCCTGTACGTCATCGACGGTCTGCTGTCGATCACTCTTGACGGCTGCGAGCAGTTCGACATCGAGGCGGGGATGTCGCTGTGTTTCGAGTCGAGCCGCAGCCATCGCTGGTGGAACCCGGGCGACGTGGTCACCAGGGTGCTCTGGATCAACACACCGCGCACCTTCTGACGCGGTCAGCTCACATCGGGGAGTTCTTGCATGGCCACGACTGTCGACACAGTGCGCAATGTCATCGGCGGCCAGTCCGTCAGCTCACGCAGTGACACCACCCTTCCCCTCGTCGATCCATCCACCGGCGAGGTCTTCGCCCATTCTCCGATCTCCAGCGCCGAGGACGTGGACGCAGCCTACCGAGCTGCGCGCCAAGCCTTCGACGGCTGGCGCGACGCCACTCCGAAGGAGCGGAGCCTGGCCATGCTTGGCTTCGCCGACGTCCTCGAGCAGCACGGCCAGGAGCTGCTGGAGCTCGAATGCCGCAACACCGGCAAGCCACTCGCGCTCACCCAGAGTGAGGAGCTGCCGATGCTGTTCGACGTGCTCCGTTTCATGGCGGGCGCAGCGCGCAACCTCCAGGGCGTGGCTGCGGCCGAGTACATGGCCGGGCACACCAGCTGGGTGCGCCGCGAGCCGATCGGGGTGTGCGGTCAGGTCACCCCCTGGAACTATCCGATGCTGATGGCTGCATGGAAGTTCGCGCCGGCGATCGCCGCCGGCAACACGGTGGTGCTCAAGCCGTCGGAGACGACACCGCTGACCACTGTGCGGATGGCGGAGCTGGCCCGCGAGGTGCTCCCAGCGGGTGTGTTCAATGTCGTCTGCGGAGACCGCAGCACCGGCGCTGCCGTGGTCTCGCATCCGATGGCGGCGATGGTGTCGATCACCGGTAGCGTCCGCGCCGGCCGTGAGGTCGCCCAGGCAGCGGCGATCGACCTCAAGCGGGTGCACCTCGAGCTCGGCGGCAAGGCACCCGTGATCGTGTTCGACGACGCTGACGTCGCCGCCGCCGCGGAGGGGATCGCCGGGGCCGCCTACTTCAACGCCGGGCAGGATTGCACCGCCGCGACCCGGGTGCTGGCCGGCCCCCGCGTGCACGACGACTTCGTCAGCGCCCTGGTCGAGCAGGCCAAGGCGACGCACACCGGTCCGCCGTCCGACACCGATGCCGCGTACGGGCCGGTCAACAATCGTCATCAGCTGCAGCGCATCCGCGGATTCCTCGACCGGGTGCCCGAGCATGCCCGCGTCGAAGCGGGTGGGGCCGCGTCCACCGGGCAGGGATTCTTCCAGGAAGCCACGGTGGTGGCTGGGCTGCACCAGGACGACGACATGATCCAGCAGGAGATGTTCGGACCGGTGGTCACCGTGCAGCGATTCACCGACGAGGATGAGGCGCTGCGCTGGGCGAACGGCGTCGAGTACGGGCTGGCCTCGAGCGTGTGGACCCGCGACCACGGGCGAGCGATGCGGATGTCGCGGCTCCTCGACTTCGGCTGCGTGTGGATCAACACCCACATCCCCCTGGTGTCGGAGATGCCACACGGGGGCTTCAAACACTCGGGCTACGGCAAGGACCTCTCGATGTACGGATTCGAGGACTACACGCGTCTCAAGCACGTGATGTCGAACATCCAGGGGTGACCGCCGCCGGCTACCGCGATGTCAGCCTCTGGCTCGACACCGTGGACGATGACCTGTCGGTGCGCGCCGCTCTGGATGGCGACAGCGAGGTCGACGTGGTCATCGTCGGGGCCGGTTTCACCGGCTTGTGGACGGCGTATTCACTGTTGAGGAGCCGGCCGAGCCTTCGCGTCCTGGTCATCGAACGCCACATCGCCGGCTACGGTGCCAGCGGCCGCAACGGCGGCTGGGCCAGCGACCTCTTTCCGGTGTCGTGGGAGCGGGTCGCTCGCGCGGCCGGCAGTGACGAGTCCGCACGAGCGCTCCACCAGGCGTTGGTCGACGGCATCGACGACATCGACGCGACCCTCGAGCGCGAGCACATCGATGCCGACCTCCGTCGCGGAGGGTCGCTGTTCGTGGCCAGGACGCCACTGCAGGAGCGCACGCTACGCGCCCAGGCGGCGGCGTCACGGCGGCGGGTGGGCGACCAGCTCGGACTCCGCTGGCTCTGCGCAGCCGAGCTGGAGTCGCGGGTGCGCATCGCCGGTTCACTCGGTGCGACGTTCACGCCGCACTGCGCCCGACTCCATCCGGCCAAGCTGGTTCGCGGGCTGGCTCGAGCGGTGGAGCGGTTGGGCGGCCGCATCGCCGAGGCCACCACCGTCAGGGAGATCAGGCCACACCGGGCGGTCACCGAGCACGGCACCGTGACTGCGGGGACGGTGGTTCGGGCGACCGAGGCATACACGGTTCGACTGCCAGGAGACCGACGCACCCTGTTGCCTCTGTACTCACTGATGATCGCCACCGAGCCGCTCACCGACGCGGCGTGGGCGGAGATCGGCTGGTCGAACGCCGAGACCGTGGCCGACGGCAGGCACCTGATCATCTACGCCCAGCGCACCGCCGACGGCCGGATCGCCTTTGGCGGCCGTGGCGCTCCATACCACTTCGGCTCGCGCATCAGCGCAGGCTTCGACCGCGAGCCGGCGGTGTTCAGCGCCCTGGAAGCGTCGCTCCATGATTTGATCCCGCACACCCACGACGTCGCGGTGACCCATCGTTGGGGAGGCCCGATCGGGGTGGCACGGGACTGGTTCCCGTCGGTCGGCATCGACCGCGCTCGCGGGGTCGCCTGGGCGGGGGGGTACGTCGGCGATGGGGTGACGGCGAGCAATCTCGCCGGGAGAACGCTTGCTGATCTCATCCTCGAGCGAGACACGGGGCTGACCCGCCTGCCCTGGGTTCAGCATCGCTCGCGCCGCTGGGAGCCCGAACCATTGCGCTGGCTCGGGGTCAATCTGGGTGTGCTGGCGATGCGCAGCGCTGACGTCGTCGAGCGGCGGACCGGACGACCGTCGCTGCGGGCACGCGCCGCCATGCACCTCCAGGGCCGCTGACCCACGAGGCGCCGTTGCGCCCGATCGGCTCAGCCCCGCCGACGGCTAGTCCCGCAGCACCCCCTGAAGCTTCATGGCCAGGCCCATGTCGCCCTTGATCTTGAGCTTGCCGCTCATGAAGGCCGCGGTGCCGTCGAGCTTGCCGGTGGCGAGGTCCACGAAGTCCGTGTCCTTCATGGAGATGGTGATGTTGGGGTTCTCCGGTGCACCGCGACCCGCTTCGCCCTTGCCATCCCCAAGCACGATGTGATACTCGCCACCTTCGTCGCCACTGAGGTCGAAGGCGTACTTGGCGTTGAGGCCGGCGGTCTTGGCAGGGTTGGCCTCGAGCCGGGTGTTGATCTCGGTGAAAACCTCAGTGGGGTTGGGCACGAACCGTTCTCCTGTGGGGCGGCACCCGGCCGCCGCGAATTTGCCGGCCCGAGTGTAGATTCACGACGGCTACGCTTGCGTTCGTGATCGCCGGAGTCGACGTGCTCAGATACACCGCCTTCTCCGACCAGCCTGCCGGCGGAAACCCGGCCGGGGTCGTCCTTGACGCTGAAAGCCTCGACGACGATGACCTGCTCGCCATCGCGGCCGAGATCGGCTACAGCGAGACCGCCTTCATCTCGCCTGCGGAGAGCGTCGGCGAGTACCGCGTCCGCTACTTCAGCCCGCTCGCCGAGGTACCGTTCTGCGGCCACGCCACCATCGCGTCAGCCGTGGCTCTGGCCGATCACGGATCACCTGAGGAGCTGCGTTTCCACACCAGGAGTGGCGAGGTGGTGATCACCGTCGGACGGGATGGTGCCGGGCATCGCGTGGCCACGCTGACGAGCGTGACACCGTCCATCACCGCCGCTTCCGATGAGCTTGTCGCCGAGGCGCTGGCCACCCTGGGATGGGAGCGGAAGGATCTCGATCCTGACCTGCCACCACGCATCGGCTTCGCGGGCGCGCGCCATCTGATCCTCGGGGTGCGCAGCCGCGAACTCCTCGCTGCCATGTCGTACGACTTCGAGGCCCTGTGCGCGCTGATGACGCGGCAGGATCTGACCACCGCCGAGTTGGTGTGGCGTGGCGATGCAACCACGTTCTACGCGCGCGACCCCTTCCCCGTTGGCGGGGTGGTCGAGGATCCCGCAACCGGGGCGGCCGCCGCCGCTTTCGGCGCATATCTGCGCGATCTCCAGCTGATCGAGCCGCCGGCGCGCATCAGCATCCACCAGGGCGATGACATGGGCCGCCCCAGCCTGCTCACCGTGGACATCGATGCCGGCACCGGCGGCATTCGCGTCTCGGGCGCGGCGGTCAGGCTGAAGTAGCGGCTGGTCCCGCTCCTTTGCTGTCAGAGCTCTGCAGCGGGAACACGGTGATGGCGTTGGAGAAGCCCTTGAAGTGGACGGTGCGCGCCTTGCCGAACGACACATCCTCGATGTTCTCGGCCTCCAGCTTGACGGCTTCGGACACCAGCGTCTGGCCTCCGCGCGCCTGTGCGGCGACCCGGGCTGCCAGCGCCACATTGAGCCCGAAGACATCGCGACCCTGACGGGTGACCTCGCCTCGATGCAGTCCGATGCGCACCTGGACCCGCGAGCCCTCCGGCATCTCCTCCGTCCGCAGGTCGTGCTGGATGGCCAGCGAGCAGTGCAGCGCGTCGGCGAGTTCCTTGAAAGCGACCATGAAACTATCGCCCTGCGTCTTGACCACCTGCCCGCGGTGGCCGCGCACCTGGCGGCGCACGATCGCATCGTGCTTCTTGAGCAGCGCCAACCAAGCCTCGTCGCCGAGACGTTCGTTGAGCGAGGTCGAGCCCGCGATGTCGGAGAACATCAGCACCAGGGTGCCGTCATCGGCCAGGGAACGACGGATCGCCGGGCGATCGCTCTCCGCGTAGTCGGCGATGCGGCGCAGGGAGCCGGCGACGAGGGGGGCGAACCCCAGCTTGCTGACGTCAACGCCGACACGTGCCACCTGGGTGGCCAGCCTCACCCCGGGGATCGTGGCCGCCAGCGCGAGGACGCCGGACGTCGCCAGCTCCATCATTTCCTGGGCGCGACGTTCCTCCCTTTCCTGCTCCAGCGCCTGCTGTTGCAGCTGCTCCCGCTCTCGCTCGCGGTCGCGCAGGTCGCGGCCGCGCCGCGCAACCCTCATCGCCACCACCGTCACCAGCCCTCCGGCGAGCACGGCCACGAGCGCTGCGATCGCTGCGAACAGGATCGGGTTCTGAGCCATGCCACCTCTACCCCACCACCGCCGGCCATGGCGCCTCTGCATGCGCCTCCAGCCTCTCCAAGAGCCAATCCGCGTGCGCCAGGACGCGCTCCACCGGGAACTCCTGCGGCTGGGTCAGCACCAGGCGGACCAGCTCATCCGCGGTGGTGACGATCAGACGAGCGGTCAGCTCGGGGTCGGGGAGCAGGCGGCCGCCCAGCACCGCCGGAGCCACCGCGGTGGCCAGGTGAGCGACCACCTGGCTCCGGCCCAGGGCGATCCGCTCGCGTGCCGACTCCGGCACCCCCGCAGAGGGCATCAGCACCAGGCTCCAAGTGACCGGGTCGGCCTTGGCCACCTCCAGGTAGCCTCGGAGCGCCGCCAGCAGCGCTCGGCGCGGCCCATCCCTCCCCAGGTCGGTCGGCAGCACCGCTGCCAGCTGCGCCAGAGCCGTGCAGGACAGGAGATCGACGAGCGCGTCAAGGAGACCCTCGAGGTCGCCGAAATGCTCGTACACGACCGGCCGGCTCACCCCCGCGGCACGAGCCACCGCCTCGATGGTCACGGAGTGGAAGCCGTCGCTTCCCACCATCGTCTTGGTGACCGCAAGCAGCTGGGCGCGCCGCTCCTGAGCGGTCATCCGCCGGCTCGAGAGAAGCGACCGTGGCGTACTCGACATCACCACCAGTGTAACCTACGGTAGTGTAAGTTACACAAGCGTAGGTTGAGGCCGTCGTGGAGGGTCGCCGGTGACTGGGGTGGAACACGTTCGAGTGGCGATCATCGGCTCAGGCTTCTCCGGCCTGGGGATGGCGATCCGCCTCAAGCGCTCCGGAATCCACGACTTCGTGGTGCTCGAGCGCGCCGGCGATCTCGGCGGCACCTGGCGTGACAACGACTACCCCGGCTGCTGCTGCGACATCCCCTCGCACGTGTACTCCTACTCGTTCGAGCTCAATCCCCGGTGGACCCGCGGCTTCGCGTCGCAGGCGGAGATCCTCGAGTACCTTCGTGGCACCGCCGTCAAGTACGGCGTGCTTGCGCACATCCGCTTCAACCACGAGGTCGAGGAGGCAGCCTGGGCTGAGGCCGCGCAGTGTTGGGCGGTCCGCACCACGCAGGGGCGGATCGACGCGCAGATCCTGGTGTCGGCAACAGGGCCTCTCAGCGATCCCAGCATCCCCCGCATCCCCGGCCTGGAGGGTTTCCAGGGCACCGTGTTCCATTCGGCCAGGTGGAGACACGACCACGATCTGACGGGTGAACGTGTGGCAGTGATCGGAACCGGTGCCTCGGCCATCCAGTTCGTTCCCCAGATCCAGCCCAAGGTGAAACGCCTTCACCTCTTCCAGCGCACCGCGCCCTGGGTCATCCCACGGTTCGACCACCGCATCACCCCCCTGGAACACTGGCTGCTCCGCTGGATCCCCTTCTCCCCCGCCATCGTCCGCTCGGCTCTGTACTGGGCCCTCGAGGTCCGGGTGGTTGGCTTCAAGAATCCCAAGCTGATGAGCGGGGCCGAGCGAGTCGCCCGATGGCATCTCAGGCGTCAGGTTGCCAATCCCGTGCTGCGCCGCGCGCTCACCCCCGACTACACCCTGGGCTGCAAGCGAATCCTGGTCTCCGACGACTACTACCCCGCCCTGGTCCAGGCCAACGTCGACCTCGTCACCGACGCGGTCAAGGAGGTGCGCAGCCGCTCGGTGGTGACCGCAAACGGCACGGAGCTCGAGATCGACTCCATCATCCTCGGCACCGGTTTCAAGGTCGCCGACAGCCCCATCGCCGGCCGCATTCGTGGCCGCGGAGGACGCACCCTCGCGGAGGCGTGGAAGCCCAGCATGCAGGCATACCTGGGAATGTCGGTGGCCGGCTTCCCCAATCTCTTCACCATGATCGGCCCCAACACGGGGCTTGGCCACAACTCGATGGTGTTCATGATCGAGTCCCAGCTCAACTACATCATGGGTTGCCTGGAGACGATGAGCGCCCGTGGGTCGGGGACGATCGAGGTTCGCCAGCAGGCGCAGTCAGCCTTCAACAGCGAGATCGAGGCCGCCATGAAGGGCACCGTGTGGACGGCGGGTCACTGCCACAGCTGGTACCTGGACTCCACCGGAAGGAACAGCACGCTGTGGCCCGGTTGGTCATTCAGATTCCGAGCCCGGACACGGCGCTTCGAACCGGTGAAGTACGTCGTGAGCTGACAGGTTCGGAATCGAAGGCTGATGGGTACAACCGCTTCAGAACCAATCAGCCCGGCCCTACAGCGGCCTGGCGCCTGAGCATGAGATGACTGAACTTACCTCCGAGCTGCTGCCGATCCTTCCCCTGGATGACGTCGTGGTCCTTCCCGGCATGACCGTCACCCTCGCCATCGAGGGCGACACCCAGAAGGCCGCTGTCAGCGCCGCCCAGACCGGTAACCGCCTGCTGCTGCTGGTCCCGCGCATCTCCGGAACCTTTTCCGGAATCGGCACGGTGGCGCGCCTCGAGGAATCGGGCAAGCTGCCCACCGGCGCAGAGGTCTCGATCATCAGGGGCCTGCACCGCGCCCGGTTGGGCAGCGGCCAGTCGGACATCGGCGGGGCCCTCTGGGTCCAGGTCGAGCCCCTCCCCGACGGAGAGCCCACCGATGGGGCTCGCGAGCTGGCTCGCGAGTACCGCGCGCTGATCGAGACCCTGTTGGAGTCACGTGGCGCAGGACGCGTCATCGATTCTGTGCGCTCGGTCCGCCACCCTGGCCACCTCGCCGACCTGGCCGGTTACTCGCCCGACCTCAGCGTCGACCAGAGGTTGAAGTTGCTCGAGACCCTCGACATCGAGGCACGCCTCACCGACGTGATCGGCTGGACCAAGGAGCTGCTCGTTGAGGCGTCGGTGCGCGAGAAGATCCGCAGCGACGTCAACGAGGGGATGGAGAAGACCCAGCGCGACTATCTGCTGCGCCAGCAGATGGAGGCCATCAAGAAGCAGCTCGGCGAGGACGGCGACAACCTCGCCGGCGGCTACCGCGAACGTCTCGAGGCTGCCGGCATGCCGGAGGGCGTCCGCAAGGAGGTCGAACGCGAGATCGAGCGCTTCGAGCGGACCAGCGAGCAGAGCCCCGAGCACGGCTGGATCCGGACCTACCTCGACTGGATGTTGGAGATCCCCTGGAATGTTCGCTCGGAGGACAACTTCGACCTCGCCGAGGCACGACGCATCCTCGATGCCGATCACACGGGGTTGGACGACGTCAAGGACCGTATCCTCGAGTTCCTGGCGGTTCGCAAGCTCCGCCACGAGCGCGGCCTGACAGTTCTCGGCGGCCGTGGCTCGGGTGCGATCATCACCCTGGTCGGACCGCCCGGGGTTGGCAAGACGTCGCTGGGAGAGTCGGTTGCCCGCGCGCTGGGACGCAAGTTCGCACGCGTCTCGCTGGGTGGCATCCATGACGAGGCCGACATCCGCGGTCATCGCCGCACCTACGTGGGCGCGCTCCCCGGACGGATCGTGCGCGCGCTCAAGGAGGCGGGCACCAAGAACCCGGTGATCATGCTCGACGAGATCGACAAGGTCGGCAGCGACTGGCGCGGTGATCCGTCGTCAGCACTGCTCGAGGTGCTCGACCCTGCCCAGAACAACACCTTCCGCGACCATTACCTGGAGGTCGACCTCGACCTGTCCGAGGTGCTCTTCATCCCCACCGCCAACGTGTGGGAGACCATCCCAGCTCCGCTGCTCGACCGCATGGAGCTGATCCGTCTCGACGGCTACACCGAGAACGAGAAGGTGGCGATCGCGCGTGACCATCTGCTGCGACGCCAGGTCGAGCAGGCAGGGTTGCGGACCGATGAGGTCAGCGTCAGCGACGAAGCCATCCTCACCGTGATCACCGACCACACCCGTGAGGCCGGCGTGCGCAACCTCGAGCGCGAGCTCGGCAAGATGACCCGCAAGCTGGCCACCCGCATCGCCCGTGGCGACCTCACGCCGCCGATCCAGATCACCCCGCTTCAGGTGCGCGAGCTCCTCGGCAAGCCCAAGTTCGACAACGAGGTCGCCGAGCGGACAGCTGTGGCGGGCGTCGCCACCGGCCTCGCTGTGACCGGCACGGGAGGCGACGTGCTCTTCATCGAAGCGGCCGATGCTCCCGGAGACGGGGCGCTGACGCTGACCGGCCAGCTGGGCGACGTGATGAAGGAGTCAGCGCAGATCGCCCTCTCGTACATCCGCGCTCACGCCGTGGAGCTCGGCATCGACCCGGCGGCGGCGCAGAAGAGCTTCCACGTTCACGTACCGGCCGGCGCTGTGCCCAAGGACGGCCCCTCTGCCGGGGTCGCGATGACCACCGCGATGGTCAGCCTGCTGACCGGACGACCGATGCGCAGCACCGTGGCCATAACCGGCGAGGTGACCCTGCAGGGCTTGGTCCTGCCGATCGGCGGCGTCAAGCAGAAGGTGCTGGCCGCGCACCGGATGGGGCTCACCGAGGTGATCCTGCCCAAGCGCAATGAGAAGGACATCGACGACGTCCCGGAGAGCGTGCGCAAGGCGATGACCTTCCACCTGGCGAGCCGGGTCGAGCAGGCGCTCACTGCGGCCCTCGAGCCGGAGGTGGCGGCACCGGCGGTCGCCGCGTAGGTCGCCGGCTTGGCGTACGCCATCTCGGGCCCGCTGCTGCCGTGGTATCTTTACTAATAGTTCATGGAAGTAAAGAAGCGGCGACCGCGCGGTCGCACCCGGATGAGTGCCAAGCGCCAAGTCACCATCCCCGTGGCCGCCGCCTTGGCTGCCGGACTGAGCATCGGCGAGCAGCTGGAGATCCGGGTCGAGGGCCCTGGCCGGCTCACCATCCGACGTGTCGGCGACCCCGTCGATGACGTCGCCGGACTGCTCGACGGTTGCTACGCGCCCGGTTACCTCGAGCAACTGCGTCGCGAGTGGCGCTGACGGTTCTCGACGCTGGCGTCGTGATCGCCCTCGGCGACACCACTGATGTCCACCACCACGCAGCCCAGACGGCTGTGCGAGAAGCTCGCGAGGCCGGAGCGCGATTCATCCTCCCGGCATCAGCGCTCGCTGAGGTGCTCGTAGGCCCCATCCGCGCCCACGGACTGGCCGTGGCCAGGCAGCGCGTGCAGCGCATGCTCGACGCGCTGGCAATCGAGATCGCGCAGCTTGACACTGAGATTGCAATGCAAGCAGGAGCCCTGCGAGCGGAGCACGCCAACCGCCTGCGTTTGCAGGACGCCCTCGTGGTCGCCACCGCGGCACGCAACCACGCCGGCATCCTCACCACCGATGCGGGCTGGCCAGCCTTGGCAAGCGTGCACGTGACCGTGGTGGGCAGACGAGGTCGGCGTTCGCGCCTCTCTGGTGGTGCCCACTGAAACGGTCGAGCGCCGCTGGGGTGAACGATCGTGAAGGTCCCGCCGGTCGCCTCAGCAGAGCTCCTCATGCAGCATGTCCATGAGCAGGCCGTCGTGCCAGTTGCCGTCACGGCCTCGCTCGTACCTGCGCATCACGCCGACCGGCTTGAACCCGACCTTCGAATACGCTGCGATGGCGCGCGTGTTGGCGGCGGCCGGGTCGATGGTCAGGCGATGGTGTCCACGCTGCTCGAACAGGTACCGAGCCAGGGTGCGGAGCGCGTCCGGCCCATGTCCGCGGCCGTGTTGTTCCGGCGCCAGGGCGATGTCGATCCCGGCTGACCGGTAGTCGGGCTCGTTCTCCTCGTAGTACTGGATCAGCCCGGCGACGTCATCGCCGCCGACCTCGACGGCGAAGACGACCTCCTCGCCCTCGAGATCGCGCTCGGTGAATGGAGTCCCCCACCACTGCGACACCTCGGGCGACTCGATGATCGCGGCGAGTCGCGGGACATCTGCCAGGTTGGCTCGTCTGAGCACGACCCGCTGGCCGGCCAGAAGCAGCGGACCGTTGTTCGACTCCACACCCCCGAGTGTTCCATACAGTCGGGCGCTGGATGCAACTCGACCTGCGCGGCTCAGGGCGGGACTTCCAGCGGATGGCGACGCCGGGGTCTAGGCGAGCGGATACGACCAGCGCCCGCTCGGCAGGCACCTCACCGGCGACGACATCGAGCAGGCTGCGCCGGGTCGTCGGGTGCTCATCCGCCACACCTCGGGCCACGCGGTGGTGGTCAGCGCGTCGGTGCTGGCGGCGATCGGAACGGACGCGCTTGTGGCGGCGGGAGCAAACGTGGGCCGCGACGTTGCGGGGCGGCCCACCGGCCTCCTGCTGGAGTCCGCGCTGCGCCTGGCGGTGAATCTGCGCGTGCCCTAATCAACCGCCGAGATTCGAGCTGCGCTGGCACACAGCGCGGCGTGGACGCGACTCTGCTGGGTGGCGAGCTGTCCACGACCGGCGAGGCCTCGACGGGTGACTCGGCGGCGCTGCCGACGTCGCCAAGTGGTCTCACTCCACGGCGCGACTCACGCCACCGCAGGTTCACGGTCGGGACCGAGCATCTCGTACCAGTAGTGGTCGCGCCAGCTTCCGGCGATGTAGAAGTGGCGCTCGAGCAGCCCGATTCGGCGGAAACCCGCCTTCTCGAGGACGCGCTGCGACGCTCGATTGGTGGTCAGCGCGCCTGCGTCGAGGCGGTGCAGATGAAGGTCCTCGAACGACTCGCGCATGACCAGTCGGAGCGCAGCTGTGGCCACGCCGCGACCGCGGAAGGAGGCGTCGACCAGGTAGCCGACGTTCGCCGTCTGCCAGGTGCCGCGGTCGATGCGATTCAGCTCGATGTCCCCGGCCAGGTCGTCGCCCACGTGGATCGTCCAGTAGCGCCGCACCCCGCGCTCGCACTCCTCCAGCTTGCTCTCCAACCGCTGTCGCTGGGCGGCCTCGGTGTAGGCGGACTCTGGACGAGCGGGGCCGGTCTGCTCGAGGTCCGCGCGATTGCGAAGCCCCAGCGCTGCCACGTCGGAGATCCCGGCGTGAGCGAGCAACCGGATCGACACGGCCTGCTCGGCCAAGCTCTCAGTCACCCGAGCAGGATATCGCCGCAGCGGTGGGCCGTCTGCCGGCCTTCAACCGGTGACCACGTACGCCTGCCTCAGGCTCTCCCGGCGGGCGACGCGCCAAGCGTGACCGCGCGCTTCCTGGCGTGGGGCAGGCGACCGACGATCTCGTGGCCGTCATCGGGTCTGGCGCCGCGTGTTGCCCGATCCACGAACTCGAGCAGTCGGGCCACCTGGATCGGCTTGGTGATGTAGCCGGCGGCGCCGGCGGCGAGAAAGCTGTCGATCCCTCCCGGGATGGCATCGGCGCTCACCATCACCACCGGGATCGAGCGGGTCCTTGCGCTCAGGTTCAACCTGCGAATCACCTCACCACCCTCGATGTCAGGAAGGTTGACATCCAGGAGGATCAGGTCGGGCGCGTGCTCTCGGGCCAGGTCGACAGCCAGCTCGCCCAGCATGGTCGACACCAGCTCGATGCCGGGTCGGAGCCGGGTGAAGAAGCTCTGCATCAGCTCGATGTTGACAATGTTGTCCTCAACGTAGAGCACCTTGTGGCCGCGCCCGACCGTGGGCCCAGGGGATGTCAGGGCGGAGGTCGCGGTGTGGTCACCCATGGAACGCTCGGTGGCCGCGAGCACAACCGAGAAGGTGGTGCCGGAGCCCAACTCGCTGTGGACCTGCAAGGTCCCGCCCATCGCCTCGACCAGCCGTCGTGAGATGCCCAGCCCGAGCCCGGTCCCTTCCACCGCGCGGGCAGCGCCCAGCCGCTCGAAGGGGACGAAGATCGAGTCGAGGTCTGCTGCCGCGATGCCCTCACCGGTGTCGGCGACATCGATCTGCACGGTGTCTGGGGCGGCGACCACGCTGACCACTACCTCGCCGCCCTGGCGGTTGTACTTGATCGCGTTGGCGATCAGGTTGAGCATCGCCTGCCTGAGAGCCTGGTTGTCGCTGAGTGCAAAGCACCGCTCGGCGCCACGGAACTGAGTTTTCAGCGCGACGTTGTGAGACACGGCCAGGGGCTGCAGCAGCCCGGTGGCGTCGACGATGATGCCGGCGACGTCGACGGGCTCCATGGACAACCGCAGCTCACCTCTGTCGAGGCGGGCCACGTCGAGGACGTCGTTGATCAGGTCCAGCAGATGGCCGCCCCCCTTCTCGATCGCCGCCACGTAGCCTCTCTCCAGCACGGGCAGCGACGTGAGGCTGAGCAACTCGGCATAGCCGAGGACGGCGGTCAGCGGCGTGCGAAGCTCGTGGCTCATCCGCGAGAGGAACTCACTCTTGGCCGCGCTTGCGGCCTCCGCCACCTCGCGAGCATCGCGCAGCGCGGCCTCGTAGCGTGTCCTCTCCACGATCCGGCCGAGCACCATGCCGACCTGGACCATGACGTCGAGCAGGATACGGTCGGCTTCGAACGGGGTCTCCGAGAAGAACTCGAGAACGGCGCACACCTCATCTCCGACGATGATGGGGAACCCTGCCACCGCGCGCATTCTCTCGGCGTCGATCAGAGCGCAGCGAACCCGGTCGGCGTCGTCCGCTGAGAGGGTGCGCACGTCAGCGATGTGCTCAGGTGTCCCGCTCGCGAACACGCGACCGGGCACACCGACATTGGGGGCGAAGCTGACCCCGTCGTGGCGGTGGCGGATTGCGTCGAGATGAGCGAGGTCGTCGACGTGCCAGATCCCGCCGGACACGAGTCCCTCGCCTCCATCCTGCCTCGGCAGCAGGACGTGACCGATCGTCCAGCCGGTCTGGCTGCACACCTCGTCGACGGTGGTCTGCAGGGCGTGGGTCAACGAGGTGGGAGCACCGTTGGCGGCCGTCGACACCACCTGGAGGAGTTGGAGAAAGGCGTTGCGCCGCTCCAGCTCAGCCTCGATTCGCCGGCGCTCGCTGGTGTCGCTCTCTGTCACTGCGGTGAACCGTTCGGGGCGCGCCCCGCGCCGGCCAGGGTGGCGAACTCGTGGGAGGAGACGGCCGGCTTGAAGAGGAACCCTTGAGCCCGATCACAGCCGAACTGACGCAGCTTGGCCAGTTGCGGCTCGGTCTCGACTCCCTCGGCGGACGCGGCGGCCAGCAGCGTGCTGATGTCATCAGCGTTGCCGCAGACAACTTCGTCGGGCGACGGGGTGCCCATTGTCGGTTTCCTGGAACTGCACCGGCCGGGTGCCTTCAGCCCCGGTTCGCTGTCGACGACTGCTCGACCGGGGACGACGCCGACGATGCGTCACTCGTCCGAGAGCGTCTGTACGCCAGCTGACGTATGCGAGTTCCCTCATCAGGATGTGACGCCAACGTAACATTGGGCGCTCGAGTGTGACCTTCAGCGGTCCCAGCATCCCCAGCGCAGCTTGCTTGCCGGGCTCGAGTGGCTACCCGGCTGCGGCGGCCCCTTCAGTCAACGGTCGTGAGCGGGACGCTGCCGACAGCGGTGTGGCGATGTCCTCGAGGGACTTCCTCTCCGCGTTGACACCGAAGAACCAGGCGATCAGGCCGCCGGCGATCATGATGGCGGCGCCGAAGTAGTAGCCGATGGTCAGCGGGCCAGGGTTCTTGCCATCGCCGATCAGCGCACCGAAGATGGCCGGTGCGGCCACGCCGCCGGCCAGCTGTGAGATGGCGAAGAAGAAGGAGATGGCCTGGCCGCGCAGCTCCAGCGGGAAGATCTCGCTGACCGTCAGGTAGGCGGACGACGCGCCGGCCGACGCCAGGAAGAAGATGAAGCACCACAATGCGGTTTGCGTGACCGCGCTGAGCACCCCCTGATGGAACAGGAATCCCGAGATTGCCAGGGCGACGCCGGACACCCCGTACGTGAAGAGGATCATCTTGCGGCGGCCGATGGTGTCGAAGAGGTGGCCGATGGTGAGCGGGCCGAGCAGGTTGCCCAAGGCGAACGGGAAGAAGTAATAGGCCGTCTGCGACGGCAAGACGTGGTAGAAGTTGGTCAATACCAGCGCGTAGGTGAAGAAGATCGCGTTGTACAGGAAGGCCTGTGTCACCATCATCGAGAACCCCAGGAATGACCGCGACGGGTACTCCCGGAGCATGGTCTTGGCGATCTGGATGTAGGACACCACTCCGACACCGGTGACCTCCAGCGCCTTGTCATCGGACACCGGCTCGAGGTGCACGCCCTCCCGTTCGACGCGCGCCTCGATCTCGTCGACGATTCGGTTGGCCTCCTCCTGCCGCCCGTGGGTCATCAGCCAGCGCGGGCTCTCCGGAATGGTGCGCCGCAGATAGATGATCACCAGCCCGGCGATCGGGCCGATGAAGAAGCCGATCCGCCAGCCGAGGTTGACAGGGATCAGCTTGGGATCGAGCAGGAAGATCGAAGCCGCCGCCCCGATCATCGCCCCGCCCCAGTAGGTGCCGTTGACAGCGATGTCCACCCGTCCCCGGTAGTGGGATGGGATCAGCTCGTCGATCGCGGAGTTGATCGCCGTGTACTCACCACCGATGCCCGTCCCGGCAACGAACCGGCAGATCATCAGTGACCAGAGGTTGAAGGAAAATGCGCCAAGCCCGCTGGCGAACAGGTAGATCCCCAAGCAGACGATGAACATCTTCTTGCGACCGACCAGGTCGGTGATGCGCCCGAACACCAGCGCCCCGACCACCTCGCCGAAGAGGTAGACCGAGCCGAGCAGGCCGACGTCAGCCGTGGTGAGATGCAGCGTGGCGTTGTCCTGCAGCACCGTGCCCACCAGGGCGACGATCTGGATCTCGAGCCCGTCGAGGATCCACGACACGCCCAGGCCGATGATGACCAGCCAGTGGAAGCGCGTCCAGGGGAGGCGGTCCATTCTCGCGGGGACCAGGCTGCGAACAGTGGTAGGCGCTTCAGCGTCCGTGGCTGCCATCGACCCGACCTCCCGGTGAGTAGCTTGCCGCTCGCCGAAACCAGATGGTAGGAACCCGTACCTCGCGCCGCAAGAGTGCCGCCTGTTGCTATCGGACCAGCAGGACAGGGCAGTGGGCGAGGTGGACCACCTTGTGCGCCACGCTGCCCAGGAGCAGGTCGGTGACCCGAGATCCGCGGTCGCCGACGATGATCAGCGTCGCGCCGAACGCCTTGGCGACGTCGAGAAGCTCTCTGGCCGTCGAGCCGTTGCCCGATTCAATTCGTCCGCTTGCCTCCACCCCCACGCTCCGCAGGCGATCGACGGCGCTGTCGACAAGTCCCCTGGCCTCGTCCTCATCCTCGAAGTGCAGTGATGGAGGCAGGGCCCCTGGCCTGCCGGCACCTACCGTGGCCGCGGCCCGCTCCACCTCCCGGACGTGAACGATCAGCACCTCGGAGTGGAAGCTCTGGGCCAACTCGGTCGCCGCATCGACGACCAGGGCGGCGCGGTCCGCATCGTTGTCGATGGCACCCACCACCTTTTCGAACATACGGGTTGCCCCCCTTGTGAGCACGTTGCCTGCACGGATTCCGAAGCTACCATCTGGTACCGGTTCTTTCCACTCAACACTCTGACTCGTCAGTGGGAACCCATGCCACCAAGCACTACTACAGCACCACCCATCCGGTGATGCGGTCGGTCATGCCTGGCGACACCTGGGACTGGTGCTACATCGACGGGACCATGGGGACCTGACGGCCGCCGCGGGTTAGGTCTACGCTGTCGGGCGCGCTGTACGCAAATCGCAAAGACGAGGTGAGCCATGGCCGACCCGATCACCCTTGGGCCTAGCGACGGGACCCTACATCTCCACACCACCCGCACGGGCGCCGCCGCCAAGATGGGTCACGACCTGGTCATCGCGGTCCAGCGCTGGAGCGCCACGCTCACGCCAGCCGACGACGGCAGCGGCCTTGCCTCCCTCACGGCCAGCGCCGAGACGGCTTCGTGCGAAGTTGTCGACGGCCATGGGGGAGCCAAGTCGCTCAGCGACAAGGACAAGCGCGACATCAAGAAGAGCATCGACGAGAAGGTTCTTCAGGCGAGTAAGCACCCCCAGGTCACCTTCACCTCCAGCTCTGTGACCGGCTCCACCATCAAGGGTGAGCTCAATCTCGCCGGGGCCAGACACCCGTGGGAGATCAGCTTCGACGTCGACGGAGACCGGGTCAAGGGCACGGGCAGCATCGTCCAGACCGAGTTCGGCATCAAGCCGTACTCGTTCATGATGGGAGCGCTCAAGGTGGGGGACGTGGTCGGGGTGAGCATCGACGTCAAGAACCCCAGGGCCTGATCCGGGCGCGCCACCCTCAGTCGACGGCCGCGCGCATCTCCCGAATCTCGCTGAGTTCCGCGCGCTCGATGCCGATCAGCTCGTTGCGCGCTGCGCTGATCGCCCGGATCAGCTCATCGAGCTTCGCCTGCATGGCGGCATCGTCCTTGCGCTGAGTGTGCTGGACGCAGAAGATCATCAGGAAGGTGAGCACGGATGTGGCGGTCTGCACGGTCACCTGCCATCGATCCGAGAAGTGGAGGAACGGCCCCACCGTCGCCCAGGCCAAGACGCTGGCAGCCGCGAGCACCACGGCCAGCGGATGACCGAAGAGATCGGTGATGCGATCGATTCGTGAGCTCACGAGCGGCCCTCAGTTGGCGCCGGCAGAGGGCCTCATCATGGACGACAAGGCCTCTCCCACCTCTCCGGCAGTGCGCCTCCGGCGAGTCGATGCGGAGCGCGCGGCCAGTGGTTGGGGACAGACGTCGCCCCGCCGGCGCCTGCCGACTCGGGTAGCGCATGCGCAGGCTGATCACACGCTGCGCCGAGTCTTCGACGGCGGCCGGTGAGACCGTCCCCGACGCCACCGCCTGTTGCAGTGCTGCCACTGACCGGTCCTCGAGGGTGGTGTCGCTGTTGGCCAGAAGCAGCAGGTCGTTGCCTGCAGCCGCCGCGGCCACGATGGACTGGGGCATGGGCATCACCGCCTGCAGACCGCCCAGCGAGAGGGAGTCGGTGACGATGACGCCGCTGAACCGCAGTCTCTGACGCAGCAGCCCGGTGACCACGGGGCGCGACAGCATCGCCGGCGTCCGGCCGGCGTCGAGTCCCGGCACGTAGACGGCTGTGGTCATGACCGCATCGGTGCCGGCAGCGATGCCGGCAGCGAAGCTCTGCGCGCTGCCTCGCATCCAGGTGTCCATGGTCACCGGATCGGTGGCGATGGCATTGTGCGGATTGCCGGGCGCACCGCCGAGTCCCGGGAAGTGCTTGACCGTCGACGCCACGCCGCCCTGGTGCAGACCCTCGATGTAGGCGGCGACCAGGGGCCCGACCCGGGCAGGGTCGGAGCCGAAGGAACGGTCGCCGATCACCGCATCGTCGGGATTGGTGCGCAGATCGGCGACCGGAGCGAGGTCCAGGGTGACGCCGGCACTGGCCAGCCCGCCCGCGGTGCGCGAGACCGCCGTGGTGACCGCTGCAGCGCCCTGGCGCCCCAGGTCGAAGGCGTCCGGCAGGGGCGCGATGCCGCCGCCCGCCCGTGAGGCGGTGCCACCCTCCTGATCGATGGTCACCAGCAGGGGTGCGGGCAGAGCAGCGTCCCTGCCGAGCTGCCGCAGCTGGTCGACCAGCTGGCCAAGGCCGTCGGCGCTGCAGCCGCAGTTGGCGGTGAAGAGGATGACACCGCCCACCTTGTCGTCGAGGATCAGATGACGGAGCCCTGGGGTGATCACGTTGCCACCGAAACCCGCCACCACCATCTGCCCGACAGCCACGTCGATGGGCAGCGCAGGGGGTGTGTGCAGCGCGGACGTGGGAGCAACTGGCGCGACTGTCACAGCCGTTGGCGGCGGCGAGGGCACTGCGGAGGTCGAGGCCGGAGCTGCGCAAGCGGACGCCATCATCACCGCCAACAGCAAGGTGAGTGCGCCCCGTGGTGTCACTCGACCGTTGCCAGGTACTCCGCCTCGCTGACATGCTCGCCCCAGGTGGTGTCACCGATGCCGGTGCCGGCGTCCGACATCCCGATGTGGGTCATGAAGTGTTGGGGTCCCGCGCCGTGCCAGTGCCACTCCCCAGGAGCCGACACGACCGTGTCTCCGGCGCGGATCTCCTGGAGCGGCCCGCCGCGCTCCTGAGCGCGACCGGTGCCCTCGGTGAGGTGCAGCACCTGGCCGTTGAGGTGAGAATGCCAGGCGGTGCGAGCGCCCGGCATGAAATGGACACTGTTGGCACGAAGTCGCGAGGAGGCATCGCTGGCGACGATGGAGTCGATCCATACAGTCCCTGTGAAGTTCTCGGGCGACCCCGGGCGGCTCTCGGGACGACGTCGGATGATGTCCATGTGCTCGCTCCTTCAGCGATCGAGCTGCGTCAGGACCCCGGCGGTGACCGCACCGTACGCCAGGTGTGGGATCACGTCGCTGGCCCAGTCCGAGGCTGTCCAGGTCCGCGGGTCGGTGACTCCCAGAACGGTCATGGGCCCGTTGCTGCCGATCAGCGCGCCGACGGTGGCCGCGAGACAGGTCACGGCCACGCCCGGTCGCCACCCGCCCGAACGAACCAGGCCGATGAGAGCGCCAACCCCAACGCCGGCGGCCAGCCCGGTCAACGGCCCGAGGCCGGCAAGGCGATTGTCGCGTGCTTTCCCCTCGCCTGGGATCGACAGATGCGCAGCGGCAGCGAGCTTCTCCACTGTGGTCTGCGGTGTGTCGCTGGTCGGTCTGGCCCGAACCGCCATGTCCAGGTAGGTGACAGCATTGAGGGCGGTGGTGCCCGCCGCTCCGGCTGCAGCACCGACGAGCACCCCGCGTCGCAGGCTCATGCTGCTGCTGCCCGGAGAACGTGCTCGAGCATGGGCGGCCAGAGCTCGAGATCGTTGTTCTTGGTCATGAGGTTCCCCAATGGCAGGGCTGGCACGTGCTCCCAAGCCCACGTGACCGTCAGAGGTTCAGGCAAGGGTGCCGACCAGGGATTATCCGGCATAACCGGTCGGTGGCAGGACGCTCTGACATTGCACCCCAGGCTGCAGCGCGGTCCCTCCGCGCACGGCTCGAGGGGGCGCGTCCGCGGTCTACACTCCGGCAGTGGTCGGGTTGATCATCCTTCTCGCTCTGGCAACGGCCATGGCAGGGCTCATGTGGTGGGCAGTCGGGCAGCCGCCCACCCGGCCCCGGCCGGACAGTCGCTACCGCGGGGCCACGTACATGTCAGTCCACCGCAGGCTCCGACGGCGGGGACGACCCAAGTGAGCATGAGACAGATTGCCTGAACGGCCCGGACCCGGACCCCCTTTCTTAACCACCGGCTAAGATCCGCTGATGTCCGAGGTGATCTCCCCAATCGGCGGCACGCTGGCGAACAGGCAGCGCCCACTGGACAGCTTCGACAGCGCGCTCACCAGAGCGGATGCACCGTCACTCCACGTATCTGACGCCGTGATCGCCGATCTGGAGATGCTGGGGAATGGGGCATATTCCCCACTGACGGGCTTCATGACGCAGGCCGACTACGAGCCTGTCGTGCACCGCGCGGAGCTTGCCGATGGGACGTGCTGGACGATGCCGATCACCCTGCCGGTCTCCGTCGCCGAGGCTCGAGGACTGTCCGCAGCCGATGTCGTTGCCTTGCGCGACCAGGGTGGCCGATTCCGTGGAACGCTGACGGTGCGCGATGTCTTCGCGCGTAATCTGCGGGCTGAGGCACGCAAGGTCTACCGCACAGAGGACGCCGAGCACCCCGGCGTTGGCGCTCTGTACGGCGCGGGCGAGATCCTGGTCGGTGGCGACGTGGAGGTGGTGGCGGGACCAATGCGCGACGATGTGTTGACCCCCGCCCAGACTCGGGCGGAGTTCGAGAGGCGCGGCTGGTCGACTGTGGTGGCGTTCCAGACGCGCAACCCGATTCACCGCGCGCACGAGTACCTCACCAAGGTCGCGCTGGAGCAGGTCGATGGTCTGCTGCTCCATCCGCTGTCGGGCGGGACCAAGGACGACGACGTGCCACTCGAGACGCGGGTGCGCTGCTACCAGGTGCTGATCGCCGGATACTACCCACCGGCGCGCACGCTGTTGAGCCTTTTCCCAGCGACGATGCGGTACGCAGGTCCGCGCGAGGCGATCTACCACGGACTGGTGCGGCGCAATTACGGCTGTTCGCACTTCATCATCGGGCGCGACGCGGCAGGCGTGGGCACCTACTACGGGACCTATGACGCCCAGCTCCTGTATGACGAGCTTGGTGGCGTCGACCGCCTGGGATTCACAGCTGTGAAGTTCGAGCACTCGTTTTACTGCACGGCCTGTGACAGCATGGCCAGCGAGCGCACCTGCCCGCATGGCATCGATGAACGACTGGTGCTCAGCGGCACCAAGGTGCGGGAGTTGTTGGTCCGCGGCGACGCGTTGCCGCCGCAGTTCACCCGCCCGGCGGTGGCTGAGGTCCTCCGCGAGAGCTACCGCCGAGGCGCGAAGCTGGCGTCGTGATGACGCTGCCCTCCTTGTGATTCGGGCAGTGAGGCGCCCATGCCGCAACCGGGCCTGACCATCTGGCTCACCGGGCTCTCCGGTGCCGGCAAGTCGACCATCGCCAACGGGCTATCGTCGGAATTGCGTGAACGCGGTCACCCAGTCGAGGTTCTGGACGGTGATGTGGTGCGCACCAACCTCTCGAGAGGCCTTGGCTTCAGCAAAGAGGACCGCGACACCAACATCAGGCGCATCGGGTTCGTCGCCGAGCTGCTCACCCGCAACGGGGTGGTGGTGATTGTCGCGGCGATCAGCCCCTATCGGGACGTGCGTGACGAGGTGCGGGAGCGGGTGGGCCGGTTCATCGAGGTGTTCGTGGACTGTCCCATCGCTGTGCTGACCGAGCGCGACTCGAAGGGCCTGTATCGCAAGGCTCTTGCCGGCGAGCTCGACAACTTCACGGGAGTGTCGGACCCTTATGAGGAGCCGGCGCACGCGGACGTGGTTGTCGACACCAGCTCGGAGACCGCCGCCCAGTCGGTGACACGAGTGCTCGCGACGGTGGCAGAGAGCGGACTTCTGCCGCCCGCACCCGACGACGACGGCGAGGCACCGCAAGCCTCCCGCTGAGCGAGGACGCCTCGACCCTACCGCTCGGCACACCGACGCGCGGCGTCAACGCGCGTGTTCACCCTCCAGCGCACGAGAAGCCCGACCAGGAGCACGAGCACCGCCGCCCCCAGCCCCACCGGCGGGACGCTCAGCAGCTTGAGCCCCGAGACCAGCAATGTCGTGCACAGGGCCACACGGAGGAGGACTGTGCCACTGCCTGCCGAGATCGACGAGCCGATCAGCACACCGGGAATGCTGCCAATGACGATCGACAGAGTGACCCCCAGCCTGAAATCCCCGAACAGAATGTGCCCCAGGGCTGCGGCACCCACCATCGGCACCGCCTGGGTTATGTCGGTGCCGACCACCTGCGAACCGCGAAGCTGCGGGTACAGCAGCAGCAGCATGACGACGACCAGCGTGCCGGAACCGGTCGACGTGACGCCGACGATGAAGCCGACGACGGCACCGATGACAAGCGTTCGCGGCGCGTGCACCTGGGGTGCGTTGTTGCCGCGGGTTGCGCCATCTCCGCGGCCGCGCTCCAATGCCCAGCGGATGCCCACTGCGGTGACGGACGCGAGGAGCACGATGCCGAGCGCGACCTGAACCGAGCTCTGCACCGCCGCCCCTCTGCCACGGGTGTGCAGGAAGAACACCCCGGCGAGCGCCCCGGGAACCGACCCGGCGCTCAACCAGAGTACAAGCGGCCAGTTCACTGTGTGCTTGCGCAGGTGAACCGCCGCCCCGAAGGGCTTCATCATGAGCGACGCAACCAGGTCGCTCGACACTGCTGCGATTGGTTGCACGCCGAACAGCAGGATCAGGATCGGGGTCATCAGCGACCCACCGCCCATCCCGGTCAGGCCCACCGCAAACCCGACTATGAGGCCCGCCGCCGCCACGTAGAGGTCGATGTGCACCTCAGGCACTCCTCGCTAGTCCGAAGCTGACCCCACGCCAGATACCCAACCATCTGCCGCATGCCCCACGAACATCCCACCGTACTCGCCCGATGGTTGAACCTTGTTCAGGCACCTCGCCGCATTGGGTCCCTACACTGACTGGTGGTTGAAGAGCCTACTGGCGTGTTCGAAGAGGTCGAAGTCAGCCTCGTTGGCACGGACCAGGCGGTCATACCTCTCTTGGCCGAGCGCGTCCGCGAGGTCACGGATGCGTTGGGCCATGAGTGTTGCCCGGCCTTCAGATTCATTGGCAGGTATGGACTGAAGGTCCAATTCGGGGACGAATGGCGTCAGCCATGCCTGCATTCGCTGCACCGATTCCCCAAAGTGCTCCACGAGTCCGAACACGGGCAGGCCTTCCAGACGCAGGACGGCCTGCTTGTAATGATTGGGGTTCACCTCGCTCTTTGGGCCACCATCGTTGACTATGTGCGTGTCGTCGCTGAGAAAGAGCGTCTGAAACGATCGGACAGCGATGTTCCCGTCGGGACCCAGCAGCCAGTCAACATACTCCGCCAGGGTTCTGTCGACCGCTTCGGGGCCTCGGATCTTCCGCCGATACGTGTAGACGGAGCCCACGCGGTCGATGGGGTGGCGCAGGAAGACGATGGGATGGGCCTGGATCTCATCGGTCGTCGGGGGTGGCCATCGTGCCATGTGCGAGGAGATCGCCCGAAGATCTGCCTGTTCGGCGAAGCGCTGGAGCATGTCTGAGGTGGTGAGGTTGGTGGAGTCTGTCCAGTAGTCGCCCTTGGCCTTCTCGTACGAAGCCCAGCGGTTTCCGAACGAGCGTTGGAGGCAGACGTCGATCGACGTCCCCGCGTTCTTGAAGATGTGGTAGTGGACGAGGACGTGCCTGGCCTCAGTCCGGGGCGACGCTGATCGTCCTCGAAGCCAGCGTCTCACGGACGGATCCAACCGATCCCGCTCACTGAGACGGGCGCCGGTACTTCTCGACGAACTCTTCGACAGCCAACCCGTTCAAGTCGTCGATGCGCTCGAAGATGACGCCGTCAGGCCAGTGCCACCAGCCGATCGCCAGAAGGGCGTCGACGATCCCGTCCGAAAAACGCCGTCGGATCTCGCGGGCCGGGTTGCCTACGACGATGGCATATGGCCGCACGTCGGAGGCAACGACAGCCCCAGCACCGACCACAGCGCCGTCCCCTACCGTCACACCCGACAGGACCATTGCGCCACGTCCGATGTACGCGTCGTGGCCAATCCTGACGTCGCCTCGCTTTGTCGGCAGACCGTCGGCGTATGCTCCCTCCAGCTCAAAGTGGGCGCGAAAGGCATACGAGGCCACCATGTCGTGGCGGTGAAGCCCCCCCGGGATGATCTCAACGTCGACCGCAAGGGAGGCGAAGTTGCCGATGAACACGCGAGCGTCGTCACCCGGATAGACGGTGACCTTGGGAGTCTCGTATGAGTGCCTTCCCATGAACAGGACTTCGGGCTCGGCCGCCGCGGTGTGGGCAGGAGTGCCACCCCCCGCGGTCCGGGACATCGCGCCGTCCGTCTCCTGCGGTGTGCGCCCGAGCATGCGCTGAGCCCGCCAGCTCAGGCGCCAGGCCAGCAAATGGGCGCTTTCCATCGCGCGCCAACTGCGGCTCTCGACCACCGGTTCATATCGTTCGCGCCAGCGACGGGTCTCTTCGGAGTCCGCCTGCATCTGCATGAGCCTGGCTTCGGCTTCCACCTGCACCTGCCGGAGGCTGGCTTCAGCGGTCGCAAGGCTTGCTGTGGCGATGTCGGCCCGGGAGTTGGCGTCTTTCAGTAAACTTTGCTCCTCTCTGTGACGCTGCTCCCACCATGCCGCGCTCTGGGCTTCACCGAGCCAGCGGTAGGCATCCTGACGGAAGGTGAGCGCAGTGTCGTAGAGATGTGAGCTGGAGGGAACGCTTGGAATCGGACTCTCGCTTGCCACTGCGACGACGTATTGGCGCCATTCAACGTCGTCCGCCTGCCACGTCTGCGCCTGCGGATGGCCGCTGAAATCGAGCCTGGACTGTCCACTCTCCGAGCCGGAGAGCGCGGCGATCGTGCTCCCCACTACGAAGCTCTGCCGGAGGATGGCGTGGTTGGCGAAGTGAACCCCCAGAAGCGACTCGAATTCACCTTGTGTGAGCTCATGCACGTGAAACGGGTTGTGAACATCACTGGCTTCCGAATACAGCTCCCGGTCGGGTGAGCTGACGATCAGGAATCCGCCCGGACGCAACACCCGTCGGATGTTTCGCATCGTCTCTTCTTGCTCAGCCACGTGCTCGATGACCTCGAAACACACCGCCACGTCCACCGAGGCATCGTCAATCAGTCCCAGGTCAACGGCGGAGCCGGTCTCGAACCGCACGTTGTGGCTCGCATAGTGGGCAGTGCTGTAGGCAACAGCGGATGCGTCGAGGTCAACGCCAATGACGCTCTTGGCGGTTGTCCCAAGTATGGCGGCGCCATAACCCGCCCCCGCGCCGATGTCGAGAACGTCGCGGTCGCCCACCAAGCTCCCCGCCCACAGGTACCTGTGGACGTGCTCGTAGTACGTGGGCATCTCCGTCTGGCCGGGGATGCAGCGTTCACCGGTGTCTTCGAGCACCGGGGGGTCAGGCAGCGCCATCTTGCGCATATGATACGAGCAATCAGTCGAGCAGCCGCAACAGGAAGCGGGATACCCGAGGCTCACGTGGCCGTGTGAGGCTCTGGGACATGTAGTGGAATCAGTTCGTCAATGACCACAGCGCTGAACGAGGGCGACTCACGTCAAACGGCCGTTCCGACCGGAATAGCCGCGTCCCCCCTTCTCGCCCCCTGGGCTGAGAGTCCGTCAACGGTACGTTCCTATCTCAGTCTCATCCGAGAGCTGGCTGTCACTTCGTTCAAGCTGAAGTACGCGGGGTCGGTGCTGGGATACATCTGGTCCCTCATCAAGCCCCTGATGCTCTTCGGGATGATGTACCTGATCTTTGCCGCGTTTCTGCTAAAGGGGCGCACCAGCAGTGCGGAGAACTTCCCGGTTGAGCTGCTGGTGGCAATCGTCCTGTGGACCTTCTTCGCCGACGCGACGACCACGGCGCTGGCTTCCATCGCCGGCAACGGCGACATGATCCGCAAGGCTTACTTTCCTCGCTGGATCCTTGTGGTGGCATCGACCATGAGCGCCGCTATGACGCTGATCGTCAACGCCGTTCTCATCTTCGTCCTCGGACTGTTGTTCCACTGGTATCAGGTGGGTTGGCAGTCGCTGCTGCTGATCCCCCTTCTACTGGAGCTCTATGTCCTGTCGCTGGGTATCGGGATGCTCCTCGCAGCGCTCTACGTCTACTACCGAGATCTTGGCCACATCTGGGAGATCCTGCTCCAGCTGCTGTTCTATCTCAGCGCGATCATCTTCCCGTTCTCCCTCCTCTCGCCCCAACTTCAAGGCCTCGCTGCGATGAACCCCGTGGCCCAGATCATCGAGGACGCGCGTCGCGCAGTGGTCTCGTCGGCGATCCCATGGTCGACAGACCTCCTGGGTCGACGCTTGGTGGTCCCGCTCGTGCTGGTGATCGGTGCCCTCGGTGTGGGAATCTGGTCTTTCCAGGTGCTGTCCAAGCGGTTTGGTGAAAGGCTTTGACGTCGTCAGCCATTCGCATCGAGGGGGTGAGCAAGCGCTTTCGCATCCCACTCGACCAGGCAGGGACGCTCCAATATCGCTTCAGTCATCCCCTGAGCTCGGCGCGGTATCGCGACCTTCTGGCGGTGAACGACGTCTCCTTCAGTGTGCGCCCCGGGGAGTTCATCGGCATCGCCGGTCCCAATGGGTGCGGCAAGAGCACGCTGCTCAAGATGCTTTCGCGCATCTACGCTCCTGATCGCGGCCGAATTTCAGTCCGTGGGCGGGTCTCCCCCTTTCTGGAGTTGGGAGTGGGCTTCAAGCCCGAGCTCACGGCACGGGAGAACATCTTCCTGGGAGGCTCCATCCTGGGGCTCACCCGAAAGCAGCTCGCCAGCAGGGTTCACGCCGTGCTCGAATTCGCGGAGTTGGTCGACTTCGCCGACCACAAGCTGAAGAACTACTCGTCGGGCATGACCGTCCGTCTTGCGTTCGCGGTGGCGATGCTCGCCGATGCGGACATCCTGTTGCTGGACGAGGTGTTGGCCGTTGGCGATGCTCGCTTCCAGCAGAAGTGCTTCGATGTCTTCGGGCATTACAAGCGCACCAACCGGACAATCGTGCTGGTGACACACGACCTGGGGACTCTGGAGCTGTACTGCGACCGCGTCCTTCTCATGCAGGGCGGCCGGGTTGTTGCGGACGGAAAGCCGAGCGACGTGATTTCGCGGTATCGACGCATTGTGGGTGCCATGTCAGATGGGGCCGACACGGATCCCGGGCGGCTGAGCACCGCGCTGACCGGCCGGCGCTGGGGTAGTCGTGACGTCGAGATCACCAGCGTGCGCTTGCTGGACCGTCAGGGACAGCCGCACCAGTCGTTCATGACCGGGGCTCCGCTGACGGTGGCGGTTGACTACGTTTCCAACAATCTCGACGGGGAGTTCGCCTGCGCGATTGCCTTCAAGCGAGCTGACGGGGCCTATCTCGCCGGACCCAACTCGAAGGTCGTTCCCGAGTCGGTGCCACCCGTGAAGGTTGGATTCCAAGGGACAATATTCTTTCGCATTCCCAGTGTGACACTGCTCCGTGCGAGCTATACCCTCAGTGTCGGCCTCTACGACGATCACCTCAACCATGCGTTCGACGTGGTCCAGGACGTTCTCGAGTTCCAGGTGAACGACGACCGGGGTCGCCAAGGAATGGTCGACCTCGGTGGCACCTATGGTCACACGTTCACAGCCCGTCCACTTGAGCAGAGATCAGTCAACAAGGCCAAGGACCAGAGCACGCTGGCCTGACGCGAGCTGCTCGTGCCCATCCTGGGGCGGTGACGCCACCGCAACATGGCTGAATCCAACTGCTTGCATGACGAAGAGGAGGGCATCCAGGCTGGGGACCAATGAGATGGCGCTCACATTCGCCTCCCGGTTTCCCTCGCGCACGTCGGCAGCCTCGTCAACCACGCAGAAGGCGCCGCTGATGGGCTTCGTGTGGGTGCGCGAACCCCAATCGACGGTGCCGGTCAGGTTGGGCCCAATAACTGTCTCGATCAGGCAGATGCGCCTGGTCAGGGAGCGCGCGATGCGGAGAGCACCAACTGGGTTCTCCAGATGGTAGAGGAGACCCAGCATCAGCACAACGTCGAACTGGCCAAGATGCGAGGCGTCGCTGCCGAGGACGTCGCGACACACGAACTCGGCGTTGACCGCTGCTTGCGCAGCGCGGATCAACTTCGCTCCGGCGATGTTCTCCGGCCGGATGTCGATCCCGAGCACCTTGCCGAACCCCGTGTGCGCCAAATGCAGTGCGAAGAAGCCCTCGTGGCACGCCAGGTCGACACAGGTCAGCGCGGTCCTGTCGCCAGGCAGGTGGTCATCGAGCACGGCGTCCAACATGTCCCGGCGTGTCGTGTGGATGGACTGATCCTGAAGGTAGGTCGGCGTCGCCTGACCATCTGGCATGGTGAAGGAATAGAACCAACTGCGTGCCATCGCCTGTGCGATTGCATCCTGTTGGCCGGCAGGCACGCTGTCGCGCCGTGCAATCCCATCGCCGCCCGTTTGCTGCACCCTACGTGGTTCCTTCAAGGCGACCTGCCAAAGCGTTCGTCGCCTCACGAGAGCGGCTCGACCTCTGCGTTGTTCGCTTCGGCTTCATCCGCGGGCACCGCGGGTGCCGCGAGGCGGCCATTGCGACGACACCAGCAACGCTCGCCGAAGAATCGCCCGAGAGGATCGATACGCGACCACGAGCCACCAGCCGGTTGACGCGCTGAGCGCGGTGGTCAGCTGCACGGCTTGGTCCTCGAGGTGTGCCACGCGTCCGTCACAGATCGCTTGCACTGCCTGGAGCTTTTCCTCGGCCAAGTGCAAACGTTGTTGCAGAGCATCTCGATCTGCGATCAACCTGTCGACGTCAACGGACTGACTGTTCGATGCATCTGCAGCTGTCAAGCCGGCCTGATCGGATGAGCCCACGTCTCCTCTCCATGCCTGTTCGCCGCTGGCCTCTTGGCAAGGCCCAAACGTATGATAGCGCACATGATTGACCTGGCCTTTGTGCTTGCCCCGTCGCAGAACTACTTCTTCCGAGAGGCTGTCGAGGCCATCCGTCACGAGCTCACCGGCCTGGGCGTGTCGTCAAGCATTCACGATGATGGCTTCCCGGAGGCTCGCGGTGGCCGCGTGTACGTGCTCGTTCCTCCGCACGAGTACTTCCGCCTGGAAGGCTATCGCAAGCCGCCTGGTCATGCGCTGCTGGCAAGGACGATCTACATCTCCATGGAGCAGCCACAGACGATCTTCTTCCATGAGAACGTGAAGCTCGCACCGCACGCGGGAGCGGTGTTCGACATCAGCGCGCGGGCGGTCCGGCAGTACGGCGAATGGGGCATCAAGGCGCGCCATTTCCCGCTCGGGTACAGCTCCTATTGGGACGTGCCCGATGCAACCGTCGAGCGCGACATAGACGTGCTCTTCATGGGCAGCCTGAGCGCGCGACGGGAGAACCTTCTGGCCAGGTTCGGACGTGCTCTGCAGGATCAGCGTTTTCAAATCGTGCTGTCTGACAACTCCCGGCCGAACTCGCGTCAGGCTAAGAATTTTGTGATCGGTGCTCGAAAGCGACGATTGCTCGCGCGAAGCAAGGTGCTGATCAACCTTCACCAGGGTCGCGAACCCTACTTCGAATGGGTCCGGGCCATCGATGCCATACATGCGGGCGCGGCGCTCGTGAGCGAGTTGTCCACCGACCATGAGCCGTTGGTCGGGGATGAGCACTTCGTGACGGGCTCACCGGAGATCATCCCAAGCCTGGCGCTCAACCTGCTGAAGGATTCAGACAAGAGTCGACGCCTCACCGCCGCCGCATATGAGCTCTTGCAGCGCAGGCTGCCATTTCGACGGTCGGTGGAGATGCTTGCGGATGTCGCGACTGCTCTGGACCAACAGACTGCCGTCGGCGATGCTCCGTTCTGGAACTACCCGACTGCACAGAACGAGACCACAACCCGGTACTTTTTTGAAGACAAGGGGGCCGGGCATGGAGCTCATGCGATCGCGGATGCCCCGCGCCGTGTCCTGAGCAGGGGCACGCCCGCGACAGTCGCCCGGGCCCGTCGCGCCACGACCGAGTGGGTGCGCTGGACGGTCATGCACTTCGGTAGTGAGGCGTCCAAAGGGCTTCGCGCTGAGACGCGCGACGCGCGCTATCGCCTGAAGGAGCTGCGCCTTGATCTGCTCGATGTGCGTCGCGATTTGCGGCGCGTTGCCCTCACCGCACCCGAGGCGCCACTGCCGGCGTGCGTGGACGTGCTGTCGACATCCGCTTACAACGCCGCCTCTCCGCGCGTCTCAGTGGTGATGCCCGTGTACAACCACAGCGCATATTGCCTGGAGGGCCTCGACTCGGTGCGGGCGAGCTCCTTCCGGGATTGGGAGATCATCGTGGTGGACGATGGCTCCACCGACGAGTCATTGGAGACCGTGAAGGAGTGGAGCCGCAACCACGACGACGTACCCCTCGTGCTCCTGAGCCATCCGGTCAACCGCGGACTACCCCACACCCGGAATGCCGGGATCGAGCGAGCGCGTGGCGAGTGTGTGCTGATGCTCGACGCCGACAACGTGCTCTTCAGGTACGGCCTGGCGCGCCTGGTGACCACCTTGGATGCGAGCCCCAGCGCCGCCTTCGCCTACGGCATGCTGTCATGCTTCCCTGAGCGCTCGCTCGCGGGGTGGATGCTGAGCAAGTTTCCGTGGGATCCCGAGCGCCTTCGTACGGGCAACTACATCGACGCCCTCGCCCTGTTTCGCCTGTCTGCAATGCGCGCCCTTGGCGGATACACCAGCGACCGACGGTTGTACGGCTGGGAAGACTTCGACCTGAATTGCCGCGTTGCGGAGGCGGGCGGCTGGGCGGCGTTCGTGCCCGAGGTGGTCGCCGGATACCGCGTCTCGTCCGGGTCGATGGTATCGCTGAGCAACCTGTCGTATCGAGATGTGCTCCCTGCGCTGGAGGAGCACTCCCCGACATTCATGCTTGGCGCGCCATCTCTTCCCGAGCAGATGTGACCGGCCCACCGGGTCAGGGTCCAGGTCGAGCGCGGCTGCTAGAGCGGCGGCCAGACAGGGGAAGCAGGGTGTCTCGAAACGCCCACATGTAATCCGACGTCTGCTGCGCGGAGGCGATCTCCACCGAGCGCTCGGACATCCGCACCAGCTCGTCCGTGCTCGTCTTCGACCTGTTCAGCACTGTCTCGAACGTGGTCACCAGCTGGCCGGGATCGCAGCTGTCGAGCAACCACCCGTTCCCCCCCGGCTCCAATTGCTCCTTCAGGCCGGCGCAGTCGTTGCGGAGCAGGGGGTGGCCGCTGAGCATGCTCTCGAACGGGAAGATGGGCAGGGCCTCATTGAGCGAGTAGCAGATCGTCATGTTGGCTTCCCGGATGATGTTCAGAACGTCGGCGTGTGGGAGCTGCGGAAAGTGGCGGAGCCGGCCCTCCAGCGCTCCCGCGTGCCTGAGCACCTGCCGTGAGAGGAAGTCGCGCTCCAGGCCGATGAAGGTGAGCTCGAATTCCCGATACCTGCCCTGATCTCTCTGGAAGAACTCCTCGAAGAAGGCGCACAACGCGTAGAAGACGGGGAGCTGGCCCTTGCGGCCGTCGTAGAAGGGACCGGGCAGGACAAAGCGGAGGCTTCGATCGAAGTCCGCGGCAGAACGCGCGCCCTGCATCGATTCAGGAACAGTCACCCGGTAGGGCAGCAGGTCGATCGCGCGTTCTCGATCGAAGAAAGCTCTGTACACGTCCAGGGTCCGCAGGCTGGGAAGGAACATCTGCAGGCAATCACGGTCGAGAAGGTCGCGCATGCGTCGTGTCTCGTCGGGCGTGAAGAAGCGTTCCGGCTCGTCCTCGTGGGCGTACCACAGCAGCTTGTCCAGTCGCTTTTGCTCGACTCGAGCCAGGAGCGAATCCTTGAGTGCGGCGGAGTGCGCAACGGTGTTCAGCAGGACGACATCCGCGTCCCTCAAGTGAGGGACCATGTTCGGCTCGGGCAACACGCGCACATCGAGCCCTGCCTGTTTGAGGTGCTCCAGGTTGTCGGGGTGGGTGGGCAAGTAGGTGTAGAAGACGATGGGCAGCATCGGCATCGACTGGTGCACGTCGTTGGTTACGTCCATCACCACCTTGGGGGCGCCAGACATGTCGAGCCGATGTGAGATGACCACGAGGCGGCCGGATGTCGTCTGCCATCGCCGACTCGCCGACAGTCGTTGCCGGCCGGGCAGCCAGTGACGCATCGCTGCCGCGGAGGCATGCACCGCGCTGCGAAGGCCGTACTGCCGCGCATGGGCGTAGAAGGCTCGAGCGTTCGTCCGGATCTGCAGCAGTGGCATCGTCCCGCCACCCTCGACTCGCACCGATCCACCGCGATCCGCCGGGTACAGCATGAGATCGCGCGCCCGCTGGTGGCGCTTGATCGCCGCGCTCAGCTCACCGGTGACCGCGTCCCAGTAGAACCTGTTCTTGAGCTGGCGGGCGTTGCCCACGACCCGCTCTCGGGCCTGGTCGTCCTCAACAACTCTGGTGATCCCCTCGGCGATCGCCGGCGCCTCGAGCCCCTCGAGTCGAAAGGCGGCGCCGTGTTCGAGGAGCAGTTCGCTCAGTGGGTCACCCCCGTTGGTGAGGATGGGCAACCCCGCCCACATGTAATCCATCAGCCGGGTGCGCCAGGCCAGCCGGTTCTCCTCGCCCGGTCTGCTGACCATCACCACGACGTCGCTGTCCAGATACCAGTCGGCACGCTCATCGTAGCGCACCCAATCGTGGAAGAAGACCAAGCCGGCATGCTCGGGCCTGCTCGCGTACGCGTGGCTGTCCTCGAACTTCCGCACGAAGTCCGGATGCTCGTTGAATGGGTTGCGCGCACCCACCACGATGAGCTTGCAACCCATGGCCTGATCCACGCTGTGCGCGGCGTCCACCAGCCCCTCAAACTCGAACCAGGGATAGATGCCGCCGAACCACAGCACCTTCTTGGCGCTGTCATCACCAACCATCGCCGACACCGGCTGGTTACGTGCCTGCGGCTGCTCACGGTGAATGCCGAACGGCACCACCATCATCAGCTCCTGCCCGTAGGTGGCGGGGTTCAGTCGCCCCACCGCTGAGAGAACCCCCCGGTAGTAGTCCACCTGCTGTTGGCTGGCGCAGAGGAAGAGATCACCGCGGTGCAATGACGCGTTCCACCGTTGGATGTCCGCGGCGTATGCGGTCATCTCGCGGTCGAGGTCGTGGCTGTCCCGGGCGGAGACCTCCACGTAGATCGGCACGTAGCAGTCCAGCACCAGCTGCGCGTCAGTCCGGATGCTGTTCACAACAGTGGTGGAGATGCCGTCCATGCAGAAGCTCACCACCACGGTGTCAGCCGCGCGCACCAACTCGGGGAGGGTCTCGAGCGTCCACGTGGTGATGTCGATGCTGTCCCAGCTGTCGCCGAACCCGCTCTGCGGACGGTACGCATCGTTGTACGCCAGGAGGATCTCGAGCTCCGGATCGTTCGCCCGCAGCCCTGTGGCCAGACCCCAAGAACGGAGACCACCTCCCTCCACCCACTCGTGCGCCGGAGATGGCGGGGGTCCATTTGAAACTATGAGGCAGTGCGGCACTTCCCCTCCACGGCCGCGAGCGCCCTGCTCACGGTCTCCTGCAACCGTGACGTGCGTGTCGCACATGGTCGCGTCGAACGGCTGGGGCCACGGCAGATGCTCCCACAAATGTTGGGCTGCACCGGACGGATCCGTTCGAGCCGTATGACGCAGTATACTTGGCTCAGGCATGGTCAGGGAGCAGGTGGCCCCCCGCCGTGTGCCGCATTGGACGAGGTCCTAGCCCACGCGGGGGCCCGGTGAGTGCAGGTGAATGTGTCAGATTCGACTGCTGAAACCGAGCGCGACCCCCCGAGCACGGCGACGGCGACAGCGACAGTGACAGCGGACGGCGACCAAACACGTGCTGGCGAGTCCGGCGGGTCGGCTGCACGAGTTCGGCGACTCGCTGCCAGCTCGCTCCCGGAGGGCACGACGAGCATCGGCCTCGGCGTCGTCCTGGCAGGCGTCATGCAGTACGGCTTTCTGGCGGTGACCGCACGTGCCCTCGGACCCGAGCGGTACGCGCCTCTGGCGACATTCTGGTCGCTGCTCTTTGTCGCCGGCCCGGGGTTCTTCGTGCCGCTGGAGCAAGAGGTCGGACGAGCGCTGGCGGCACGCCGTGCCCGGGGCGACGGTGGGCGGCCGCTTGTCCTCCGCGCCGCCGCGGTGGGCGGTGCCCTGGCCGTGTGCCTGATCATCGCCACAGTGCCCGCCGCCGGCCCGCTGGCCAGGAGGCTCTTCGCAGGTGACTCGTTGCTGGTGGTCGCGCTCATGGCCGGGCTTGCTGTGTACGCGTTGCACTTCTTGAGTCGCGGGACGCTCTCAGGCAACGGACGCTTTCGCCTCTACGGCTTCCTCATCGGCATCGAGGGCGTGCTCCGACTGGTGTTCTGTGTCGCCCTCGCAGTGGCCGGGGTGAAGGCTCCTGGCATGTTCGGGTTGTCGCTGGTGCTCGGCTCGCTGCTGGCCATCGCTCTCGTGCTCCGGGGCAGGCGAGGTCTTCTCATCCCTGGACCGCCCGCGAGATGGAGCGAGCTCTCGAGCGCGCTGGGATACCTGTTGGCAGCGTCGGTCTGCGTTCAGCTCCTGCTCAGCGTCGGGCCGGTGGCCGTGCAGCTGCTGGCAACCGCAACCCAGCGTGCAGCTGCCGGCCAATTCCTCACCGCCCGTGTGATCGCTTTCATGCCGATCTTCCTCTTCCAAGCAGTTCAAGCTCCTCTGCTTCCCAAGCTCTCGGGACTGCTGGCGGCCGGCCGCCGCGACGACTTCCGGCGGATGGTGCTTCGCCTCCTCGCCGGGGTGGTGCTTCTTGGAGCATGCGCTGTCACAGCCACCGCCCTTGCCGGTCCGTGGGCATCACGCCTGCTGTTCGGCAGCGGCTACTCGGTGACCTCCTTCGACTTCGGCATTCTCTCGGCAAGTTGTGTCACCTTCATGGTCGCCCAGGTGCTCACGTCGGTGCTCATCGCATTCAGGTGCTATGCGCGCATGGCGACGGGATGGTTGATCGGCGCGGTGGTCTTCGTGGGGGTGACCGCCGCAGGGACTCAACTGTTTGTGAGGGTTGAGCTGGGATTGTTGGGCGGCTCGGTCGGGTCCGCGCTGGTCATGGCGTGTCTGCTGGGTGGGGTGACGCGCCGACACACCACGCCAACCGACGCGCCAACCAGCGAGGCGACCTCGCGTCCGCGCACCGCGTGACCACCGAGGAGAGAGGCTCAGATCTCCCGCCATGCGCTCGCTGCTGCAACGACGCCAGCGAGATGCGAGGGCGCTTCGTCCCGCCAGCGCCGGGAGAGGAGGCTGGTCAACCACAGGCGGGCCTGCCACGCGACCACGTGTGGCCACGCCCGAAGGGCAGCCGTCCGTCCCCGCGTGCGGCGGACACATCGCACTGCGTTTCGAGCCATCAACCGGCTCTTGTCAGGACGCACCACCGTGATGCCCCCGAGATGGCGCACCCGAACGGTGGGGATGAACTCCACTCTGACGAGACGCTGGCGCAGGTGGAAGAACCAATCCAGCTCCTCCCAGTACATGAAGTACTCCTCGGGGAGGGGCACTGCGTTCAGCAGGTCTGCACGTGCCACCACCAACGACGCCCAGGCAGCGTCGACTCGGATGGGGTGATCTGGAACTGGTCTCCCCTTGAGCTGCATCCTCTCGGCGAGGCGGTACGGCACCTTCTCGGCAAATTCCGGCTTCCCGTCCTGGCCTTCGACAAGCGGCACGACAACGTCGGCGTGCAGCGACTGCACTCGCGCGGCCAGGGTGAGGATGTCGGAGGCGGTCACCTCGAGATCGTCGTTCATGAAGGCGATGACGCTGGTCGACGCGCGCGCCACACCGACATTGACTCCCGCCGCGTAACCACGGTTGACGGGCACCGGAATGATCTCCGCACCGCTGAGCTCGGTCACGGCGGAGTCGGCCTCCACATTCACCACCACAATCTTGATTCGAGGATGTGCCAGCGTCTGGAGAAGACGCGCCAGAGGCTCGGGTCGATGGTAGGCAACGATGACGCACGTGAGATCTGGGCGCTGCACCGGCCGCGGAGTTGAGGACAGGGTCGGCGTTGTGCTCACGCGGGGAACCCTGGCAGAAACCACCGCCGTTGGGCCATGGCTGGACAGCGCCCAGGCTCTGTGTTCCGATAGTCTGCAACGTGCTGCGCCGACGTCGCGCCTGCGCCGGCACCAGGCTGAGATGAGGCCCCGCAGTTGGACGCCGCCACCCCTCGCACACTGACTGGCAGCCGCAGAATGGCCTCCGCGGCCGGAGCAGCCACACGCCCCGCGGTCTCGCTGGTCATCCCCACCTACAACCGGCCGGAGACGCTGAGACGATTGCTGAGCGCGGTGGGGCGGTCGGAGCCGCCCGTTGGTGGTCTCGAGGTCATCGTGGTCGATGACGGGTCGGCACACGACACCGCAGAGATTGCCGGCTCCTTCGGGGCTCGCCACATTCGGCAGCAGAACGCAGGCCCAGCCGCCGCGCGGGAGCGCGGGTGGCGCGCTGCTGCCGGAGAAAGCATCGTCTTCCTCGATGACGACTGCGTACCCGCGCCCGACGCGATTCGCAGGCTCGCCGATGCCCTCGAGACTGTCGACGGAGTCGGCGCTCGGGTACTGCCGCTGTCAGGCGATGACATCGTTTCCGAGTTCGTTCACCTGGAAGGACTTGTCGGTCACGGCCTGGCCGGTGACGGTCGCATCCGTTGGTTGGTGACCGCCGCCGTTGCCTTTCGGCGATCGGCGCTGGAGCACGTCGGCGGGTTCGACCTGGGTTTCCGGGCGGCGGGCGAGGATGTCGACCTGACCTTGCGCCTGCTCGAAGCGGGCCACCACCTTCGGCTGGAGCCGGCGGCGGTTGTGTACCACGACCACTGCAAGGGGCTGGGCAACCTCTCCAAGATCTACTTCCGCCGGGGCCGTGCAGCGCCGCGCCTGTCCCTCAAGCACGCCATCTATCGCACCGACACGATGCGCTCCGTCGGCGGTTACCTGGTTCCCCGCGAGTGGGCACGGCAGTACCGGGGTTACCGCCTGGGCGCTTCTCGAGGGCGCAGCCTGGGGTTCCTGGCTCTGCGAGCAGCTCTCACTCTGCCCTACGCCACCGGGATCGCAATGGGCCAGCCTCGTCAACGACCCGGCACTGCTTGCGCGAACAGCTCCCCCAGACCCGCGAGGCGACGATCCATATCGTCCCTCACAAGCGAGCTGGGGCGACTGCTCGACAGCGTGGTGATCTTCCGCAATTGGCCTGCCGTGCTGCGAGACATCGTGCTCCAGAGGCTGGGATGGTCCCAGCGCGACATGCTTGCCATCACCCGGAGGGGAACACGGATCCACTGCCGGAACCAGGGCCTGAGTCGTGCGCCGATCTACCAGGTGTTCGCCGACGACGACTACGGCCTCGTCGACTACGCTGCTGTGCATCAGGGCGAACAGCTGACGGTCATCGACATAGGGGCACATGTTGGCTCCTTCGCCCTGGCGGTGTGCGAGCTGCTGCCTGGCGCCTCAGTGACCAGCTATGAACCGTCGCCCACATCCGTTGAGTACCTCCGACGCAACGTCGAAGCCAACGGTCTCTCTGAGCGTGTTCGCACGATCGCCAAAGCGGTCGGCGGCGGATCCGAGCCCGTCGTCCTGTACGAAGCGAGCGATGCCTCGTGCGTGAGCTCGACGACGGCGTGGCTCGCGCCGGCGGGTGCGGTGCAACGCACTGTTGAATCTGTCTCCTTCGACGACGTGATAGGTCCCAGCCAGGATGACATCGACCTCCTCAAGGTCGACTGCGAGGGAGCGGAGTACGAGATCGTGCGTGGTGGCAGCCCGAGCTCGTGGCGCCGCGTGCGCAGGCTGGTGATCGAGCACCACGCGGTTCCCGGCGAGAGTTGGTCCGAGCTGCGCCGGTCATTGGCCGACTTGGGGTTTCGGGTGCTGAAGGAGCGGCCGGACGGAACTGCGAGCGGATTGGTGATTCTGGAGCGCCGAGACCCACTCCTGGAAGGCAGCCAGTGACCCCTCCAAGCGACGTTTCCGTGGTCGTCCCCACCTTCAAGCGGGCCGCCTCCCTGCGGCGGTTGCTGACGTCCATCGAAGCATCAGTGGTACCTCCGGGTGGCCTGGAGGTGATCGTCGTGGGGTACGAAGCTGACGCTGCACGTGAGGTTGTCGGAAGCTTCACCAATGCCAAGTACATCGTCCAGTCGGGCTCGGGGCCAGCGGATGCGCGAGAGGCGGGATGGAGAGCGGCGGCTGGGTCGCGCATCGTTTTCGTCGACGACGATTGCGTGGTGAGCCCCACTGCGATCACGATCTTGGCCGCTGCCCTCGACCACGCTGACGGCGTGGGAGCCGGCATCGAGCCGCTCGGCAGGGACAGCCTCATCGCCGACTTCGCGCACGCCGATGGAGTCGTCGATCACCGCCTGGTGAAGGGACAGATCCAGTGGCTGGTGACGGCGGGTGTGGCCTTTCGGCGAGACGCCCTGGAAGGAGTTGGCGGTTTTCAGAAGTATCGGTACGGTGAGGACACCGACCTCACGCTCCGGCTCCTGGCCACCAACCGGGAGCTCCGCGTCGAGCCGTCGGCCCGGATCTACCACGACCACCGAACCCGGCTTGGTCAGCTGTTCACCTCGTACTACCGACGCGGCACCTGCGAACGGCGATTGATGGGCGCCTATCCGAACCACCGAGCGGCCAAGCGGCGAGCCGCACGCGATCTGCTGGACCCCAGGTCCTGGGTCGCAACCTACCGACGCTACGCGCGAGAAGTGTCCGCCCCACGCAGCGTCCTCTTCGTGGTGCTGAAGGCTGTCCTCATCGTCCCCTACGTGGCGGGAACCATTGTCGGCGAACGCTCGATCGAGCGCCGTCAGGCGGCCAGGTGACTCCAGGCACTCCCGATGACGTCCGACCTCGGCGCACGCCGGCCAAGCTTCATATGGTCCCGTCTGTGACCGCCCTCTGGATCCAGGGTATCACCTCGTCCAACATCTCCTCCAGCCCGGTGGTGGCTTCGAACCCGAGCACCCTTTTGGCTTTCTCAGTGGAGGGGATGCGTCGCTGGACGTCATGCTCGAAGGGTGTGTCGCTGACGTAGCGAAAGGGCTGATTCCCCTTGATGCGCTTCCAGATGAGCTCGGCCAGCCCGAGCACGGTGGTGGACGACTGGGTGGAGAGATTGAAGTCTTCGTTCAGCGCATTGGCGTGCTCCATCGCCGTGACGATGCCCCGTGCGAGGTCGCCACCGTAGGTGTAGTGACGCACCTGCTTGCCGTCGCCAAGGATGTGCAACGGATCCTGCCCTTTGAGGACTTTCTGCACCAGGTCGGGGACCACGTGACTCATCGCCAGCTTGACGTTGCCGCTGAGGATCTCCATGTCGCCAAGCGCGCGCCCCTCGCCGACGCCCACGCAATTGAACGGCCGAAGGATCGTGTAGGGGAGCTGGTGTTGCTCGAAAGCCGCCTTCGCGAAGTACTCCACGGCCAGCTTCTGAAACCCATAGGAGGACAGAGGCGGCGGGATGGTGCGCTCCTGTCCCTCCAGCGACGGCCAGGACGTGGCCGATTCAAAGACCATGGACGAGCTCATGTAGGTCACCTTCTGGAGTCGTCCCGACCTGTGCGCGGCGATCGCTGCATCACAGGAGGACGCCATGATCCGCTCGTTGGTCGCCAGCAGGTCATACGCATAGGTGTGGAAATACGAGATGCCGCCAATCATCGCCGCACCGGCAATGAAATGGTCGCAGCCGGCGAGCAGGTCGGTCATCCTCTCCGTGTCGCGCACGTCAGCCTCGACGAGCCGGTAGCCTGGGTGATGGTCATAGGACTTCGACACCAGCCCGTACTTGGAGTGATTGTCGACGCCGACCACCTCGTGTCCGCGTCCGAGCAGCTCCTCGACGACGTAGCCGCCAATGAAACCCGAGGAGCCGGAGACCAGGACTCTGCTCATCGTGAGACGCGCTCGATCAGAGGAGGCGGTGCGCTGGTCCGACGCCCTGGTCGAAGGGCATGGAGATACCAGCGGAGGTAGCGAGGGATCCAGGCGCGGGTCTTGAAGTTCGACTGGCCACCGCCGCGGTCCAACCAGATGGTCGGCACCTCGGCGACCGGCAGGCCCAGTCGTCTGGCCTTCGCCACCATCTCTATCCCCATCTCGAAACCAGCATCGGAGTCGATGCCCACCTGGCGAACGAACGTGGTGCGGTACGCCTTGAACGAGTTGGTCGCATCCCGAGTGCCGACTCTCGCGATCAGATGAAGCGAGTATCCGGCCAGGTGCGAGATCTTCCCTTTCAACCAGGGGCCACCCACCTGCTGGCCACCGTGCACGTACCGAGACGCAGCGGCCACAACGACCCCCCGCTCCACGAGACGCGTCAACTGCTCGATCTGCTCGGGGTCGTCGCTTCCGTCGGCCATGGTCACCACCACGACCTCTGCGGCGGCTCGGTCGATGCCGAATCGAATCGCAGCGGCGGGGCCGCGGCCGTACTCGTTGAGGGTCGGCCTGACCCGAGGCTCCTTCTCTGCATACTCCTGGAGGTAGGGCACTGAGGTGTCGTCAGGAGCGTCGTAGACGACGAGGACCTCGCACGGCATGGACACCGCCTCGAATATGCGATCGAGGCACGTGTTGATGCTCGGCCCCTCGTTGTAGGCCGGAATCACAATTGAGACGCGGGGGCTCACACCAACACCCCCTGACCCAACAGGTTGTAGATGTCGACGGTGGGGACCTGTGGCTGCAGGCCGGCATACGCTCGATGCGGGGCGCCGAAGAGAAGCAGGTCGGAATGCTCCAACACCTCCTCCAGGGGCACCAGGTCCTCGTCACTGCTGACGTATGGATCGCTGCAGAGCACCCGTGCGGCCTTGAACTTGAGAATTCGCTTCAGCTTGTATGCCAAGCTCGAGCGTACGTCGTCGGACTCCGCTTTGAAGGCCATGCCCAGGATCCCGACAGTCATGGACTGGAGGTCGTACTGCTTCTCCAGGCGCGCGCAAATGTACAGAGGCAGACCCTCGTTGATCATCATGCTGGCGTGGCCGAGGGTGAAATTGTTGTTGTTGAATGCGGCCAGCTGCATGGTGTCTTTGAACAGACATGGCCCCGCTGTGAAGCCCGCCCCCGGGAGATCCGCGGCCCGCGGATAGTCGGTGGTCACCGCCGCACGAATGCGTTCATAGTCGAGCCCAAAGTCGTTGGCGATCATGAACAGCTGGTTGGCGGTGGCAAACTTGATGTAGCGCCACACGTTGGTGAACAGCTTGGCCAGCTCAGCCTCTTCCGGCAGCACTCTGATCACCTGGCTGGTCAGGATGCTGAAGAATCGCGCCGCCCGCTCGCTCGCCTGATCGGTGCGAGCGGAGACGATCTGCGGAAGGCTGTACAGCTCCTTCATGGCGTTGCCCTCGGCGATGCGCTCAGGACAGAAGGCCACGTCGATCTCCAGGCCAAGTCGCTGCACGAGCCGCTCGACCAGCGCGGTGACGCCGGGATAGACGGTGCTGCGCAGCAGGAGCAGCTGCCCGTCCCTGAGGCGATCACTGATAGCTTCGATGGCCGCGGGAACACCTTGCGGATCCGGGTTCAGGTGTTTGTCGATGGGAGTGCCGATGACCACCGTCACGGTCTCAGCTGAGCTGATCGCGGCGGCGTCGGAGGTGGCCTCCAATCGCCCACTCGCGACCGTGCTTCTCAACACCTCAGCAGCGCCGGATTCCATGAAGGGGAGTTCGGCGCGGTTCACACGCGCGACTGCCACCTCGTTGGTGTCGTAGAGGGCCACTCGCAGCCCGCGCTCGGCAAACGCAATGCCCAGGGGCAGGCCGACATGCCCGCAGCCCCCGACTATGACGACATCATGCTTCCAGGTCATAGCGTGAAACTGCTTCCGCTCCTACGCGATCTCCCTCCGTTCCGAGCCCAAGTATAGAGCTGGCAGATGGGCCGGGTCTCGCCGGCTTGAACGCGACGTGTGCCGTGTCGCCCGGCTCGGCACCGAGACCTTGGTGAGAGATCTGGGCTCTAGTGCGCTACGAGCGTGACGGTCCAACCCGGTGGGTTGAGGGGGACAGTGACGATTGTCCCACGCCCTGCGCGCTCGAGTTGGGACGCGTACCGCTCCGGATGAAGGTCGGCGTAGGGAGCGTATGACCAATGTATCGCTACGCCTGACACGAAGCATGTGCAAGCCGCAGTGACCCCGAGAATGCGGATCCGCGGTCGGGGCAGACGACTGGCGACCCAGATCACAGACACCATCCAGGCAACCTCCATCATGAAGATGTAGCGCCCGCCGAAAGGTGGAGTCGCCATTCCACGCCACAGGGGGGGTTGCCCGGGATCCTGCCGAGCGTCGAGCATTCCTCCGAGCATCACCACTCCGGCAGCAAGGACGAACAGACGAAGGCTGAGCGGACCTCGGAGAAGTGTGGTGCCAAGCACACCGATGCCAACGATGGTGACAGGAATGGCCCACAGGGCGTTGCTCCGTCCTGAGTCGGCCAGCAGAAATGGCGCTTGGTCTTGTGCAAACGAGCCGGCGAGCACCACGCGATTGGCGAAGATGACCATCGCTCCACCAATCGAAGCGCCCAGATGAGGAGGACTTGGCCTCGTCGACAGGAGGAGTGCTGCCACCTGGATCGCGGTTGCCGCGGTCGCCGCGCTCCCGAGCCAGAGCATTCCGTTGCCACGACGCCGCCACCACCAAGCAGCTGCGACAGGCACGAGTACCAGGCAAAACGGCCCGCTGAGGCAGGAGACCGCGACAACTATGCAGTCGAGAGCACGTGCCCATCGGCTACGTGGCCGACGCGCCACGATCACCAGAAAGGCAAGCAGCGCAAGGTGCCACTGTGCATTGGTGATGTTGGCGTTGATTTCGCCATTGGGAAGAAGCAGGTACAGAAACGCGACCAGTACACGAACTGACCGCCGTGGTACCAGCGACTCGCAACGGTTGCTGACAAAGAATACTGCCGGCGCGACCTGGATAGCGATGGCGCTGGCATTGAAAAGCAGGGGAGCGTGGCGCAGTCCGAGGGCTACCGCAGGCAGCGCCAGGAGCCGGGGAAGTGTCTGCAGATAACCGGAGTAGGACGTTGTCAGCGCGTGTAAGGAGCCACCGTTCCACGCCTGGCCAAACCATAACGGCCCATCCTCGGCCCAGAACTGCGCGTGGAGCACAGCGTCCGGACGACGCAGCACGACGATCGCGGCGCCAGCGATGGCGGTAAGGAGAACGGCGCCGCGTCCCACCACGCGCATGACGGTATTCGACAGTTCGAACGCCCTAAGGGACGGGACCGATACCCGATGCCCCCGGCGCGTCACCCGTGAACTCTGCTCCAGGCCGGCGAGCCGGAGTGGCTGTCCGAGGCGCCGCCGGGTGAGATCACGCCGCCGGAGCGGCGTGCTCTCTGCCGACCTGCTGGTCCGCGGCAGCGGGCTCGGCGTCCACGGCCGCGGCGGCCTGGGCACGTCCGACAATTTGAAGGTCGGTGAACCGCGGAGAGGTCGTGGCAGCCGCTCGAGCGCCGGCGAGGATGCCCAGCGCGTAGGGCAGCCCGACAAAAGCGTGGAGGCCAACGAATGCGAGGCTGCGGGGCACGGACGCAACCCGGCGGTAGCCCATGAAGACGCGCACCCACTCGGTGGGGCTCAAACGAAGCAACGCTGACCGCTTGCGGTCCCTGCGATGCGCGACATGCCGGGCGGCGAGCAACGTGTAGGCGGTTCCGTAGCGGTGGCAGGTGCCCATCAGCTGCGCGAAGGAGGAATGGTGGTCGTGTCGCACCAATGCAGTGGGCTCCAGGCGAAGCACACAGCCGGCCTCGAGGAGGCGGAGGCTGAGATCCACGTCCTCGCCGGCGGCTCGCGGGAAATCCAGGTCGAAGCCGCCGACCCGCTCCAGGGCGTCCCGGCGGAAGGCCGCAGCCGCCGTGATCAACCACAGCACGGTGCCTTCGGTGACCTTGTGGTTCACCAATCCATCCACGTGCATGTAGTTGGCGATGAGGGATGTCTCGTCGAGACACAGGATCGCGGCTCCGACCCCATCGGCCTCGTCGAGCGCGCTGACCAGTCTTTCGACGGCGTCCAGCTCCGGGACGACGTCATCATCGAGGAAGACCACGATCTCCCCACGTGCAGAGCGCCAGCCCACCTCCCGAGCGGCCGCGGGGCCCGCATTTGTCTGGGCGAGATAGGTGACGTCGGCGTCAGCTGCCACCGCGGCTGTGCTGTCTGAGGAACCGTCGTCGACGACGATCACCTCCATCCCCCCAGGCGGCATTGTGCACTGGTGGAGAGCCCGAAGCAGGCGTTCGAGACGCAGCGCGCGGTTGTACGTGGGGATGACCACGGAGACGCGGGGAATGCTCTCAGCGCGAGAAGGCCATAGCACCGTTGCGCCGCGATCGGCTCCCACCTCTACCTCACCGTCCACGCGGATCCCTCCCCTCCCCTATCCCCTCGAGCCAACGAACGCGTCAAGCGCCACTGGCGGGAGGTCGATTCTATACAGACTGACGCTCAGACGCTAGCGGATCTTGCGCGGAGGAGGAATGGGCCGCTTGCACGAGCCCGGAGACCTCAGCGCTGTGCGGGATGACCCGGGCTCAGCACTCCGAGATCGGGCCGGCTCAACACCCGTGCTGCCGGGAAGCAGAGCTCGGTCAGTCCCGTCGCCTGACGTCGCTCGTAGACTGCGCCACTGTGGCCAGGCGAATAGTTCTGTTCGGCGCCTCTGGCTACACCGGGCAGCTGGTGGCGGCCGCATTGGTCCGGGCCCGGGTGCGCCCGGTGCTCGCCGGACGGAGCGCGCAGAACCTGGCAGCGCTGGGCGTCACCCTTGGCCACGGCCTCGACACCGCCGTCGCCGATGTCACTCAGCCGGCCTCACTCCTGGAGCTGTTCCGTCCGGGTGACATCCTCGTGAGCACGGTCGGCCCCTTCGCTCGATTCGGTCGACCCGTGGTGCTGGCAGCCCTCGAGCGCGGCGCGACCTACCTCGACTCCAGCGGAGAGCCCGCCTTCATCCGGGAGGTTTTCGAGGAGCTTGGGGGGCGTGCCAAGGAGGCCGCCGTCTGCCTGGTTCCTGGATTCGCCTACGAGTACGTGGCCGGAAACCTCGCCGCGGCGCTGGCGCTCGAGAAGGCCGGCGAGCTCGCCCGGGGGGTTCACGTTGGGTACTTTCGCACTGGATCAGCGCGTGGTGGGATCAGCGTCGGTACTCGATCGTCGGCGGCAGGCGCGGCCCTGGCCCCACACTTTGCGTGGCGGGACGGCGAGCTGGTGACCACGACGCTGGGAGATCGGGTTCGAACCTTCAGCGTTGGGGACACCAGTCGTCCGGCGCTGGCCATCGGCGGCTCTGAGCACCTCTCGATTCCCAGCCTGTACCCGTCCATTCGAGAGGTTGGCGTGTATGTGGGTGGTCCATGGCCAACGCGAGTGGCGACCAGGATCGGCCCCGTGATCAGCCGCGCCGCCAGACTTCGGGGGTTCCCGGAGGTCGTTCGGTGGGTGGGAAGCCGGCCCCGCACCGACCCAGGCCCTGACGTGGAAGCTCGTGCTCGTACCGGGTCATTGGTCATCGCAGTCGCCTGTGACTCGGATGACAACCCGCTGTCAACTGTGGAGTTGACGGGGAGCAATCCATACACCTTCACGGGTGAGGTCTTGGCGTGGGCGGCGATGCGCGTTGCCAGCCACGGAGTACGGGGTGACGGTGCTCGCGGCCCTGTTGAGGCCTTCGGCTTGGGTCCTCTGCGCGACGCCTGCAGAGCCGCCGGTCTCGGCGACCCTCTTGACGACAACCCCCAGAACGACGAGAGCAAGGTGCTGTCCATCCCGGCCGCGAGAGGCCGCAAGACCAAGCAAGAGCGATCGTGAGCTCCCGGACGGCATTCGCGCTGCGCCGAGCACGTAGGACTCGGGCCTGCTATATCGTTTACTCCGGCATGGGGTCTGAGAACGCCTGCGGAGACGTTTGACGCGATCGACTTCCTCAGGTATCCTGGCAGTGGCTCCGTGTCCCCAGCCAGTGGCCCGGATCGGGGCCGCCCGACGCATCTCAATCCGGCCGTGAGGGGACCTCAGTTGACGCTGATCTATCAACCGCCGCAGTTTCCTCGGCGGCCGCTCGCCAAGGCAACGCCGCGTCGTTCGGGGGTGACACCGCTCTGGGTCAACTGCGTCATGGCAACCGGGCCGTAGAGATGGCCGTCGTCAAGAAGGAGGATCACGCGGTCGCGCGGCTCGGGGAGCTGTTGGTTCGGCGAGGGGCTGTGGATGAGGCGGCACTGAGTCAAGGATTGGCGCGGCACCGTCGAGACAGGATCCCTCTCGGTGAGGCGCTGATCCTTGGCGGAGCGGCACGGCAGGACGACGTATGGAACGCCCTGGCGACGCAGTGGGGATGTGGAGTCGTCGACCTCGACAACCATTGGGTCGATCCCGCCATCGCCAATGAGCTGGATGCTGCAGACGCCATTGCCCGGCGTGTCCTCCCCATTCGAGCGCGTGAGGGTGTCGCCGTGGTTGCCATGGCCAACCCGCGCGACCCCTGGGCACGCGCCTATGTGGAAGAGGCTCTGGGGATGCGCGTCAAGCCCTGCCTGTCCACCCCGGCGGGGCTTCGACGGCGTCAGGAGCAGGTCTACCGCCAACAGCTGACTCAGCACAGCATCGGATTGCTCCAGGCGCGCGACCCCGAGTCCTCGGCGCACATCACGCTGTCGCTCGCGCAGAAGCGGTTGCTGCTGGTCGTCGGGTTCCTCTGTCTGGTCGCGATCGTGCTGGCACCGGGAACATTCTTCCTCTCGCTGGCGGGAGCCGTGGTCACGTTGTACGCGGCCATCGTGATGTTCCGCATCTACGTGACGGTCCGTGGCGCGAAGTCGGTCGACCTGATCGAGGTGCCGCGTGAGGACATCGAAGCGCTCACCGATCTTCCCGTCTACACCATCCTGTGCCCGCTGTACCGCGAGGCCGGTGTGCTGCCCCAGTTGATCAAGGCGTGTGCGGATCTCGAGTACCCCAAGAGCAAGCTCGACGTGAAGTTGCTGCTCGAGGAGGACGACCTCGAGACGCTCGACGTTGTGTTCGCCTCTGCGCTGCCGCCCAACTTCGACGTGATCGTGGTGCCGGCCGAGGGTCCTCGGACCAAACCGAAAGCCTGCAACTACGGCCTCCAGTTCGCCCGCGGCGAGTACTGCGTCATCTACGACGCCGAGGACATCCCAGAGCCCGACCAGCTCAAGAAGGCACTGGCAGTGTTCCGCCGCAGCCCTGCCGACATCGGATGCGTCCAGGCAAAGCTCAACTACTACAACCCTCGACAGAACGTGGTCACCAAGTGGTTCTCACTCGAGTACACAGCTTGGTTCGACTTCTTCCTGCCAGGCCTCGTCGACCTCGGCCTCCCGGTGCCGCTCGGGGGAAGCTCCAACCACTTTCGCACACAGTTGTTGCGCGACCTGGGGGCCTGGGATCCCAACAACGTGACCGAGGACGCCGACCTCGGCATGCGCCTTCACAGAGCCGGATACAGGACGGCCCTGATGGAATCGATGACTCTCGAAGAGGCCAACAGCGACTTCGTCAACTGGATGCGTCAGCGCTCACGCTGGGGCAAGGGCTACTTCATCAGCTGGCTGGTATTGATGCGTCACCCGCGCCTGCTCCGGAGGACTGTGGGCGGGCGCGCCTTGGCTGCCATTCAGCTGACTCTCGGTGGCACCTTCGTCGTGGCGCTGCTCAACCTGTTGGTGTGGTTGCTCACACTGATGTGGATCATGGCCCAGTTCAACGTGATCGCCTTCCTCTTCCCCAACGGCATCTACTACGTCGGCATGATCGAGCTGGTCTTCGGGAATTTCTTCTTCCTGTACATGGGCGTGTGGTGCGCCTCGCATCGACGCAGCTATGACCTCACCCACGCCGGCGCGCTCTCACCCGTCTACTGGCTCATGGCAAGCCTCGCCATGCTCAAGGCCAGCCTGCAGTTGGTGACCAAGCCCACTTTCTGGGAGAAGACGGTTCACGGGCTCTACGAGCATGAGCCCGTGGGGCCTGCGGCGGTTGAGCTGGTGGGCGCGGCATCCACCGATGCGCCGGGAGGCGACTGAGTGGCCACGGCGAGCGCCGTCTTCCCACGGCATGTCCCAGCGACCAGGGCACGTGCACGGCGCAAGCCCAGCCTTCGGAAATTCCCCTTCGAGAACTTCATCCTCTTCGGGCTGGCGCTGGCCTTCTACATAGTGATCGCCAACTTCCTCGTCTTTCGCATGCACTACATGATCGACGATGCATACGCGAGAACCGACAACGCGTTCGACGTCTTGTACACCAGCGACCCCCACCTCGGGGGTATCGGCTTCTTCTGGCCGCCACTGCCCTCATTCCTGCAGCTTCCGTTCCTGGCGTTCAACGGGGTGTGGCCAGCCCTGGTCGGGCACGGGTTCGCCGGATCCATCGAGGCGGCCGCATTCAGCGCAGGAACAGCTGTGGTGATCAACAGCGGGCTGCGTTGGGCTGGTGTGGTGCGGGCCATGCGTTGGGTCTTCTGCCTCATCTGGGTGGTCAACCCGATGACCATCATCTACGCCGCTCAAGGCATGAGCGAGGCGATGTTCGTCTTCTTCTTCACCGCATCCATCCTGGTGTTCCTGCGGTGGAGTGAGAACCGTCGCACCTCTCTCCTGCCGCTGCTGGGTGTGCTCGCCGGAGGCGGCTGTCTGTGCCGCAACGAGGCATTCGCCGTCGCTTTTCTGCTCGGCGTCGGGGTGACCGTGCAAACCGTCCGCAATGGAGGCAGATGGCGCGAGGTGGAGACGGAGCTGCTGCTCTACGCCCTGCCGGCTGTGTTTGTGACCATGCTGTGGATCGGGTCGATGGCGATCATCATGCACGACCCCATCTACTGGTTGCACGCCAACGGCATCGGTTCACCGTCCCAAGCGGCGGCAAGCGTGCCCGCGGCCGGCCCCGCGATCGCGCACCCGATCGCACCGCCGGATCCCAACGCCGGCACCAACCGCCTCTCCGCGTATGGGCTCATCCGCTTCGATACGTACAGGGAGGCGGCGACGTTCATCCTCGGCCACTCGCTCGCGCTCTTTCCCGCTGTCGTGCTGTTCATCGGACTGGTCGGAGCGCGGCTGCTGATCAAGGCGAAGCGCGTCTCAGGGATCGTGCTGCTCGTGCTCGGAGCCTCCATCCCAGCACTGGACATCTTCATCATTCGGGGTGGGTTGGCACCGGACATTCGATATCAGATCGCCATCATCCCGTTCACGTTCTTGATGGCGATCTATGTGCTGCGGTCACTTGGCGGTCGCAGGGGCGCCATCCTGTCAACGCTGACTGCACTGGGCATGGTGCCGGCGCTTGCCGTCTCCACCCTGCTGACAGCACAGACATTGTCCAATCCGGCCCTGGCCCCCCAGGAGGCACCGCTCTACGCCGCCCTGGTCGCCGGCAAGAATGTGCCCCAGGCCACCGGCCAGCGCAACAAGATCGACATCGGCGCCGAGGTCACACCGAAGATCCTGGCCCTCGACAAGGACACCGGCCGAATCCTGTGCGACTCGACCACCTGCTTCCCGGTCATCCTCAATGCGCCAAACCCAAAGCAATTCATCGTCACCAGCGATGAGGTGTTCGAGGGTGCCGCGGGTCAGCCTCAGGTGTATGGCGTGGAATACTTCCTGGTGCCACCGCCCACCGGGCAGGCGGCATATGACCGGCTGAACGTGCTGTACCCCACCCTCTGGAAGGATGGCGCCGGGTTCTCTCAGCTCGTCGGTTCGGTGACCGGCGATCCGATGGGAGAGTGGCGGCTGTACCGCATCACAGGTCCGACCGGTCGCGGCTAGCGCCGGGGGCGCCACGCGGGGAGGCAACGGATCGCCGGCATCTCGCAGGTCCTGGTCGCGACGCAGAGGCTCCGGTCGCGGTGCAGTGACGAACCTCCGATCGCGCTGCCTCGCGTCTGATGGCTGCATAGGGTCCCCCTGACCGACAGGCTCATCTGCCGGCGGGACAGGGCCCCTTTCCCTGGGCGGCAGCGAGCCGCCACCACCAGGGCTGGAGTACCACCACATGCGCATCCTGCACGTTCGTCCGTCGCGGTCCGTACACTGGCGCCGCCGTGCGTGCATATGCGCGATCACGGCGGTCTTGACAGTTCTTGTATCGGTCGGGGCGGGAGCATCCCTAGCCCTGCCGTCGGCAACCCGGCTCGCGTCCGCGAGCCCATTTGTGACGGCAGCCGGCACCAGTCTGTCCCTCAACGGGCAGCCATGGTCGTTCACCGGCTACAACTCCTATCAGCTTCCATCGGTGGCGAACGGCTACCAGTGCGGCGGCACCGTATCGGATCAGGCCGTCGGCGCGATTCTTGATGAGATGCAACGGAGCTCCGGGAGCGCCGCCGTGCGCACCTGGTTCTTCCAGAGCTACGGCGGACCCGGACACTGGCAACAGTTCGACCGCGTGCTGAACGCGGCCGCCGCCAGAGGCATCAAGGTCATCCCCACACTGGGCAACGAGTGGGGCGACTGCGAACCATCGGGAACGTACAAGGGCCGGGGCTGGTACGAAGACGGGTACAGGACCGCCGGTGACGGTTACGCACTGTCATACCGGGACTACGCGGTTGCCATGGCTGCCCACTACGCTGGCAATCCCACCATCGCGTTCTGGCAGCTCATGAACGAGGCGGAAGCCAAAGACAGCCCCTACGGCGCCTGTGACAACAACAGCGGCGCGTCGGCATTGCGGTCATTCGCCGACGATGTCGCCGGCGGCATGAAAGCCGTGGACAGGAATCACCTGATCAACCTCGGCACCATGGGCGGCGGCCAGTGCGGCACCCAGGGAAGCGCCTATCAGTACATCCACGCCGGCAGCAACATCGACATCTGCGAGATCCATGACTACTGGCAGGGCGCGCTGGGTGGACAGCAGTGGAACGGTGCAGTCTCGAGCATCAACTTCTGCCACGCTCTCGGCAAGCCAATCTTCGCCGGCGAGGTCGGAGTCGACGCATCTGTCCAGGCTGACTGGACGAGCAGTGGAGTGGTCAGCGTTGCCTCCCGCCAGCAGCGGGCGGCGTTCTTCCAGCAAAAGATGACAGCCCAGTTCCAGCTCGGTTCGGTTGGCTTTTTGATCTGGAGCACGACACTTGGACCAAGCGCGGGCTTTGATGTTGGCCCGGGGGATCCGACCGAGGCAGCGATGGCAGCGACTCAAAGGCGCGTGATGCCCGCTGGCAACGCTCCACAGGCCCCTCCAGCCGACGCTCCGCAGGTCGCTGCAGTCAACCCGCCGCAGGTCGCTCCAGTCAACCCGCCGCAGGTGGCTCCGGCGAGTCCTCTCGACCTGGGTGCCTCCGTGCATCTCGCCCAACTGGGGAATGGCAGCGCCGTTTCAGCAATCTCGATGAGCAGCCACCGCATCGCCGCGGCTCAACCCAGCGGCCACGGTTTCACCAACCCCATGACGTGGTCGACCAACCTCTTCTACGGAACCCGCGAAACCGTCTTCGCCGACCTCTCTGGCAAGGGCAAGCCCGCGTCGGCGGTGGCGGTCAATGACAACAGCGTGTGGGTGGAGCTCAACACCGGGTCGGGCGCCCTCTCCTTCCCTCAGATCTGGTCGAGCGGCCTCTTCTACGGCAGCCGCGGAACGTACCTGGCGGACATCGACGGTAGCGGCCGAGCCTCGATGGTCGCCATCAACGACGACAGCATCTGGGTTGAGCTCAACCAGGGCAACCACTTCGGCTCCCCGCAGCTGTGGTCGAGCGGAGCCTTCTATGGCAACCGTGGCACCTACATGGCCATCGTCGACGGCAGCGGCCGTGCCTCCGCGGTGGCGGTCAACGGCGACAGCGTCTGGGTCCTGCCCAACGCCGGAGGGTACTTCGGACGGCCGGCGCAGTGGACCAGCACTCCCTTCTACGGGAGCCGCGCCACCGTGCTCGCCGACCTCGATGGCAGCGGGCGCTGCTCCCTGGTGGCGATGAACGACTCGAGCATCTGGGTGGAGGCCAACCTCGGCTCCGGCGGCGGCTTCTCGTCACCGCAGCTCTGGGCATCGGTGCCCTTCCATGCGGACTCGGAGTACATGGCCGACGTGGATGGTAGCGGGCGCGCTTCGGCCGTGGTAGCCAGCTCGAGCGCCATCTGGGTCGAAACGAACACCGGCGGGTCCTTCGGTTACCCGACCCAGTTCTATGCGGCGGGCTCCTGACCCGCCCGGTGCCACCCGTCGTCGCACACGTCCATTGCAGTTGTCACCGAGCGGCGTGGGTGGATGCCCCAGCTCGAGCTGCCAGCCACACAGTGAGATAGACCGCCAGCGGCCTGGTGATCGTCCTGGAATCAGCAAGCAGCACCTGGGCGATCGGGTCTTGGGGACCGACATCGTAGGCGGTGCTCTCGCTTCCCCAGGACCACAGCAGGTAACCCACGCACCGGTCGTCTCCAAAGACGCTCTCGATGTCCCGCTTCACGTAGCCGGCGCGCGTGGTCAGGGTTTGCGCCGTGGTCTGTCGCGTCCCCACGTCACTGGCGAATCCACGCTCTCCGACGAAGGTGGGCTTGCCCAGCGCCAGGCAGCGGTTGGCTCCACGTTGAGGTGTCGGTTGGTAATCGTGGTACTCGCAGATGTCGACGGCCCCGGCGTGGATGAACTGGAAGTCAGGGCCGACAGTCCCGCATTGCGAACCGCCGAGGGTGCCCAAGCTCACCAGGTGAGCACCGTCCACTGACTTGAGCGCGAGCGACATGTCGTCGCCGAAGGATCTGAGGGCTCGGGATGCTTGGGCTTCATCGCACGTGCCACCTAGGAAGTCGAGCGCTTCCGCCTCGTTCATGAGTTGCCAGAAGGCAATGCGCGGGTCACCGGCATAATGACGAGCAACGCTGAGCGCATAGTCTCGGTACGGCAGAGCCACGCCGTACTCGCGGTTGATCCTGTAGCCGAACCGGTACCAGGCGATTGACCTGTACACCTGCGCTGCCTGCTTGTACTCCTCACATGCCCCCCACTGGTTGGCGAGCACGGGGATCACACGGATTCCGTACTTGCCAGCAAGGTCGAGGACGCGGTCGAACGCCGCCCAGCCTCGACCCGCGACATAGCTCTGGAAGAACCAGGTGCGGACCACAGTCACTCCCATGCGGCTCATCTGCGCCAACGTCTGGTCCACCTCGGCATCGGAGTGCTCGCCACCGCAGGTGAAGCCGTCGCTGTACAGCTGCGAGGTGAGCTGGTAGTCGTCGAAGCCGACAAAGCGCCACGGCTGACCATCGAGCACCAGGTGGACTCCGACAGAGCGCACGATCCCAGGTGCTGCCTCTTCTGATGCTCTCTGAGCCTCGCCGAACAACTGATCAGCGGGGTAGAGCAGCGAGTGCCAAGCGGCCAGCGACGCCCTCGACACTGGCGCGCTTGAAGGAGTCGCCAGGGCCGACAGCGAGCCCGCAGTCACCACGGCGAATGCAACCGCAGAGACGCCGAGCCAAAGCCGGCGCCTCACCGGCCTCCTCTTGGGTCCTCTACTTGGAGGCGCTTGAGCGCCCTGCACAGATCATCCCTCCGGGAGCGCGGAAGCTCCGCACGCGCGACCTCCCGCTGATCAGTGACGGTTGACCGCAAAGCGCACCAGGTCCGCCGCCTCTCCCTGCAGGCTCGTGTCCGCGTTCTTGTAGAGCGCGTTCGTCTTGGGGTCGTCGTGGCTGCCGTTGAGAAGGTTCAGGAAGCCGACCACCATGCCGTGCAGCCCAGCGTTCGGCGAGACGTCGGCGTCTCCCGCGGTGAAAAGGCTGGATGTGAGCGCCACGCGCTCGTAGTATGTCGTGCCCTTGTTCTCCACCGGCCAGGCCCACGACACCGTGGCCCAGCTCGCCTGTGTGGCGGGGTCGGTGTAGTTGAGAAGCAGCGCCGTCACCCCGTTGCCGACGTCGACCCTCTGCGAGGCAACGATGTTGTAGTTGTGGAACAGGAAGCAGTTCTGCAGGTTGTAGGCGTCCAGCGACCCTCGGTCATCGGTCCGCACCACGTCCGCGTAGACGATGCTCTGGCTGACGGCTGTGGTGGCGGGCTGGCCCGACTGGGGCGTGGCCGCCGGCTTGGGGGCGCCCTGCACCAGGAAGCGGGTGAATGACGAGTTGGCGCCGAAGTACTGCGTCGCCCACGGATAGTCCGCCTCGTAGCTGATCCGCCAGCCCGCGGGGGCGGATGCCATCGAAAAAGGTTGAACCCTGGGCGAGCCGGTTCCGTCCTGGAAAGCGGCGTAGGGACCCAATGCGTGGTCGGTGAGGCCCACCAGCACTGCCAGCGTGGCCATGGCGCCGACCACGACCTGACGCCGCCGCACACTCGGAAGCGGCCGGGCGGCGGCGCCTGCGGTGCGACGTGAGGTTGGGCTGGCGACCACGTCGGCGCGGGGTTGAAGGCCGAACAGCGGAAGCAGCCGCATCATCAGCGCCACCACGACGGTGAACAGGATCAAGCCGATCACAGCGTGGTAACCGCCGAGAGCCAGGTCCGGGTGACCTGCCGAGGCCAGCCCCAGGATCGAGGTGAGACGAAGCACGTTGACCAAGAAGGTGAGCACGAGCCCCACCACCATCCAGGACACCTTGCGAAGGCCGCCGCCCCCGACTGCGGTGAGGATGGCACCACCGATGAGCAGGAAGCCCAGCACGGAGTCGGCCCCCGAGCAGGCACTGCCGACGCTCACCGTGAGCGGGATTCCGGAGGCCTGGTGCACGGCGAGGATGCCCGGGGAGCCGGTGGGGGTCACCCCCAGCGAGAGGTGAGCCACCACTGCACCGAGCGCGCTGTTGGTGGTGTCGGTGAACGACTGCATGATGCCCGGCATGATGTTCAGGTACAGGGCCGGCCACATCAGCACCAGGAAGACCAGCGACGCCTTGACACGCCACATCCAGGTGGTGCCGTAGAAGATGGTGATCAAGCCCGTGACGAACAGCGCCAGCGACAGCACATCCGGCCGGTTGCTCCAGTAGTAGGTGGAGGCCAGCGCGGGCACGATGGTGATCAGCACCAGGGCAAAGATGATCAGAGGGATCCCGATCAGGAAGTCGATCTGGCGGTCGCGGATCGGCGCCGGGGCGTTGCGATAGCGGTGGGCGGTGAACAGCGCGATGCCGATGCTGAAGAAGGGCAACAGCGGCAGGTACGCCAGTGGCGTCTCCAGGCGCAGGTAGTCGGCCATGCTGCCGAGCGTGAGGTTGTAGCCGATCAGCGCCACCAGGACGATGCCCGCCGCCGGCCAGAGAACGCGGTGGGCGCGCGCCCATATCGCAAACGACGCAGCCGACTGGCTGCCCCGCTCGCGGAGGCCCGTGAGGTCGAACGAACCGCGCTTCATGGATTCCCCTGCTGGACGGAGGTCAGGCCGGCCCGCGGGGCAGGGCACTGTGAAGGGCTCCGTCAGAGCTCACTCTAGTCCCACTCTAGTCAACGACGGCTCAGAAGGGAAACTTGCATAGCGCGACCGGGGCGGATGTGGTCGGGAGCTCAGACCGATGCAAGATTCCCATCTCGTCGACGTTGTCCATCATAGGTCTCGTCTCGGCCTCGGAGCCGTCTCGACCCACTCTCCTGGAGGATCTGCGTGCATCTCGGACGCCGTCTCGGACCCGCCCTGACGATCGCGCTGGCGATCGTGACCGTAGCATCGTGGACTGCCCGTGCGGATGTCCCGGCGCCGGTGGTCACCGTCGCCCTGGGCAACCTCAGTGTCCAGCAGTACCACCCCCCGGTCGGCACACCAGGCGAGAACACCGCCGAGGAGCCCTCGATCGGCTCCGATCACGCCACCGACACCAACATGTACCTGTCCGGCCTGCACACCTTCTCCGTGAAGTTCGACGACACGGTCAAGCCGGCCAAGGACACGTGGAAGGACGTCAGCTACCGACCAACCGCGACCACCTCTCTCGACCCCATCCTGTTCACCGACAGGACTTTCAACCGCACCTTCGTGAGCCAGCTCGCCGGCGCCTGCAGCTTCTTCGCCTTCACCGACAATGACGGTGGCAGCTGGACTCCGGGCCAAGGCTGCGGTGTCCCCTCGGGAGCCGACCATCAGAGCGTCGGCGCCGGGCCGTACAACCCCGCCGGCATTCCGCCGCAATCGACGGCGTTCGGGGACGCCGTCTTCTACTGCTCCCAGAGCGTGGTCACCGCCTTCTGCGCGCGCAGCGACACCGGCGGCGCCAGCTTCGCCACCGGGGTGCCCGTGTACAGCTTCTTGCAGTGCGGCGGACTGCACGGGCACATCCGGGTCAGCCAGCCTGTGGTGGCGGTGCCCGGCGGCCCACCAGCCAGCGGCGGCGGCCTGGACATGCTCCCCAACCAGAACTGCGACAAGCAGGCCGACCCGACGGCCCCCGCAGGCACCGCCACCTTCCCCTACCAGGCGGTGGTGACGTCCAACGACAACGGCACCACCTGGAAGGTGCAGACCATCCCGGACAGCCATGCCACCCTCCGCAGTGATCCCTCCGTCGACGCCGACCAGGGTGGCAAGGTGTATTTCGGCTACGAGGACTCGGTGACCCAGTCGCCGGGTGGAACCCAGATCGGCGGCAAGGCGAAGATCGCCACCGCGACGGTGGGCGCCGGTGGGGTGCTGAACTGGGCTCCGTCGGTGGACATCGGCTACCCCGTGGGCGTCCAGAACGTGCAGTTCCCCGAGGTCATCGCCGGCGGTCCCGGTCGAGCCGCGTACTCGTTCCTCGGCAGCACCACTCCGGGCAATCCCGAGGACGTCAACTTCAAGGGCCACTGGGACCTGTATCTCGCGATCACCACCGACGGCGGCCAGCACTGGACGGTCACCGACACCACCCCCACCGACCCGGTGGAGCGCGGCTGCACCTACCTCTCCGGCAGCATCGGCACTTGCCCGAAAAGCAAGCGCAACCTCCTCGACTTCATGGACATCACAGTCGACGAGGACGGTCATGCCATCGTCGGGTACGCGGACGGCTGCACCGGTGCCTGCGCCACGGGTGACGGATCCCAGTGCACCAGCGATGTCGTCGGTTCTCCCCAGGTCTGCAACACCGGGACCGCCGCGAGCACCGCGCGCTACGCATCGATCGCCCGCGTGCAGTGCGGCCCCAGCCTCTACGCCGAGTACGACAGCCAGTACGCGTGTCCACCCGCGGGTGGCCAGATCGCCGAAGCGCCCTGGGTGCCCGGGCTGACCTTGGGGGGAGGTGCTGTGCTCATCGCCTCCACTGTGGTGCGCCGCCGTCGCCACAGCCCTCTGCAGAGGTAGGACACTCGCACCTCGAGCCACGCCTTTCGGCGTGAGGCAGGCGCAGCTCTTCAGGCAAACGGCCCGGGGGCCGGGTTCGGCACACTCACCTGGTCGTTCAGGAGCTGTTGCCACGCTGGAGACGCTGGCCGATCGTGGTGGAGGACGTCGTCATGCCGCTCACAACCCCCAAGGACCAGGACATCGTCCTCGTCGGCGCCTCGGGCGACCTGGCCACCAAGCGCCTCATCCCCGCCCTGTACAACCTGGAGAGTGACGGCCTGCTGCCGAGTCGGGGGAGTGTCGTGGGTGTCGCCACCAACGACTGGGACGACCAGGACTTCCGCATGCACGCTCTGAAGTCGGTGGCTGTCAACAACCCGTCGGGCATCGACGACGCAGTCTGGGATCGGTTCGCCTCGCGGCTTCGCTTCGTCTCCTCGCTCGGCGACGGAGACACCATGACCCGAGTCGTGCCCCGCCTGGACCAAGCGACGCGGCTGGTGTACTTCTCGATCCCGCCATCGGCGTTCGAGGGCTCTGTGGCGTCGCTGGGCAATGCGGGATTGTCCGAGGGAACCAAGCTGATCATCGAGAAGCCGTTCGGGCATGACATCGAGTCGGCACGTCACCTCAACCAGACTATCCACCAGGTGATCCCTGAAGAACGTGTCTTCCGCATCGACCACTACCTCGGCAAGGAGACAGTCCAGAACCTGCTCGTGCTGCGCTTCGCCAACCCCCTGTTCGAGCGCACCCTCAACAACGAGGGCGTGCAACGTGTCGAGATCACCGTGGCGGAGTCCGTCGGCGTGGGCCGGCGTGGCGCCTTCTACGAGGAGACCGGGGCGATCCGCGACATCGTCCAGAACCATGTTCTGCAACTGCTGGCGCTGGTGGCGATGGAAGCTCCCCATGACATGGGTGCCGCGTCCATCAGGGAGGAGAAGGCCAAGCTGCTCAACAGTGTGGCCCCCATCGACCCCGCGTTCGTGGTGCGCGGGCAGTACACAGCTGGAACCATCGACGGCAAGAAGGTGCCGGGGTATCGTGAGGAATCGGGCGTCGCCGAGGACTCGCAGACAGAGACGTACGCGGCGATGCGGCTGCGCATCGACAACTGGCGTTGGGGGGGGACGCGGTTTCTGCTGCGCACCGGCAAGCGGCTGGCCCGTCGCGAGACCCGTGTGGTGGTGGTGTTCCGCGATGCGCCCTTCAACTTCTTTGCCACCACCGAGATTCAGCGCCTGGTCTCGCAGAAGCTGAACATCCGCATCCAACCCAATGAGGGAATCTCGATCACCTTCGTGCTCAAGGAGCCCGGACCGGTGGTGGCCACGCAGAAGGTCGACATGGACTTCAGCTACGCGTCGTCGTTCAACAAGACCCCCAAGGAAGCCTACGACCGGCTCCTCCTCGAGGCGCTCCTCGGCGACCACACGCTCTTCATCAGCGAGAGCGAGACCGAGCGTGGCTGGGAGATCGTGCGGCCGGTGCTCGAGGCGCCGCCACCAGTCGTTCCGTACGAGGTGGGCAGCGCCGGTCCGGCCGAGGCCGAGGGACTGGTGGCACCGCGCCGCTGGCACGCACTGGAGGACTGACGCGCTGGATGCCGGGCGGTCGACGCGCGGGCGGAGAGACGGACCGAGGCACGGCGGCGTATCCTTCGAGGTGCGGTCCGTCCGGGCCGGGAGGGGAGAGCATGGCCGGTGGTCGCATCGTGGGCGTCGGGTTGGTCGTGGCGCTGATGTCGACCGGCTTGAGCGGCCTGTCGCCGAGCGTCGCCCACGCAGCGCCGACCTCGTGTGACAACAAGGCCAAGTCCAGCGGCGGCACCGGCTGCAAGCTGACGTCTGACAAGTTCCTGCAGGTCACCGTGGGGCCGTCGTCATCGCAAGAGCACTGCAATGTCAGCTATGACCTCTACGAGCCGGTGCCGGCGCCCGCGAACTCGTCACCGGTGATCCTGACCACCAACGGTTTCGGCGGCTCCAAGGCGGATCAGGCGGGGCTGGCCTTCTACTTCGCGCCTCAGGGATATGTCGTGCTCTCGTACTCGGGATTGGGCTTCGGACAGAGCACCGGCTGCAAGATCAGTCTCGACGACCCCGACTACGACGGCAAGGCAGCCTCGCAGATCATCGATTTCCTCGCCACCCTACCCGAGGTGAAGAAGGATTCCGCCGGGCCGCTGGTCGGCATGATCGGCGGCTCCTATGGCGGAGCCATCCAGTACGCCACAGCGTCGAGGGATGCGCGCGTGCGCACCATCATCCCCATCATCACCTGGAACGACCTGGGCTACTCGCTCGGGCCCAACAACACCAGCCCCTCGCTGCTGTTCACCGACAGCCCGCCCGGAGTGCTCAAGTACCAGTGGACGGAGCTCTTCTTCGCTGACGGGATCGCCACGCCCACTCAGCAGCCGCCCACGATCCCGCCGCCCAACCCGCCGCCGTGCGAGAACTTCCTCCTGGCGGTCTGCCAGGCCGAGGCGGAGAGCTTCGCCGCCGGCTATCCCCCACCAAAAACGCTGGCTCTGCTGCGCCACGCGTCCATGGTGGGATACGGCAGCGCCGGCCAAGTGCACATCCCCACCATGTTCCTGCAAGGCGAGGCCGACACTCTCTTCAACCTCGACGAGGCGGTGGCCAACTACAACCTCATCAAGGCCACCGGTGCGCCGGTGAAGCTGGTGTTTCAGAGCTGGGGGCACAGCCACTCCGCGCCGCGCCCCGGAGAGTTCGCCGCCAGGGGAGACCCCAGCGGCCTGTACGAGACCGGCCTCATCCAGAACTGGTTCGACCGCTACCTCAAGGGCGACACCTCGGTGAACACCGGGGCGAACGTGGAGTACTACCGTGATTACGCCGACAACAACAGCGGCACACCGGCGAGCATCGCCGCCGCCTACGGCAAGGCTGACTCGTACCCGATCGGCAGCCCGCTGACCCTGTATCCATCGGCGGACGGCACGCTCCAGACCAGCGCCTCGACGATTGCGGCGGGCACGCCCAGCCTCGTCAATCCCGCGGGCGGACAACCGGCCAGCTATTCCGAGACCTCAGCTGTGCAGGACCAGTCGCCGTTCTCCTTGGTGCCGCCCACGGATCCTGCGGGCGAGTCGGTGTCGTTCACCACAGCGCCGCTGACTGCGGCGACCGCGGAGGCGGGCATCCCGACGCTGAAGCTGACGGTCAACGCGCCGCTCGCCACCAGCACCGATCCCAGCCTCCAGCCGGTGCTGTTCACCAAGATCTACGACGTGGCCCCCGACGGCAGTGTGACGCTGCCCGAGCGTCTGGTCTCGCCGACGCGGCTTTCTGCAGGTGTGAGCACGGTGACGCTGACGCTGCCCGGCATCGTTCACCAGTTCGCCCCGGGACACCGGATCCGGGTGACAGTCGCATCGACCGACAACGCGTACATCGGGTCGCGCTCTCCAGGCCTGATCACATTCCCCATCACCCCAGCGTCCCCCGACGTCCTCACGCTCCCAGTCGATGGCAGCGCGGTACCGCCGGTGAACGCGCCCGAAGCGCCGGGTGCGCTGCTGTTGCTGCTGCCGGCGGGTGCTCTGGTGGCCTTCATGGGGCAGCGCCGGAGGCGTCACTCAGCGGGACGGGCGCTGTAGCAGGGCGTGGGCCACGGTTGACCTCAACCTGGGCCACACGCTCTGATGCCGATGTGGGTCACGCGCTTCCCCCTTTCCATGTTGCACGTCCTCGCCTCACCGATCGACTGGCCGCCGAACGACTGAACATCGTCGAGGCGGGAGGAGGCGCAGGCAAGACTTCCCTCGCGTGCGAGCTCGCGGTCACATTGGCGAGCCCCATGGTCGCGGTAGCGGTCGACCCGCAGGTGCGCACCGCGCGCCAGGCCATCGACGCGCTGCTCTTCGGCCTCAGGTCCGCAGGCGCGGCCGGCTCATCGGACCTGCGCGACCTGCGGGCGCTTCCGCCAGAGAGCGCCGTGGACGCTCTTCTGGAGCTGCTGGCCGACCGCAGCGATCCCCTGCTCGTCGTCTTCGACGACCTCCACCACGCCGGTCTGGAGGCACGCGAGTTGATCCTCCGCGTGGTGTCGGGGATGCCGCCGCCGCACCGCTCCCTGGTGCTCACTCGACGCCCCTTCGACCTGGGCAGCTCGCTCGCATCGGCGGCTGGGTGCGTTGAGGCAACCGATCTGGCGTTCACGGATGCGGAGGTCGATGCCGTCCTGTCACTCCATGCGGCGCGCGGCTCACCGGCCGACGCAGCGGTCCTGCGCCGGGCCACGAGCGGCTGGGCGGCAGCTGTGGTTCTCAGCGCGCGTCGAATCGCGGCCGCCGCGGTCCCGGCGGAGGAGCTCCGCCGTCTCACCGCGGAACCGCTGACGGTGATCGCCCTGGTGAATGCTGCCATGGCCGGGCTGAGTACGGCCGATCGCGACGCCGCCATCCAGCTGGCTCACCTGCCGGCCATCACCCCGCGGCTGGTCGGGGCCATTGGGGCACCCGACGGCGTCATCGAGCGGCTGCTCGACGCGGGCCTGCCGGCGGTCGCCTCCGGCGAGCGCTCGTTCCGCCTGATCGACCCCGTTGGTGAGGTCATCCGCCAAGCCGGCCGCCTGCGTGCGGACGTTGCCGCCGCCGCGGCCGACGTGCTGGCCGACGAGGGAGAGCCTCTGGTGGCCTACTGGCTGCTGAGCGGCAGCGGCGCGGTCACACGCGGGGTCGACCTTCTCGAGGCGCTTCCCGACCGCGCGCTCGAGCGCTTCGACTACGCGGACCTCTCCCGGGTCATCGACGACCTGCCCACCGAGATTGCCGCCACCGCGCCGCGCCTCCTTCTGGCCTACGCGCGCACATGTGAGCAGGCTGGTCACAAGCTGCGCAGAGACCAGGTCCTCACGCTCGTCGAGACAGCGGTGCGCGGTACCGGGACCCCCGTGGAGCGTGAGCTGGACGCCGAGAGGGCGGCAACGTCGATGCGCGAGAGCCTGCCCGACGAGGCAGCGGCGCTGGCACGCCGGGTGCTGGGTGAATGCGGTGCCGGTGAGCACGCCACCCGCATCCGGCTGCTCGAGGTGCTCGCTCGCGTGGCTGCCGCTTCGCTCCGGCCGGAGGCGCTGGCCGTTGCCGAAGCAGACTTCCGCCAGGCCATGCAGATGAGCCTTGATGCCGGTCACCCCGCCTGGGCGGTGCGCAGCGCGGTGCCGCTGGCGGCGCGGGTGTACTGGCCCCAGGGCCGGCACCACGACGCGGCGCGCTGCCTGACGGAGGCACTCGACTCGCTGCCCACCCGCGGGCGCCAGCGTGGCTTCGTCCTGACCTTCCGGGCCGAGGTTCTGGTCGATTCTGGCGAATACGATGAGGCGGCGGTCAATCTGACAGAGGCGCACGAGCTTGGACGAGCGCTGCATGACCGCCGGACCGTCGCCTACGCCGCCTGGGTCGAGGCGCGACAGGCGTCGCAAGCGGGCAACGCCGCCCGTTTGGTGGACCGTCTCGGTGTGGTCGAGCGGCACCGTGCCGAGTGGTACAGCGACCACAGCACCGGCGTCGACTTCTGTGCCGACGCCGCCGCCTTTCTGGATCGTGCGGGCGACACTGTCGGGGCGCGAGCCTATCTGCAGCGCGCCCAGGCACGACGTGATGAAGACCCGCGCTCAGTCGCGATCGCGGAGGCAGCGCTGGAGGCCCGCAGCGGCGACCCTCACGTGGGCAGCCATCTGCTCGACCGGCTGCTCGCTGACGTGGTGCCGCCGGTCGAGCGATGGCGGTTGCTTCTCCTTCGTGCATACGCCAGCCACCGCGCGGGCGCCGCGGACGCAGGCACGCTCGCCGCCGCCGCCTTCGATGCGGCCGCGTTGACGGACGTTCGCGCTCTTCCTCTGATCCGGGAGCGCGCCATTGCCGAGGAGCTCCTCGGCATGGCGATCGACCACGGGTCGGCAGTTGCCGCTCAACTCGACGTGGTGGCGCTACCCACGCGGATCAGCATCCTCGGCGGCTTCGCAGTTCACCGAGGCGGCCGAGACCTCACGCCGCCGGCGGGGCGGGCCGCGCAGCTGGTCAAGTTGCTCGCAGTCAGCGGTGGCCGCTGCTCAGTCGAGCTGGTGACCGAGGCGCTGTGGCCCGATGACGTCAAGGGAGCAGGACGCGTCAGGGTGCGCAACGTCCTGAGCCGGCTTCATCACGCCTGTCCTGACCTCGTCGTCAGGGACGGCGAAGCGCTGGTTTTCGGTCCTGGGGTGACCACCGACCTTGAACGGTTTCATGCCGAGGCGACCCGTGCGGTGACACTTGCCCAACGCGCTGATGCCGCCGCCACGGCGGCGGCACGGGCGGTCCTGTCGCGGTACCGCGGACCGGTGCTGCCCCATGACCTGAGAGAGGAGTGGGCGGCCGTCCCGCGGGAGGCGGCGCTCCGCCGCGTGCTCTCCATCCTGGACGTCCTCACGGCGCAGGCCGAACGCGCTGGTGACATGAGCGAGGCGGCCGAGCTCGCCGAGCGCGCCGCCGCGTCAGACCGCACCGACGACGGGCGACTGGTCCGTGCCGCCCGGCTCCAGCTGCGCGCCGGGCGGTCGGCACGCGCACGCGAGCTGGCGTCGCGGGCTCGACGTCTCGCGACCGAGCTGCGCGTCCGTCCCTCCGCGGAGCTGCTGGCGCTGGAGGGCGAGCTGGACGGGGCCTGACGGTTGGCACTGCCCACAGGCCGGTCCGTGCCGGTGTGGGTCGTGGTACGCCGGTGGTACGCGGACATTCTGAGATCCGATGGTCACGGAAGAAGGGCGGAGGGGGTCACATGAACACAGGGGGGGCGAGCGTCGACGCTCGGGCAAGCCGGATCGCACGTGTCCCTGGGTTGCGGATGACCCGGTGGATGGTGGCCGGCCTCGCTGGTGGGGCCGCCGCCTTGCTGGTGACCACCTCCGCCCTCGCGGATCCGCTGGTGAGCGAGTCCTTCACGCACTCCACTGTCTCAGACCCCAACTTCCACATCGGGGGCTCCAACTTCACGCCGTGTCTCACCGCAGGCACGAACACGAGCCAAACGCCGGTGCCGGGCTGCGCACTCGGCACCCCGGACTCCGACGGCGCCGGGACATTTCGTATCACCGACGCGAACCTGCAGGAGGCCGGGTTCATCCTGTTCAACCGTGCCCAGCCGTTCACTGCCGGGCTGACCGTCGACTTCGATTTCTTCATGTACGGCGGCTCCACCCCGCCTGCAGATGGGATCAGCTTTTTCCTCGTCGACGGTGCCACCGACCTGACAAAACCCGGGCAGCCCGGTGGTTCGCTGGGCTATTCGACATTCGGCGGCATGCCGGGTGTCAACAACGGATTCCTGGGCGTGGGCCTGGACGAGTTCGGGAATTTCGAGAGGGATTTCTTCTCGGGCACCGGGTGCACACCCACGGCGAACGTCTCGGGTCCCAACAGCGTCGGCATCCGCGGGCCCGGAAACGGCACCGCTGGCTACTGCCTCCTCGCCACCAACTCCTCGCTGCCAGGCGCGCTTCACGGTGGCTCAATACGAAGTGGGGCCCTGCGGCGCGCGCACATAGTGGTCGATCCATCGAATCTCGCCTCTCCGCACGTGACACTGTCGATCGACTTCGGGAGCGGACTCCAGCAGCTCTTGCAGACAGCGCTGCCACCGAATCCGCCGGCCACGTACAAGTTCGGGTTCGCCGGCTCCACCGGGAGCTTCACCGACGTCCACGAGATTCGCAACCTGGTCTCGAGCACCCAGCAACAGCTGCCCCAGCTCGCCCTGCAGAAGACACACAGTGGCAGCTTCACCGCCGGCGGCAGTGGGACGTTCTTGATCTCGGCTTCGATCAGTGGATCAGGCGGAACCGAGCGCACCCCGGTCACCGTCAACGACCCGCTGCCGTCCGGGCTCACGGTGGCGTCGCCTCCGAGCGGCTCCGGTTGGGACTGCAGCGCGACTGTGGTCGGCTCGACGTCAGCGAGCTGCACCACAGCAGCAAGCCAGACCGCGCCGATTGCTGCTGGCACAACGCTTCCGTTGTTGAGCGTCCCGGTCTCGGTGGCTCAAAACGCCCCTGCGACCGAGACGAACGTCGCCACTGTCACCTCGACAGACGCTTCGAACGCCCCGGTTTCGGCCAGTGACACTGTCGCAATCGCGCCTGCGGCCGCGGTGCCGGAGAGTCCTGCCACGACGCTGTTGCCCATTTTCGGCGTGCTCGGCGGGTTGTTGATTGGAGCGCCCGTGTTGCGAACTCGTCGTGACCGGCGCCGACTCGGGGCCAACGTGCGCTAGCGTCAGCCTGCCGGCCCACGGCGAAACTGCGCGGTTCGGGGTGGAGGTCCTCGACCTCTCCGCGCATGACGACATGGCGGAGGCTGTCCGTGAGCTCACCGAGGGCCGCGGCAGCGATGCGCTGATCGACGCTGTCGGCACGTGCGCCACTGGACAGACGAGATCATCACGCTGATCGAGGGAGACGAGGACGTCCAACTCCGACGAGGCGGCTCTCGACCGTTGGGAAGCTCCGCACCGGTGCTATCAGATATGATAGCGCAATGCTCAATGCGCCTCACCTGATCCACACCCATCGCGTGGCGGCGGGGATCAGTCAGCGTGAGTTGGCGCGCCGCGCCGGAACCTCATCGGCGACGCTCCATCGATATGAGGCCGGCCTGGTGGATCCCACCACGGGCACCGTCAACCGCTTGCTTCATGCCTGCCTTCCGCGTCGCCGCCGCTGGGCCAGCGTCGCCGAGCTGGCTCAAGCGCTGGACGGTGAGCTCCAGCCCGAAACGGGAGGTGCCTGGCGACTGATCGGTGAGTTCATCGACGACGACCGCGGCGCTGATGATCACGAGCTCGCACTCTCCGTGGCCGATGCTCCCGGCCCCACCGGCGCACCCCGCGCTCTGGCGCTCGCCGCCGCTCTTGCGGAGCATCTCTGCGTGCTTCGCCAGCTCGTTCCCCCGTCCTGGACGCAAGTGATCGTCGAGGTCCTGCCGTGGTGGTTCGTCGCAGGCGACGGTTTCAACGCCCTGGCGCTGCGCGAGTCCCCGCCCAGCTTCGCGCGCCGCGGCATCTTTGTCACCGGCGGTGCCCTGGAGCGAACGTAGGCGTGTTCAACCGGGACGCGGCTCTCCAGGCCCTTGAAGAGCTGGCGTCAGTGCTGGCAGCCCGCGGCATCGAGGGCCGCCTCTTCGTCGTTGGCGGCGCGGCTATGGCAATTGCGTTCGACGCCCGGCGGATGACCCGCGACATCGATGCCGTGTTCGAACCGAAATCGCAGGTCTACAACGCCGCGCATGAGGTGGGTGAGCGCTTGGGACTACCGGACGACTGGCTGAACGACGCGGTGAAGGGGTTCGTGCCTGGCACCGACCCTGAAGCCCTGCCCATCTTCGTGCGGCCCGGACTTGCCGTCTCCGCCGCGTCCGCGCGCTTTCTCCTGGCGATGAAACTGCGTGCGGCGCGAGCCGAGCAGGACGTTGGTGACATCCGGTTCCTCGCCAACCTGCTGGGCCTGCGCACTCGCGACGAGGTGCTGCGAGTCGCAACTGAGCGCTACAGCGCAGAGGATCTGCCACCTCGCGCTCGGTTTCTTGTCGAGGAGCTCTTCGGGCATGAGGGCGATCCTGTCTGATCGGTCAGATCAGCATTCGCCGGCATCGAGCCAGGTGCCGCGGCGACGTCCGTGATCACCGGCTGTTTGCTGAGTCAGCGCCGGGAGGAGACCCGGGCGCTCCCAACCGGCCCGACATCTGGCGGCACTCGAGCGCACCGCCGCGCTCACCGCCGACTGACTCGTCGCGCGTCTGGGGTGGGACCGACTCGCGCAGGTTGATCCACGCCGATGTTGCTCATCCGCACATCGCGCGGATACCGCGAGATCACGATGGCCACGGCCCGAAGTGGGCAAATCGTAGTTTGGGCACTTCTGGGTACCGTGGTCGTTGGCGCTCCACCACCTGCCACACCGTCCATTCTGAAGTGAACCCACAGATGAACACGCGACACGAGCTCCCAGAATGACCACTCGCCCCGCGGCATCCCTCGCAGCGTTTGTCCTGGCATCGATGCTCGCATCCTGTGGCAGCAGCCAGGCCCCGTCCCCGACCGCAACGATCCCTATCCCCACTCCCTCCGCAATCGCTGCCGGCACGCCGGTCTACGCCGCCCTCGGGGCGTCCGAAACCTACGGCGTGGGAGCCGAGCCGATCACCCGCGGCTACGCCTACCAGGTGCGCGATGCCATCGGCAGCAGCGCGTTTGCCGACCTGGGCATCCCCGGCGCCAGGCTGGGCGACGCCTACCAAACCGAGATCGCCGGGGCGCTGGCGCTCCATCCCACCATCTGCACTGTCCTGTTCGGTGTCAACGACATCCGCGGTGGGGTCAACCGCGACTCCTTCATGGCCAGCCTGCGCGATCTGGTGACCACACTGGGTCGCGCCAGTTGCCGAACGTTCGTCATCGGGTTGCCCGACCTCTCGCAGCTGCCCGCCGTGGTCCGCGCCCACCTGTCTGGTCTGGCCGCGACCACCGCCGACTGGAACGCCGGCATGGCCACGGTGGCGGCGCAGGGCGGGGCCGACTTCCTCTCGCTTGCCACGTTCTCCGGCGAGATCGCCGCACACCCGGAGTACATCTCCGCGGACGGCCTGCATCCCAGCACGATCGGTCACACGCGGCTGGCTGCGGTGATCGTGGGCGCGATGCGGACAGCCGGCGTGCTGCACTGAGTGTGGTGACAGAGACAACCGCGGCGACGGCTCCCAGTGTGCGGCTTGTCGACGTCGACAAGAGCCTGCGTGTCGGCCGCAACACTGTGGAGATCCTCCACGGTGTGTCGTTCGAGGTGCGGCCGGCGGAGCTGGTCGCGCTGGTCGGCCCATCGGGCAGCGGCAAGAGCACCATCCTGGGCATCGCCGCGGGACTGGATACGGCCAGCTCTGGCTCAGTCTTCCTCGACGGCACCGACATCAGCCAGCTACCCGAGCGCGAGTTGGCCACACTGCGGGCGCGGCGCGTGGGCATGGTGTTTCAGGCCTACAACCTGCTCCCCACGCTGACCGCGTTGGAGAATGTCGAGCTGCCGCTGCACGTGCCCGGGGGGGTCCATCGGCCGTCGTCGAGTGCCCAGGAGCTGCTCACCGAGGTGGGCCTCGGGCACCGCCTGCACCACCGGCCGACCCAGCTGTCGGGGGGCGAGCAGCAGCGCGTCGCCATTGCCAGGGCACTGATCACCCAGCCGGCGATCATCGTCGCCGACGAGCCGACGGGCAATCTCGACACCTCCACAGGCGACGAGTTGATCGCCCTGCTGCTCGAGTTGCGCCAGCGACGCGGCACGACCATCTTGGTGGCCACCCACGACAACGATCTGGCCGTGCGTGCTGATCGCATCCTGCGCGTGCGTGACGGGCGGCTCACCGGATGATCGGCAATCTCCTATTCCTGTTGCGCCACACCGGGCGGTCAGTGTGGCGGGGTGGGCGACGGACGGCGGTGGCGGTGCTCTGCATCACCGTCGGAGTGGCGGCGGTGGTGGCGCTGCAGGTGGCCGCGGCAACTGTCAGCAGCGCGCTCACCAGCAACGTGCGCGCCTCCAATGGTGGAGACGTCGCCGTGAGCAGCCAGTCCTCACCGCTGACGGCAGCGGACCTCACGGTGTTCACCACGCTGCATGCTGACGGGCGGGTCAGCGCTGTCAGCGCGGTTGCCCGGCTGCACGCCACCGCCTCGGTCAGTGGCGGCACCATCGTGCCGTTCGAGGTGAACACGGTCGAGCTGGCCACCTACCCAGTTGCTGGGGATCCGCCGCTGGTCAACCCGCAGGGTGGCTCGGTACACGCGCTGATGGCCCATCGCGGCGATGTGCTGGTGTCGTCAGTGCTTGCCGACCAGTTGGGCGTGGGGATTGGTGGCCACGTCTTCGTCAACGGCATCGGCGGTGCCGGCCTCAGCGCGACCGTACGTGGCGTGCTGGCGCAGGCCACCCTGGAGCATTCCTCGGTGATGCTGGTGTCGACCACTGACGGGGGGGCCTTGACCGATGCTCCGCCGGAGTACGTCAGTGTCTACCTCGGCGTGCCGGGTGCCAGCGCACCAGTTGCCGCGGAGCTTCGCAGCCGGTTCCCCCAGGCATCTGTCACCACCGTCGACGAGGCTCTGCAGTCTGCCCAGCAGCAGGTGCACGACTTTCGTGAGTACACGCTGCTCACCGGCCTGGTGACGCTGCTGGTGGCGGGAGTTGGCATCTTCAACGTCATGCATTCAGTGCTGGCCTCGCGCTACCTCGAGATTGCCATGCTCAAGGCGATCGGCTATCGGCCCCGCTCGATGTTCACCGTCCTGGCGTTGGAGGCAGCGGTCATCGGCCTGGCCGGGGGAGTCGTCGGAACCCTGGTTGGCTTGGCGGTGTCTGGGGGGATCACCGCGGCAGTGGCCCGGGCAGTCGCGATCCAGGCGCCGTTGGTGATCGATGCCGGAACCGTCGCACTCGGCGTCGCGCTGGGCCTGGGGTCGACAGTCGTCTTTGCGCTGCTGCCCATCGTGCGCGCCGCGCGCCTGCGCCCGCTGTCGATGCTGCGACCGAACTCTGACGCGGCCTTCACCAGTGGCGCCGGAGCGACTGTGCTGCTGCTGGTGGTGAGCGCTCTGCTGTTCGCACTGCTGGCGGGGGCCATCGTGGGGGATCTGGTCGCCGGCTTCGTGCTGGTGGTGGCGGCGGCGTCCCTGGCGGGGGTGTTCGGTGGCATCTTCGCGGCCGTGACCGCCGCCGGTGCTCGGCTCCGCCCGCTCCACAATGTCACCGCCAATCGGGCAGTTCTTGCAGGTCTGGTGCTGCTGACGGCGGCAACGGCATTCTGGTTGCCCGCGGTGGCCGTCGCCGTCGGTCTGGTGGCCATTGTCTGGACTGTCGCCACGGTGGCCCCCCGCAACGGACGGATGCGCATCGGCATGGCAACGCGCTCACTCGACCGGCGACGTGCGCGCACCGCGGTGACGCTGGTTGCGCTGCTCATCGGCATCTTCTCGATGTCGTTGACGGTCACCGTGTCGATTGGCCTTCGTGACCAATTGACGACGGCGCTGGCCCGTGCCGGCTCGGCCAACCTGCTGGCCGTGACCGGCATCAGCGGACGCGACGTCCTGATTCGCAACGCGCAGGCGCTGCCCGGCTTGCAGTCATCGCTGATCACAACCGTGGCGACCGCAGCGCCGACCGCCATCGATGGCAAACCGCTCAAGGCGGCACCCTCGGATCCCACAGCCGATCCCGGTGAGACACCCTATCGCGGCCTCAACGGTGTCAGCGGGTACGACCTTGCCGGTGGCGGCGCACCGGCGGGCATCGTGGCCAGGGATGGCCGGTTGCTGAGCGCGTCCGACGCGCGCAGCCACAACATCATCCTGCCCACGCGATTTGCCGACCCCCCGGCGTCCCTGCACCCGGGCTCGACCGTGACGTTCCAGGGAGGAGCGGGTGGTCACCCGGTGACCATGAACGTGGTCGGGTTGTACCAGCGTGCCCCCGGGTACGGCTCGCGCAATCTGGTCCGCCTGTACGGCTCGGACATCTACGGCGACACCTCGCTCGCCACCGCGCTGGGAGGTGGTGACGCGAGCACCGTCGTCACCATGGCGGTGGACGACGCCAGCCTGGTGCACGACTCCGTGCTCCTGCAGCGCGCCAGCCCGGGCGCCCTGGTGATCAACGTCAACGATCTCACCGCCGTGGTCCGCGGGATCCTCAACAACCTGCTGATCGTCCTCGCCCTGATCGCCGGCCTCACCCTGCTGGCCGGCCTCACAGTGGTCGGCAACGGCGTCACCCTGGCGATGATCGAGCGCCGGCAGGAGATCGCGATGCTCAAGGCGATCGGGTTCCCGCCCCGTAGCGTCACCCAGATGGTGTTGCTGGAGAATGCGTTGGCCGGCCTGCTCGCGGGCGCCGTCAGCGTCATCGTCGTCGCGGTCGGCCTCGCTGCCTTGTCGCGGTGGGTCTTCACAACCCAGGTCGGTTTCAGTGCCGGGATCGCCATCGCTGTGCTGGTGATCGGCGCGTTGATAGCCATGCTGGGCGCCTGGCTGGGGTCGCGGCGCGCCGTGCGGCTGCGGCCGACCGAGGTGCTGCGGAACACGTAGACGCGGCGGCAGCCCGCGGTTGCGATCAGCTGGACGTCACCTGCCTCCCGGCAGTCGCCACGCCACCGCAACGCCGGCGCATCCCGCTGCAATGGCAACGGCAAACGCCGCTCCAAGGCCTGCGGAGGTGGGTGAGCCGGACGTGGCGAAGACTGCCACCAGGGCCCCGGCGATTCCCGCACCGAGTGCCACGCCGAGGTTGTCGAAGAGCTGCAGAGCAGCTGACGACGCTCCCTGCGCGTCGGGGCGAGCGTGCCGCAACACCACGATGGAGAGCGGTGAATAGCCGAGCCCCATGCCAAGGCCGCCAACGCCCCAGCCGCACACGATCAGCGCCACCGGTGCAACCGTCAGCAGCCCCGCGCTGACGGTGGCGATCCCGCACACGACGATGAGGAAACCGGTGGCAACCTGGCGATGCGCGCTCCAGCGTGTCGCCAGCCTCACCTGGACCCACGCCCCCGTGGTCCAGGCAATGGTCGCGGCGGTGATCGCGACGCCCGCCAGCGCCGGACCGTGGCCGCGGATGGCGGTGATCTCCAGGGGAACAAAGGTGTCGACGCTGAAGAAGGTGAAGGTGAGCAGGCCGCGAGCCAGGACAGCGGCGGCGAGCGGGCTTGCTGCCCGGAACGTGCCGCCTGGGATGAGGCGCAGGAGCGGACGCAGACCGACAACCACCGCCGCCGCCAGCAGGGCGACAGAGGCCGGCTCGTGGCCAGAGAAAGCGGCCAGCAGGAGTGCGGCGCCCACGGTCATCCGCAGCGCGTCGAGGAGCCGACGGGGGGCGGCCCGTGCCGGGGCTTGGGGCCGGAGGTGCAGCATCGCCGGCACCGCGAGAGCACCCGTTGCTGCCACCAGCGGCAGCAACCCGAGCAGCACAGCCCGCCAGCCGAAGCGCTGGGCGACGACCACTGAGAGTGCTGGTCCGATGAGTCCCGGCACCACCCAGGCCGTCGAGAGGATGGCGAACACGCGCGGCCGCAGCGACTCGGGGTAGGTGCGACCGATGCAGACGTACGCCACCGCGGGAATCGCCCCGGCACCGATCCCCTGGAGGGCGCGGCCGACCACCAGCACCGGCATCGTCGGAGCAAAGCCGCCGACCACCAGGCCGCCGGCAAACAGCACGAGCCCGATGACAAAGGGACGCGCCGGCCCGATGCGATCCGCCTGTTCACCGGCGGCGACGATGCCGAAGAGCGTGCCCAGCGAGAAGGCGCTCACCACCCACCCGTACAGGCCGAGGCCACCGAGGTCATTCCTGATCAGCGGAAGGACGGTGATCACGGCCAGCGCCTCGAATGCGGCCAGGGTGATGGTGCCGACAAGTCCTGCGGTCAGCAGTCGGTACTGCGGCGCCCACAGCCGGTCGTTGGTGAGCGCGCGTTCCTGCACCTCAGCCATTCGGTTCGGGCCGCATTCCAATGACGACGGTGGCGTCCAGGTCGTCACAAGTGGCCACGCGCGGGATCAGCCCGTTGGTGGCAAAGATCTCGACAGTCTGCGCCGCCTGCCGCTCGCTGGTCTCGACCAAGAGGTGGCCGCCCGGTCTCAGCCAGCGTGGCGCTGTGGCAGCCACTCGCCGCACGATGTCAAGTCCGTCGAGGCCCCCATCGAGCGCCCGGTGGGCCTCGTGGAGGCGCGCCTCGCGGGGCAGCAGCTCGATCTCCTCGGTGGGGACGTACGGTACGTTGGCGACCAGCACGTCGACTCGGCTCCGCAGCGTGGCGGGCAGTGGCGCGTCGAGGTCACCTTCGTAGACGTGACCACCGGCAGCAGCGAGGTTGCGACGGGCGCACCGCACCGCGGCGGGGTCGATGTCGGCGGCGTGGAGGTCGATCCGTTCTGCGGCAGCGGCCAGAGCGACGCCCAGAGCACCCGTGCCGCAGCACAGATCTACCACAACTGCGCCCGGCCGGACGAGAGCGTTGGCCTCCTTGACGAGAAGCTCGGTGCGGTGGCGGGGGACGAAGACACCGGGGTCGACGGCGATTCGCAGCCCGCAGAACTCGGCCCAACCGATCACGTGTTCGAGCGGGAAACCGGCGACTCGCCGGCCCACCATGGCGGCGAGCTCGACCCGCGACGTCGCCGCCGAGATGAGCAACCGGGCCTCGTCCTCGGCGAAGACACAACCGGCGGCGCGAAGCCTGCTGACGATGAGCGACGGAGTGAGTGCCGACGGTCCAGGAGCGCTGCTCGATTCGCCGGGAGGTGGGGTGATCACTGGCCCAGAGTCTGGCCACAGTGGGGCCGGCTGGTCAGCGGCGATCGCGGCCCGCTGCTGCTCAGGATCGAACAGCTGCTCCCAGAAGCGTTTCCGGGTTGAGGAACTCGCCGTCGTGGCGGATCTCGAAGTGCAGATGGGGGCCCGTCGACCAGCCGGTGCTGCCGAGCAGGCCGATCTCCTGGCCCCTCAGTACCAGCTGGTCGGTTGTCACCACCAGCTGATCGAGATGACCGTACAGGGTGACGTACCCGTTGCCGTGGTCGATGACCACGTAGTTGCCGTAGCCGACCAGCTTGCCGGTCGCATCGCGGCTGCTGCCCGCGAGGATGACACGACCAGGCGCCGCCGCCCCGACTGGAGTGTCGAGAGCGTTAGCGATGTCGATCCCTGTGTGGAAGTGCTCGTAGAAGACGCCGTGGTAGGTGACTGTGGGCTCCAGCGCCAGTGAGGTGGATCCGAATCCCTGGGAGACCACGCCGCCCACCGGAGCGGTGATCCTGGGCGTGGCCGCGGATGCAGGCGGTTGATGTGAGACCTGCAGGGCGGCAGCGTCCTCGGCAGTGGCGATGGCCTGCTCCTGCTGCAGCTGCGTGGTCACCGCATCGAGGTCATACCGGAGGACCGCTGTCGCCGCCGGCGTTGTCGCCGTCGCCTCGTACAACCCAACCTGCATCATGGGGTTCTTGGCCGCCACCACAAAGAACTGATACTCCTGCTGCACCATCGCCTGGTACCTGCTCACCGTCTGTCGGTGCGCCTCGACGAGCGAGACCAAAGGTGCGCCTCCGGCCACGGCGTCGCGCGCACGGGTGGCGCCGAAGGATGGGTCGCGACCGTCGTTCGGTCCCGCCAGCTCGTTGATGTGCTCTCGCTCCTGCGCCGCGGCACGCTCCAGGACGACGATGTCGCGCTCGATGTGAACGAACACCGACCACACCATGATGTCCGGTGTCCTGGTGAGATACGTCTCAGTCGTGGGCGTGACGGGTCGCGCGATCGTCGCCGCGGAGGTGGCCGGCGGCGATGAAGGTCGGTGCGGGGTCCCAGCAGAGCGAGACACGGCGACCGCGCCTGCGGCCACCGCCACACTGACGAGGGTCGCCAAGCCCACGCGACACCAGGCGGCGATGGTGTGGGATGACCGGCGCCGAGCCAACGCCGAACACCCGGCCGCACGGATCGCAGCGATCCGCTGGACGGCGGATGCCCGCCTCCCTGGCGACCGGAACGCGAGCAGGAGGACCCCTGTGGAAACCACCAAGAGGGCCGCCAAGGCGAGCAGGGCCCCCGGCACACCCGCCGGCAGGGGACGGACCGGTGAGCCTCGTGAGGTGCCGACCGGGGCAGCCTTGGCGTCCGCCGGGCGAGGCGGCGCCTGACCACCGGTGGTCAAGTGCTGGAGCTCAGGTGCCTGGAGCTGCTGCGGGTGGTGCGTGGCCCTGTTGAGCTCGGTGACCAGCGATGGGTCGGTGATCACTGCCCCAGTCCCGATCGGCAGTGCGTTCGGCGTGAGGGGGGCAGTCGCCGGGGCCGAGGCACTCGCAGGAGGTGGCGGCAGAGGTCCCGAGGGCGAGGGCTTCGGAGTTGCGGCTGCGGACGGACAGGGCTGTCCGGGGCTTGGGCTCGGGCTGGCGGTCGGGGTGGGGCTCGGGCTGGGTGTCGGCGATGGGCTGGGAGTCGGCGATGCGCTGGGGGTCGGCGATGCGCTGGGGCACGCGCTCGACGACGGGCTTGCCGCCGGCGTCGCCGTCGATGGGTTCGCGGCGAATGACGAGCTGGGCGTCGATACCACGGCCGGCGGCCCCTGGGCGCCGACTGATGTAGGTGGTGTGATGAGCGTCAGGATGGCCACGAGCGCGGCTGCTGCCGGCAACCACGCGACACGGCCGCGCCCGGTGCGTGCCGGAGACCCGGGTGGGACAGTTGGCTGCTTCATCACTCCATCGTTTCACTTCGCCATTCGTGGCCGCCGCACACGGTAGGGCTCTGTCCCTTCGTTCGGCCGCGGGGAACGGCCGCGTTCGCTTGTCCGGTCGCCGGTAGGCCAGCCCCGGACGGCCGCGGGGCGCGGGGGTCAGCCATCATATGGGCACGTTGCATGCGACGCAGCCGGACCACAGATTGTGAGGCGATGAAGCCAGACGACGGCGACGACGGTGGCGTGTCGAGCGCAGCGGCGTTCCGTGCCGCGCGTGCATCGCTCCTCGCCTGGCGAGATGACTACGACACCGCCTACCGCAACTTCCGCTGGCCGGTCCTGACGCAGTTCAACTGGGCGCTGGACTGGTTTGACACGCTGTCCGAGGATCCCGCCACGGCGTCGCAGCCCGCTCTGTGGATCGTACAGCCGGATGGATCGAATGTCCGGCTGTCGTTCGGTGACCTCTCGGTGCGGTCGAACCAGGTCGCCAACTGGCTGTCGGCCGCCGGGGTGCTTCGCGGTGACCGGCTCATCCTCATGCTCGACAACCAGGTCGAGCTGTGGGAGACACTGCTCGCTGGCATCAAGCTCGGTGCGGTCCTCATCCCGGCGAGCACTCTGCTCACTCCCGTCGACCTCCGCGACCGGGTTGAGCGCGGCAGGGCGCGCTGCGTGGTGACGGCTGCGCAGAACGTTGGGAGGTTTGCGACCGTCCCCGGCGACTACACGAGGATCTGCGTCGGCGCCGCGGCGGACGGCTGGCTGAGCTATTCAGACTCTGCTACCGCGTCGGGCGTGTTCACCCCCACTGGGGTCACGAAGGCATCGGATCCTCTGCTCCTGTACTTCACCTCGGGCACGACGGCGCAGCCCAAGCTGGTCGAACACACCCACGCCTCCTATCCGGTGGGACACCTCTCCACCATGTACTGGATCGGGCTCGAGCCCGGAGACGTCCACCTGAACATCTCCTCGCCGGGATGGGCCAAACATGCGTGGAGCAACGTCTTCGCACCGTGGAACGCCGGTGCAACCGTGCTCATCCACAACTACGCTCGGTTTGATGCGGCGGCCCTGCTGGCGGTGATGGATCGCTGCAGAGTCACCAGCTTCTGCGCCCCGCCGACGGTGTGGCGGATGCTCATCCAGAGTGACCTCACAGCGCTCGTGCATCCGCCCCGCAAGGTGGTGGGCGCCGGCGAGCCGCTCAACCCGGAGGTCATCGCGCGGGTGGAGCAGGCGTGGGGGGTCACCATCCGCGACGGCTTCGGCCAGACCGAGACAACGGTCGCGATCGCCAACACGCCGGGTCAGCTGGTGAAGCCCGGCTCGATGGGCCGGGCGGTGCCGGGTTACACGATCGCGCTGGTCGACCCCGTCACCGGCGACCCAGGCGACGAGGGCGAGATCTGCCTTGACCTCAGCCCGCGACCGTTGGGCCTGATGGTGGGATACCGCGGCGCTGGCGACGGCGGCGACGATGCGATGCGAGGTGGTCTCTACCACACCGGCGACGTCGCATCGAGAGACGGCGATGGCTACGTGACCTACGTGGGGCGCGCCGACGATGTCTTCAAGTCGTCGGACTACCGCATCTCGCCGTTCGAGTTGGAGAGCGTGCTTCTCCAGCACCACGCTGTCGCCGAGGCCGCTGTGGTGCCCTCCCCTGACCCGGTGCGGCTCGCCGTTCCCAAAGCGTTTGTCGTTCTCGCACCGGGGCACAGCCGATCGCGCGAGACGGCCCTCTCGATCCTCCGGTTCAGCCGCGACAACCTCGCTCCCTACAAGCGAATCCGGCGACTGGAGTTCAGCGATCTGCCGAAGACCATGTCGGGCAAGATCCGCAGGGTGGAGCTGCGCGAGCGCGAACACCATCGCGCGAATGGAGACGAGGCGCCCGACGACTATCGTGAGGTGGATTTCGACGAGCTCACCGCGCGCTGAGGTGGGTCGTCGTGGGCGATTGACGCGAGAGGCCTGCACCCGTCCTCCGCTGCGTCATGATTGTCCTGCGCGCAGCTGACCGGAAGATCGTGGGAGAGACATGCTGCCCCGGTTCGTCGGCGATGTCCTAGAAGCTGTCCAGGGAGTCGCCGAGACCGTTCAGGCGCTGCCCAGGGCGGCCGGCCACGTGGTTCGCGCCGCGACCGCGTCCGCCGTCGTCGCCGGGCACGATGAGCCCCTGCCGCCCGGCCTGATCATCCCCGTCCCTGGCCACGGCGAGATGTTCGTCCGCGACACGCACCCTCAGGGCGGAGGTGAGCGCGGCACCCTTCTCCTGCTTCACGGCTGGCTGGCCGCGAGCGACACCAACTGGTGGTCGCTGTACGAGCCGCTGCGGCTGGCGGGCTGGCGCGTCCTGGCGGTCGATGCCCGCGGTCACGGCCGCGGGCTGCGCGCCCACGGTGCCTTCCGCCTCAGCGACTGTGCCGAGGACTGCGCAGCTCTGCTCCAGATCCTCGCCCCCGGCCCCGTGGTGGTCGTCGGGTACTCCATGGGCGGGGCGATCGCGCAGATCCTGGCCCACCGGCACCCCGAGATGCTTCGCGGCATGGTGCTCGTGGCCACCGCTGCCGAGTGGCGGGCGGCGCCACAGCTGCGTGCCGCGTGGTACCTGATGGGCGCCATGCAGCTGGGGTGGCGGCTGACGCCGCGCCGGACGTGGAGCGAGCTGATGAACCTGATGTACGGCGGCAAGGCGCCGCAATGGTTTGCCGGCGAGCTGGCGCGCGGCGCTCCCTGGGACATCGCCGAGGCGGGGCGTGAGATGGGCCGCTACGACGCCCGCGGCTGGCTCCGCGAGGTGCGCGTGCCGGCCGCGGTCATCGCCACCACCGAGGACGTTCTGGTGCCGGTGTCGCGGCAGCTCACCCTGGCACGCGCGCTCGGCGCGCCGGTGATCGAGATCGACGCGGGCCACCTGGTGGCGCTCACCAATCCGCGTCAGCTCAACGGAGCCCTGCAAGGGGCGCTGGAGATCGTCGCACAGCCATCGCGGTCTCGCCGTCGCGCGTCCGGCGACCCCGCCGCCGCGGTGCCGCTCGCCCGCGGCGATCATGGAGAAGACGTCGCCAACGCTCAGCGGCTGCTCTCAGCTGCTGGTGACAGTTGCGGCCAGATCGACGGAATCTTCGGGCCCGCCACGGCTGCCGCCGTGTCGCGGTTCCAGCGCTCGAAGAATCTCAAGGTCACCGGCAGGATCGACCGCGCCACCTGGCCTGCGATTGCGGGTGTGCCGCGAAGCCGCGTCCGGGCTGCGCGCGCCGAGCTTCCCCCCGAGCAGTTCGACCCGCCGGCGCTGGTGGTCCTCTGAAACGACGGCGAGCTCTGGGCGGGGCTGTGTGGTCTCCGACCCTGCGCGAGCGCGCGGCGCGATTGATCGGCTGAACGCGCGCACCGCCAAACTCCCCGTGGGCTGACGGCTCTCGAGCTGCAGAGGCGTCCGCCGAGGGCACGGCGGGGTTCGACGGAGGCGCGCCGCAGCTGCTCGCACGCTAGGATCACCGGGCATGGACCACCTCGGCGCGCCCGTGCTGGTGATCTTGTTTGCGGCCGCGGCCGCCGCCACCTGGGGCGCGGGCATCGTCCTGTCCAACGCGACCAACGCGCTGGACACCCGCCTCGATCTGGGCGAGGCGATGGGGGGAATGGTCCTGCTCGCAATCGCCGGCAGCCTACCCGAGCTTGCGATCACCGTAGCGGCGGCAGCGGCCGGCAACCTCGGGCTGGTGGGCGGCAACCTTGTCGGGGGAATCGCCGTGCAGACAGCTGTGCTGGTCGTCTGCGACGCGTTTGCCAGCCGCAAGACTCCGCTGAGCTTTCTCGTCGGGTCGCTCATCCCCGCCCTCGAGGGTGTTCTGGTGGTGGCGATCACCGCGGTGATGCTGCTCGGCGCGCTCCTGCCAACGTCAGACGCGGTTGGAGGTGTCAGCCCGGTATCGATCGCGATGGTCGCGCTGTGGCTCGGAGGCCTGCGGGTGATCAACCGGGTGCGCAAGTCGCCCCAGTGGAAGGTGGAGATGGTCGGCAGCAAGCCGGGGCGTCCCCATCGGCGCACCGCCCACCCCTCGTCGCCACGCCCCTTCGTGTCGCGAAGCACAGTGTTCGTTGCCGCGCTGTTCGGCGCGGCGTCGCTGATCACGCTGTTCGCAGGCGTGGTGCTGGCGACGAGCGGTGGCGCGCTGGCGGACCGCGCAGGAATCAATGGCGTCATTTTTGGTGCGACGTTTCTATCGCTCGCGACCGCGCTGCCGGAGATCAGCACCGGCATCGCGGCGGTCCGGCTCGGCGACCACCAACTGGCGATGGGCGACATCTTCGGGGGAAACGCCTTCCAGCTGTGCCTGTTCTTGCTGGCCGACCTCGTGGCACGCAAGCCGGTGCTTCCCACCATCGGCGTGCAGAACGCATGGCTCGGTGCGCTCGGCATCCTGCTGACGACTGTGTACGTAGCGTCAGTCGTCGTCAGGCCGACGCGTTGCCACCTGCGCTTGGGCCTCGATTCGATCGGCGTTGTGCTGATCTATGGGGCCGGGATCGTTGGGCTGGCGACGCTCGCACACTAAGCTCGGCGCCAACCGGATGGAGTGCGTGGAGCAGGAGGCGGCGGCCGTTCAGCCCAAGTCAGGCGCTCAGCGGGGCCAGGATCCGCCGGCGACCCGGTGACCCCCGTCAGAGGTGATGACCTGACCGTTGATCCAGCCGGCGTCCGCTGACACGAGGAACGCCACCACGGATGCGGCATCCTCCGGCCGCCCCGCCCGGCCGAGAGGGGTGCGCTCCCCCGCCTCACGCTCGATGTCCGCCGTCATCCATCCAGTCTGGTTGGGTCCGGGATTGATGGCGTTGACAGTGATGCCGCGGGGGCCCAACTCGGTGGCGGCGGAGAATGTTGTCCACTCCAGCGCACCCTTGCTGGCGGCGTAGGCGACCGCTCCCCGCTGCGGTGGTCCGCTTGTGAACACGACAACGCGCCCGGACCCGGGGTCGCCGCCAAACGCGCTGGCGAACTGCTTCATGAGCAGCAGGGACCCGCGCACGTTGACCGCCAGGTGTCGGTCGATCGACTCCGCGGTGATGTCCAGCAGCCCACCGCCCGAGTCGTAGGTGTGCGCGACGACCAGCGCTGTGATCGGCCCGATCCGGTTCACGGCCATGCCCACAAGCTCGCTTGCCGCCGCGGGGTCCGCGAGATCCAACTCGACGTCGACTTCCACCGGAGCGGCATCGCCGGCGTGCTGCTCGAGGTCGTACGTCCTCCATCCGGTGGTGAAAACAGTCCAGCCGTCGCGGCTCAGACGCGCCGCGACGGCGGCTGCGATGCCGCGCTGGCGGCTGACGCCGGTAACGATCGCTCCTGGCACGGCAGCCATCCTACCGGCGACGTGCTGGGCTCACTGCGCTCGCGGCCCGTCGAGGGGCGGGAGAAGGGGGTCGAACCATCGACATCCAGCTTGGAAGTGACCGGCTGGTATTCGAGCTCAGGGCTGCGCCAGCAGGATTCCAAGAGCATCAGATTCGGCATTTTGCGAGGCGGCCCGCACCCGCCTGCGACCGCGGTGAACCTTACCGACGCGCTGGACGCACGGCGTCAGCCGCGGCGCGCGGTCACGAGCAGCATCGCGATGCTGGAGCGGATCGGCCGCCCGAGCGCACCCTCGAGCGCCACGTGCTCGGCACAGAGCGCCTCCTGCCGCTCGGGCGCCAGCTGCTGATAGAACGAGAGGGTAGAGACCAGCGCGTTGAGCTCCGCGGCGCTGTGCTCTTGCAGCGTTGGCACCGCTGTCAGCTCGACGTCCGTGAACAGCGCGGCGGCGTCGGCACGCGCCAGGTCGTGGCCGCCGATCCAGGACCAGGCCTCGGAGACGTTGCCGCGCCGCTGCGCCACGCCGGCGCGGATGGCGTCGAACTCGCGCTGCGGCGGCCACGCCGCGGCCGACGCCGGCGTGCAGCGCGCCAGCGCCGCCTGCAACGCCGCTTGGTCCTGCTGACTGCGCTCTTCTACCACATCGCAGTAGCCCAGCAGCGCCAGCGTGCCACCGGGCGCCAAGGCGGCCGCCGTGCGGCTCCAGCTGACCTCGGGGTCGACCCAGTGGAACGAGGCGGCGGCGAAGACTGCGGCCACCGGCATCGCCGGCAGCGGCGCGTCCTCGAAGCGCGCGTGCACAAAGGTGACCTCGCCGGCGCCCCGGCACCGCTCGTCGGCGAGTGCGATGAGGTTGGCACCGGGCTCGATGGCGGTGACCCGCAGGCCGCGTTCCACCAGCGCGCACGTGAGCTGGCCGGTGCCGCATCCGATCTCGAGCACCCGATCGCCGGCCTCGAGTCCGGCTGTGGCGCAGGCGTGCGCCACCAGCTCGGACGGGTAGCCGGGGCGGCGGCGGTCGTACTCGCGCGCCACCCGGTCGAAGCTGAGCCCGCCCTGGCGGCGGGCGCGTTCGCTGTCGGAGCCGGTGTCGGCGGCGACGTCGGAGGGGCGCGTCGTCATCGGCGCAGTATGGCCAGCGAGAGTGCTGCATCTGGCGGCATTGCCGTTGGCGCAACCGGCCAGTTGCCGTCGTGGTCCGGCCGGCCAGTGCACAGCCCCAACCCGTCTGATTGCCGGTCTGGCTTCACGAACATCGATGATGTTCCAAGCGCTCCGCTGACGCCGAATCCACAAGCAGACGACGCCACCCCTCACTGACATAGCCAAACATCCGACCCCTATGCTCGGGGATATGAGCATTCGGCGAATGGACCACGTCGGCATCGTCGTCGACGACCTTGAGGCTGCTACTGCGTTCTTTGTCGAACTTGGTATGGAGCTGGAGGGCGAGATGCCAGTCGAGGGACGTTGGGTGGACCGTGTCGTCGGGCTCGAGGACGTCCGAGTCGACATCGCGATGATGCGGACCCCGGATGGCCACGGCCGGCTTGAGCTGACGAAGTTCCACACGCCGACGGCGGTCAGCACTGAGCCGGAAAGCGCACCGGCGAACACGCTGGGCATACGTCGCATCATGTTCGCCGTTGAAGACATTGAGGACGTCGTCGCCCGCCTGCACACCCACGGCGCCGAACTCGTTGGCGAGCTGGAACAGTACGAGGACAAATATCGACTCTGTTACGTCCGCGGCCCCGAGGGCATCATCGTCGCACTGGCCGAGCAGCTCAACTGAAGGCCCCCTCATTCGAGGCCGGGAATCGCTCACATCGTCTGTCGAGGAACGCGTGGGGCTGCTCGGCGTCGAAGATCTCGCTCATCTGGCCGATGCCGGCGTCGCCAAGGCGCGC
>JAEKNN010000072.1 GCA_016464795.1 Candidatus Amunia macphersoniae | reverse complement strand
AGCGTCGCAGAGCGCTCTCAAAGGTCTCGCCCTCGCGGACTTTGACCTCCGACACTGTCGGGAATCACCTCCTTCGGACCGCCCGATGGGCGGCAGGAATCAATCAGAGAACTGGGTTGTCGTGAGCGCGATTGTACTCAGAGCTGACATCGCCCGTCCTTCCGCCGTGCCTGGCGCCCGGCGGCGGCCGGCGGTCTCGCGCTCACGTCATCTGCCCGTGCCGGCCGCCACCTCGCGCAAAGCGTCCCGCCCCCTCTGCCGCCTCACAGCTGCGGATCACCTGGAGTCCCCGGTGGGTCTCGTTGCCGAGCGCCCGGCTGGTTGACAGTGACCACTGCTCATAGGACGACAGCCTGTCGCTACGTATGCACGTCTGCGGAAGCGCTGCGAGCTGATGCGCCAGGACGAGTGCGGCGCTCACGGCCTCGCCGGCGGCAACTAGGCGGTTGATCAGCCCCATCTCCAGCGCCTCCCCGGCAGCCACGCCTCGACCGGTGAGAATCATGTCGAGGGCACGGCCGTGGCCGATCAGACGTGGCAGGCGGACGGTGCCTCCGTCGATCATGGGCACGCCGAAACGGCGGCAGCAGACTCCGAACACCGCCGTCTCCGCAGCCACGCGCAGATCACACCACAGTGCCAGCTCGAGGCCGCCGGCAACGGCGTGACCCTCGACCGCGGCGATCACCGGCTTGTCGAGCAACATCCGCGAGACGCCGAGCGGGGCATCACCGTTCTCCTCGGCGCGCAGTCCGTCCAGGGCGCGCAGATCGGCGCCCGCACAAAAGCCGCCTCCGTCCCCGGTCAACACCGCGACCGACAGCGACTGGTCGTCGTCGAAGTCGCGAAACGCAGCGGCAAGAGCATCGGCGGTGGCTCGATCGATTGCGTTGCGCACCAGCGGCCGGTGGATGGCGATGACGACCACGTCATCTCCGTCCCGCTCGACCCGAATCGTGCTCATCGAGTGATCGTCATGAGATGTCCTCTGGGTTTCGTTGGGATCAGCGTATCCGGTCGTCCGTCGTGCGACGCGGCCCACCAGGGGTGTACGCTTGCGGGCCCGGGCAAACATGCGTTCGTCGTGAGGAACCGATGCCCACGCTGTCTCTCGACCCCGACCAGCAGGCGGCCGTCGCCCATCGCGACGGACCCTGCCTGGTGCTCGCCGGACCGGGCAGCGGCAAGACCCGGGTGGTGGTCGAGCGCTTCCTCGCCCTCGCCGAGCACGGAGTCGCACCGGCGCATCAACTGGTGCTGACCTACACCCGCAAGGCGGCGGACGAGATGCGCTCCCGCGCCGAGGCCGCCCACGGGCCCTTTGTGGGCGAGCCGCCGCTGAGCAACTACCACTCCTTTGCGGGTCGGGTGGTGCGCGAATGGGGATGGTTGGCGGGCATCTCCCCAGCCTTTCGGATCGCTGACGAGGCCGAGCGCTGGCTGCACCTGGAGGCAGTCCTCGCCGAGTTGAAGCCTCGCACCCTGTGGAATCCGCTGCGTCCGCACGACCTCGTCGACTCCATCCTCGACGTGATCGGCAAGGCCAAGCAGGAGCTGGTGACGCCCACCCGGTACGCGGAGTGGGCGGCACAGCAGCTGGAGGCGACCCAGGACGCCGCCGAGCGCGCGTTGCTCGAGCGACATGAGGATCTCGCCGCCGTCTATGCCGCGCTGGACCAACGCTACCTGCGTCATGCGGTGCTCGATCACGACGACACCATCCTGCATGCCGAACGATTGCTGCGCGAGCACGACGCCCCGCGCCGAGCGGTGTGCGAGGTGATCGGCCACGTCATGGTCGACGAGTACCAGGACACCAACTACGCGCAGGCACGCCTCGTGGAGACGTTGGTCGCCGCCCACCACAACATCCTGGTCGTCGCTGACGACGACCAGGCCATCTACAAGTTCCGCGGCGCCAGCCTCGCCAACCTGGAGCGCTTCTCCCGGACATACCCCGGGCACGCCCGGGTGATCCTGTCCCACAACTACCGAAGCACAGCCCCAATCGTCAGCGCCGGTCAACAGGTCATCGGTGTCGCCCATGCGACGTCGCGAATTGCCAAGACGCTGGTCGCCGAACGTGGGTCCGGTGACGCGGTGGAGTTGTGGGAGGCTCCAGACGAGCGCAGTGAGGTGCTCGGTGTGGCCTCGGAGTGCCGTCTGCTCATCGAGGCTGGGGTGAGTGCGGGTGGCATCGCCTGGCTGTTCCGCCGTCACGCTGACATGCGCGCCGCCATCGGAGCGCTGCGCGAGGTCGGCGTGCCCTACCAGGTGCACGGCGGCCGAGGGTTCTTCACACAACCGGAGATCAAGGACTTTCTGGCGCTGCTCAGCGCGGCGGCCGACCCCCACGACTCGCAGGCGATGCTGCGCTGCCTGCAGATGCCCGCATGGAAGGTCAGCAATCGTGGTCGACTCGCGCTGGTGCGGTGGTGCGGCGATCATGACGCCCCGCTGCTGGAGGTGCGCGGTGAGCTCGACGCCTGCGGATTGGACAGCCACGACACCAGCGCAGCCGCACGGTGCATTGGCGACGTGGCAGCGCTGCACGCGATCAGCGCCCGTGAGGACGTGCGCGAGATCTTCTATGTGGCCCTGGAGCAGAGCGACTTTCTCGGCATGCTCGATCTTCAGCCTGACCTGGCGCGCATGCAGACCGGGGCCAACCTCAACAAGTTCGGCGAGTTGTTGGAGGCGTTCGCCGACTGGAGCGATGACCGGCGCCTGGTCACCGCCCTGCGGTATCTCGACGTGCTTCGCAGCAGTCGCCACGCGGACGAGATAGCCGCTGTCGAGACCGTCGAGGACGGGGTCACCCTGCTCACTGCCCACTCCGCCAAGGGCTTGGAATGGCCGGTGGTGGTCGTCTCCGGTTGCGTCGAGGCGCGCTGGCCGGGTCGCGGAGGCGTCTCCACGTCGACGCTCACCCTTCCCGGGGCGCTGGTGCCTGAGCTGCCCCCGCCAGGGGACGCGGTCATCGATGAGGAGCGGCGGCTCTTCTACGTGGCCCTCACGCGGGCACGCGATCGGGTCGTCCTGACGCGCGCCAAGCGCTACCCACGCAGCTTCAAGGACGAGAACCCGTCGCCCTTTCTGGCCCCGCTCTGCGTCAACGGTGAGGCGCGCCACCGCGAGGTTCCGGTGTCCGCACCACTGCGCCCGCGTCCGCCGCGCGCCACCGGTCGGACGTCAGCCCATCGGCTGTCCCTGGGGGTGTCGGACGTACGGGTCTTCAGGCAATGCCCCCGTCGGTTCGAGTACCGGCGCCGTTATCACATGCCGGTGCGGGATACGCTGCAGAGCTGGTACGGCACCCTGATCCACACAGTGCTCCAGAACGCGGCGATGCGGCGCCTCGCCGGCGAGTCGATGACAGTCGACGCGGTCGCTGCCCTCTGGACTGAGGCCTGGGCGGCCGCCCGAGGGCCCAAGGGAAGCAACCCGGAGCTGCGTGAGCTCGGCGAACAGCAGTTGCGCCGCTACGCTGCCGGATCGGCATGGAACGCGGCCTCGATCGAGGCCGTGGAGGAGAACTTCAGCCTCGGCCTCGACCACGCCGACCTTCACGGTCGCTGGGACCGGCTCGATGTCGCACCCGACGGCGCGGTGACTGTTGTCGACTACAAGACGGGACCGCCGCGAAACGAGGAACAGCTACGCAAGGACCTTCAGGTCCGGGCCTACGCTGTCGCCCTGTCACGACGCCAGCGCACCGACGACGTGGCGGTTGAGTTGCATCATCTGCAGACCGCCGAGGTCACCCGAGTGGAGTTCACGCGCCAGCAGCTCGACACCTCGTACAAGCACCTCTCGGTCACCACCCGCGACCTGGCGGTTGCGTGGCGCGACGGTGACTTCCCGCCGCGGCCGTCCGCATGGCAATGCCCCGGATGCGAGTACCGCACCGTGTGCGACGAGGGCAGAGGCGCGGAGGCCTGACTGCCCGCCCTTGACAGGCGGCCGAGATCAGGCGACGGCCGTCCAGCGCCTCCAATCCGGAGCGCCAGTCACCGGCCCCTCCGGCTCGACGTCCTCAGGGAGCTCCGTCCGCCACGGCAGCATCAGGTCGAAGACGATCTCCTGGATGGTCCAGAGGATGTCCATGATCTCGGTGATCTTGACCTGGCGCCGGCCGATGGCCTCCTCGACCACCGCAAGTGCCTCGCGATCCCTGGTCTTCGACACCGCGCTGCGCGCGAACGCAAAGACGTCCTCAGCACGAGCCTTGAGGTCGGCTGGGGTCTCCTTGATGCTCTGCAGGTGAATCTCCTCGCAGGCACTAATGACCTCGTCTACACGCTCGACGAGCCGGCGCAGACGGGTACGATCGACCATCTCCCGGTGATGACGCTTGCGTGCGTCATGCACCTCCTGAGTCGCGTTCTCAATCAACAAATCACATCTCCTTGGTTGGGCGCGCAAAGGCTGGGCCGGGCCTGACGCAGCTTCGGGTCACCTGTGGATCAACCCTATCTGCGCCGGCCATTGACATCAATAGCGCGCTTCGGGTCAGATTGTTGCATGGATCGCATCAATGCCGACACCCTCCGCACGTTCATCGAGGTGGCTCGCGTGGAGCATCTGGGCAGGGCGTCGGACACCCTGCAGACGGACCCGTCGACGGTCAGCCGCAAGGTTGCCCGGCTGGAGCAGGAGATCGGCGTCGCCCTCTTTGAGCGAGTTGGCCGCTCCATCCGGCTCACCCAGGCGGGGAAACGATTCGTCGGTCGCGCCGAACGTCTCCTCGCCGACATCCGGGAGGCTGTGGCTGACGCCCAGGGGGCGGTCTCGGCGGAGTCCGGCGAGGTGCGAGTGGGCTTCCTGCATACAGTCGGCGCCCGCTGGCTACCTGAACGGTTGGCGCGATTCCTGCGCGCCCACCCGGGGGTGCGCTTCTCGCTCGAGGAGGGCAGTACCGCCGAGGTGGCCACCGGCGTCCTCGCCGGCGACTTCGACGTGGGGATACTCGGGCCCCCGCCCTCGAACACGCCGGAGCTCGAGACCGTGCCCCTCTTCCGCGAACGTGTGGCCGTTGTGGTGCCGCTCGGTCATCGCCTGACCGGGCGGACATCCGTGGCGCTGACCGATCTCGCTGACGAGCCTCTGATCCTGCCGCGGTCGCGAAGCGGGATGCGCAAGGTCATCGACGACGCCTTCGCGTCTCAGGGCCTGACCACCAAGGTGGCGTATGAGGGTGATGACTTCAGCATCGTGCAGGGACTGGTCGAGGCCGGTCTCGGGATCACGCTGATGCCGATGCCTCTGCCGGCGCCCTCGGCCCAGGTGACGGTGATCCCGCTTCGTGACCCTCCCATCGCGCGAACCATGGCGCTGGTGTGGGACCGGCGGCGCACCCTGCCGCCGGCGGCCCTGCTCTTCTCCCGCGACCTGGTGTCCGACGTGGGCGATCCCTTCGACCCCCCGCCGGGCGGTTGAACCTCCTGGATCGGATGATCGGAGGCCTGCCGCCTACACTCGGCGCGTGATCGTGATCCTTGTCGTCGCCATCGTGCTCGTCGCCGGCGCTGGGGCGGCGGCACTCGTCAGAGCGTCCCGGCTGCCACACCCAACCAGCCCCTCCCGAGCACAGCCGGCCGACCCTGCCACATCCGCACGCGCCCGCGCCGAGGCGGACGGCGCCATCGCCCAAGCACGCAACCAGGCGCTGGCCGTCCGCGAGACGGTACGCGAGGAGGTCCTGGCTCGAACCCAGGCGGTCGAGGCCAGCGACGGGCTGCTCGAGGAGCGCGAGCGCACCCATCGCGATCGTCGGGCGATGTTCGACGACCGTCGCCATCTGCACAAGAAGCGCCGCGACGAGATCGATGCGCGGATCGCCTCGGTCGCCGAGATGCGCGCGGAGATCGGTGCCACAATCGAGCGGAGCGCTGACCTCGACCGTCAGACAGCCGAGCGGACAGTACTCGACCGCATCGACAACGAACTGGCGACCGAGCATCAGGCCCGGGTCGAGGCCGCCGTTGCCGAGCGAGTCGGGGATGTCGAGCCGGCCGCTCGGACGCTGATCATGGAGGTGATGCAGCGCCAGCTGCACGGGCACGCCGATGGCGCCCCACGGGCTGCGCCCCTGCCACTCGAGGACCTCGACGACCACGGCCGCGAGCGGCTTCTCAGCGCGCTGTCGGTCATCGCCGACGACACCGGCATGGAGCTCGGGGTGGACGAAGATCGCGCGCAGGCGACGCTTCGGGGGATGGATCCGATCGGCCGCGAGGTGGCCCGGCAGGCCGCCCTGGAGGTCGTCGACCGAAAGCTGCAGGCCGCCGACGTGCCTCCGCTGCTGCTGCGCACCCGTGGCTCGCTGACAGGCACGGTGCGCCAGCTCGGCGAACAAGCCCTGTGGGAGATGCAGATGGACGGCCGCCCCGAGCTCGCCGAGCTGGTGGGCACGCTGCACTACCGGTTCTCGTACGGACAGAACGCCCTGCTCCACTGCGAGGAGACCGGTCACATCTGTGGCGTGCTCGCCGCCGAGCTCGGGATGGGCCAGGTGACCGCCCGCGAAGCGGGGATGCTTCACGACATCGGCAAGTCCGTCGACCACGACGTCGAGGGATCACACGCCATCATCGGCGGCGAGCTGTTGCGAATTCTCGGTGCGCCGCCAGGAATCATCCACGCGGTCAAGGCGCACCACTTCGACGAGGAGCCCACCACCGACCTGGCCATGTTGACCATCTGCGCCGACGCCATCAGCGCCTCGCGACCGGGTGCGCGTCGTGACACCCTGGCCACCTACCTGGCCCGTCTGGAGCAGCTTCAAACCATCGCCACCAGGCACTCCGGCGTCGAGCGCGCCTTCCCGCTGCAGGCTGGTCGCGAGGTGCGCATCTTCGTGCGCGCCAAGCAGGTCAAGGACGCCCAGGTCCCGGAGCTGAGCGTGCAGATCGCGCGCGAGATCGAGACCGAGATGCAGTACCCGGGAATGATCAAGGTCACCGTCATCCGCGAGACCACCGCCACGGCGACGGCCCCCGCACAGATCGCGGCAGTGCAGGCGGCCAACCGTCGGCGGGCGGGAAACGGCGACGATCAGGAGGCCATTCCCAATGGCACCGCCGAGACGCCCCAGCCGGAGGCGACCGAACCAGAGCCGAGCGGGATCAACGGATCCGACCAGATCTAGCGGAGGACGATCAGCCCGAGGCGGCGTGTCCGCTGACGAACTCGCCAACCACCACAGCGGTTCGCTCGGGCTCTTCGTGGAAGAACAGATGTCCAGCGCCGCTGAACACCACCAGCTCGGCGCCGGGGATGCGCCGGGCGAGCAGCTGCGCGTTGGCCAGGGGCATGACTGCGTCCTCGCTGCCGTGCATGACCAGAGTTGGGACGGTGATGGAGGCCAGGCCCTCCCACGCGTCGTGGGCCCGCGACGCGGCCAGCTGGGCCTTGAAGGCGCGGCCGTCGATCGGCCGGCGCGCACGGTCACGAATCTGCTGGTCGATGAACTCGGGGTGCGCCCCCTGGAACTGCCGCGAGTACAGCACCGTGCAGGCCATGCGATACGCCTCCTCGGGACTGCGGGCGCCCTTGCCCAGGAGCGCCTCTGACGCTGCCTCAGTTGGCTGCTCGGCAAGATGGATGCGGCCCGGTCCGGTGGCGGCGAGCACCAGGGCGGTCAGCCTCTGCGGGTGAGCGATGGCGAGCTCCTGGGCGACCATCCCGCCGAAAGAGGCTCCCAACGCAGCGCTCGCAGCGATGCCCGCCCCGTCGAGCACCGCCACAGCGTCAGCCCCGAGCTGCGGGGTGCTGTACGGGCCCGGCGTGACATCGGACTCTCCGATGCCGCGCTGGTCGTACACAGCCACCCGACAGTGGGCGGTGAGCAGGGGTATCAGCGGTGCGAAGACCACGCGTGTTGCGCCCAATCCGGGGATCAGCAGCAGCGATGGTCCGTGACCCTCGACGGTGACCGCCAGCTGGGCACCGTCGGGGGCGGGGACACGGACGTCGGACATGCGCTGGGTGATGCTACCGCCCACCCCATCAACCGCCGAGATCGCCGCCATGCCGTGGTACAACCCGGCCATGCCGGAGCGCTTCTTTGTCGACGGTGAGATCTTCGCGGGCTCGGAGGCGGTCATCGAAGGGCTGGTGGCAAGTCACATCGCGCGCTCGTTGCGCATGCGTGCCGGCGACACGTTGGTGGCGGTCGATGGCGCGGGACGCGAGCACGGCCTGTCCCTGACCCGCGTCGAAGCCGACCGAGTGGAGGGTGAGGTCACCTGGAGCCGCGAGGCCACCGGCGAGCCCCGCCTGCGCATCACCGTCCTCCAGGCATTGCCGCGCGAGCGGATGGAGGACTGCATCGACGCGCTGGTGCAGGCCGGTGCCACGGAGATACGCCCGGTGATCACCGAGCGAGTGGTCAGCCGCCCCGGTGAGGACCGCATCCCGCCGCGCCTGCGCCGCTGGCAGGCGGTGGCGGCCGAGTCAGCGCAACTGGCCGGTCGAGGCATGATTCCCCGAGTGCACTCACCGACGACCCTCGACGACGCACTGGTCGCCGTGGGCAGCGGCTCGCGATTGATCTCGTGCACGTTTGACGGAGAACCGTCCATCGTGGACCTCAGTGTGGACGCCGAGCGGCCGCTGACGCTGTGCATCGGACCGGAGGGAGGCTTGGGCACTCGCGACCTGGACATCTTGCGCGCCAATGGGACCGAGGCTGTGCACATCGGTGCGCGAGTGCTGCGCACTCGCTACGCGGGCGCCATCGCCTGCGCGCTCCTGCTCGGCCGCTCCGGAGACCTGGCAACACCCCTGGCAACCGAGCCACCTCTGACGTGAGAGGGCAGGCTGGGCCGCCGCTGCGCGTCGCTGTCACCGCGCTGGGCTGCAAGGTGAACTATGCCGAGATGGCCGACCTCGCCGGCATTCTCGCCGCCGCCGGCTGCGAGGTGGTGCCCGACGATCAACCCGCGGATGTGCGCATTCTCAACTCGTGCACGGTGACGCTGCAGGCTGACGCCACCACCCGGCAGCGCCTGCATCGGCTCCGGCGCGAGGACTCGGGCGCGCACCTGGTGCTGACCGGCTGCAGCGTCGACGGCAACCCGAGCGTCTACCTGCGCGTCGACGGAGACGGCCGGCGGCTGCCGCACCCGGGCGTCGACTCGGTGTTCAGCAACGGGGAGAAGGACGGCATCGCCCAGCACGTGTTGAGCATCGGCGCATCCCGCGCGGCGTTGACAGCCAGGCCGACCACGCCGCCGTCGCGCAGTCGTGCTTTCGTCAAGATTCAGGACGGCTGCAACCACCGCTGCACGTACTGCTCGGTCTGGCAGGCGCGGGGCGCGGCCCGCTCGATCCCGCCGGCGGCCGTCGTCGAGCGCGTCCTGGAGGCCGCCGAGGCCGGGCACGCCGAGGTGGTCCTCACCGGGGTTGACCTCGGGTCGTACGGCCGCGACCAGGCAACCACGCTGGCGCAGCTGCTGGCGACGCTGCTTGATACCGTCGGCGAGGGGACGCGGATCCGCCTCAGCAGCGTCAACACCAACGACATCAGCGCGGAGTTGATCGCCCTCAATGCCCACCCGCAGCTGTGCTCTCACTGGCACATGCCACTGCAGAGCGGGAGCGACACTGTGCTGCGCGCCATGCACCGCGGCTACCGGCGCGCCCAGTACGTGCGGGTGTGCGCCGAGTTGCGTGCCCTCGACCCGGACACCGAGTTCACCACCGACGTAATGGTGGCGTTTCCGGGGGAGAGCACCAGCGATCACGCCGACACCATCAGGCTGATCGAGGACACCCAGATGCTCGCGGTGCACGCGTTCCGGTACTCACCGCGGCCAGGCACCGCGGCCTCCGAGCTGTCAGTGCGGGTCGACGATCGGGTGGCGCGCACCCGCAACCGCGAGGTGCGTCGCGCCGCCTCGGCCAGCGGTCACGCTCGGCGGCTGCGCGCCGTGGGTCGTCGCGACCGCGTGGTGTGGGATCGGGCCCAGGACGGCACCGCCCACGGGCTGACCGCGACGTACCTGGAGGTTGTCACCGACCTCGCCCCGGCTACACGACCTGGATGCGATTCGCTGGTGGAGCTCACCGGCCTCGAAGGCGATGTGCTGCGCGCTAGGCTCGTCCAGCCATGAACGACTGCCCCTTCTGCGCCATCGCTGCCGGCACCATCGCCGCCGACAGGATCTACGAGGACGAGGAGGTGGTGGCATTCCGCGACATCAACCCGCAGGCGCCGACCCACATCCTGGTCATCCCCCGCGAACACATCGCCTCGGCCGCTGAGCTGACCCGAGCGCAGGATCCGCTGTGGGGCCGCGTCCTTCATGTCGCCCAACAGCTCGCCGTCAGCGAAGACATCGACGCCAGCGGCTTCCGCCTGGTCACCAACGTCGGCGCCGACGCTGGGCAGACGGTGCCCCACCTGCACCTTCACCTGCTTGGTGGCCGTGCCATGAGCTGGCCACCCGGTTAGAGCAAAGAGGCCCGCGCGTGGCGGGCCCCTCCGGTCAGGGTCTCAGCTCTCGCTACTGTGCGATGCCTCTCAACGCCCCTCACCGGTGAGCATCACTAGCGAAAGGCGCCGCGAATGCTGTCGAAGAAGCCCTTCTTCACCTCGGCCGGCTTGCCCTCGCGCTCGCCGAGCTGCTCGTATAGATGACGTTGGCCGGCGTTGAGATGGGTCGGGACAGCCACGTGCACGATGCACAGCTGGTCCCCGCGACGACCGCTGCGGACGTGGGGCACGCCCATTCCGGCGATCTTCACCACCCGGCCGTGTTGGGTTCCGGGTGGCAGCTCGATCTGGTGCTCACTGCTGACGGTGGGAACTGTGATTCGGTCACCGAGCACCGCCTGGGGCACGCTGACCGGCAGCTCATAGAGGAGGTCCTGGCCGCGACGGACCAGGTGCGGGTGAGGGGCGATCCTGAAGCCGACGTAGAGGTCGCCGCGGGTGCCGCCGCGCGGACCGGCCTCTCCCTGACCGCCGTAGCGGAGGGTCACGTCCTCATCGACGCCGGCGGGGATGGTGATGTCGAGGGTCTGGCGCTCGTCGACCCGCCCCTGGCCGTGGCAGGTCGGGCACGGCTGCGCGACGGTGCGTCCCTCGCCGTGGCAGCGTGGGCAGGCGCTGACGTTGACCATCTGCCCGAAGATGCTCTGCACTGCTCGGCGAACCTGGCCGGTGCCACCACAGTCGGGACACTGCACCGCCTGGCTGCCCGGTGCGGCGCCACTCCCCGAGCATTCCGCGCACATGCCCTTGCGAGGAACCTCGATGGTTCGGCCGGCGCCGAACACCGACTCCTCGAAGGTGATGTCGACGTTCATGCGCAGGTCGGCTCCCGGCTGCGGTCCTCCGCGGCGGCGACCGCCGCCGCCCCCGCCACCGAAGAACATGTCGAAGAGATCGAATGCCGAGTCGAAGGAGAAGCCGCCGAAGTCGGGCATGCTGTCGCCGGCGTGTCCGAACGAGTCGTAGCGCTGCCGCTTCTGCGGATCACTCAGCACGGAGTAGGCCTCACCGACCTCCTTAAACCGGTCCTCGGCGGCCTTGTCGCCCTGGTTGCGGTCGGGATGAAACTCCATGGCCAGACGGCGATATGCCTTCTTGAGCTCGTCTCCCGAGGCGTTCCGCTCGACACCGAGCACCTCGTAGTAATCGCGCTTGACCGTTGCCATCAGGCGTCTTCGCGGACGCTGCCCGGACGAGCGATGCGCACCAGCGCCGGACGCAGGATCCGGTCGTGGAGCCGGTACCCGGGCTGCAACTCGGCGGTCACCGTGTCCATGTCGACGGAGTCACTCTCCTCGCTTCCGATCGCCTCGTGCACCGCGGGGTCGAACGGTCGACCCACTGCGTCGATGGGTGTGACACCCAATTTCTCGAGCGCGACCTCGAACTCACGCACCACCAGCTGGAGACCGCTGATCAGGTCTCCGGCTGGAGCGTCGCCGGAATGCGCGACCGCACGACGCAGGTTGTCGAGCACCGGCAGCAGCGCCAGCGCCGCGTCCTCGCTCGCGTAGCGAGATCGGTCGAGGAGCTCCTGGTTCTTGCGCCTGCGAAAGTTCTCGAAGTCGGCGGCCAGACGAAGGTAGCGCTCATCCCGAAGGACCTCGCCGCCGCCGTCGTCGGTCTCATCGGCAACGGTCGCCTCCGGGCGGTCGGCTCCGGCAGCGGTGTGCTCGGTGTCCACCTGCTCATCCACCTGCCCATCCACCTGCTCGTCCATCACGTCGCTCACCCGAGCATTCTGCTCAGAGAGTCGCCGACACGGGTGGCGACGTATCGCACCCGGGGGGCGACCTGCGAATACTGCATGCGGGTGGGGCCGAGGACGCCGAGCGTCCCCCAGCGCTGGGTGCCCACCCGGTAGGTGGTCATCACCAGGCTGCACTGGCGCAGCTGTTCGAGGCCGGTTTCGCGGCCGATCATGATCCGGGTGCCATGGTCGCTCTCGATGGCCGCGAGCATCTCGCCGAGGACGCGTTCCTCCTCGAGGAGGTCGAGCACCTCCTGGAAGCGGCCGACATCGCCGAACTCGGGCTGATGGAGGAGGTTGCGGACCCCGTCGTGGACCACCAGTGTGTCCTGCCCGGCATCGACGGACTCCATGATTGCGCTGATCGCGGTCACTGCCATGGACCACATCGGCGCATCGGCTTCCTCGGCGGGAGGGCCCATGGTGGCGACCTCGCACGCCAGCCCACCGCAGAGCGCGGCATTCAAGCGTTGGGCAAGGGCACTGAGCTCGATCTGCTCGGTGGGCCGGCCCAAGGCAACAGGTTGTTGGCGAATGAGGTTGCCGTCCAGCACGATCAGAAGCAGCGCGTGCTGGGGCTCGAGCGAGATCAGGTCGAGATGCTTCAGCCTGGCTCCCAGCGCGCGGGGTGCGGTGACCATGCTCACTGCATCGGTGGCCAGGGCGAGCGCGCGCGCCGCCACCTCGAGCGTCTCCTCCAGGCCCGCGGCGGCGTGTGAGAAGAACGGGTCCATCTGGCGACGGACGGCCACGGGGACAGCCTCCTCCTCCATCAAGAAGTCGACGTAGTAGCGGTAGCCGAGATCTGAGGGCACCCGCCCCGCGGACGTGTGCGGTTGCAGGAGGTAGCCGACATCGACCAGGTTGGCAAGCTCGTTGCGGATCGTGGCCGACGACCAGGTGGCGAGATGCACAGCCAACGCGTGCGAGCCGACCGGCACCCCGGTCCGGGTGTAGTCCGCAACCACAGCCTTGAGAATTTGCTGCTTGCGCAGGTCGAGAGGGATGGGGACGGACGTCTCCAACGCGCTCACCTCCACGACTCCCGCCGCGGCGGGTTTAGCACTCCTTACTTTCGAGTGCTAAATGCTACCACGCGCCGAAGCGAGCGCCCCGGCATGGACGTCGCCGCGCCCGGCATCGCGGAGGAGATCGAGCACCTCGCGCGCCTTCCACCCCTCCATCGCCATTGCTGTCGAGCGCGTCAGGCCGGCCCGCATGAGGTCGTCGATGACGCGGTCGGGAGGCGGCTGGTGGACGGGATAACGACTCATCGTGGGGGAATCGTGTCGGATTCGGAGACGGACTTCCAGCCCGTCGAGCAGATCGTGACGCGGGCGTCTGGCCTGTGGCTGAACCGTCGGCCATGCCGTTACACCCAGCCACAACACGGCCAGCCGCAGCGACGGTCAGGTGCAGTGCGCGGCCAGACGCACGGCGAGCTGGTTGAGCACATCCTCCCCACGAGGTGTGGCCCGGGCCTGCATCCCCAGGACCTCCAGGAACCCACCAGCCACCAGCGCCCGCGCCTCTGCCGCCATCCCTGTCCCCTCGAGACGAACGCCCTCACGCAGCCGCAGGCCGAGCATGATCGACTCCTCCGCGCGCATGGTGGCGTCGACCCACTCGAGGTTCCGCACTGTCAGTGGCGACCTCGCCACCCCGGCAACGTACGCCTCGATGGCGCGGCCGTGCTGGTAACGAAATGACAGCGCCCCCGGCGGCGGTTGAAGGGCGAATGCCGGTGCCAGCGATGCCGGGAGATGACCGTGGGCGCCCACCCCCGCAGCCGCGTAGTGGTTGTTGCGCCAGTAGACGAGGTTGTGGGCGCACCGCATGCCTCGGCGCGCAAAATTGCTGACCTCGTAGTGCTCGTACCCGGCGCTCTCCAGGCTGTGGACCGCGATGTGGTGCTGGCGCAACGCACTGTCAGCGTCGACCACGCGAGCCCTGCCGGCCGCAACCGCCCGGTGCAACGGGGTCCCCGCCTCCACCGTCAGCTCATAGCAGGAGATGTGGTCGGGCCCGGCGTCGACCAGGCGGTGCAACGACTCCTCCCAGCGTTTGTCGTCCAGCCCGGGCACGGCGTAGATGAGATCGCCGCTGACGTTGGCGAAGCCGGCGGCGCGGACCTCGGCGATGGCGGCGAGTGCCCGACCCGCGTCATGCACCCGGCCAAGGAAGCCGAGAACATCGCCGTGGGTGCTCTGAACACCGACGCTGACACGGTTGAAGCCGGCCGCCCGCCACGCGTGAGCGCGCTGCTCCGACGAGCTGGACGGGTTGATCTCGAGCGTGATCTCCGGGTCCGCGCCGAGGGTGAAGCTGGCGCGGACCTCGTCCATCAGCTCGCCCATCAGGCGGAGGTCGAGCAGGCCCGGCGTTCCCCCCCCGCAGAACACGGTGTCGATGACAGACCCGTCCAAAGCTGCGCCGAGCGCGCGGAGCTCGGCCCGCAGCGAGGCCACGTACTGGTGCTGTCCCTTGGCTCCGGCCACCGACACGAAGTCGCAGTACTCGCACTTGCGCTCACAGAACGGGATGTGGATGTACACGGCTGCGACGGCGTGGGTGGCAGAGTGCTTTCCGGCCGTGGCGAGGACCATCACCAGGATCCTAGTGCCTCAGCGTCGATCAGCAGGCGCGGGCTGTGACCCCGCACTACGACCGACTGTTACAGGACGGTTGCCCACCGGCGAATTGCATTCCCATCGCGGCAACCATCATGAGATCGGCCATATGAGAACCCATACCGGTCGCCTCCGCGCCCGCCGCCATCGTTCCTTCGGAGTATCCGCGGTCGAGTTCGCCCTGGTGGCTCCGGTGTTCTTCGCCTCGCTCTTCGGAGCCATCGACGGCGGACTTCTGCTCTTCTCAGCCAACGCCATCAACCACTCCGTGGGTCTCGGTGTGATCACGGTCGCCCAGGAGGGCAACACCGCCACCACGGATACTGACGCCATCCTCGCCATCCGAACCCAGGGATTCGGCGCGGCCGGCTTCGCCAAGGTCGACGAGATCGACATCTTCAAGACCACGGTCAACCCCTCAACCGGGTCGGTGAGCCAGGACATGACCCCCAATTGCACAGGGGGCGTGGCCTGCCTCAACCGATACAACCTCAGCGGCGCGCTGCTCAATCCCGCCGCCGGGGGCGCGCCTCCATGGGATCCCACAACCCGGCAGACCTCGCTCTCGAGCCTGGCCAACGTGGGCATCACCATCAGGTCCCACTACAACTATCTGGCCTTCAGCGCGGCCCAGATGACTCTGAACTTCACCCGCTACTTCCAGCTGGAGCCGCAGTCGTGATCCGTCGCAGTCCGCGGCGACGCCGTCAGCACGGCCAGGCGCTGATCGAGACCGCTGTCGTGATCACCGTTCTGTTGACGTTGCTGACCGGGGTGTACGCAGTCTCTCAGTACGCCTCGGACCAGAACACGGCAGGAACCGCGACCCGGGCAGGGGCCCGGCTGGCGGCGGAACTGGGCAACGGCGGCTTCCAGAGCGGTGCTTCAGCGAACGGCTGTCAGCTCGTCGCCAACGGCGGCACGGGTTCGTCGACCGACCCCTGCGCTGTCGACTTCCAGATCGTGCAGGTAGTGTGCCAGATCGCAGCCTCGATGCCATTCGTGACGTCGGTTGACGAGATCGATGTCTACCGGCCGCTCACCACCAATGGCCAGGACGGCTCCATCGGCGACCTCTACGACAAGTACACGAGCTGCGCGCCGAACAGGCATGCGGACGTCCCAGGGCCGGCCTACAGGCTCGACCAGCGCCTGCAGGTCCATCCCAACGAGTCCTATGTCGGCGTGTCATTGCGCTACCACTACAAGTCACCGACGCCCTTCGTATCGCTCACCGCGATGCCCACTGTGTACACGGTGCTGCAGGAGAGTCCCCACTTCACATGATCTGCTGTTCGCAATCTCAGGGCCGGCATCTCAGCCGCGCTGGTCAACGCGGCCAGTCGCTGATGATCTTCGCTGTCATCGCAGTGGTGTTGTTCGCCCTGGTGGGCATGGCTGTGGACGGGGGATTCTCATACTTCGTCTCCGACAAGCTGGAGCGGGGAGCGGCCGCGGCCGCGCTGGCGGGTGTTCCGGACATGCCCAACCTGGCCCCACCCGCCGCCAACGACGCAACCACCACAGCAACAAAGGCGGCCGCACTGAATGGCTGGACCGCCGGGGGGCCGACCAACGTCGCCATCGCCGTCGCCGCCGTGCCCAATCCGGCCACACCGGGCCAGAACTACCGCAACCGGCTGCAGGTGAAGATCTCTGCGGACGTTCCTGTCTTCTTCATGAAGCTGCTCGGTTTCAGCACTCACCGAGAGGGACGGACAGCGATCGCCGAGTACCTGCCGCCGATCACCTTCGGGCAACCGGGCGGCCAGCTCGGCTCCGACCTCCCTAACCTCGGCAACACCGGCACCAACAACTACTACTTCATGCGCTCGGAAGGCTACGGCACCGACCGCGGTCAGGGCGACGCGTACGGGCCGAATCCCACTGACTGGCTGGGACCCAATGCGGCCAACCCCGCTGATACGCACGCCCTGAACGCGCAAGGGGAGCCCACCAGTCAGCCGCTGGCCCTCCCCGCTCGTGGAGGCGCGTCCTATCAGATATTTGTTCCTGCAAACCAGACGACGACGCTGAAGGTCTACAACCCTGTGTTTGCGCCGGACAACGGTACCGCCAACGCGCTCGGATACACCTACCACGAGGATGATGGCGACTTCCCAGAGACCGGCACCGGGTGCACCCGTGGCTCGGGCCCGGGCACGTCACCCTGCTCCGGTCCGGGGAGTGCCACTGACGCCAAGCAGTGGCCCACCATGTCCTACACGGTCTACCAGTCTCCCAACCCGTTCGATCACAAGGCGGACGTGTGGATCAGCAACATGACCATCAAGTCGATCGACGGCACCTCGAACCCCAACTACACCATCCCTGGCGTGACGGCCACTCCGCAACCGCTTGCCCAGCTGAGCGCCATGTATCACAGCTGGATGGACATCACCGCGATACCGACCGTTCCAGCCCCTGCTCCCTACGTGCCGCTGGTCACCGTCAACAACCCTTCGAGCACGCGTCTCCTCGTGGGAGGAGCCAACGGCAGCACCTATCGCCTGCGTGTCGACCAACTCGATGACACGTCCGGCGATCCGGCCGTCAACGGTCGTGTTCAGAATCAGCAGTCACAGGCTCACAAGGGCTACGCGGTCTCGGCGACAGGATGCGCCACATGCACCGTCGCCGCGCTCAACGACATCACCCTCTACACGCCCGTGAAGACCGGTCAGTTCACGATGCCGCTCGTGTCCATCCCGCCGGACTATCAGGGTCGCACCTTCAGCCTGTACGTCTTCGATCCGGGTGACGTCACCTGCAACGCGACCGGATGCTCGAACGTGATCACCCTCATGCAGCCGACGGCCAACGGAACGTCCTCGAAGCCGGCCATCACGACCGACGGGATCTTCGAGTCGCCGACATCAAGCCAGTTCGGCGGGGGACCGTACATCAACAAGGTCGCAGGCCCCGGCCCAGCTGCCATCCAGACGCAGTCACAGAATCCCAACAGCAACCCCACCAACCTGTTCAACGGACGCTGGCTCAAGTTCGACATCAGCGTGCCTGGCGATTACGCAACCACCCAGATTTCGAGCCTTCCCTCGAGCTGGTACTGGTCTCTTCAATACAACACCTCGCAACCTGCCGGAGACACCATCACCGCCAACCTCGGCTTCGCCGGTGCGCCGGTGCACATCATCAGCGGCTGACCGGCACCGTCAGCGCTTCGACCGCGTCTCCGCGCTGGAGGTCGGCTTCGCCGACGATTTCGACGGCCGCTGGCCGGCGGCCGCGCGGCGCTCGAGCAACCGCCGCTGAGCGCGCCGTCCCGGCGCTGTGACCACGCGCTGCAGCCCTGGGAACAGCTGCACAGTGCCCAGCATGGCCAGGACATCGGCGAGGACGATGCCCATCGCATCCCTCAGCGTCAGGTGGTCGATCACCTGTTCCTGGGTCGCCTTGGCAGAGACGGCCGGCTGCACGAACACCGACAGCAGCAGCAGCGCGAGCACCGCGAACAGCGCGCCCAGCGAGACTGACTCGAGCAGCCGCAACCTCCGGGGCTGATGGGTCAGGTACTTTGCCAGCGGTGCAAGCAGCACGGACCCCGCCATCAGAAAGGGCGCCTGAAAGAACACCAGGTCGACCACCAGCAGCCGCTGACGGTGGCCGAGCAGATGGGTGACCACTCCCACCACCAGCTGCGCCGCGAAGGTCAGCAGCAGCAGCACAAGGAGGCCGACGCGGCTCCAGCGCGGCTCGTCGTCCGGCGGCCGCCCGGCGGGCCGGCCGCGCCGCGGAGCCGCAGTCCTCACCTCCAGCTCGCCAACCGCCGGCTGCACCGGCGCCTCGGCCACCGGCGCGCTGCGTGCCGCCCGCGCCGCGGCCGCCGCCCGGCGCTGCTTGCGCGAGGCCACGGCTACTCGTCCAGCTTGAGCACGGCCATGAAGGCCTCCTGCGGAATCTCCACGTTGCCCACCCGCTTCATGCGCTTCTTCCCCTCCTTCTGCTTCTCGAGCAGCTTGCGCTTGCGGGTGATGTCTCCGCCGTAGCACTTGGCGAGCACGTCCTTGCGCATCGCAGAGACGGTCTCGCGGGCCACTATCTTGCCGCCGATGGCGGCTTGGATGGGGACCTCGAACAGCTGGCGCGGGATCAGCTTGCGCAGGCGCTCAGCCAGCTTGCGTCCCTGGAGCGACGCTTTGTCGCGGTGGACGATCATCGAGAGAGCGTCGACGCGCTGGCCGCCCACGAGGATGTCGAGCTTGACCAGCTTCTCGGCCCGGAAGCCGGTGATCTCATAGTCGAGCGAGGCGTAGCCGCGGCTTCGTGACTTCAGCTGATCGTAGAAGTCGTGGATGATCTCGCCGAGCGGCAGGTCGTAGACGAGCGCGACGCGGTCCCCTGGTTGGTACTGCATGTCGAGCAGCTCGCCGCGGCGGTCCTGGCACAACTCCATCAACGGACCCACGTACTCCTTGGGAACGAAGATGGTGGCGCGCGTACGCGGTTCCTCGATGGCGTCGACGGTGGCCGGGTCGGGCAGCATCGCGGGGTTGTCCACGGCGACCATCTCACCGGTGCGGAGCCGAACCCGGTACTCGACGGTGGGAGCGGTGGTCAGCAGCTCGAGGTCGAACTCCCGTTCCAGCCTCTCCTGGACAATTTCCATGTGGAGCAGCCCGAGGAAACCGCAGCGAAAGCCGAAACCCAGCGCCACCGAGGACTCCGGCTCATACACGAGCGAGGCGTCGTTGAGGTTGAGCTTGGACAGCGCCTCCTTGAGGTCCTGCACGTCCTCCGAGTTGATCGGAAAGATGCCCGCGAACACCATCGGGACGACGGTGCGGTAACCGGGCAGCGGCTGACCCGCGATGTTGTCGGCGTCGGTGACAGTGTCACCCACCTTGCTGTCGCGAACATCCTTGATGGAGGCGACGACGTAGCCCACCTCGCCCGGGCTGAGCGTGCGCATCGAGGTGGGACGCGGCCGGAAGACACCGACCTCGTCGACCACGAACTCCTTGGCGGTGGCCATCATGCGGACGCGCTGCCCCTGCCTGATCACCCCGTGAACGACTCGCACGTACACGATCACGCCCCGGTAGGCGTCGTACTTGCTGTCGAAGATGAGCGCCTGGAGGGGGCCGTCCACCTCACCCGATGGCTGCGGAACCCGGGCGACCACAGCCTCGAGGATCTCGTCGATGCCGAGGCCCTGCCGAGCGCTGGCGAGGATGGCGCCGTCGCCGGGAAGGCCGATGACGTCCTCGATCTCCTGGCGCACCAGCTCGGGATCGGCGGCAGGCAGATCGATCTTGTTGATCACCGGGATGACCTCGAGGTCGGCCTCGAGCGCCGCGTATACGTTGGCCAGCGTCTGCGCCTCGATCCCCTGGGAGGCGTCGACAACCAGCAGCGCGCCCTCACACGCCGCCAGGGAGCGTGACACCTCATAGGCGAAGTCGACGTGGCCGGGAGTGTCGATGAGGTTCAGCTGATAGGTGCGGCCGCTGGCGGCGATGTAGTCGAGGCGCACCGCCTGGGCCTTGATGGTGATGCCGCGCTCGCGCTCGAGGTCGAGGGTGTCGAGTAGCTGGTCCTGCATGTCGCGCATGGCCACCGTGCCCGTCCGCTCCAGGAGCCGGTCCGCAAGGGTGGACTTGCCGTGGTCGATGTGGGCGATGATGCAGAAGTTCCGGATCAGTTCGAGTGGGCTCGAGGGCACGGTGGGCCACTCTAGCCGGGGCAGGCCCTGGCGGCGATAATCCGCGCCATGCCGAGCAACAGGAGGGCGGGCAACCACCAACGCGTCGCCCCTGATCCCACTGGCGGCTAGCGTGCACTGGTGCTGTGCGGTGGGGGCATCACCGGCCTGGCGTATGAGATCGGCGCGCTGCGCGCTCTCGACGACCTGCTGGTGGGCAGCACGGTCAACGATTTCGACGTCTACGTGGGCACCAGCGCGGGCTCGATGGTGGGGGCGCTCCTCGCCAACGGCATCACCCCCACCGAGATGGCCTTGGGGGTGGAGGGCACCAGCCAGATGCTGCGACCACCCTCGCGGTGGGGCATCTACCGACCCAACCTCGCCGAGGCGGCGAGCCGGCTGCTGAAGCTGCCCCGGCTCACCCAGGAGATCGCCTGGGAGCTGGCGCGTCACCCGGGCAAGCTCAACCCCGTCGACATCGCGGGCATGCTCAGCGCGCTGCTGCCGTCAGGAGTGTTCAGCAACAGTCAGCTGGTCCGCTTCTTGGAGCGGGTGCTGACCCGCGAAGGGTTCAGCAACGACTTCCGCCGCCTCTCCGCCGAGCTGCACATTGTGGCCTGTGCGCTGGACTCCGGCGAGCGAGTGGTGTTCTCGCGGTTCAACAAGCGCGCCCACGTGCCCATCTCGCTGGCAGCTGCGGCGAGCACGGCCATCCCACAACTGTTCAGGCCGGTGCGGATCGACGATGTCGACTACGTCGACGGCGGCATCAAGGGCATCTCCGCGATCGACGTCGCGGTGGCTCGCGGGGCCACCCTGATCGTGGCCATCAATCCGATCGTCCCGGTGGACACCCGCAACCTGCATCCGCCCGACGGGGTGCGCGACCTCCTCGGCGACCACCTCGCCGACCTGGGCATGCGCGGTGTCTGCAACCAGGTGTTTCGCGGCATGCTCCACGATGGCCTCCTCGACCACATCAAGCTGGTCCGTCACAACCATCCTGACGTGGACATCCTGCTGATCGAGCCGCGCCCCGACGACGAGAAGATGTTCTTTCACGACCTCATGTCGTACAGCGCCCGGCTGATGGTTCTGCAACACGGCTACGAGTCGGTCAGCACCGGCCTGTACGACCTGGGGATACCTCCGCCGGATCCTGCCCAAGCACGGCATCCACATCTCCCGCCGCAACGTCGAGCGCAAGCCGGTGCAGGTGCCGCTCGACAGCTACGCTATGCCAAATCTGATGCGGCGCCTGATGCGCCAGACGGTGTTCGCGCGCCGGCCCACGCTGGCGGTCATCGACGACGAGGACGAGGCGGTATGAGACATCCCGACAACCAGGAGGTCGAAAAGGCCGGCGGAGCTCCTGTCGAGGAGGGCCCACCGACCACGCCGGAGGAGGCGCTTGGGTCGCCGTCGTCGGACGGCTCAGCCGAGCAGCGCCCCGACCGCGACGAGGCCGGGCACGAGCCCCACCCCAGCAACGCCGGCTAGAGTGCAGCACGGCTAAGTTAACTTTGGGTATCGCCTTGGCGAGAATCTCGTCTGAGGTCTTCACCCGCGAAGGGCCGCTTGCGCTCGTTCCACGCCTCCAGGAAGCGGTGGACCGCGGCCTTCAGTGAGCCCCGCTGCGAAACACGCCGCGCCGGATCGCCTTCCGATGGAGAATGGAGAACCACGTCCCATCCTGATTCGTCCAACTCGCACTGGTCGGGGTGAAGTGCAAATGGACGCGCGGATGAGCCTCCAGCCACTCGCGCACCTTCGGGTGCTTGTGTGTCCGGTAGTCGTCAGCCGGTGGCGTAAATGGCAGCGTCCGGTGACCTCGCCGGAGGCGATGGCGAGTGCGGCAAACAACGTCGCGGTGCCGTGACGGACGTAGTCGTGGGTGCGACGCTCCGGCTGGGCCGGCCCTCATCGGCAGCAGCGGCTGTGTCCGGTCCAAGGCCTGCATCTGAATCTTCTCATCGATGCACAGCACCACCGCCCTTTCCGGCGGGTGCACGTATACACCCACGACGTCGGTGACCTTCTCGCTGCGCTCAGGATCAGGGCCGTGGGCGGCAGGTGGAAGACGAGGATGAGGAGCGGCGTCATCAGCGAGCCGCCACCCCTGCCCGTGAGACCCACGGCGAACCCCACCACCAGCCCCGCGAGCGCCACGCCGGCGTCGATGTGCCCGGACTCCTCCCACCGCCCCACGATTCCTGGCCGGAACTCTGCCAGACCCGCACGTGATTTGACGCTCGAGCGGCCCGCGTGCCACGCTCCCGCCGCCAAGGGTGAAGGACGAGAGTAGGTGACCGTCGAGCTTCCCGGGAGCTGCCCCGGTCTCTGCGCCGCGCCGGCTGTCGGACCCCTCGAGGACGAGCGCGTGCACGAGGTGGTCTGCCACCTCCGCCCCCGTCCGAGCAGCGGCGGGCTGGGCTGGGTCAATCGCCAGGCCCAGCTCCCGGTCGCCGAGCGCAGGGTGCTCAGCTGGAGGGAGCACGGGCAGCGCTACGGGGCCTCACCCGAGGACGCGGCGGCGCTGCGTCGCTTTGCCGCGGCGGCCGGGCTTGAGGTCATCGAGGAGGACCTGGAGACCCGCCGGGTCGTCCTCGCCGGGCAGCTCTCGCGGCTCGGCAGGGCGTTCGAGGTGCGGCTTCGGCTGCACGGCGAGCACCCGGACACGCACCTGACGCATGACGGCCCGCTGCGGGTCCCGCCCCACGTCCGGGCCGCCATCCGTTCGGTGCTCGGCCTCGACGGGTGCACCCGCCTGATGGACGTGTCGGACGGGCCGAGCCGCGTCGCTGCCGCCGCGGACGCCTCCCACCGCGCCGCGGCTGCTCTCGTTGCGTCCGGCGACAGCCCGGACGGCGGCGTCGCGGTGATTGGGGCGGGGGCGTCCGCCGACCTCGCCGCTGCGGCCGTCCGCAGCGTGGCGCCGGCCGCGCACGTGATGCTCCACCACGGCGGCACCAGCCCGCGCGACCTCGTCGATGGCCTTCTCGCCGCGCTGCGGCCACCCACGTCGTCGGTCATCGCCATCGCGTCGGGGGCACCGGAGGCGGGGTGGTCGGGTGCGGTGCTGCGCTCCGTCGAACAGGTGCTGCTCTCCGCCGCCGCCCTCGGCGTCACCGTGGTGTGTGCAGGGCCGCTCGGCGAGGCCTGGTTCCCGGCCACCTCGCCGCATGTGGTCGCCTGCGGGCCGGCCGCACCCCGGGGGAGCTCGGGGCGGGCGATCAGCGCGGTGTTCCCGGCGCCGTGCTGGCAGGAGGCCGTCGAAGCGGCCGGCGTGAGCGGCCGCGCTGTGCCGGACCTGGCCGTGCTGCTGCCCGAGCGAGGTGACGAAGCGCAGGGGGAGGTGGTCGTCGCGGTGGCGACGGTCGCCGGCCGGGCGGCGGGCGCCTTCGTCGTGGCAGGTGAGCAGCTCGGTGCTCGGGTGGGGCTGGTCATGCCCCTGCTCATAGAGCGGTACGGGCCTGGCTGCCAACCCATTGCGACGCAGCTCGATGCGTCCTTCCGTGCATCGCTGGTCGACGCCCTCGGGAAACCGGGGAGCGGCGCTGCCCGGGAGGACCGGGGGGCCCTGGCCGCGACGGCGTCCGTCTCGCGCCCGGGCGGGAGACGGGGGCGTGATGCACCGGTCGTATGAACCCCCCGCACCGGTGTACCGAACCTATACTTCCGCAGCGTTGACGACGCGTCCCCCGGGGGAGCGCCGTGCCGCTCGTCGCATGGAGCGGCCGAGGATCGGAAACCGAGGAGGGCCACATGACCGCTGGGCAGCCACCCCCGATCTTCGGGCCGGGAACCGACCCGCTGGGGCCACAGCCTGGCCCCGTCGACATTCCCACCCCCGGGCCCGCCCCGCGAACGCCGGATGGCCCCCCCCCGGGTCCGGCGCCGGGGCCGAGCCCTGGTCCGACGGGACCAACACCCGGTCCGCCGCCCGGGCCAACCCCGGGGCCAACCCCCGGACCGACGCCAGGGCCGACGCCGGGACCAACCCCTGGTCCGACGCCCGGACCGACCCCCGGGCCGACGCCCGGTCCGACGCCGGGACCAACCCCGGGTCCGACCCCCGGGCCAACCCCCGGACCGACGCCAGGGCCGACGCCGGGACCAACCCCTGGTCCGACGCCCGGGCCAACCCCCGGGCCGACGCCCGGACCAACCCCTGGTCCGACGCCCGGACCAACCCCCGGACCAACCCCTGGTCCGACGCCCGGACCAACCCCCGGACCAACCCCCGGGCCGACGCCGGGACCAACCCCCGGGCCAACCCCCGGGCCGACGCCCGGACCAACCCCCGGACCAACCCCTGGTCCGACGCCCGGACCAACCCCCGGGCCGACCCCGGGACCAACGCCCGGACCAACCCCAGGACCGACGCCGGGGCCATCCCCCGGTCCGACGCCGGGGCCATCTCCCGGACCAAGTCCCGGGCCATCACCAGGACCCTCCGGCGGGTAGCCGGGCAGCAGATCGCTGACCGCGCGGGGGATGTTCGCCATTGGCGGGCATCCCCGCGTTCCGGTTGAAGGCGGCCGAGCGTGAGCGCGCCCGCCTCCATGGAGCGGCGCACCTGCCTGCTCACCGGCGCCGGCGGCACGCTCGGCTCCGCCTTTTGCGTGACCCGCGCAGCCGACTACGACATCGTCGCGGTGTACCGATCCCGCCACCCGGAAGCCGCCTCCCAGCTGCAGTGGTACGTCGACCCGCTGCGCCCTGACGTGCTGCCCGAGGCCAGCCGTCACCGCGTCTTCGTGGTCCAGGCCGACCTCGCCCGAGCAGGCGAGGTGGAGCGGGTCGTGCAACTCGCCCTGGCCCGCGTCGGACACATCGACCTCGTTGTCAACGCCGCCGTCACCTACGGCTTCGGCTCCACGCTCGACAACGCACCGCTGCTCGAGGACGCGCTCGACCACCTCGCAGTGAACCTGCTGCTGCCGGCGCGTCTCGCCGCGGCGGTGGCACGCGAGCACTGGCGCCACCAGCCCGACGAGAACCGGCGACGCAACCGCAATGTCGTCAACATGTCGAGCGTCTCTGCCATCGAGACGTACCCTGGCGGCCAGGGCATGTACGCTGCGGCCAAAGCCGGCCTGAACGCGCTCACCCGGCACATGGCGCTCGACTACGAGGCGATCGGCGTGCGCGTCAACGCGCTGGCGCCGACGAGCTTTCCCGGCCTCGTCCCGACGCAGGCGATTGTCGAGCGCATCGGCGCGCTGGACTCCGGTGAGCTCACCGGCACCGTGACGGTGGTCGACACCGCCGGCGACAGGCTCGTGTGAGCGCGCCCGTGCCGCCGGCCGCCGTCGCCGACCTCTCGTGCGTGGTCACGAGCCTACCTCGCTCGGGCAGCTGGTTGCTCGCCGACGGCCTCACCCGCACGGGCCGTGCCGGGCGACCCGAGGAGTACCTCCGACCGGAGCTCGAGGCGCGGTACACCGGCCTGTGGGGGCTTCGCGCCGTGCCCACCAACGGGCAGCTATGGGAGGCGATGCTCCGCGCCGGTACCACCGCCAACGGCGTCTTCGGGCTCAAGGTCCACTGGCAGGACTTCGCGCGGCTGCTCCGCCTGGCCCGCACGGCGGGGCGCGTCGGCACCGACCGCGAGGTCTTCGAGTCGATCGTCCCCACGCCGCGCTACGTGCACATCGTGCGCCGCGACACGCTTCGCCAGGCGCTTTCGTGGTGCCGCGCGCTCGACAGCAACCAGTGGTGGGCCGCCGGGGCATCGGCTCCGGCAGCCGAGCGGCCCTGGGACCCGGACTTCGACGAGGTCGAGCTGCTCCTCGACCTGCTCACCGAGCAGGAGCGGGCCTGGCGGCGGTTCTTCGCCGCCCACGCCATCTGCCCCCTCGAGGTTGTCTATGAGGACCTCGCGCGCGACTACGTGCCCACCATCCGGCGCGTCCTGGAGCACCTCGGCGTCGACGCGGCCGGCGCTGTCATCCCGCCCCCGGCGCTGCGCCGCCAGGCAGACGACATGTCCGGGCGCTGGGCTGCCAAGTACCTGCACGTGCAGCGGGCGACCGCGCCCGAACGGCGCGACGGCCAGGCTGGGACGGCGCCCGCCTCCGTCGGGTCGGCACCCATCGCAGCGGGGCCCTACCGGTCACTCGAGGACGTGCTCGCCCCGCATCCGTGGACGGTCCGCAGCCATCCCTTCCCGCACGTCGTCGCCCGCAACGTTCTCCGTCCCGAGGTGTACGCCGAGGTGGACCGCGCCTTCGAGGACGTGTTGGCGCGGGGCATGGACGCGGCTCCGCACGGCTTCGGTCGCTCGACGCCTGGCTACGACGTTTTCAGCCACACCATGCGCACCGGGCAGGACGGTCCTTTCGCGCTCTTCCTGTCCCGTCCCTGGCACGACGCGGTCGCCGTGGCCGCGTCAGTCGCCGCGGGGGGGCACGTGTTCTGCGGGCTGCACCACCACGCTGTCGGGAGCGCCTCGGGGTCGGTCCACAACGACCTCAACCCGGGGTTCTTTCCCCGTGCGGCGAGGCCGGACGAGGTGGTCCTCAACGACCACGCACTCTGCTCGTACTACAGCGGCGAGTCGCAAGCGGGCGTGCAGCCCGTCGAGACGGTGCGGGCGGTGGCACTCATCTTCTTCGTGCACAACCAGCCGTGGTCGCCCGGCGACGGCGGGGAGATCGGGCTGTACGCCAGCGCCGCCCACCCCATCGAACGCCCCGCCGTGGCGGTTCCGCCCATCAACAACTCCATGGTGTTCTTCGAGTGCACGCCGCACTCCTTCCACGGCTTCATCAGCAACCGGCGGATCCCGCGCAACTCGCTGATCATGTGGATCCACCGTCCCCCGGCAGACGTCATCGGGCGCTGGGGAGCCGACCCGATCGTCCGCTGGCCGTCGCGGTGACCGCCTCCCCCGCGGCCGGCGCCGCTGCCGACCTGGGCGCGGCGCTCGCGACGCCACTGTGGCTGCACCGCACCACCCCCTTCCCCCACTGGTGGGCGCGCGACGTCTTCACCCCGCCGGCGTACCAGTTGCTCGAGGAGGCCTTCCGTGCCCGCGTCGAACGGCGCGCGTCTGACCCGAAGGGCGGCTTCGCGCGCTCCATGCCCACGTCGGATGCGCTCGCCCTGCTCTTCGATCCGGGTTTCGACGGGCCTCTGAGCCTCTTCCTCAGCCGGGCCTGGCGCGACCTCGTCGGCGCGGTGACCGGCATGCGCCTCACCGAGCACGTCAGCGGCGGCCTGCACCACCACCCGGTGGGTGACCCGGACGGCTTCATCCACTCTGATTTCAACGTGGGCTGGTTCGTCCACCAGCCTCGGGAGGACGGCATCGTGGTCGCCGACCACACCGCCTGCCGGTACGGCACGGGCGAGCCCCGCCGCACCGGCGTCGAGCCGCGGCCGTACCTGCGCGCTGTGTCGGTGCTGTTCTACCTCGCCAACCCGCCGTGGTCCGGCGGGGGCGGCACCGCGCTCTTCCGCCGTCGCGACGACCCGCTCCACGCCGCCGCCGCCGAGGTACCGCCGCTGAACAACTCGCTGGTCCTGTTCCCCTGCACCCCCTACTCCTTCCACGCCTTCCTGGGCAACCGCCGACACCCGCGCAGCTCGGTGGCGATGTGGTTCCACCGTACGCTCGGCGACGCCGCCGAGCAGTGGGGTGAACCGGCGACTGCCGGCGCCCTGCGGCGCGCGCGCCCGCGATGACGGCCGCCGACGGCCCCCCTCGTCGCGTCTGCCTGCTCACCGGCGCCGGGGGCACGCTCGGCCGCGCCCTCACCGCGGCGTTCGCCGACCGATACGACGTGGCCGCGGTGGTACGCACGCCGCGACCGCAGCCCGAGCGCGACACCCCGCGCGAGCTGTTCACCATCCGATCGGACCTCGAGGCGCCGGGCGCGACCGACCGCGTCGTCGAGCTCGCCCTGGCCCGCTTCGGCTCTGTCGACCTCCTCGTCAACGCCGCCGCTTACTCGGTGTGGTCGCCGCTCGTCGGCTCGCGCGCCCTCCTCGACAGCCTGCCGCGCCAGTTGGCCGTGAACCTCGCCGTGCCCGTGCAGCTGGCGGCGGCCCTCGCCGAGGCCTCCTGGCGCGAGCGCGGCGCCGAGAACCGCGCCCGCAACCGCAACGTGGTCAACGTCAGCAGCATCGCCGGCGTGCGCCTCTTCCCCAGCGGCGGCAGGAGCGTCTATGCGGCCAGCAAGGCCGCGCTGAACGTCGTCACCGCGTACCTTGCCGAAGAGTTCGCTGAGTTCGGGGTGCGCCTCAACGCGCTCGCCCCGGACTCCTTCCCGCGCCGCGTCCCCACCGAGACGGTGTGCGACGCCGTGCTGCGCCTCGACGAGTCAGCGTCGACCGGGACAGTGGTCGTCGTCGATGCCGAAGGTGAGCGGGTCGCCGACATCCTGCCGGGGTGAGTGCGCACCGGCCCGGTGCTCATTAGGGCGACGGCGGTGGCGGTGGCGGGGGCGGCGGGGGTGGCGGCAATGACGTCCCAGGGTAGCCCGGAGCGCCGGCCGGCGAGGCGCTCCGGAGGGCGTCGAGACGCTGGCGCAGCACCCCGCCACGCCCCCGCAGCTCGCGCAGTCGCGCCAGCAGCGCGTTGGCCGCGGCCGCGTGCTGGCGCCGGGTGGCCGCGTCATCGTCCATCGCCTGACGCAGCGAGTTAAGTGCCTCATTGATCTCCGCCTGCTTGGCGCTGCAGCGCGCCGCCACCGCACCGCGGACGTCCTCGGTGAAGTCCAGCAGGTGGCGGGCAAAGTCGTTGCTGAGCTGCGCCTGCGCGGCGGCGATCTGCTCGCGCAGCCAGGCACGAAACTCGGTGCGCTGCGCGGTGTCGTTCCGCCCCCGCGACATGGCGAAGCTGAAGGCCGCGCCCGCGCCGATGCTGGCGATGGCCAGCGGCGCAGCCCCGAGCACCAACCCCGCTGCGGGGATGCCGAGCACCAGGCTGTGGCCGACGTAGAAGGTCATCAGGGACCCCACCCTGTCCGCGGTCGTGGCCGCGCGCGCCGGAGGCAGTGGCGCGATGGCGAGGTCGTCGAGACGGAAGGCCGCGGCGCTGCGCACCGCGGTGACCACTTCCGGCGTCGCCTCCAGCTCGCCAAGGATGCGGTCGGCGATCGCTGTGATGGTCGCGGTGGCGTCCTGGGCGACGTGGGCGGCGAGCGCGGCGACCTCCGAGGCGACCTGGGCGGGCAGAGCCTTGAGCTGCTGCCGGCCGCGGGCGGCCTGGCCCGCGGCGACGAAGCGCGCCTCGATGTCGGCGAGCCCGCGGCGGAGCTGCTCGGCACGGTCCAGGGTCAGTCGCCGGGTGCCCACGTCGAGGGTGTCGCGCCAGGCCGCGCCACTGGTGTTGAGGTCGCGCAGCCGGGCCTGCTCGTGTTCCAACGACTCGCGCAGCGCAGCGTCCCCACCGCTGACGGCGATGTCGCGGAGCAGCGCCTCCTCGAGGGTCGCCTGCTCGAACTCGCAGGCGCGCAGCAGGTTGGCGAGCGGGACGAGCCGGGGCCGCTGGGCCACCCGGGTTCGCAGCTCAGCCTGAACGTCGGGCAGCCCGGACTCGACGCGCAGCGCCTCGGCGTCCTCGCCCGGCGGCAGCGACAGAGCCCGTTCGGCGAGCGCGCTGCTCACCGGGTGAACCGCGGCGGCGGCGAAGCGCGTGGTGTGGCTCGCCAGCGCGGCGACGTCGTCCCGGGCCACCGTCTGCCATCCCGGGTACATGTCGATGCGCGCCAGGACCAGGAGCACGGTGTCGACTCGCTCCGACGCCGCCTCGAGGAAGCGGATCTCGGGGAGGCTGACGACGCCGCCGGCGTCCATGACGAAGAGCAGCGCGTCCGCCTGGGCGAGCGCCTCGATGGTCAGCGCGGCGTGGCCGCGCTCCAGCCCGCCCGCGCCCGGGGTGTCGATGAAGCGCATCGCCTCGAGCGCGGGGCTGTCGACGTCCACCTCGACCCAGCCCACGCCGCGCTCGTTGCCCGCGTTGCCGTCGGCCGACGCCCAGCTGGCAAGGTCCTCGAGCGCCACCTCCCTCGGGGTGTCGGTGGTGGTCAGGTGCACCCGGGCACCCCCGGCGCCGGCGGCGTGGTCGAGGACGATGTACGTCCCCGTGCCCCCGTCGTCGCCCGTGGGGAGGAGGCCGGGGCGCCCCGCGAGGGCGTTGAGCAGCCGGCTCTTGCCGGTGTCGGTCTGGCCGGCGACGACGACCGTCTGCCGGCCCGGCGGGCGCGCGAGCATGGTGCAAAGCCGCTCCGCGGAGGGCCGCCGGTCGCAGCGCTCCGCCAGCTCCTCGACCTGCGCGGCGAGCTCACGGATGGCGCGGTGGAGCTCCCCCACTCCCGGGGCGGGCGGACGCGGGTTCATCGCCAAGCCGGCGGCGCGCAGGCCGGCGGCACGGTCAGCTCCCCGTCGCCGAGTAGGCGGCGCGGCGGAGGTTGTCGATCGCGGCGCTCGCCAGCGCGTCGGCACGCGTGGGGTCGTCGGTGGCCTGCTGGATCACCACCAGGACGACGGCGTCGTTGACGCTCGCGGCGGTGATGTCCTGGTAGTACAACGTGGTCCCGCTGGAGTCGGTGAAGTCGGCGCTGATGCGCAGCGTCTGTGCACCGATGTGCGCGCCGTCGGGCTGCTTCGCGTCCACCTGGACCTGCTGCCCGCTATTGGGGTCGGTGATGGTCCACGAGCCGCTGCAGGCGCCGAGCGTCGTCGATTCGCCGCTGACGTAGGCGGCGGCGTGCCCGCTGCTGAACTGGGTGGCGTCGACGAACACTGTGGCCGCGCTGCTCGTGTAGAGGGCGGCGGACTCCGCCACCAGGCCGGTGATGTGTGGCGCGGTGCCGCAGACCAGCAGGGTCGAGAGCGCCTGGGCGGTGGTGCTCGCCTTGGTGTAGCCGCTGCCGACGTCCTGCGCGCTCGGCAGCACCTGGGCGAGCTGGCTGCTGCTCAGGCTGGCCACCGGCGTGGCTGTCGCGGCCGGGGGCGAACCCGACGACCCCCGGGTGAGGACAACCCCCCCGACTACCAGAGCGATCACCGCCGCGGCGACCGCCGCGATGGCCACCGTGCGCAGCCACGTCGGCGGCCCCCCGGCGCCCCCGGCCCGCCTCGTGCCGGCTCTGGAGGTCGCGGTCGGCACAGCCGGCGCGACTGGGAACATGGCCGCCGTGGGGGCGGGGGCGGGGGCCGGCACGAACGGCGGCGGCGGCAGCGGGGCCGCAGGCGCAGCGATCGGCTGGGGCGCGGCGCGCCTCCACTCCGCCGCGCCCAGCGCCACCACCGCCTTGGGGTCGTCGTAGGTGTGCGGCTCCAGGCCAAGCCTGTGCCAGATGGTCTGGGCGATGAGGGGGATCCGGCTGGAGCCGCCCACCAGGTACACCCCCTCGAGGTCCGCCGGCGCGACCGAGGCGGCGGCCATGGTCGCCAACAGGGTGTCCACGGTGGCGTCGACGTCCGGGCGGATCAGCACGTCGAGCTCGGCCCGGGTGAGCTGCGCGTCGCGGTCGATCCCCGGTACCCAGATCTGCCACGCGGCCGTCGTGCTCAGTCCCTCCTTGGCTCCCTGCACAGCCTCGCGCAGGCCGGTCGCGGCACGCCGCCAGTGCAGGTCCGGCGGTGCCAGGAGCAGCTTCCAGTCAGGCTGTTCCCCGAGCGGTCCGCGACCGAGGTGGTCGATGATGCGCTGGTCGATGTCCTCGCCTCCGAGCGGGTCACGACCCCCCGGCGGCCCCGCCACCGCGAAGCCGTCGGCGGTCCGGCGCAGCACCGCGGCGTCGAGGGTACCCCCGCCGAAGTCGTAGATGGCCACGTGGCGGCCGATCGCGGCGGTGGCGGCCACGATGTGGACGGCGGCGCCCACCGGCTCCGGGAGGAGCACGGCCTCGCCAAGCCCCGCCTTGTGCGAGGCCTTGGTGAGCACTGCCAGCCTGGTCGCCGCCCAGCCTGCCGGGTGGGTGAGCACGACCTCCGTCGGTGCGCTCCCGCCGGCGGCACGTCGCGCCTCGGCGGCGACGCGTGAAAGGACCGCGGCGACGACGTCGACGACCGGCACCGTGCGGTCACCGAGGAAAATGCTCCCTTCGCCGATGGACCGCTTCGGCGTCGGCTCGTAGCGCTCCGGGTTGAAGTCGGCCTGGTGGCGCGCCGCGACGCCCACCACCAGTGCGCCGTCGGCGTCGAGGAGGACGCCGGAGTGCAGCCGGTTGGTGCCGTTGCCCTCGACGTCGACGAGCGTCGACGAGTCGCCGCGAGCGATCGCGGCCACGGTGAAGACGGTGCCGAAGTCGATCGCCAGGCGCCACGAGGTCTCCCGTGTCGGCGGGGCGACGGTCACGTGGCGCTGGCCTGAAGGTGCTCGAACATCAGTGTGTAGCTGCGGATCATGACCCGCGCAACCTGAGCCTGTCGAGGATCGGCGCCGGTCATCGCGTAGCGGCGCCACCGCGCGACGCCCGCGACGGCGCCGGCAACGAGCGCCGAGCCGTCCGCGCCGGACAGGCCGAGCCGGGCGGCGTCGCCCTCCCCGCCGACCACGCGCTCGACCTCCGCGCCGAGGTCGGTGGGGAGCACCGCGTCACCACGTCGCAGCGACAGCAGCGCATCGAGTTCGGCAAGCTCGTGCATGTCGGGGTCGAGGCGGAGCTGCTCCACCCGGTCGCGCATGCCGACCAGTGCGGGCAGCGCCGCGGCGTCGTTGCGGTAGCTGACCTTGTCGAGCACCGCGAGTGCCTGCCACGCCTTGAGGGCGTTGCTCCGCCGCCGGAAGGTAACGCGCAGCGCCTCGCGGGCGGCTTCGATACCCGAGCCGCGCGCCAACTCGGCGCGGAGAGCGAAAGCGCCCCTGGTGCCGCGGTCGTGGCAGTCGAGGGCCCGCTCGATGCCGAACAGGCTGAGCAGCCCGAGCAGCCGCGACCGCGCCTCCGAGGACACCGGCGCCTCGAGCGCGACGAACCGGTCCGCCGACCAGAGCAGCCTCTCGCGGTCCCCGGCGGGCAGCTCGCCCAGCGTGGCGAGGGCGGCGGCGTCCTCCTCGGTGAGCAGGGCGCACTCGGCCGTCTCCGCCACCAACCCGATCACCGGCAGCACCATCGCCATCTCGTCGCGGAACCGCTCGCTGTGCCGGGCAGCCAGACCTGACGCCGCCTCCCAGGCGCCCGAGCCACCGCCGCCGACGAGGTCCGCCTTGGTGAGCAGCCCCATCGCGTTGACCGCCGAGCGCTCAGCGCCCAACCCGGCGTCGCGGAAGCGCCGCAGGGCGTCGAGGTCGTCCTCGCGGGGAGTCTGGTTGATCACCAGCACGATGGCGTCGGCGACCACAGCGGCTGCCGACGAAGCGTGCTCGGCGGCGAGCAGCTCCTCGGTTGCCGCGCTTCGCTCGCTGTCGAGCGAGGCCAGGCCGGGGGTGTCGATGAGCGTCACAGAGCGCAGCGACTCGTTGGCCAGCCACACGTGCAGCGCCGCCACCTCGGCCGGCCGGGCGCCCACCTCAAGGGGCACGCGCCCGTCCACCAGTTGCACGTCGCGGTGGCCGCCGTCGCGCAGCTCGACCTGCACTCGCTCGGGATGACCGAAGCGGAAGACGGTGACCATGCGCGTGCACTCGCTGACGTCGGTGGGAGCCACGCGCTGACCCAGGAGCGCGTTGACGAGCGTGGACTTGCCGGCCTTGAGGCGGCCCACCATTGCCACCCGCAGGGGCTCGCCAAGGCCGTCGCGCACGGCCTGCACCTCCTCCAGGAGGGGGCCCGTCAGCTGGGCGGCGACGGCGGCGGCGAGCGAGGCCACCCGCGCCGTCATTTGCCCCGGGACAGCGACCTCCGTCACCGGGATGCGCAGGGCACCGCGGCGTTCCGGGCGATCATTGCGACCGGGGTGCTGCATGACACGGCGAGATTATCCCTCCCCTCCGCAGAGCCACGGGGCCTTTTGACGCGGCGCCGCATCCTCAATGTCACGGCTGCCGGGGCGGGCCGGGCAGAGTCATCCCCGGGCTGAGCGCGGCCCTCTCCGGTTCAACAACCCGGAACTCTCATAGACGGTGGACCAACAAACGGGGTCCGGTC
>JAEKNN010000068.1 GCA_016464795.1 Candidatus Amunia macphersoniae | reverse complement strand
CACGGCCTACGCCTTACCAAGGCGTTGCTCTACCTCTGAGCTACTTGGGCCCGCGGCAGCCCATGGTATCAACCACTTCCCGCGCGGACTTCATGGACGTGGTCTGCGGCCCTCTGGTACACTTCGACTTGACCTAGCGCCGCTAGGTTTATTTTTTGTCGAGGCAAACACGTGGCAACGGCCAAGGGCGGCTCCGCGATCATCACCCTGCAGTGTCCCGACTGCAAGGAGCGCAACTACACAACGCTCAAGAACAGGCGGAACGACCCCGACCGCCTCGAACTGAAGAAGTTCTGCAGTCGCTGCCGAGTGCACACCCGGCATCGCGAGACCAAGTAACGTCATCGAAGGGCGCCGGCGTGCCCGGCGAACGCACAGGGGCGTAGCTCAGTTGGCTAGAGCATCGGTCTCCAAAACCGAGGGTCGCGAGTTCGAATCTTGCCGCCCCTGCCACACAACCCACGCACCAGCCAGGAGGAACTGAAGTCAGGTGGCCAAAGCGGTACGCGGCCAGCCCGCGAAGCCGCGCTCCCCGGTGGGTCCGCCGGCAGGAGCGGGTATCGATCGCAACTACTTCGCGAGCGTCGTCGATGAGCTGCGCAAGGTCGTCTGGCCGACCTGGAACGAGCTCGGTCGCATGACCGGGGTCGTGATCACAACAGTGATCCTCATGGCCGTCATCATCTCCGCCGCCGACTACGGTCTGGGCCTGGTCGTCAAGCAGCTGTACAGCTCGGGTGGAACCAGCACCGCGGGCAGCCAGGTGAGCGCCAAGCCCTCGATCGTCTCGCCGGGCGCGTCCAAGAGGCCCGCCCCCACCGTTCCTCGACCCCCCACCACAGCCGGTGGAGTCCCCGCACCAGCCACACCGTGAGCACCCTGAACATGAACGAGACAGCCACCACTGCCGACTCCCGTTGGTATGTCGTCCACGCGTACTCCGGGCACGAGGACAAGGTCAAGGCCAACCTCCTCAAGCGTGTCGAGTCGATGGACATGCACGACAAGATCTTCGATGTCCTGGTTCCCACCGAGGAGGTGATGGAGATCAAGGACGGGCAGCGACGCAAGGTTGCCAAGAGGATCTTCCCCGGCTACATCCTGGTCAACATGATCATGTCCGACGAGTCGTGGTACGTGGTCAGGAACACGCCCGGGGTCACCTCCTTCGTCGGCAGCGGCAACAAGCCGATCCCCCTGCAGGACCACGAGGTTCGTGGCATCCAGAAGCAGGTCAAGGCCGAGGCGCCCACCAAGGTGTCGGTGGAGTACGAGATCGGCGAGAACGTGCGTGTCACCGACGGACCGTTCACCGATTTCCACGGCAAGGTGACCCGCGTCGACGGTGACAAGGGCAAGCTGACAGTGCTGGTCAACATGTTCGGGCGCGAGACGCCCGTCGAGCTCGACCTTCTCCAGGTCGAGCGGCTGCGTTAGGAGTTCTCAGTGGGCAAGAAGAAGGTCAAGACAGTCATCCGGCTGCAGATCCCCGCCGGCAAGGCCACCCCGGCACCGCCGATCGGGACCGCGCTCGGCCCCCACGGCATCAACATCATGGAGTTCTGCAAGGCGTACAACGAGCGCACCGCGCCGATGGGCGACACGGTCATCCCCGCCGAGATCACCGTCTTCGAGGATCGCACGTTCACGTTCATCACCAAGACTCCACCCGCTTACAACCTGCTCAAGAAGGCTGCCGGCGTCGACAAGGGGTCGGCAGTGCCCAACCGTGACAAGGTGGGCACCGTCTCGCGTGATCAGGTGCGCGAGATCGCCGAGGTGAAGATGCAGGATCTCAACGCCTACGACGTCGACCAGGCCATGCGCATCATCGAGGGCACCGCCCGGTCGATGGGACTCACCGTCAACTAGAACATCGTTCGTGGGAGGGCGCCACTGGCGCCCGCACGCACCACAGGAGAGCCACCATGCCCCACCGCTACGGAAAGAGCTATCGCGAGGCCGCTGCAGAGATCGAGACGGACAAGGCGTACGCCCCTGATGAGGCGGTCAGCGCGGTGCGCAAATCGTCGCGCGCCAAGTTCGACGAGTCCATCGAGGCCCACATTCGGCTCGGAGTCGATCCGCGTCACGCCGATCAGATGGTTCGCAGCAGTGTGGTGCTGCCTCACGGCACCGGCCGGACCCGGCGCATCGCCGTGTTCGCCACCGGCGAGAAGGCCAAGGAGGCCCTGGACGCCGGGGCTGACCTCGTCGGCGGCGAGGACCTCGTCAAAAAGGTGCAGGGCGGCGAGATCGACTTCGATGTCGCGCTGGCCACGCCCGACCTGATGGGCCAGGTGGGTCGGCTCGGCAAGGTGCTCGGCCCGCGCGGGCTGATGCCCAATCCCAAGGCCGGCACTGTCACTTTCGACATCGCCAAGGCGGTCAGGGACGTGCAGGGCGGCCGCGTGGAGTTCCGTGTCGACCGAGCCGGGATCATCCACAGCGCCATCGGCAAGGCATCGTTCGATGACGTCAAGCTGCGCGACAACTTTGCCGCCCTGATGGATGCGATCGTGCGCGCCAAGCCGTCGGCCGCGAAGGGCACCTACGTCAAGAACGTCACGCTGGCATCGACAATGGGCCCCGGGGTTGCTGTCGATCCCACCGCCGCGTCTCGCATGTCAGTGGCCTGATCGAGCTTGAGTTGAACCCACCGGCGTGATCAGCCTGCTCATCGTCGACGACATCTCGAGCACTCGCGAGAACCTGCAGAAGCTGCTGAGCTTCGAGGACGACATCGAGGTCGTGGGCACCGCTGCCGACGGACGCGAGGGGCTGGAAGCCGCGCATCGGCTGCAACCGGACATCGTGCTGACTGACGTGAACATGCCGCTCATGGACGGCATCCAGCTCACCGAGACGCTGGCGTCGGAGCTGCCCACCTCCCCCGTGATCATCATGTCCGTGCAGGGCGAGCGCGACTACCTGCGCCGCGCCATGCAGGCCGGAGCGCGCGAGTTTCTGATCAAGCCCTTCAGCCACGACGAGCTGGTCGCGGCCATCCGCCGCGTGTACCAGCTCGAGCAGAAGAAGGGCACCTTCATCGCCAAGTCGATGCCCGTGCAACCGGCCGCGCCGGTCGCTCCGCGGAGCTCGCCACCTGCTGAGATCATCCTGGTGTTCTCCGGCAAGGGCGGCGTCGGCAAGACTCTGATCGCCACCAATCTCGCAGTCGCTCTCGCCGACCAGAGTGGCGGTCGCGTGGCGCTGGTCGACCTCGACCTCCAATTCGGTGACATCGGGGTCATGCTCAACCTGGATCACAGTCGCAGCATCACCGAGCTCGTCGACGGCACCGGCGGGCTTGACGCCGACAGCGTCGCCGAGGTCTTGGCCAGTGGCCCCGGCGGCGTCAAGGTGCTGCTGGCACCGATCAGCCCCGAGCTCGCCGATCTGGTCACCGCCGAGCACATCCGCCTGCTCATGGCTGAGCTGCGGCGCTCCTTCGACTACGTGATTGTCGACAGCTCGACGCACCTCACCGAGTTCAACCTCGAGGTGATCGAGATCGCCCAGCGGGTGCTGGTGGTCACCGCTCTGACCATCCCCGCCATCAAGGACGCCAAGCTGACCCTCAAGGTGCTCGAGTCGCTGTCGGTCGATCCGGAGACCACGCTGCTGGTGGTCAACCGCGTCGACGGCTACGCCGACTTCAATCGCGAGTCCATCGAGCAGAGCTTGCGGGTGCCGGTGGCCGTGCAGATCCCGCATGACCCCAAGACCGTCGGTGACGCGATCACGCGCGGCGCCCCCTTCGTCACAATGCATCCCGACTCGGAGGTGAGCAGGGCGATGCGGGAGCTGGTGGCCCGCATCACGCCGGAGCAGGTTGCCGCAGGCACCCCGGAACCCAGCGCAGACCGCAAGAAGCGCAAGGGCATCTTCGGCCGCTGATCAGGCGCTCGGTCAGCGGCTGAAGCTGGGCATCCGCCGTGGCCGCTTCTTCTTCTCGTGCACACGCACGGGGTGAGCGCTGCTCTTGACGGCATGGGCGGCCGGATCGATCGCCCTGGCGATCGCGGAGATGGCGGCACTCTGAGGGGTGTTGGGCCCGCTGATCATGAATGGGACACCCTTGTTCACCGAGGTGGCCACGACCCGCGCGTCGAACGGTATGTCTGCGGCAATCGCCACGCCGAGGAAGGTCTCCGCACCACCCCCGTCCAGCTCTCCTGCCGACTCGCGATGATTGGCGACCACCATCACCCGCTCCGGGGACACCTGCAGGGTCTCGAGGACGCCGCGCACCAGGCGGGTGTTCTTGATGCCGGGCACGCTGAGGTCGGTGACCACCAGCACGTGGTCGGCCAGGCTGATCGCAGTCATCGTGGGCTCGGTGAGATACGACGGCGTGTCGATCACTATGTGGTCGAAGTCCGCCCTGAGGACCTCGATCAACCGGGTCAGCTGGGTTGCGGTGGCGTACTCGGCGATGTCCGGGGTGGTCGGTGCCAGCAGCACGCTGATGCCACCGGGTCCCGCCACCAGCGTCTGGCGCACCAGGTCGGAATCACCGGCATCGCTGTCGACCAGCAGGTCGCTGATGGTGTGGTCGGTGGGCAGGGCCAGGGTTGCGGCGACGTCGCCGAACTGCAGCGAAAGGTCGACCACGGCCACCTGGCGCGGCTGGCCGGTGCGCAGAGCCACGGCGAGGTTGACCGCCACGACTGTCTTGCCGATGCCGCCCTTGCCCGCGATCACCGCGGTGACGGCACCTCGCGCGTCGATCGGCCTGGCGGCGGGCTCAGGCTCGGCCGGGGCGGCAACCGGTGGGGCGGTGACGGCTCGTCGCTGACCGAACTCGTGGACGCGGCGCACCGCCGCCACCAGGTCATCACCGCGGAAGGGCTTCTGGAGGAACTCGCGGGCCCCGGCCAGCATGGCCAGCCGGTAGGCGTCGTTCTCGGCCTCCATCGACATCATGATCACCCCGGTTCCGGGCAGGCACTGGGCCAGCATCTCGGTGGTCTGGCCGCCGTCCATTCCCGGGAGGCCGGCATCGACCACGGCGATGTCGGGGCGCAGCCAGAGCGCCTCCTGCACGGCCGATTCGCCGTCGGCGGCGCTGCCGCAGACCACGATGTCCTCCTCGAGCGCCAGCCGGCGCAGGATGTTGTCGTTCACGATGCGGCTCTCGTCGGCGATCAGGACACGAATCACACCGACATCATCGCCCCGTCGTTCCCGCGATTCCTCCACGCCGCTGTCACGGGCCGGTCGCACCTCTGGGCAGGGAGGGAAGGAAGGGCAGTGGATCGACCGGCTGGGCGCCCAGCCTGACCTCGAAATGACAGTGCGGCCCTGTGGAGTTGCCCGTCGAACCGAGCAGGGCGATCACCTGACCCGCCTTCACGGCGTCGCCAGGCTTGACCATCATGGCCTCGAGGTGGCCGTACAGGCTCAGCAGGCCGCCAGCATGGGCGACGATGACGTGGTTGCCGTAGCCCACGGTGCTGACGTCTGCCGCGACCACGACACCGTCGGCGGCGCTCATCAGCGGCGTGCCGGTCGGCCCGGCCAGATCAAGGCCTGTGTGGAAGTGTGCAAAGCCTCCGAAAGCCGGCTCGAAGGGGAACGCGCTGGGGCCGAACCCCTGGGTGACTGACGGAGCCTGCGTTGGCCAGATCAACTGGGAGCCGTTGGCGTTGATGGGCACCGCCGGCGGGCTGGCGATGTTGGGCGGCAGGGTGCCGAGGTGGTTCTGCAGGTAGTACGTGGCCTCCTGCCAGGCGGCCTGCTCGGCTTCGGCGATGGTCTGGTCGAGCTCGGCGAGGCGGGTCTGGGCGATCTGCTGGGCCACCGCCAGGCTCTGACCGTTGGCGGCGGCGATCTCCGTACTGGTGGCGGCCGCCTGGGACCCGAGCTGGCCGATCAGGTCACGGGCGTGCTGGGTCTGCTGCTGGAGCGTCTGTTGCTGCTGCTGAAGCATCGCCGCCGCCTGTTGAGCGCTGTTGGCGTCCGCGGCCGCCTTGGCCTCGGCGATCTGGGCTTCGGCCAGGTCGCTGTTGATCTGGTCGACCAGGTCTGTGCTGCGGTGCAGCAGCCGCGAGATGTCGGAGGCACGGCTGAAGAGATCGGAGGTCGAGGAGCTGGAGAGCAGGTACGAGAGCACCCCACCCTGGGTCTCGTAGCCGATCCGCAGATAAACGGACAAGAGCGCCCTGTCTGTCTTGGCGTGCCGGCGCGCCACCTCGGCGCCCGCCTTCTCGGCCACCTCGCGGCTGCTGGCGTCGCTGTACTGCTGCTCGGCTGCGGTCAGCTGCGTCAAGGTCTGGCTGATCGCCCCCTGGTTGGCGCCGATCAGGTCGCGAAGTGAGCTCTGCGAATCCCGGGCCGCCTGCAATTCGCTGCTCAATGAGCTGACGGTGGCGTTGAGCGCTGCCTGCTGGTCGAGCTGCTGCTGGAGCTGCGCTGCCAGCGGGTCGGCCGAGGGTGCGGCAGCCGGGGTCGCCGGCGTTGGCGGAGTCGCCGGGGCGGCCGTCACAGGCGCCGCGATCAGGCACAGGCAACCGGCGAGCACGGCGATGAGAACTCTGCGCACGGCCGGAGGGTAGAGCCGGGCGTGCCGCGGTCCGGGCGATGGTCGTCAACCGTGCGCGGGTCGTCAACGGCTGTCAGACGCGACGTTGCATCTTCGCAACTATTCGACGCGTTCGCAGCATTCAAGTGCCTGCCGGCTTTGCGCCGGCCGGTGTCAGCGGCCGAAGAGGCGGCGCTTGGCGGGCTTGTGGCCGCTGCGCTCACTGGCTCTGGGCTCCTCGCCTGCCGTGTTGTCGGAGGTGAAGAAGTCGACGATGGTCCTGATCTGCTTGCTGAACTCGGACCGCGGCTCGCTGACCACCATTGGCCGGCCGTTGTCGATGGTGTCGTCGATCCGTGGGTCGAAGGGAAGGTGGGCGAGGACTTCGAGCTTCAGTGAGGCTTCGATCTCCTGGCGCGGGAATGCCGCCTTGGCCTGCGTCTGGTTGAGGATGACCGCCACCCGGTCGCGTTCGATCCCCAGGGAGTGAAGGAGCTTCAGGGTCACCTTGGTGTCTTTGACCGCTGTGATGTTGAAGGAGCTGACCACCAGGATCTGGTCGGCCACCTCCATGACCTCCAGGATGCGCTCCTCCAGGTGGGCCGGTGAGTCGACCACCACGAAGTCGAAGTTCCGTGAAAGCTCACGGAGGATGGCGCGCAGGCTGGCAGCCGTCACCAGGTCGGCGAACTCCGGGCTCGCGGGAGCCAGCAGGACACGAACCTCCTCAGGTCCGGTGGCCATCACCTCGTCCAGGTAGTCGCGGTCGACCTGCTCACCCTGCTGAGCCAGCGACTCGATCGACGTGGGATGGGCCTCGACGTGGAGGAGCACCGCCACGTCGCCGTACTGGAGGTTGAGGTCGATGAGCGCCACCTTGGCCCCCTGCGCCGAGAGGGCGACAGCGAGGTTGGTGGCGAGGACTGACTTGCCCACGCCGCCCTTGCCGCTGAACACGAGCACCGTGTCTGCCTTGGTGCGCCCTGGTCGACGCGTCCGTTTGCGGGGCTGCTCGACGATCGGCTCCGGATCAGCTGCGGGAGCCGAGGCCGCAGCGGAGGGTCCGCGGCTGGGGCTGATCGCTGGGGCGGCCGGCGCTTGGACTGTGTCCACCATCCTGTCGGGGGGGCCTGCCTCGTCCGGGCCGGGCAGCGCGGGTTGCTTCCAGGTGGGGACCGTCGTCACCGCCGCCCCACGAGTCTCGGCCGGCGCGGACTCCGGTGCCGGGACGGGGCGCCCGCCGACGGTCCGTTCCGGCGCTGCCGCCTCCGCGGCGGTGAAGGCGAGGTCGAACACCGGCGGCTCGGCCTGCTCAGTGGGGTCTGGTTGCCTCTGGCTCCATCCCCGCGCCGCTGCGACTGGCGCCTCCGCGTCCGCGGAGACCAGCGGGATTGCGGAGCCGCCGTCGAGCGGCACGGGAACAGGTTGCGCAGCCGGAACGGGCTCAGGTTCGGCTTCAGGTGCGGCTTCCGGTTCGGCTTCGGGGGTAGCGGGATCCTGTTCGATGCGCAGCCATGGTGGTGGCCAGGTCGAGTGGGCCGGCGCGCTCTGTGCTGGGGTGCCCGGCGGGGAGGCGGCTGCGCCCAGCCCCGGCGCTGCCCTGTGACCGGTACCGGCGGCGTCCGCGGGCTGCTCCCAGAACCACCGGGACTGGTCGGGCGGGATGTCGTCGTCGCGAGCATGGGCGGGGGGCGCCGCCGGAGCGCGCAGCCGTCCCGCGGCCACCATGATGGCGCTGCGCAGCTCGCCGGCTGAAGCATCCATCCGAGCCACCACGTCGGCCGCGCCGCGGGGCACCGTGTCACCGCTGCGGGCCAGCATGACCAGGCGGGTAGCGGGGGCCACGGCCGCGACGCGGAGGGCAGCTTCCATGGGGTCGATCCCGAGGTCCTCACTGATCACCAGAACATCCGGCCGGAGCAGCTCTGCCTGCTCGGCGACAGCATCGGCACTGGACACGACTCCGCAGACGTCGAGCTCGTCGGAGTACTCGGTGGTTCGCTCGTGGATGCCGACGATCTCCTTGAAGGGAGCGGCAATCACCACGCGGACGGCTTGTCCGGCCTGCTGATCCTCCATCCGGTTCATGGTAGGTGGCAAATGGGCACCTGCGGTGTGCTGAAGCGGGTCATCGTTGCAGCTTGAGATGTTAAACGCGAAAGGGGAGCCGCAGCATGCGGCTCCCCTTGTCTCGCGTGAGCGACGGTCTTAGTTGCCGAGACCGCTGCTGATGTTGGAGAAGACGTTGTTGACCTGCTTGCCAACGACGGTGAGAATGACGATGACGACGACGGCGATGAGGACGAGGATGAGCGCGTACTCGACCATACCCTGACCTTCCTCATCCTCTTCCTGATTGCGAACCATGAGCTCGCGAAGACGGAGATAGAGATTGCTGAGCATTCCGGTTTTCACCTCCTTTACCTTGGGATGTTTTCGCTTGAGTTGGCCCGGGGTTCTTCCCGGCGCCGACGCAAACTATGACCCCCGGATGTGTCACCAGAATGGTCACTCTGCGAAAGGATCGTAACAAAGCCTCGTACATTCGGGACAGGGGATTTCCCCGCCTCCATCTAGACTCTGTCCGATGACCCTCGAGGCGACCGAACCGCGTCTACACACCGTTCCCGGCGTCTCCATCCGGCTCATCCTCTTCGGCCGCGTGGTGCCCGCATCGTTCTTTGCGCTCCTCGGATTCTTCCAGTTCCAGCGACTCGTCAGCAGCGTTCGCGCCCTGCCCAACCCGGTCACGGTGCTGTCAGTCTTGAGTGGTCCGCTGCCCGCTGGACTGTACCTCCTGTTCTGTGCGATCCCGGTGTTCATCTATGTGGGGCGACCCGCTCCGCGCGCCCGCGACGGCAGGGTGCTGCCGCGGGTGGCCGGCCTCACGGGAACCGTGATGCTGCTCGTGGTCGGCGCGCTTCCGCAAGGTGCGAAGCTGTACACACCGCCGCCCTGGTTCGGAGGTGTGTCGACGACGGTGTCGGCGATCGCCTTCGCGCTGGCCGTGTGCGGCCTGCTCTACCTGCGCCGCAGCCTGAGCATCATCCCCGAGGCCCGGCGCCTGGTCACCGGCGGCCCCTACAGGGTGGTGCGGCACCCTCTGTACGCGGCGGAGATCCTGGCCGCAGCCGCGTACGTCCTGGTCAACCCCGGTGCGCTGGAGGCTGCGGTGTTCGCCCCATTCGTCGCCGTTCAGCTGTTGCGCTCACGATTCGAGGAGCGGCTCCTGACCGAGACATATCCCCGTTACAGGGTGTACGCGCGGCACACGCGCCGGCTGATCCCTTTCATCTGGTAGGCCTCGATGCGGCGCAGCAACGTTCTGACCATGGCGGCGCCGCCCGTATACTCGCCGGAGATGATGCCCCCCCGGCCCACCGCTGCAGGAGCACTGCTCGCATGAGCCGCCGTGTGCTGGTCGTCGACGACGATCCACGCCTGCTGCACATCGTCGCCATGTACCTCGGCATCGAGGGTTATGAGGTGGCCATGGCGGCGAACGGGGAGGACGGCCTCACCGAGGTCGAGAAGCAGCGTCCCGACCTGATCATCCTCGACATCATGATGCCGGGCATGGATGGCATCGAGGCGTGCCGGCAGATTCGCGCCAACCCCGACACTGCGGAGATTCCGGTGCTGATGTTCAGCGCCCTCTCTGGCGACGAGGACGTCGAGCGCGCCCGCCTGGCGGGGGCCAACCACCTGATCACCAAACCCTTCAACCTGGTAGGCCTCGGCTCGGTGGTCAAGTCATTCTTCGCTTCGGACAACCCGGTCGCCGTCTGACGCAGCGACAGACGCGCGTCAGGACCGAGCCGTCACCTGTGTCCCCTCCTCGAGGTGGGTGGTGAGATCGCCGGAGAACGCGGGCGTGAAGATGCGGTGCAGCACCGGCTGCGCACGGAGGGCGTGACCCGACAACGGTGCGGCCTGGACCGCGTTGGCCGGCACGTCACGCAGCGGCGGCACCCTGTTGGTCGGTGTCGACGGTGCGGCTCCGACGGCGAGAGCCACCATGAACAGTACGCTTGCCTGGAAGAAGCCCGCCGCGCCGCCGATCACGGTGCCTGCGACTCGGTCGAATGTCAACGCGGCGAGCCGCTGCAGACGGTCCGCGAAGATGCGGCCGATCACCTCGAAAAGCAGCACCATGACCACCGTGACGGCAATGAAAGACCAAGCGTTGGCGAAGATGTCCCCGGTGCGGATGAGCCCCGCAAAGAAGTTTCCCGTGTAGTACGCAGATATGACGCCGGCGTACAGCCCGGCGAAGGACACGATGCGACGCAGGGTGCCCGTGCGCCAACCGAGAGCACCGTTCACGATCACCAGCACCACGAGGATTGCGTCGGACGTGAACTGCTGCAGGCTGCTGCTGGCGGCGGCTGCGACCATGCTGGTCTGCAACGTACCACGGGTCCGAGGCCTGCGCACGGTCGTCACAGTTCTGCAAACGAGCAGCGCACCGGGCAGCCTGGCATGGTAGCGTGGCGTCGGCGACACCGCCGTGCTCTCGCACAGCGGTGTCAACGTAACGTCGGGGAACGTCAATGTCGAGCCGTCCCTTCTCGCGTAGCGCCACCGACGTCTCTGCTCGGCGGACGTACGAGCTGCTCGATGAGCCGGTCGGCCGCGACTACCGCTCGTTGGTCGAGGCCGCTGTCACCGAGGGCGCAAGCAGTGTGCTCACCGTCAGCGACGGCGAGCTGTCTCCGGCCGGGCGGCATGTCGTGGAGCTGCTGCGCCCGTTGCTCGCTGGCTCTCCGACGCCTGGACCGGGCGGCCACCTGCTGCGCTTCCAGCTCGGCGAGGCCTCCCGCGCCGTGTTGCTGACCGCAGCCGATCGGCTGTTCGCCTGGCGTCGACCGGCGTTGCCCGACAATCTGTGCTTCTACCGCCCCGATGGGAGCCCATGGCTGGTCACCATCGCTGCGGAGAGGCTTGGTTACATCGAGCTCACTCAGCTCGAGCGGGTGCGTCTCGCGCACACCACACCGGAGCTGGCGTCGGTGCTGGCACACCAGGCGGCGCACGACGCCATCCTGGCGACCTTCGAGCGCCGGCTCGAGGAGCGGGTCGACCCACTTGTCGACGAGCTGCTCGGCCATGCCCGCAGGCTCACCGCGGGCTCTGAGGGGCGCCAGGGCGTCGCCGACGCGCTGCTGGTCTGGGTGGCGTCGGGCGACGACCTGCGCGTCGAGGTGGCCCTGGAGATGATCGCCAGCCTCCGCCTCCAGGAGCTGCGCCAGGAGATCGAGCAACTGCGCGCGCGCCTCGACGACGACGCCTCGGTGCCCCGTGCCGTGGCCGCCAACTCGGTGCTGCGCAAGCGGTGGCGAGCGCGCCGCCGCCGACTCGTCGACGGCGTGCTCATCCAGCTCGGAGCGGGGACGCAGCTGCCAGCCGACTGATCGGGATCAGTGGAACGACTTGGTCACCTGGATGACGGCAGGACCGAGGAGGACGATGAAGAGCGTCGGGAAGATGCACCCGATCATCGGGATCAACATCTTGATCGGCGCCTTCTGACCAGCTTCCTCGGCGCGCTGCCGGCGACGCCTGCGGATCTCCTCGGACTGGATGCGCAGCACGTTGGCGATGCCCACGCCGAGCTGCTCGGATTGGATGACCGCCTGCAGGAAGTTGTTGAGCTCGTCCACCTTGTTGCGCCGGCCCATCTCGTCGAGCGCCTCCAGACGGGGGCGGCCCAGGCGAACCTCGTTGAGCACCTGGGTGAACTCAGCCGACAGCGCGTTCTGGTATTTGTCGGTGACCCGACTCAGGGCGGCATCGAATGCCAGGCCGGCCTCGACGCTGATCGTCAACAGGTCCAGCGCGCTCGGCAGCGCCAGCAGGATCTCTTTCTGGCGCTTGCGGATGCGGCGCGAGATGGTCGATGCCGGGGCGAGGTACCCGATCACACCGCCGACCACCGGCGCCAGGTAGAGCATCGGTGGTTGCAGCGTGAGCAGGAGAGCGATCCCGATGCCGAGCACGACGCCCACCACCAGCGCGATCAGCTGCAATGCCACAAAGCCTCCGGCGCTCAGGCCGCCGGGGCGCCCCGCGAGGTTGAGCCGCTCCTGGATCGCCTGCAGCTGACCGCCCTGCATGCGGCGGGTCATGATCTTGCCGAGCTTGTCAAAAACCGGCTTGATGACGCGGTCGCCGAACGGCAGGCTCAGCTCCGCCTCGGTCAGGCTGACTATGTGGTGGCCCGTCTCGGAGAACTGCGCCAGCCGAGCCTCGAGCAGGTCGGACTGGGTGCCGGCCGATCGGGTGGTGGTCAGCCCAACCACGATGAAGCTGACGCCCGCGAAGGCGAAGAGGGCGGCAACCACAGCGAGCAGCACGTCAGACCTCGATCTTCACGATCTTCTGGATCCCGGCGGCGCCGATGACGATCGAGAACACACCAATGCCCAGCATGATGTGGCCGAGGCTGTCGGACAGCATCGGTCCGAAGTACGACGGCGAGATCACCGCCAGCACACCGGCCAGCCCGAAGGGAAGCAGGGTGATGATCAACCCCGAGATGCGTGCTTGCGCGGTGATGGTGCGAATCTCGCCCTGGATGCGCACCCGTTCGCGGATGGTGAAGGCGATGGTGTCGAGGATCTCGGCGAGGTTGCCACCGACCACGCGCTGGATCTGCACAGCTGTCACCAGCAGGTCGAAGTCCTCCGACTTGTTGCGTTGCACCATGTGGTTGAGCGCGTCGTCGACGCTGATGCCGAGCGCGATCTCACGAGTGGCCCGTGTGAACTCGTCGGAGATCGGTGGAGAACCATTCTTGCTCACCGATGAGAGCGCCTGCGCGAACGAGTATCCCGCCTTGAGCGCGTTGCTCAGCAGCGTGATGGTGTCACCGAGTTGGTTGTTGAAGCTGCGCGTGCGCCGCCCTTGGCGGAAGCGCAGGAAGACCGCGCTCATGATCCAGGCGGCGACCGGACCGACGACGAAGATGACCGGGTTGCCGAAGCGCAATGCCAGCAGCCCGCCCAGCACCACCCCCGATGCCACCACTGCCAAGACCCACTCCGACGACTTCAGCTTGAGGTCCGCCTTCTGGAGGTCGTCCGCCAGCTTGCCGGTGTGCGATGAGCGCGCCAGCAACGGTGCGAGGATCGTGGAGAAAGCCTCGATCGCGTCGCGCAACGGGTTGCCCGTCCTCACCCGCGGGGCCGCGATCTCGGTGGGCCGGCCGTACTGGCTGAGCCGGGCGGCGACGCGGTCAGCCTCGGTGACGCGCCGTCCCGCCGCCCACGCGGTGAGGCAGAGGACGGTGGCGGCGGAGAGCACCGCGGCGGCGACGGCGGGCAGGCTGAGGCTCATCGTCGTCCCGTCCGGAGGTGGGCTGGATGGAGGATCAACCTCGCGTCCTCGACGTCAGTGGCCGAACAGCTGGTTGAGCGTCGTCGCCGTCACCGTGCTGTCGGCGCCCATGCCCAGCGGTGTGCCGGTGTTGGACACGTAGTTGGGCTTGTCGAATCCATTGGCACCGTCTGCCTTGCCCCACTCCGACTGCGGCCGAAGCACGTACTTCAGCACGACCTGACCGCCGTCGCGGCCAGTGGTCAGCGCCGTCATGATCTCGGCCTGGTTGCGGGGCAGCTCGATGACGTACGAGTTGACCTGACCGGCTGGGGCAGGCGCGCCGCCCGTCGTGGCGGCGGTGGCCGCACCGACGCGCAGGACACGCACATCCTGGAACGAGTAGCGCACACCGGGCTGATTGTTCACGCCGGGGTCGATGAGGATGTCGATGTGGTCGTCGGGCTGGATGTAGAACCCGACTGAGCTCAGCTCACCGGTGACTCCAGTTGCGCCCGTGGCGCCCGCCGGAATCGCCAGAGCGACGTAGCCCTTGGTGATGTCGAGATGCGCGAGAACCGCACCTGGAGTCCCACCGCTGGCCGAGACGAACAGCGACTGGTACAGGGCTGTGTTCTGGCTGAGCGTCACCGGTGCAGTCTTGCCCACCACCTGGGTGGGATCGGTGAACACGTCGGCAGGGTAGTTGCCCTGCGCCAGCGCGGCGGTGGTGACCATGTCGGCGGTGATCGACGTTCCTGCCGAGATTGTCGTCTTGGCCACAACCACGCTGGTGGTGGGGGTGCTGCTGCTGCTGCCGCGGCTGATCGCGAAGAGCACAGCAAGGGCTGCGGCTGCCGCGAGCACGATGCCCACGAGGAGGAACACCCGGTTCTGCGGCTTGTTCGGCTGAATGGCCAACGTCAGTTCCCCTTGTGGCGGTGTCGTTCTCTGCTGGCGCTGCATCCGCTGTGGATGCGATGCGGGACGCTGTCAGTGTCCGCTTCGAAGTCTCGCCGAGGATCGAGAGCCCGGTGTCGCCGTCCGGTAACAAAGCCATCGACTCTCCGATCCGGTTCTGACGCCTGATCATGAAAGCGCCGTGGATCAGGACTCGAAACGCCCTGTGTTTTGCGCGCTCAGCAGGATCGAGAGGACGTCCTCGCGATAGGGGGCGATGGTCGCGATCCGGCGATAGACACGCAGGGCGGCCTTGTCGTCACCTCTGAATCGGTACAGGCGAGCGATGCGCTCGAGGTACGACACCGCGAGCTCAGTGTCCTGATCGTCGATGCAGATGTCGGCCAGCCGGCTCAGGGGCAGCTCGTACACGGGGTCGGCACGCGACGCGGCGAGGTAGCAGTTCAGAGCCGCGTTCGACTTGCCCAGGCTCTGGCAGCGATCGCCTGCGTCCATGGCCAGCTCCGCGACGATGCGTCCGCCCGTCTCCTGGGCCAGTTCCTGCAAGAGAGCGGCAGCCTCGTCGCAGCGCTTGCGGCGCAGTTTCTCGTCGATGCGCCGGCGCAGGTCGGCCAGCTTGGGATTGCTTTCGAACGGATCCTCCTCCATGCCTGCTGACCCGTCGGCCCCCTTGGCTCGCACGCGCCAACCGTTCTCGGGATCGATCTCGGTGTCGTCAGCCTCGTCGGCTGCATCCATGTGAACGCCGGCGGCGAGGCTATCGCTCGTTGCAGACCCCTCAGCACCGGGGGCTCCGGTGGGGGCCGCGGGGGCCGCGGAGTCGTCGACCACCGGCTCGGTCGGACGCGTCCACTGGAAGGTCGCGCTCGCAGGCGTTGCGCCGGGTTGCGCGGCCGCTGCGGCAGTCGGCGTCGGTGTGTCGGAATCCGGCTCTGCGTCGGTTGTTGCCACACCTGCTGCGACATCGTCGGCGGCAAATGCCGGCATCGTCAGCGGCGACTTGTCGCGGTCGCTGGGAACGGTGTTAGGGTGGGTGTCCTCGACGATGTGGAATCCGGCCCGGGGGGCGACGAAGCCCTCGCCTGCCTCCACAGGCTCGTGGCTCTCGGATGCAGGCTCCTCGACCAGCATCTCCTCAGCACTGCCGGCGACAGGCTGCTCGACCGAGATCTCCGTTGCATCGTGGGCGACAGGGGGCTCCAGGAGGGACTCGGTGGCAGCCACGTCGGCCACGAACTCGTCAGCGGCTTCGACAACCGCAGGTGCGGTCTCGAAGACATCGGCAGCCGCAGGCACGTCCTCGGCGGCTTCGACGACCGCAGGCAGGTCCTCGGCGGCCTCGACAGGCGCAGGTGCGGTCTCGGCGGCCTCGACAGGAGTGGTGGGCGCGTACTCCCAGCTGGGAGCGGCAGGTCCACGCTCCTGCTCGTCGGGGTGATCCGCGGATTCACCCCGGGCAGGTCCGGCCACGTGCTGACGGCGGCGCAGGCCAAAGCGGGCGCGGCGTGGTTGGGTGTCGTCGACAAGGTCATCGGTCTCCGCGGCGGCAGCGGTGGTGGCAGCGTCGCCCCCCGCCTCTTGGTCGTCGTCGGCGTGGGCGGCGACCGCGACCTCTGCGGACACGCTGCCAGGGCCGGATCCGGCGGGATGGCCGAGGGCGTCAACCTCCACCGCGCCGGCGGTGGGGTCGTTCTCAGCGGCGGCGATGTGGCCAGGGTGCGCCTGTTGCTCGGGCAGCTGCGGGGCGGCGTCGAGCGCGAGGAGGTACTCGTACACAGTGCGGCTCAGCCGCCGCGCCAGAGCCTGGCCCGAAGTGCTGCCGGCACTCGCCGCCATGGCTTCGACGTCGTCGATGGCGCCCAGCAGCTGGGCCTCGTCCAGGGCGCCGTTGGCAACCGCGATCTCCAGGCGGGCCTGCAGGAGCTCGGCGATCTCGGGGCTGTCCGGAGCGAAGGTGCTCGCCGCCTCCTGCCACCCATGGCGGAGAACGTCCACCGCGTCGTTGAGAGCAATCATGCGCGAGGCTCGCGGCTCAGATGCATCCCCTGCAATCTGCCGGATGCCGAGGGAGACGTCCGCCATGGTCTGGTCACGGCCCGGTGACGAGGCGGTGCGGCGGCTTCCGGGGCTGGCATGGCGGTGGGGTGAGCCTCGCTGGATGAGGGGATGGCCGCGGCGCTGCGGGTGCGTGTCCATTCTCGGCCACCCTCTCGCCGCCGCCGACACCGGCGGGCAACGAACCTGTGAAGAGTCGCATCGGCGCCTTCCTGGTTTGATCGCCGCCCCCCGGGGACGATAATGGGAGCACAACAGCCGTCACCCGCGAGGCCATCGATGCCCAACTTTTTCCCGTCCCCGCGCGAGAACATCGCCGTGCCCGACAACCGCAAGGGGCAGATCGTGTTCAAGTGGCCGGACCTGAACATCCGCCGCTACAGCAACGCGATCGTTGCACCTGACGAGGTGGCGGTCTTCATGTACCAGGGCGAGGTCAAGGGGACGCTCCCGCCTGGCCGCCACCAGCTGGACGCCACCGAGATCCCGTTCCTGGGCATGTTCGCCGACCGTCTCAGCGGCGGCAACATGTACCGCACCGAGATCTATTTCGTGGGCAGCCGTGAGTATCCTGAGCTGAAGTTCGGCGGCCGGATCGACAACGTCCAGGATCCGGTCACCGGCCTGGTGGTGGCGCTCGGCGTGTACGGCGAATACTCGCTGAAGGTGGTCGATCCCACGATCCTGCTGACCAACCTCACAGGCACAGTTGACGTAACCGACAACAACGCCATCACCGACTGGGTGTCCCAGCAGCTGCTCAAGGTGCTGCGCACCGATGTCACCCAGCACGTGGTCAGCAAGGGCTGGCCCATCCTCGGGCTAGCCGCCTACGTCCCCGAGGTCGAGGCCGACGTCATTGCCGCGTCGGCCCCCCAGCTGGCCGGCTACGGGCTGTCAGTCGCCCGCATGGGGAACTTCACCATCAGCCTCGGCGAGGAGGATGAAGCCCAGCTCAAGACATTGGCGCGCGACACCGCCTACTCGCGCCTGGCCGGATCGTTCCAGCAGTACGCCGCCGGAGAGGTCCAGCTGGGCGCTGGACAGGGCATGGCGAAGGGCGGACAGGCGGTGGGCGGCGCCTTTCTTGGTGCGGGCCTGGGCATCGGTGGCCAGGCCGGCCAGATGCCCGCGGTGGGCCCAACCCCACCACCCGCTCCGGCGTTCGCCGGCGGGGGCGGGGGGTATCAAGCGTCCTCCCCGGCCAACGGCACGACCACACTGACCTGTCCAGCCTGCGCCACCCCCAACGCTGGCGGCGCCAAGTTCTGCGCCAACTGCGGCGCCGCCTTGGCCCAGGCGCGATCGCAGCCGTGTGCCGGTTGCGGAGCGGAGTTGCCCGCTGGAGCGAAGTTCTGCGCCGGATGCGGTCGAGCGGTCGAGCCGGCTGCAGCCAATCCCAAGCCGTCCCCGCCCGACCAGGCCGCCGGCTGACCCACACCGAGGTCAGTCCCAGCGAAACCGCCAGGTGGCGATCGCGAAGGTGACCACCGCCCACGCCGCAAGCACCAGGCAGTCGAGCGCGATGTCGGCCAGGCCGACGCCGTCGTTCATGACCCGGTGCATGGCGTCGGTCAACCATGTCAGCGGCAGCACGTGGACGACGGTCTGCAGCCAGCTGGGCAGGGTGGTGATCGGGAAGAAGATGCCTGAGAGGAACATCATCGGAAAGGCGACGAAGGTGGACAGGCCGCGTGCTGACTCACTGGTGCGAGCGGCGCTGGTGAGCAGGAAGCCGATGCCCACGAAGGCACCGATCCCGAGCACCATCGGAACCAGGGCGACAAGCCACGAGCCGTACACCTTGGCCTGGAACAGGAGCAGTCCCGCGACGATCAGAACCAGCAGCTGGAGGACCACGGTGAGCGCGCCTCCGGCGATCTGGGCCCCGAGAATCTGCACGGGGCGCAGCGGCGTGGCCCGAAAACGGCGCAACACCTTGCGGGCGCGAAGGTCCGCCAGGCCGATGGCAACGTAGTTGATCCCGCTCTGCAGGATGATGTACGCGATCATCGCCGGCAGGAAGTAGTCGATGGCTGTGATTTTGTTGACCGCCGACGTCGCCGGCGGCGCCAGCACCACGGCGCTGCGAGCCCCGTTGGCCGTGAAGCCGTTCAGCACCTCGGCCAGGATCTGATCGGCGACCGACGCGGTCGACGAGGTCTGGCTGGCCTGCGTGGGTCTCACCGTCACCTGCGCACCGCCGGGATTGCCGAGCGCGGCGCCGAAGCCCTGGGGAATCTCGACGACCACGTCGACGTGGTTGTTGCGCAGGTCGTTGAGTGCCTGGCCCTTGGACTCGACGGTGGTGGTGACCCCGTGGATCCCCCCCAGCGCGCCGATGAACTTCTGCGACTGCGGCGAGTGGTCCGAGTCCACCACGCCGTAGGTGACGCTGAAGTTGTTGCCACCGAAGAGCAGGCCGAAGATGACCATGAAGAGGAAAGCGAGCCCGAGCGTGAAGAACATCGCCACCCGGTTGCGCAGCCCGGCCCGCACCGTGTTGAGAGTCAGCGCGCGAAAAGCCTTCAGGTGCGCAGGCTCCTGCCGGTCAGCGCGATGAACACGTCCTCGAGCGTGCCCTGGCGCACGCGCAGGTCTCTGATCGCCACCTCCTGACCATCCCCACTGCGCCGCAGCCACGTCGCGGCCGGATCCAACAGCTGGCGAAGCACTCGCTCGGGCGCCCGCGTGGTGACGGCCACGCGTCCATTGGCGGTCACCTTGTCGATGCCGTCGAGCCCCGCCAGCCGCTGTGCATCCACGCCGTTGGGAGCGTCGAAGTCGATGGTGGTGCCGGGGGCATGCGCTGAGATCAGGCTTGCAGGGGTGTCCAGCGCCACGATGCTGCCGTGGTCGACGACGGCGACACGAGCGCACAGGCGCTCAGCCTCCTCCATATTGTGGGTGGTCAGGACGACAGTCTTGCCACGCTGTCGCACGCCCTCGATGACGTCCCAGATGTTGAGGCGTGCCTGCGGGTCCAAGCCGGTGGTGGGCTCGTCCAGGAAGACGACGTCAGGGTTGTTGACCAGCGCCAGCGCGATCGAAAGGCGCTGCATCTGACCACCCGACAGCTCGGTGGCATAGGTGCCGGCCTTGGCTTCGAGGTCAAAGTCCTTGAGGAGCTCCTCGGTGGGGCGGCAGGTGGGAAACAGGGCACCAAAGAGGTCGATGGCCTCGCGAACCCTGGTCAGGGGTGGCAATGCCGTGGCCTGGAGCTGCACACCGATGCGTGCCTTGATGGCGCGTGCCTCCCGCACCACGTCGGCGCCGAGCACCGTCGCAGTGCCGGCGTCCGGCCGGCGAAGACCCTCGAGCATCTCCAGGGTGGTGGTCTTGCCGGCCCCGTTGGGCCCGAGCATGCCGAAGACCTCGCCGCTCTCGACGCTGAAGCTGATGCCGCCGACCGCAACCAGGTCGCCGTAGCGCTTGACCAGGCCGCGTGCATCGATGACCGGCATGCCCAGAGTATGGCCGCCTGCCTGTCCCCACGTACACAAAAAAGCACCGCGGCCCTCTCGGTCCGCGGCACTCTTGGGAGGGAGAACCGATTGCGCTGTCGCGGTGACAGCACACGAATCTTCGATCCGCCCGGGTCGCGGATCGCACCATGGAACCATGCGTTTCGGTCGCACGCGTTGTGACGCAATAGCGACGGTCAGCCGGCCGAGCTGACCGGCTCGCTCAGGGGCGGCCCGGTGACGATGAGGGCGACGGCGAGGACGGGGGCAGTGGTGTCGGGGTGGCCAGACCGAGCTCGGTGGCGGTCTGCCGGTGGGCCAGGAAAAGAGCGTCGTCGGCACGGGTGCCCCCGTCACGGCCGCGCACCACCAGGAGGTCGATCAGGTTGTCGACTCGCCACTCGACGCTGATCTCGATGAGGTGAACACCACTGCCCGGGACGGTCACCAGGCGCGTGGTCGCATGGGCAGCGTCGCCGATGCCGCCTGTCGACACCGCCCGTGCCCCGGGAACAGCGTCGAGCCGGGTGACGTCGCCGGCAAAGACGGTGATGGCGCCGGCGGCGGTGGCGAACTGCTCGACCGTGTCGCCGATCTGCACCGGGCCGTTGGCCAGCGCGATGTTGGCGGCTGGTCGGAAGAAATCCTCCCCGGCGCCGGCGATGAGCCCCGAGGTCGCGAGCTGCGTGGCCCGCGCTTGATCGCCCGCGGCGATGTCTGCCGCCGACAGTGGGTGCGCGGCAGCGTCGATGGTGAAGTTCGGGGCAACCAGCTGGTCGACGGTGAGCAGGTAGCTGCTCGGTGGCCGACGCAGCGTCGACGGCCCGGACGTGCTGTCACCGCACCCCGCGATCAGCGCCAGCGTGCAAGCCGCCGCAACTGCCCTCCCCGCCAGCACGGCGTCAGTCCTGGCGAATCGCCGACACGATGCTGGCTCGGGCCACTCTGATGGCGGGGACCACTGTGGCGATGATGCTGCCGGCGACGACCGCACCCACCACCGTGACCGCGGCGGTGACCGGGAACACGAAATCTGGAGTGAAGCCGGGAGTGGTGACCGCCCGCAACATCCCGACAACCACGGCACAGCCGGTGAGCACGCCGAGCACGGCTCCGCTGGCAGCCAGGAGGGCCGCCTCAGTCAACACCAGGCGACGGGCGCCGGAGCGATCGAGACCCACGGCGCGCATCATGCTCAATTCGCGCGATCCCTGGCGGATGTTGACCATCAGGGTGTTGACCACGGCGATCATGGACATCACCAGGGTCACGATCGCCACTGCGAGGAGCAGAGCGAGGGCATGGTTCAGAGAACGCTCAGTGCTGGCGCGCACGTCGTCGAGGGTGACCGCCGAGAGGCCAAACTGGGCAGCGCTGGTCTGGGCGGCCGAGGCGTTGCCGGTGACCAGGTCGAGGTCATCGAAGCCCGATGCGTTCGACCCGAAGTAGCTCACCGCCTCGTGCCTGTCCATGATCAGTGACTCGTCGCCATTGCCCGAGGGGAACGAGTGGTCGACGATGCCCGCGACGAGGAATGAGACCGTGCCCTTGCTGGTGAGCAGGGGAACCGACGAGCCCACCACCCAGCTGTGCGTGGTGGCGAAGCCGCGCGGCGCCAGGATCGCGGCACCGCCGCTGATCGCCCGGAGCGCGTCGGCGCGTGCGGGACTGCTCACGTGGAGCGCGGAGCCGTCCTGATAGTACGCGGTGTCGATGGTGGTCACAGCCATCGCGTTGCTGCCACTCTCCACCGACATGAACCGCAGTGGCAGAGCCGCCCGGACCCCAGGCGCCTGAGCGATCTTCGCCTGGACCGCGTCGGTCTGCGCAACCGGGCTGCGCACCAACATGTTGCCGTTGAAGAGCTGGTTCACCCACGCGTTGCCGCCGGAGACGGCGCCGCTCGCCAGCGCGCTGACCGCCACCGCGCTGGCGACGCTGATGGTGAGCCCGCTGATGGTCAGGGCTGTGCGATTGCGGCGCCGCACCAGGTTGCGTGCGGCAGCGCCCGCCTTGGGGGTGAACAGCGAGGCAACCAGGCCAACCGTCCGCGCCATCCACGGTGCCAGCACAGGCAGTGCACAGAGGACGCCGGCGATGACCAGCACCGTGGCGGCGGCGGCGGCGTTGCCGTCGCCGGTGATGAAGAGCACCGCGCCGATCAGCAACGCGATCGGGGAGAGGCTGAGGGGGAAGGCGGCCACGCGCTCGCGCTCGGCACCCGGGTGCGGGCGCAGACCGGAGAGGATTGGCCGGCGGCCACTGGCCAAGGCGGGGATCGCACCCCCCAAAAGAGCGGCCGCCGCCCCTGCGAGGGCCGCCAGCAGCAGCTGAGGCGCGGAGAGGTTGAGGGTTGGCACCGGCAGGTCAGCGGGCGTGAGGCGCACCTCCAGCAGCGCTGCGAGCCCGACGCCGGCGAGCAGCCCCACGGGGATGGCTGCCACGGCGACGATCGCCACCTCGAGCATGAAGAGTCGGAAGACCTGCTGCGATGACGCCCCGGCAGCGCGAAGCAGGCCCACCTCACGGCGGCGCTCACTGGCGGCGAGAGCCACGCTGTTGGCGGTCGCTCCCGCCCCGACCACGATGCTCAGCACCGTCAACAGCAGCAGCAGTGGCTGCACCTCCCCGAGCGGGGACCCGACCCCCGCGACCGGGTCGGTGGTGGTGACCGGCGCGCTCACCACCGAGCGCACCTCGTCGGCGACATGCGTCGGGTCCGCGCCACTCTGCAGGTGGAGCGCGACGAAAGCCGTGCGCAGGCCCAGACGGAACTGACTGAGCATGGATGTTTCCGTGACATACACGCCGCTGCGCGTGAAGCCCGCAGCTCCGCCCCCGTTGGAGAAGCCGACGATTGTGAAGTTGTCAGGACCCGTGTTGGTGGTCAGCTGGATCACGCTGCCGAGGACCAGGGGCTTGCTGTGCGCGCTCGTGGTCAGCAGCGCGGCCAGACCCTGGTCGAGAACAATCTCGCTGTGGCTCGTCGATGCGGGCATGCGTCCCGATCCGAGTGAGAGCGGGCGCAGCGCGACACTGCCGTCACGCATGGCGATGACTTCAACTGTCGTCCCGCTGAGGTCGTCTGAGCCCAAACGTGCGATGACGCGCTTCTGGTACAGCGGCACCGCGTTGGTGACGCCGGGCAGCGTGCTCAGGCTGGCGGCGGCATCGGCTGTAAGACCGGTCCCGGCAGCGACTCGGACGTCCAGGCCGGACGAGCCTGCGGCCGCCTGCGCGGCTGATTGCGACTGGCCGTTGAGCCCGCTGATCGTGACAGCGACGCCGAGGACCACGGCGGTGCCGAGCGCCACCGCCAGACCGTTGAGCAGTGCTCGCAGGGGGCGGCTGCGGATGGCGCGAAGGGCAAGCGCCCAGGGCAGGCTCACAGGTCGAGCTTGTCCAAGCGCGCGACCAGGACGCCGACGGCTGCGCGCTCATCGTCGTCGCCGCGGTGGTCGAGCCTGACCTCATCGACGATCCGCCCGTCGCGCATCACCAGCACGCGGTCGGCGTGGGAGGCGACTCGCGCGTCGTGGGTGACCAGCACCGCGGTCTGCTGGGCGCTTCTGCAGAGTTGCACAAGCAGCGCCATCACCTCGTGGCCGCTGGTCCAGTCGAGGTTGCCCGTGGGCTCGTCGGCCAGCAGCAGCGCGGGGGCGGCGGCCAGGGCCCGGGCAATGGCGACCCGCTGCTGTTCGCCGCCGGAGATCTCTTCGGGGCCGTGCCCCTGCAGACCATGAAGGTTGAGCTGGGTCATCAGCAGCGACACGCGTTCGTCGATCGACCTTTTGCTGACGCGGCCGTCGCGGTGACGCCGCGAGCCCTCGTTGCGCAACCGCAGCGGCAGCGCCACATTCTCGGCAGCGGTCAGGTTGGGAAGCAGGTTGAAGAACTGGAACACGAAGCCGATGCGGTCGCGCCGGAAGGCCGACAGTGCCCCATCGTTGAGTTCGTACAGTGAACGTCCCTCGACGCTGACGACACCCTTGTCCGGCGGTTCGAGACCACCGAGGATGTGCAGCAGCGTGCTCTTGCCGCATCCGCTGGGCCCCATCAGGGCGACGAACTCGCCCCGATCGACCTGCAGCGACACGTCCCGAAGGACGTCGCGCGGCGGTCGGCTGATGCTGTAGGTCTTCGAGATGTTGCTGGCGACGACGACAGCTGTGCCGGCGGGTGCGGGAGCGGTCATGGTGGTCACGGCTGCACCTCCTCGACGACAACGGCGGTGGTGCTGCGCTTGTCGGTTGGCATGGCGGTGGTCCTCGGCATGGCGGTTGCTACGACGTGTGCAGGCGGCGGTCGCCGCGTGCCCGGTTGATTCGCATCAGCTGATGAGGTAGCTCTCCAGCACCGACTCCACGGAATCGAAGAGCAGTCCTCCATGGGTGTCGACGGGCGGGGGCAGGGTCAGCGTCGGGCTGGGGCTGAGCGACGGCAGCTCGACCGGAACCGGGGTGGGGGTCACCGATGGCGGCGGTGTCGGCGCCGCGTCGGGTGGCGCTGTGGTGGCGGGCGGCTGCACCGGCGCGGTGGGTGCTGGACTGTTGCGGGACCCACCGTTGTTGCCGTTGCTGCCGCCCCCGTTGCTGCCGCCCCCGTTGCTGCCGCCATTGTTGCCGCCGCCTCCACCACCGCCTGTCGGGCGTGGCGCAGGGGGTGGGGGAGGCGGCGGCGGTGGCGGGGGGGGCGGCGGGGGTGGTGGTGGCGAGGAGCCCAGCTGCGCGAACTCCTCCGAGAACATCCAGATGCCTGTGTAACTGCCGCCCCCACCGGTCCACGCGTTGGAACCGGAGTTGTCGGATCCAACGCCGAGGTCGGTGAAGTTGCCGTTGAGGATGTTCGCGCGATGGTCGGGGCTGTTCATGAACGCGACATTGATGTCGGATGCGCCGGAACCGTTCCAGCCGATGTTCTCGCCGGCCGAGCGGTAGCGAACGCCATACGCCTGCATCATCGAGAACACCAGCTGCCCGCAGCCCAGGATCGGATGCGAGAAGTAGTTGCGCTGGATCATGTCGACGGAGCGCCCATACACGGTGAGCCCGGGACAGCCGCCATAGCGACCTGCTTCGCCAATGGTGCCCAGGGTGCCGTTGCCGCTGAGCGAGCGAACGCCGTTGCTGCCGCGGTCCTGGTTGACAAGGCTGAACAGCTGACCGTCCTGACCGCCATCCGCGCGTACGGGGGTGGCGGTGCCGGTCGCATGCAGGGCGGCGATCACCACGCCGGTGAGGACTGTCAGATACGCCGAAGAGATCGCCACTCGGTGCCAGCTGCGGCCCGGCGCCGCGGAATCATCGTCGTCCGCGTCGTCCGCGCGGACCGATGCCGCGGAGCGAGCCAGCGCGGCCCAACGGTCGGCGTCGAGGTGTGGACGGCAGTCCTTCATGGGCACAAGGAATACCGCAGCGCATCGCGCATGTGGTCGGCTGGTAACGACTCGTAACCATGATGTCTGAGATCCGTCGAGACCCTGGTCGCGGAATCAGCGGCGGCTGGCGAAGGCCGCACAAATGACGCGATCACCTTGACAGGATCGTTGCACGGACCGCGCCGGCTTGCGAGCGGACTGGGCTAGCCTGCGTCTGAGAGCAACACAAACAAGGAGATGGCGCGGATGTCGCTACTCGACAGGGTTCAGCGCAAGGCAGGAGAAGGGGCCACCTCCCCAGGCGAGGATGCTCAGCAGACACCCACGCCCTCCGCGCCCGCCCCGGCTGCATTGGCTCCGACCCGACCGGGTCCGCCCACGTTCTACACTCCTGACCTCCCCGGGGGAGTCGAGCTCCCTGCTCCCACCGGGTGGCAGGTGCGACACGCGCCGGCGGTCCAACGCCGTGCTGAACCCCCCGCCACCGAGGATGTCCAGTCGCCGGCAAACGCCACCGCAACCGCAGCTGCCGTCACCTTGGCCACTCCATCCGTGCCGATGAGCGCGCCGGCGACCTCCGGCTCATTTCAGGGGGCGCTGCCGACCGCACCGGCGCCGGAGGCGCTCGGGAACACCGTGCCGTTGCGGCCGCGCAGCGCGCCGCCCTTGTTGATGCGCACCCAGGGCGGACCCGCTGAACCGTCTGACCCGGCTCGTCAGGCCTCGCTGCTGAACAGGACCGCGCTGTCCCGCGGCCCACTGACCAAGCCCGGGTCGAACAATCTCTACGCGCAGTTGCGCAGCAAGGTGCACCAGCGCCTGGTCGAGGAGCTGGCCGGAAACACCGGCACAGCACCACCCGAGCAGGTGCGGCAGCGCATTGCCGAGCTGGTCAACGAGATGGTTGTCGAGCAAAACCTGACCATGACGCGCCAGGACAAGCAGCGCGTCATCGAGACGGTGATCTCCGACGTGCTCGGGCTCGGTCCGCTCGAAACTCTCCTGAACGACCCCGAAGTCACCGAGATCATGATCAACAGCTACAGGCAGATCTACGTCGAGCAGCGCGGCAAGCTGAGCCTGAGCGCGGTGACCTTTGAGAGCAACGAACAGCTGATGCAGGTCATCGACCGCATCGTCAGCAGCATCGGCCGCCGTGTCGACGAGTCCTCGCCGATGGTCGACGCCCGCCTCAAGGATGGGTCGCGCGTCAACGTGATCATTCCCCCGCTGGCGCTGCGTGGCCCCACGGTCACCATCCGCAAGTTCGCCAAGGAGGCGTTCACGGTCGAGGACCTGATGAAGTTCGACACCGTCGACGAGAGCATGATCCGCTTCTTGCGCGCGTGCGTCCGCGGACGCCTCAACGTGATCGTCAGTGGCGGCACGGGCTCAGGCAAGACGACGACCCTCAACATCCTCTCCGGCTTCATCCCCGAGGATGAGCGGATCGTCACCATCGAGGATGCCGCCGAGCTGCAGCTTCGCCAGGAGCACGTCGTCACCCTGGAGACCAGGCCGGCGAACATCGAGGGCCGAGGCAAGGTCTCGATTCGCGAGTTGGTGATCAACTCCCTGCGCATGCGCCCTGACCGCATCGTCATCGGTGAGTGTCGTGGCGGCGAGGCGCTGGACATGCTCCAGGCCATGAACACGGGCCACGATGGCTCGCTGACCACCCTCCACGCCAACAATGCCAAGGAGTGCATCGGCAGGCTCGAGACGCTTGTGCTCATGGCCGGCGCAGAGCTGCCGTCGCGCGCCATTCGCGAGCAGATCGGCTCTGCTGTCAACATCATCGTGCAGCAGTCGCGCATGCGCGACGGCACCCGCAAGGTGGTGAGCATCACCGAGGTGTTGGGCACTGACGGCGAGCACGTGCAGCTCCAGGAGATCTTCGCCTTCCACCAGACCGGCCTCGACGAGGACGGCAATGTGCTCGGGTCCTTCGGTCCAACTGGGATCGTCCCGCACTTCTTCGATCACCTCTCAGCCGAGGGCGAGGGCGTCCCCATCGAGCTGTTCCAGTCGCTTCAGGTGGTGGGCGACAACTAGGCCGCTCGCGGCACCGACGGCGGGTTGGTGTACGGTGCTCACTGCGCGGTGACGGCTGCGGCTCCCACCCCTGCGGGAGCTGGGCGCGCGCTGACTCTCTCGACTTGGGCTGCGTGATGTCGATGTCTCAGTTCGCTCGGGGCACGAGAGGGAGCCGTACGCCAGTACCGGTAAACCTATCCTGAGCCCTCTACACCATCGGGCAGGACCTCGACCAGCGTTGGCACGCTGTCGGAAGCAAGCAGGGGATGACCTGGGAAGTAATCCCAGTGGCTATGACTGCCCGGAGAGACGACGGTCCCCAAGCCCTCAAAGTTGCGCACCAAGAACGCTTCGGCGGAACCCGTGATCCTCAGACGAACACCGTCCGCCTTGAAGGTCACTCGCGGTGACATGGTCCCGCTCAGGATCACCTCGGCGAGCAGGACTCCTGTGGCTGTGCCCGTCTGTTCGAGATGGGCTGCCGCCTCCGGCTCGGCGCGCATCCACTCACGCAGCCGCTCGTAGCCGTTTCGAGTGGCAGTCAGGATCAACTCGCCCTCGAGCCACTCCGCGCGCACCGGCAGGTCCATCGGCAGCAGCGTAAGCGACTGCCATGTCGCCGGCGGTCAACCGGTGCGCTGGTGCTGCAACATCGACTGCTGCTGCAGGAGTTGACGACGGTCCGGGAACAATTGCGCCAGACGTGGCGGCAGCGGCACACCCATGTCGAACAGCTTGTCGATGATCTTCGGGCGGATGCCTGTGGGGTTGAACTCGCCGATGATCTTGCCGGTTGCCGGATCGGCGCCCTTGGACTCGAACTTGAAGATCTCCTGCATGGTGACGGTGTCGCCCTCCATGCCGATGACCTCGGTGACCGAGGTGACCTTGCGCGAACCGTCCTTGAGGCGGCTCAGCTGGATGACCAGGCTGATCGCGCTGGCGATCTGCTGGCGGATCGCCTTCAGCGGCAGGTCCATGCCCGCCATCAGCACCAGCGTCTCGAGACGTGACAGGCTCTCGCGCGGGTTGTTGGCGTGGATGGTGGTGAGCGACCCGTCGTGTCCGGTGTTCATGGCCTGAAGCATGTCCAGCGCCTCACCGCCACGGCACTCGCCCACCACTATGCGGTCCGGGCGCATGCGCAGCGAGTTGGCCACCAGGTCGCGGATGGTGATGCGGCCATCACCATTGACGTCGGAGGGACGCGACTCCATCCGGCACACGTGCTCCTGGTGCAGCTGAAGCTCGGCGGCATCCTCGATTGTGACAATGCGCTCATCGATGGGTATGAAGCTCGAGCAGACGTTGAGCAGCGTCGTCTTACCGGTACCGGTTCCGCCGCTGACCAGGATGTTGGCGCGGGCCAGGACGCACGCCTGGATGAACGCAGAGCTCTCCGCGGTGAGGGTGCCGAATCCGATCAGGTCGTTGACCTGGTACGGATCCTTGCTGAACTTGCGAATCGTCAGGATGGGGCCGTCCAGAGCGACCGGAGCGATGGCAGCGTTGACCCGCGAGCCGTCGAGAAGGCGCGCGTCGCACAGCGGTGTGCGCTGATCGATGCGCCGGCCAACCGACGACACGATGGTGTCGATGACGCGGAGGAGGTGTTCCTCGCTGTCGAAACGCACGTCGGTCAGCAGGATCTTCCCCTTGCGCTCGACGTACACCATCTCGGGTCCGTTGACCATGATCTCGGTGAGGCTGTCGTCATCGATCAGAGGACGCAGTGGCCCCAGCGCCTCGAGGTAGCGGGGATCGATGCCCTTGGCGGCGGTGGCGATGCTCACGCTCTGGCGACTCCTTGGATTCCTGTCGGGAAGATGAGTTGTGTCCTGCCTGGATTCTCCGCTGCCACCGCCCGTCGACAGTCCGACGGAACCGCTTCGCGACACGATCTTTTCCAAGCACGCGTAGAGCCGGGCGTAGGATGGGCCCAGCAGCCCACCCTGGAGATCTCTTGATGCCGACCGACACCTCAGGCGGCAGCGGCTCGGCCAACAGGCCAGGCTCGGAGCCAGGCGACGATCTCGTCTTCACAGCGCAAGACCTCGGTCGGGACCGTCAAGCACCTGCCACACCGGCACCGGACGACACCGCGTTCGTGACCACCGCAGGCTCACCGGTCGCGGGCTCTGCCACGGCCGGAGACGGGTTTGTGATCAGCCAACCGGGCCCAGCCGTGGCCGCGACACCGCAGAAGGTGGCCCCGACTTCGGTGGATGTGACCGCGACCGGACATGCCGCCGCTGCGCCGGCGCCGGCCGCTGGGGCGATCGCTGCCAAGCCCGGGTTCCGTGTCCATTCGGCGGCGGCCGCGGCCCCGGCCAAACGCGACGCGTCGCTACCCTGGACGGTTCGGGATCCGTCACCGTCCGCGCCGCCGTCCAGACGCGGCTGGAGCTCGCGGCAGAGCGGCCTTGCTGAGCGTTCGGCCCAGGACACTCTGCGACGGCTGCGTGAGGACGCTGTGCACGTCAGCTGGAAGTCGGCGTGGATCGCGGTCACCTCCGCCGACCGCCGCCTCTTCAAACGGCGCGACTGGTAGGCCGCCGGATCAGCGACGCAGGCCGCCGGCAGTGCGGCTCTGCATGGTTGCGTACACAGCGTCCAGGGTCGGTCGCTCGCCGGTGCGGAGCAGCTCCAGGACCACATCCGGATCGATGCCACCCGGGGCGGCAAGCGCGGCAGCTCTGGCGGCGTCCTCGGCTGCCGCCTGTGCGATGTGCAGACGGTCCTTGAGTCGTTCGATGCGCCCCAGCAGGGTGATGCACAGGAGCGCCAGCGTCGCCGCCAGTGCCCCGAGCGAGACCACTGGCTGTTCGCGGAGAGTGGTGATGAATTGCTGCACGTTCAGCAGCGCTCAGACGCCACAGAGCACCTCGGCGGCACGGAAGTGCATCTCCCGGGCCATCGCACGAACCACCGCATGCTCGTGGTCAGGGATCTCCATCGAGGCGATGTTCTTGATCGCGGAGACGAAGTCGTCAACGCCAGGACGTGCTGCCAGGACGACAGCGGCGACCTGACCTGCATCGGCCTCCCCGAGCCACACGTTGGCGATGCCGATCAGCTCGGTGCGCAGACCCTCGATGTCGACGTCAACGCGGGTGGGCACGAACTCGGTGTCGTCACCCATCGCACCCAGGGTGGCCAGGGGAGCGGACGGCTCGGTCTCGGCTGCCTGCGACACACCGCTGGCCGTCGCGGCCTCCGACGGCTCGACTGCGTCGGGAAGTACGAACACCGCCGGCTGGTAACCGAATCGGCCCTCGTCGATCGATCCAAATGTGAAGGCTGGTGGCTCTGGTTCTGCAGGTTGCTCCGCCGGGCGGCCCCGCCCCCGCACTCCCCAGGCTGCGGTCTCGGGGGGCGCCGGCGGCGCTGTGTGGTCGGCGACCGCGGCTGCGCCGTCATTGGCTGCGTGGTCGGCGGGGAGCTGCTCGACTACCGCCAGTGCGGGCTCAGCGGGCGGTGCCTGTTCAGGGGCCGGTGCCTGGTCGACGGTGGGCGACTCGACCGCGCCAAGCCAGGGCTCGAGCGCCGAGGGCATGACCAGCGGGAACGACGTTCCTCCTATCTCCGGCTCGCGACCGGCGCTGGCGGGAACGCCCACCAGGGTGGCGCGCGCGCCGCTGGCGCGGAGCAGCTGACGCACCGCGGCCAGCGTGTTCAGGGGAGCCGGGCGCGCGGCGGTGTACACAGCCACCAGGTCGCCCCCGTTGAAGAGGGCAACGCCCGGCTCCTTGGACTCGCTGACCAGGAGCGCGCAGGTGTACCCGGCGGCGCGGACGCCGGCCACGAAGCCGTCGGGATTGATCCACTGCCCTGGCACCGGTGCGCAGGCGCGGGGGGATCGCCAGAGCACCGGCAACGCTTCGGCCACGGCTGCGTCGTCGAGGCGGTGGGCGGCGAGCGTGCCGTCGGTGGTGTTGAAGAGCTCGCGGGCAGCATCATCACCGAGGTGGCCGCCGGTGCTGCCCACGCAGACGGCGTCCGTGACAGCTCCTCTGACCACGATCGCAGCCCCCCGACGATCGCCGCATGTCAGCAGGATCAATGAATCCGGCAGGTGCGGAATCGCTGCTTCGAGGTTGGTGACATTGCTGGCAGCATCAGAGAACAGTGCTTGGCCGTGGGGGAGGAGCGGAAACCCTTCGAGATCGAACGGGATCTCGTCAGCGCCGCTGACGCGTGTGCCGGCCGGGTCTGCGCCGCCTGCCGCGCCGGCTGCGGCGGTGCTCGAGGCGACGACGCCGACATCTGCTCCTGGTGCGCCTGCTCCGGCCCCAACAGCCGCGGGGCTCTCGAGACGCAGGTCCGGCGGAGGTGGAGGCGGAGGCGTCTCGACGACGGGCGGGGGCTCCTGATGACCGAGCGTACGAGTGGCGTTCTTGCTGGGGTCGCGGCGGAACAGAAACATCAGGTCCTCGGCAGTACAGCGGACGGTGTCGTCTGTGACCATGGCGCGTCGCCATGGAGCGACGTGAAAGTCGTTGGGAAGCTCTTGCACCATGGCGTTCAAGGCGTCACCACCGACCAGCTTGCGACCGTCGGCGGTCTCGAATTCGACATGGTTGGCGTGACCGAAGATGAAGAAGAGGCTGGCCTTGGCGCCGTCCCATTCCACATCGAGGGCGCCGGTTCGCTCGCGATCCCCGGCGGCTGAGATCTCACGCATCATGGTGATCTGGGATGCAGTTGCCATGGCTTCGATTCTATGGATGGCGCCGAGCCCGTCATCGCGCCCGCGTCACCGGGGCGTGGCACTGTGACGACGGTTTGGGTGCGAGGCCGCACGATCGGGCGCGGCCGAGGTCGGCGACTGTGGACGGTCCCGTGACCCGCGCGTCACCCGCCGTCTGACGGTCGGTCCGGGTCGACGGCCCAGTATTCCTGGCATGAACGCTTCAATCGCTTCGACGAGTCCAACGGACCAGGTCCCCACCTCAGTCAGACGCGGCCGCCTGGTGCGTGATCGCAGCGTGGTCGAGCGCTTCCGCCTGCAGCCCGGTGAGATGTACCGCGTGGCCTACATCACCGGCGGACCCCAGGCGCGGCGCATGAGCCGCAGCCTGGCGGTGTTCGAGGGGATGGTCGAGCATCGCCGCTGGGGCGGCGAGATTGCCTCCTGTCTGGACTTCGCCCTGCCCCAAGGACGGGCGCTCTCGCTGCTGGACAGCCAGCTCGTGGATGTCCGTCCGGCAGGCCTCAACGAGCGTGGCCAGTGGGTGCTGGTCTCGCAGGAGATCCGCCGCCGCCATCGTGCTCCCCGTCGACCAGTGGCCTCCTGAGCGCGCCCCACGATCCGGTTACTGGGCGACGGCCTGGTCCATGGAGAGCTCGCTGTCATCCTGGACGCGGGACAGCCGATCGGTGAGGCCGCGCCGCTCGAACCGGTAACCGATGCCAGGAACCGCGTGAATGTATGTCGGTCGCGGACCCTCCGGTTCGATCTTCCGGCGCAGCCGGTAGACGTGGGCATCGACGCTCCGCAGGTCGAGGTCGGCGCCCTGTCCCCAGACCTTCTGGATCATCTCGGTGCGGGATATCACCCGCCCCGGCGATGCAGAGAGCAGGGCAAGAAGGTCGAACTCGGTGGGGGTCAGGGTCACCGCCAGGCCGTCGCGGAGCACCTCGTGGCGGCCCACGTCGACGATCAGCCCGGGGAACTTGAGGCGGCCGGGGCGAACCTGAGACTGGCTGGACCGCTGGCGGCGCAGCTTGGCGTTGATGCGGGCCGCCAGCTCGCGAATCTCGAACGGCTTGACGACGTAATCGTCGGCGCCGATCTCCAGCCCGACCACAACATCGACGGGGTCCGAGCTCGCCGAGACCATCACGATCGGGATCTCGATACCCAGCGCGCGAATCCGCCGGCAGACGTCGAAGCCGGTGACCCCGGGGAGGTTGAGGTCGAGGACGATGAGATCGACATCGTTCTGTTCGGCGAGGCGCAGGCCGTCGGTGCCGTCCTCCGCGAACTGGATGCCGAAACCATGCTGGTTGCCCAGCACGGCCAGGATGTCGTGCATCGAGGGATCGTCATCGATCACCAGAACCGTCGCCTCGTGACCGGACGGTCGTCCCGGCAAGGACGACTGTCCCAGCGACGACTCGATATAGGTCTTCATGGATGCACGGCACCTCGGGCGGGCTGATGAATCCCGGCAACGTAGCACGGGTTCAGGTTGTCACCTGAGGCGGTTACCCGAGTGTTGCGGACTTTCACGGTGCCGGAATAACCGTGACCCCTGACATGACCACACCGGGTCACGATGCCGGCTCCTCGAGTGGAACGGCGATGAAGAAGGAGTTGCCGCGGGCGGTCTTGTTGTCCAGCCAGATGCGTCCGCCCATGCGCTCCACGAGCTGACGTGCCAGGTAGAGGCCGACCCCGAAGCCACCGCGCTGGCGCAGCAGCGGATTCTCCACCTGATAGAACGACGCGAATACGCGCTCCACCTCGTCTTCGGGGATTCGCCTGCCATTGTCACGCACCTCGATGTGCGCCTTGTTGACCACCCGCAGGGCGGTGATCTCGACAGCGTCGTTGTCGGGAGCGAACTTGAGCGCGTTGTCGATGAGACAGGCGAGGACCAGTGCCAAACGCTCCTCGTCGACGTAGAGGCTGCCCAGATCTGAGTCGATGTGCACCAGGAAGCGTCCCCGGTCGGCGACCTCGACGAAGCGCGAGACCACCTGCCGGAGAACCGCCGTGAAGTCCACCGTCGTGGGTCGCAGGCGGATCTCGCCCGATTCGAGCTGAGCGATGCAGAGGAGGTTGTCGGTGAGCCGGCCGAGGTGCTCGGTCTCCGTGCGCAGCTCGTGAAAGCCCTCTTCGCGCGCCTGTTGGGGAAGGTGATGGCCGGCGTCCTGCATCAGTGCCAACCACGCCTTGATCTTGGTCAAGGGTGTCCTCAGCTCGTGCGACGCCAGCATCATGAACTCGCTCTTGATGCGGTCGACCTCGCGCAACTCCGCGAACACGGCGTGCTCGAGCTCGGCGGTATGGGCCATCTG
>JAEKNN010000025.1 GCA_016464795.1 Candidatus Amunia macphersoniae | reverse complement strand
CTTCATGGCCGGCCAGCTTCCATACTGACTAGAGGGGCCGCGACGCCGCTGCCGGTGAAGGCTCGCCATGAGCGGGGTGCCCACCCTCCTGGGGAACTGCCGTGGGGGACGGTCATAGTTACCCGACTCGAGCTGGGGCCGGGCCCGGGTTTGACCACGGATTGGCTCCTCTCGCGATGCGGCCGACTTACCGCGTTGGAACGGGATGGGCTCGCGACCGAACGGCTGGCGAGACGGCTTGGCGCCGCCGTCGATGTCCAGAACGGCGACGCCACGTCGATGCCTTTGCGGACGGCGCATTCGACGTGGTGGTGTGCTTCACCATGCTCCACCACGTCCCCTCGCCGGCGGCGCAGGACGGCCTCTTCCAAGAGGTGGTCCGCGTCCTTCGCGCCGGCGGTACCTTCGCCGGCAGTGACAGCATCTCCGGTCCCCTCTTCATCGTTGCGCACCTCGGGGACACGCTGACCGCGATTCGGCCGGGGGACCTGCCGGGGCGACTGCTCGGCGCCGGGCTCCAGGATGTCAGCGTCGATGTGCGACGCGGCGCCTTTCGCTGGCGAGGGACGACACCGGCCTCGCCGCGCCCGTCGGTCCGGTCGCCGGGCAATGTCCGCGGGCGCCGTGCCGTTCCAGGCAAATTTGGTCCGGGGGTCCGCCCGACGCAGGGTGGATCGCCTGCCCAGCGGGCGTCGAGGCCGTGTTGCCCTGGGGCGCCGCGGCCGGGAGTCAGTGCATGACGTCGCCAGGGTGTCTACTCTGCTGATACCTCCGCCGGCACAGAAGGTGATCCAATGCGGGCGGCGCCACTCCCTTGCCCAACCCCCAACAGGCAGAAGCCGCTGTGGCTCCTCGCAACGGTGGGTCCGTTGGTTGCGCTGGCGGTCCTACTGCTGGTTCCCGCAGTGGCCAACGCTTCCTGTGCCGGTGGGGGTTCCGATCAACAGACGATCCGCTCGGCACCGATTGTGTTCATCGGCACCGTTACCGGTCTGAGCAATGGCGACCGGGTGGCCACGGTCCGGGTGGACGACGTCTGGCGGGGCAGCGCGATACCTCGGTCCGTCGAGGTGGTTGGCACACCGGATCTCAACGCCGCTGCCACCTCCGTGGACCGCACCTTCGTTGCTCGGACCCAGTACCTCTTTGTGCCTGACGGAGGCGGTCCAGCTCAGTTCACCGACAACACTTGCACGGCGACTCGGCCCTACTCGACGAACCTCAGCGGCCTGCGGCCCGCCAATGCCCCAGGCGCACCTGCCGTGGCGCCGGGTGCAGCCAACCCGGCCGATTCCTCGTTTCCGCTGGTTCTGCTCGTGGCCGGACTGGTGGTCATGCTCGTCGTGACTGGAGGTGCCGTGGCTACTCGTCTGCGGGTCAGTCCCTGGGGGTGACCGTCGGACTCCGTCGAGGCTCGGGCCGCGTTCACGTGTCAGGGGCGCTGAAATGTTCGGGAAGGATGTTCGCCTCGAGCGAGGGTGAGGGGAAACACGCGACGTGATCAGCCCTGCCTCAATGCGGTCCGACGCCGAACGTACCAAGCAGCCGTCGCGACGCCGAGCCCGAGGGTGACGATCAGCGCCGGTGTTGGCACTTCGGGAACGTTGACAGGAGCGGTCAGCGGGCCGTCCCAATGGATGACGTCCACTCCGCGCTGGTAGTCGATGGCATAGACAGTGCGATTGTCGGGCGCCCAATGGGGTGCCGACGTCGAACCACCGAGCGGTTCGAAGAAGCCGACCTGGGTGATCTTTCCGTCTGCGCCGATCTGCAGGAACTTGGTGCCGTTCTCATACTCGGCCAGGGCGACAAGGCCGCCGTTGAGGAAGGTTGGGTTCTGCTCGAACCAGTGCACCGAGCAGCCAAGGTGGAACGTGCCCTGCGGTGGATTCCCGTCGGTGTAGTTGCCTGCGACGGGTCTGATCTCGTCAGCGTAGGTAAATGTGGGAGCCTGTGGTGTCCCGCCCGTCACAAAGGTCGAGAACGCCCCGTTGGTGGCACCACAGGTCGGCTGTATGTTCGTCTCGCCACCGGTGAGCAGGATCTTGTCCGCGCCGCCGTTGGGCCAGATCGCGCTGTGCACGAAACGCTGCTGGTCATCAGGTGCCTGGCTGTAGTTGGCTGCGCCCAGCACCGCAGGATTGTCGATTGATCCACCATCCCCGGGGTTGACGGAGAGAATATAGACAGGCTCACACGCAACGACGAGTACCCCGGGCCGCGCCTCGGTTACGTGGTGGCAGCTGGATGGGCGGGCAAACCCGCGCGCCACAACGGCATCTGTCCATTTCGTCGCAAGCAGCGTCGCCTGGCCGTTTGTGAGCGCCGTGCGCGTATCGGTGATGTGGCCGCCGGAGCCGTACATGTAGGCGCAGGTCTGCCCGGCGACGGTGACGCAGGCCGACGTGTGGTCACCGGCGTTGGCTACGTTGGTGATCAGGGTGGGCGCGGCAGGGTTGCGGACGTCGTACAGAGCCAGGCAGCCGGTACGCACAGTACCCGGGCAAAGCCCACCGGTATTGACGGTCGGAGTCTGGCCGCTGATGCCGAGCAGTTTGCCGTCGGTCGGCACCTGTTCGTTCTCGAACTCCACATTCACCGTGACCGCGCCGACCAACGTCGGGTTCTCCGGCGTGGTGATGTCGTAGATCTCGAGGTCCTTGGTGCTGGTCACATACAGGTAGTGGCCGATCACGCGGGCCCCGACCCCGTCAGCCGCCAACGGCATCCTCTTGACGAAGGTGACGTTGTCTGAGGTCACGTAATCGGGGCCAGTCTTGTTGGCAGCCGCAGTGATGGCAGTCGACCCCAAGATTACGCTGGCAACGGTAGCGGCCACGGCAGAGCGCCCCAAACGCTTCACTCTTGATCTTCCCTTCCTCAATGGTGATCGCCCATGCGGATGATAGCCCCCAGGACAGAAGGGCGCCATCATGTCTACTGGATGATTGGTTCTCCGTCTGCGCCGGGTATGGCACCGCGATGAACTCGCGTACGGCACAGCTCCACCGGCGTCGGGCACCAGCGTCGACCATTCGGGCGAGGATGTCTACTAGGGATCATGTAGTAGCCTGCCTGCCGTGACAGGACATCCCCGCCGCTGCGGATCAACCGCTGGTCAACCACTCCGCTCCCCGGTCCTGATCGGCTTTGTCGCGGTCCTCCTCGCCGCCTGCGGCACCGCGCCGAGTTCCAGTCGCACCCTCGTCGGGCCCAGCGGCGGGCAGCCAGCGCCCGTGGCCGGTGGCCAGGTCCGGAACTTCACTCTCACCGCGGCCCCAACGAATCTCACCCTGGGACCTGGGGTCACGACACAAGGGTGGGCCTTCAATGGAACGGTCCCGGGACCAGAGTTGCGCGTTCGTCAGGGTGACCTGGTCAGGGTGACGTTCCGCAATCAGCTCCCGCAGCCCTCCACGATCCATTGGCACGGGATCCCCGTGCCCAATGGGGAGGACGGCGTGGCCGGCGTGACCCAGGATGCCACCCCTTCGGGGGGAACAGCGACGTACGCCTTTGTCGTGGCCGTCCCTGGGACGTACTGGTATCACCCCCACCAGCACAGCGCCGAACAGGAGGACAAGGGCCTGTACGGCGCGCTCATCGTCGACCCGGTCACGCCCGGCGCGGCCACCGCCACCGACACGACCATCGTGGTCGATGAGTGGGCGATCGGGCCCATGCTGACAGCGCCGCCCCCAGGCGACGGCATGGACATGATGGCCTACGGCATCGACACGGTCAACGGCCACACCGGCAGCGCCGTGCCCCCCCTGCGCCTGGCTGCTGGTCAGACCGCGCGCGTGCGCGTTGTCAATGCCGGGTTCCTCACCCACAACGTGCACGTCCACGGCACCGCAGTGCGCATCCTGGCCACAGATGGCCACGACGTCGCGGACGGCGCCCCCATCCAGGCACCGGTGCCGGTCGCTGCGGGAGAGCGTGTGGACCTCGGATTCACCGTGCCCAGCGGGTCGTGGTCCCTCGATTGGCATGACGGAACCAGCGCGGCGCGGCAGATCACGATTCCTCTCACGACCGCGGGAACGGGCGGTGCCACGGACGCGTCGTGGAATGGCGACGCGGCGGCGGTCGATCTCTCGACATACAGTGCCGCCGCACCGCCGTCGACCGCCGCCACAGCCACCGTCAGTGCCACGCTGCACCTCAACGAGGGGTCCAGTGGCATGAGCGGCGGCGGGATGTCGGGCATGTCGATGGGCGGATCTCAATTCTCCATCAACGGTAAGAGCTTCCCCGACACCGCTCCTGTCCTCGTGCATAGGGGCGACACCGTCGAGCTGACCTTCGTCAACGACGGCAAGCTGGTGCATCCGATGCACCTCCACGGTCACGCCTTCGAGCCGGTGGTTCTCAATGGCCACCCGTGGCGGGCCTTGATGCTCAAGGACGTGATCGGCGTGGCCCCCCACGCCACCGTGACAGTGCGCTTCGTCGCCGACAACCCCGGGGTGTGGATGATCCACTGTCATGAGTTGCACCACGCCGCGGGAGGGATGGACACGCTCCTGCAGTACGCCGGTTCTCCGCGGCTGGCCACTCTGACCGGCGACACAACCCCCGAGTGAGCCAACCATCGATGTAGCTCGTCGGCATCCCTGTGAGGCCCCGAGCATCCCCTCAGAGGCGCCGAGGCGCCTCTCTGCGGCGCAACTATCGATCCGATTAGTTGCTCGCCACAAGGAACGCGCCGTGGAGCCTTGCACACTGAGACCCCATTCTTGGAACGCGCCCGGGGCTCCGGCAGGCGCCTCGGCTTTCGTCGCGCCACCGCCGTACGCCCCCGCGGGAGCGCGCACACTCTGTGCTGGCAGGCTCTCCTTCCCCTTCGCGTCGAGGGCCGCAGAATGTCAGCCGGATGGCACATCACGGCTGTCATCGCTGCTGCGGTCCTGATTGCGTCCCTCGCCGCGATGGAGGTTCGGTTCAATTGAGGGGACGATGTCAAGCGAACGCCGCTGCAGCCCGGTTCGTAGAGGAAGCTCCGATGCGTCGCCTAGGTCGCGGCCCTCGCGGTCGGCGTGGCACTGAGCAGTTGCGGTTTGCAACCTGACGTGGCCAGCCGAGTGTCCGCGGAATCGCGCACCAGCCAGCCCGCACCGTCGCTCACGGGGACGTCCCTGACCGGCTCGACCCTCAACCTGGCCAGTCTGCACGGCCACCCGGTGGTCGTCGACTTCTGGGCGTCGTGGTGCGGGCCCTGCCGCCAGGAGCAGCCTGAACTCAAGGCGATCGTGGTCAAGTACAGCGCGCGCGGGGTGCAGTTCCTCGGCGTCGACATCCGCGATGACAATGCCAACGCGCGCGCGTTCGTGCAGGAGTTCAAAGTGAGTTACCCCAGCGTGGCCGACCCAGCATCCGACGTGGCCGCGAACTTCGGCGTCGACGCACCGCCGACGACGCTCGTCGTCGACAGCGCCGGGAACATCCGCCTGCGTGATTTGGGCACCCTCACCGACGTGACAGCGACGCTCGACGCTCTGCTCAGCTCCGGGTAGCACGGCGCTTTGCAGCTGTGTGACCGGGTTCCCGAACTGTCGTTCGTCTTCCGTTCATCGTCGCCGCGGCCCCCGGCCGTGCACAGTGCCGTGGGGCACGCGACACGCGGGCCATTCGACCCGCCTCCCGATTTGGCGCGGTTACGCCCACTTGTGCTTCACGAAAGCGGCTGCCTCCATGCGCGCGATGTGATCCAGGACTGCGAGGTACACGGCGAGGCTGCCGGCAAAGACCAACAACAGGGTGAGGTTGGCGCCGGGAATGAAGTGGATGGTGATGTGCCCGAAGAAAATATCCATCCAGTGCGCGTGCGGCGCGCCGTCAAGGAAGGCGAAGTCGGGCGCCATCGCAAACAGATGTGCCGCGATGACCCAGAGCAGCGGGAATCGCACCGGTCGCCCGCGCCGCCACGCCACCACCGACATCACCAACAGGGCCGCCGAGGCGCCGGCGAAGAAGTGGGCGAGGTAGTGAAAGCCGGCGTCCTTGTCTCCGTACGAGAGAAAGATCTGCACCTCAATGCCCACCGCGACCAGAGTCGACAGCGCCAGGAACACCCGCCGGCGCACACTCACGACACGCCCCTGGTCATGAGTTCGACCTCATCCAGCAGTCGCGTTACCTCGGGGTCGAGGGTGGAGTACCGCACCATGCCCGACGAGCTGACGATGGCGTACCCCACCGGGGCGCCACCATCGCGCGGCGAGCGCATCTTGTACAGGCCCGCGGCTGGGCAGGTGACGTCTTGGGCAACGACGGCGATCGAGCCGGCTGACGTTGCGGCCGCTCCCGGCCCGCATACGACCACGACCATACGTGCCGCCGACTGAAGACTCGCGTCGGCTCCCACGGAGCTCAGCAGGTCCTGCTCCAGCTGCGGGCGAGTGAAGAAGACCACGCTGCGTGCGTGCGGCACTGGAAGGTTCACACCCAGAGGAGGAGCTGCGTAGGCAGGGATGACGTCGAGGAAGCCGGGCCGTTGGTATGCGGGATCAGGGTCGGCGAGCGGAGCGCTGACGGCGCGGGAATACGCGGTCAATCCGCCGAACACGAGGACCGCCGCGAGCCACACGGCGATGAGGACGTGTCGCGTGCGACGGGGCGTCGGCACGACGGCAACAACTGTCATGTGCTCGGCGGCGTCGGCCGCTTTCCGGGGCAGTCCGGTGATCACGTCGCCACCTCGCACTCGTCTGGGCCTGACCTACCGGCGACCATCGCAGTCGCGGCCCTCCGGATCGCCGGGAAACATCCTTGTCTCTCCTCACTCGCCGTTCGCTCCTGGCGCACTGGCCCAGGGCGTACACCGATCGTGAGGGCGTCACGCGGGTCAGGCCAGTGCCATTGGTCCCGACAGCTCAGGGACCTCGGCAGGGCGTTGAGCGCGGATATCGTGACCACGCGCGCATCGAGGCCCGGTGTCCCTGGAACGCTCCCCCTACGATACGAGTGACCCCGGCACCCGTCCGGGTGTGGCTCCTCCTCGGGCCCGGCCGTGCCCGACCGCACGGTCCAAGTGCGGATGACCGATCAGCTCCGCTTCAAGCCCGGCACCATCTCTGTGAAGGCGGGTGAGACAGTGTCGTTTCAGGTCCAGAACACGGGCGCCCTGGAGCACGAGTTCGTGCTCGAGGACCAAGGCATGCAGGACCGGCACGAACATGAGATGCAGGGGATGAACGGCACCCAGTCGGCCGGCAACAACGCCATCGACGTCCCGCCTGGCCAGGCCAAGACCCTCACCTTCACCTTCCCGTCAGCCTCCGGCACCTACGTGTACGGCTGTCACGTGAATGGGCACTACGCCAGTGGCATGCGCGGCACGGTCACAATCACCTGAATCCTGACCGGCCGCGTGGTGCGGCCGGGTGCGGTCTCGGTGGGTGCAACGACCCACACCATCGACGTGATGATCGCGCCTCGGCCGGGCGCACTCGATGGTCAGCTGCGAGACTTCCGGCGCAGCATGCCGAGGTGGCTTCGAAGGCCACGCGGATGCTCTCCCTGTTTAAGTCTCGTGAGGTACCCGTCCGCTTCCTCCTGAGTCATCTCGCCGCTCTCGACTGCCGCGTCCAGCCTCACGCCGGCGTGTCTGACGCGGATGCTCCGGACCGCCTCGTCGAACTGATCTGGTTCGGCTGCCGCGCGCAGCCGTGCGGCTTCCGTCTCGGTGACCCGTCCGGACGCCACCATCTTGTCGAGGCGCTGGACGATCCGCTCCCGGCTCTTCGGCTCGGTCGGGTTCTCGAAGTCGTCAGCCATGTCGAACTCCTACGCATCACGGCGGCTGATCACGAGAAAACCGACAGCAAGGGCGACGACCGCATAGACGCTGAACACGCCGAATCCCGCCCAGGCTCCCAGGTTGCCTGCCTCCTGACGGGCGGAGAAGATCTGGTTGCCTGCCTCCATGGGAACGTAGGGACCGATGACGGCCTGCCAGGACTGCGGCAGCAGGTGGACGAGGATCTGCGGCACGAACAGAGCCCCGACGAGCACCGCGATCGCGCCGGCGCTGACCCGGATGATCGCGCCGAGGCCCAGGCCAAGAAGTCCGAGCACCGTCAGGTAGAGACCGCCTCCGATGACGGCCCGCAGGACGCCGGGATCGCCGATCGACGAGCGCAGGCTGTCCCCGGGCAGGAAGGCCTGAAAAACGAAGAAGGCCGCGAAGCTCGCGACGACCCCGATGACAAGGCCGACAACAGTGAACACCAGGGCCTTGGCGGCGAGCACCAGACGACGCTGCGGCACCGCGCTGAGGGTGGCGCGAATCATGCCAGTGCCGTACTCACTGGTGATGACCAGCACACCCAGCACGCCGAACGCGATTTGCGACAAGTGAATGCCGCCGAGGCTGACCCTGGTCGCGTCGAGGGTTGCCTTGTCATGGGCGCTGAGATGCCCCGGAAGGATGATCGCCTCCAGCCCCGCCAGCACGACGTTGAACGCCACCGCTGCGAAGAGCGTCCAGTACGTCGACCGGACCGAGCCGAGCTTGCAGAACTCCGACCGGAGGACATTGGTGAAGCCCGTCAGCGGGCTGTACGCCGGCGTCGTCGCGACGACGTTCACGACCGACCTCGGCTCTCGGCGGAGACAGGATCGTCCTCGGCATGGCGATAGTCGACGGCGTCCCTTGTGAGCTTCATGTAGGTCTGCTCGAGCGATGCCTGCTGAGCCGACAGCTCAAGCAGGGTGAGTCCGTTGGCGCGTGCCAGCTCGCCGACTGCCTCGGTGGTGACCCCGATCACACGGAGTGTGTCCGTCTCGTGCCCAATGACCTCAGCCCCCTGCGCGGTCAGCAGCGTCGCGACCGCGTCGTGCTGGGGCGAGCGGATCCGCACGAAGTTCCCAGAGCCACCCTTCAGGAAGTCCTCCACCGTCGTCTGTGCGATCAGCCGGCCGCGCCCGATGATGATCAGCCGATCAGCGGTGACTGACATCTCGCTCATCAGGTGGCTGGACAGGAAGACGGTGCGCCCCTCGGCGGCGAGTGCCCGCAACAGGTCGCGGATCCACACGACACCCTCGGGGTCGAGGCCGTTGACCGGCTCATCGAACATCAGCACGCGCGGATCGCCGAGCAGTGCGGCGGCGATCCCAAGACGCTGAGCCATGCCCAACGAGAACCCGCCAACTCGCTTGCCCGCCACGCTCACAAGCCCGACCTGGTCGAGCACCTGAGCTACTCGGGCTCGGCCGATCCCATTGCTCAGTGCCAAGCACAGGAGATGGTTGTAGGCACTCCGGCCACCGTGCACCGCCCTGGCGTCGAGAAGTGCCCCGACCTCGAAGAGCGGCCGTCTGTACTCGGCGTACGGCCTCCCGTTGACGGTCACCGTGCCCGAGCTCGGCGCGTCCAGGCCGAGGATCATGCGCATCGTCGTCGATTTCCCGGCCCCGTTCGGGCCGAGGAACCCGGTCACCTGACCCGGCGGGACGGTGAAGGACAGGTCATCGACCGCCAAGGTTCGGCCGTAGCGTTTGCTCAGGCCGGTTGCTTCGATCACCTGGCCACACCCAGGCTCGTTTGCAGGGCGGGCCGCAAACCAGACACAACTAGCTCAACCGTGTTCCGAACGGGAACTCGCGCGCGCACTCGCCTAGTGGCTGCCGGGACCGATGACGCCGGTGACGTGCAGGACCATAACCAGCACGACCAGGGCGATCGCGAGACCGATCCCAAGCACAGCCACCCACCGTGGCCTGCCGGTCGTCGACACGTGCTCCGCGCTCGTGTCGGTGTCACGGTCGGCGTTGGGGAAGCGAGGCAGCTCAGCCATCTGGGTCTCCTCCCACGGGCGTGGTCGTTGAGGCTGGATGTCATCGCCGAAGAGTGATCGAGACAGTGTGTCGCTGTCAAGTCAGACTGCCACGGTGTCGGACGTCCCGTATACTGAGACGATGCCCAAGCTGTGGAATGAGACCATCGAGGCGCACCGCCGTGACGTCCGCCTCGCCATCCTGGATACGACGGCGGCGCTGGTCGGCGCGCACGGGCTCCTCTCGGTGACGATGTCGCAGATCGCCGAGGAGACGGGCATCGGACGCGCGACCCTGTACAAGTACTTCTCAGACGTCGAGGCGATCCTGCTGGCCTGGCACGAACGTCAGATTGCCGGACACCTTGAACAACTCGCAGAAGCCCAAGACCAGGCCGGCGACGCCGGCGAGCGCCTCCACGCTGTGCTGGAGGTCTTCGCCCTCATCGCCCACGAATCCCGCGGGCACCGAAACACGGAACTCGCGGCGTTCCTGCATCGAGATCAGCATGTGGGCCGCGCGCAGCACCAGGTCCACGCACTCATCCGAGGTCTGCTGACGGAGGGCGCAGAAGGTGGCGACCTCCGGAACGATGTCGCGCCTGAAGAGCTGGCGAGCTACTGCCTGCACGCCCTGACCGCGGCCAGCAGCCTGCCGTCCAAGGCCGCGGTCCGTCGACTCGTCGCGGTCACTCTGGCTGGATTGCGCCCCCCGAATTGATCCGGGCCGAACGGACAATGGACGTAGCTGCGACTCGCTGTATCCGCGCTCCTGTCCCGGCGAGCATGTCGGGCACGCCCGAGGCGAGCCGATCTGCGACATCGGGGGGACGAGAGGCCGCCGAGGGCTGCGCTCCGACGGCCGAGCGGCCCGCCACCACAGCGGCGCTGACAGGGAGCCGGTGACGGCAAGGTCGCCGCCATGGTCCTCGTCGCCATGGTCACCGTGTTTCTCAACCTCGACACAGAGAGGGAGCGTCCGGCCAGGGAGCCGCGCCAGCACCGCGGCGAGCGTGACGAAGACTCCGTCCTCATGGGCGACGACCCGGAGCAGAAGTAGTCCGGTCACCAGCACGAACGGCGACCACCTGTGGGCCGCCGCAGCGCCCACGCACGCGGGAGCCAGCAGGGCGGCGGCTCCGGCGCAGAGCGTTCCCACGACAAGGAGCGCGATCCGCGGTCTCACCGGGCAATCGCGACCGGCGAGTGCGCGGCCGGGCACTCGTTGGCATGTCGGGGGCGGAGCGAACACGTCTCGCTTCGTGCGTGGTACCCGGCAGCGGCCGGCTGTTCGGACCCTCAGCCGGGATTGGCCTACCGCGATCGGGGAGCGGTCGGTTTGGCCGCCCGGCGGTCGCCGAGACCCGCCGCCACCGCACCGACCACCACGGCGCCCCAGCCGATCGGATGGCGCGGCCGGCGCTGGAGGATGATCCGGCTCAGCACAGCGCCCGCCGTGGCGATCATGGCCGCGTCGGCATGTCCCGAGAGCAGAAAGGCGGTGACGTCATCGCCAGCAATAACGAGGCCGAGACCGGCGGCTCCGAGGGCGAAGCTCATGGCGCCAAGTGCCCAGGCCGCGACTCGGGTCACCGTGCGATCCTGACGCCCGGGCGTGAGGTGACCGGCGGCTCACTGCCCTCTTCCGCCCACCCTCCCCGATTCGTACGACTACTTGAAGGAGCTTGAGTTCGGGCTGGATCTGATATTGGACGCACCAAGGCGACCACCTCGGCCTTGTACTCGTCGCTGAACTTTCGACCTTCCCGTCGGTCCGTCTGGACTTCCTTCGTGGGTTCTACCCCACATCATGGTGGTCCGCCTTCACGGGTCAACCCCAAACACTGCCCATCCAGATGCCACGGAAGACGAGTGCCAGCGACCGGACTGATCTTCCTGTTATGTCGTTCAATGGCCGTCAAGAGTTGCGCGATTGGCTGAGTACGCACCATGCGACCTCCGAAGGGATATGGCTGCGGATACAGAAGGCGGGGTCAGGCACTCCCAGTGTCACGTTCGAACACGTTCTCGACGAAGGACTGTGTTTTGGCTGGAGCGAGAGCAAGCGGCTGCCGAGCGATCCGGTGTCGTATCTGCAACGATTCACGCCTCGCCGCAAGCGCGGAACGACGTCGGCGCGGAACAAGCGCCGCGCGACCATGTTAGTGGCGGAAGGCAAGATGACAAACGCCGGACTCTGGGCCCTGGGGTGGGATGTGCCGGGAGGACTCGGCTAGTCACGCCATGCAGTCTTCGAGCAAATGGGTTGGGGAGGGTCGGCCGCGCCAAACCCAAGAGACGCAGTGCCTCGCTTGGAAAGCTCGAATGGGGGCCTCTCTTCCGTCGCTCCGTCGAACCACCCGACGAACGAGGTCCGGCACGCGGACGCCACCCACCTGGCCTTCGATGACGCCTCGTTCGACGCGTGCGGATCCTTCACGATGTTGCACCACGTGCCGACCGGCACGCTGCAGAACCGGTTGCTCGCCAAGGTGCTGCGAGTGCTCCGGCCCGGACGTGTGCTCATCGGCTCAGACAGCCTGCCCAGCACCGAGCTCCATGACTTCCACGAGGGCGATACCTACAACCCCGCCGAACCCGGCACGCTTCTGGCGAGGCTCCAGACGCCCGCGTCAAACGGTTCGGCTGCTCCGGAGCTCGCTAGCGTCAGGGAACCGCGACAACCTCGTCGGCTTGCTTGGTGGCTGCGTCTTTTCTGAACTGCTTGTCATAGAGAGTCCGGTAGAGGCCTCCACGGGAGAGGAGTTCGTCATGGCTACCGCGGTCGACAACGCGGCCGCGATCCAGGACCAAGATGACATCCGCCGCCACCACCGTGGAGAGGCGGTGGGCGATGACGAATGAGGTTCGCCCGATGAAGAGCCGCCGCAGCGCGGCCTGAATGAGCTGCTCGGAAACGGTGTCGAGGTTCGATGTCGCCTCATCGAGAATCACGATCCGCGGGTCTCTGAGAATCACACGGGCAATCGCCATGCGCTGCTTCTCGCCGCCGCTGAGCCGATGACCGCGCTCCCCAACCACTGTGTCGTACCCGCGGGAGAGAGATCCGACGAAGTCGTGCAGGCAGGCAGCTTCCGCCGCGGCCTCGATCTCAGCCTGTGACGCGTCAGGCTTGGCGTAGAGGAGGTTGTCGCGAACGCTGGCGTGGAAGAGAAAGCGGTCCTGGAAGACGATGCCCATGTGGCCGCTCAGAGACTCGAGGGTAACGTCGCGGATGTCGGTCCGGTCGGCAATCACGGCACCGTCCTGCGGGTCGTAAAAGCGCGCCAGAAGGTACGTCGCCGTTGTCTTGCCCGCGCCGCTGGGGCCCACGAGAGCCACGAGTTGGCCCGCCTCGACATCGAAGGACACCGACTCGAGCGCCGGCCGCATGGCACCAGCGTACGTGAAGGTCACGTCGCGAAAGGACACCGCGCCCGTCAGGGCACGCAGCTCGACAGCGCCTGGTCGATCAGCCACGTCGGCGGGAAGGTCGAGGTATTGGAAGATGCGCTGGAAGAGCGCAAGGGAACCGGTTATGTCGACGTGGGTGCTGCCGAGAGAGCCGGCCGCACCCGCGAGTCGGCTGGCGAGGATGGTGACGACACTGACCACAGTGCCGACAGTGGTACGCCCTGTGATGACCAGATAGCCGCCTAGGAGCAGGAGCAGGGCGGGTCCGAGCGTCATCAGCGTCATGCTCATCATCGAGAACCAGCGGCCGATCATGGCCTGACGGACGTCGAGCCGGCGCAGGGCCTCGCTCATCCCCTGGAACCGCTGCCGCTCGGCGCGCTCCTTCGTAAAGGCCTTGACCAGGAGGATGCCGGACACGCCGAGGACCTCCTGCATGTAGGCGGTCATCTCCGCGAGTTTTTCCTGGGTACGCCGGCGCGCGTGGTAGGTGGCGCGTCCCACCCGGCGGGCAGGGATGAGGACCAGCGGCATCAGTGCCAGGGCTCCCAGAGTCAGTCGCCAGTCGAGGACAAACATCACCACGAGTGTCGAGACAGCGACCAGCACGTTGGTGATCACGCCGAAGACGGTGTCCGAGACCACGTCTTGGATCCCGTTGACGTCGTTGTCCATTCGCGAGAGCAGGTCGCCGCTGCGGCTCCAGGGCCGTCCCGGCGGCAATGCAAACCAGGGCCAGCAGGCCGCGGCGCCAGTAGGGCACGAAGTAGCCAAGCACCCGCCGAAGCAGACCGCGACCGATGTCGGGCCGCTCCTCTCCCCAATCGGTCGCCATGCTCGGGCCAACGCAGTACTGGTCTGGCATGTGGGTATCTTCGCAGCCTCCCGCCTCGAGCACCACCGCAAAGGGTCGTGCCCCGCTACCGGCTGCAGGCCAGAACTCAGCTCTCGGACCCAGTTTCGGACCACTATGGCCGTTTCTAGGACTGCAATCCACGCCAGCCGCGCTTCGCCGCGTGCGGGTAGTTCGGTGCTGAGGAGTTGGCCAGGTCCGCGGCGCTCCGGAGTGGGACCGACAATCAGGCGGCGACCCGATTGCGCCCTGCGCTCTTCGCACGGTACAGCGCCGCGTCCGCCCGCGCGACCAGGGTTGCGGGCACATCATGGCTCGCCGCCGTCGCAACCCCAACGCTCATTGTCATCGGTACCCGCCTGCCGTCTTCGCTCAAGAGGGGTGTATCGGCAACCACAGATCGCAGGCGCTCCCCGATGAACTGCGCGACGCCCGCGGCTGTCCCCGGAAGCAGCACCAGGAACTCCTCCCCTCCCCAACGGCCGAACACATCGCCTGGGCGAAGATCCATGCGGATGGCAGCGGTTATGCATCGGAGCGCTTGATCGCCGATCCCGTGACCCTCGTTGTCGTTGACCATCTTGAAGTGGTCGACATCGAGCATCAGCACGCTCAATGGCGCCCCTTCTCGTATAGCCGCGTGAAGAAGAATGTCGATCTGCTCCTCGAGGTGTCGCCGGTTGTACACACCGGTCAGCTTGTCGATACGGGCCAGGAGCGCCAGGTCATTGTTGGCATCAGCCAGGTCGGCGTTGGTCGCGGCCAGTTTCCTGCGACCATCCTGCAGGCGGATCAACAACCGCCCGAGGACGACGGCGGCGAGAGCAAAACAGAGGAATATCACCCAGGGCGCCCATTGTGAGCTGCCGTCCACCGCGGCGTAGAGCGTGGCATCGGGTGCCGACATGACAATCCGCCATGGCGAGTTGAACACGTCACGCTCGACGAAATAGCGCTGACCTCCAGCGTCCGTGAAGCTGCCGTCCGGTGTCGCAGACGCAGCGGCTGCCAACTGCGGTGCCTGCACGGCCAGGGGTGCCGCATTGGGCGTCGGACCTGCCTTGTCGGCGACGACCACTCCGGACCCGCGGTCGACCAGGTAGATGGCCGCGCCTGCCTGTGGGAGGGAGTTGTTCAAATAGCTGGCGACCGGGGTGGCATTGACGTCGAAAGCACCACTGAGCACGCGCCGACCGAACGGCGTGTCGAAGGGTACGGCAAAACCCACCACCGGCCGCGAGAGTGCCGCAGACTGCACCACGTGCGAGACGGTGGGTGTTCCTTGCTCAGCGCTCTGCAAGTGGGCGTACTTCGCGGCCAGGTCGGTGCCGATCTTTGCAGGGGCCGCGGGCCAGATGTCCAGCGCGCGGCCGGCGCTGTCGAGGATGACCGCCGCGCTGAACCCAAACGACTGGACGACGGCCCGGAACTGAGCATCGTTGACGGTTGGTCCCGCCAGCTGCTCAGCTCCAACGGCCTGCTCACGCTTGAGGACATCGTGAACGTAGGAGGCGACGAACTGGCGCGCAATGTCGGCCCGCGTCTGGAAGGTCTTGTTCACCTGGTCACGCGCCTGCTGTTGGCTGGCGGACAGCCCGATCGCCACGGACGTGAGGACAACCATTAGTCCAGCCCACGCGGAAGCCTGTTTGAGCCGGGATCCGCCATCAGCCATCCGCTGGTCGCGACCGCCGACGGGCCTCGAGACCTGTTGCTTCACGAACGCCACACCTCGTGTCAGCAGGCCGCGACGACAGCCTTGGTGACTGGCTGGAGCATACGAGCGGTTTCATTTCGACGACCGACACGTAACCGAACGGCGACACCCCAGCCATCTGCTGTTGCGGTCACGGTGGCACTGCGTTCGGCGTTCCGCCGCCATGACCCTCGCGGAGCCTACCCCCCCTTGCGCTCGTATCTGCGCAACTGAGCCTCTGCCTCGCCAAGGATTCCGGCGAACGGACCCCTGCTGGAATCCATCACTCCATAGGCATATGGGTGGGACGAAACCTGCTGGACGACTGACCGCCAGCAGCGGTAGTTACAGCCAGCTATGGCCTATACGGTGGCCATTTGGGCCCCAAACGTTGCAACCCCGTGGTCAATAGCCACCGCGGGTTCGCGCGCAACCGCAGTGTCCGGCAGGCACACCTGACCAGCTCGCATGGGGGATCGCCACCGGTTGAGCTGACACTCGTCGCCGGGATACAGTCAGGGGCATGACGACTCCGCCCGGCCAAGCGAACCTCGATTCCCTGGCGCGGCTGACCGAGCGGCTGCTGCATCGTCCGTATCCGGACGGGCCCACTCGAGTTGATGTGAGCGTCGAGAGGCTGCCCCACAGCGTCGCGGACATACCGATTCCGGCGTCGGCGCACCTGCTGGGCAGTGTGTTGCACTCGCGGGGAGCGCGTCCAATCGCGATGGAGGCGGTATTCGACGACGATCGCTCACCCGACGAGGTCCTGGTCGCCTACACGGCCGAGCTGAGGTCACTCGGGTGGACGGATTTCGAGACCGGTGGCCCGATGCGCGGTGGTTTCGCCTCGGGCGCGTGGGGGCAGGGCGGGGCGTTCCGCCGGCCGGAGGGGGATGGACCAGTGCTGATGATCTCAGTCGTGAGCAAGGAGACCGGGCCGACAGATGTCCGGGTCCGCCTCGACTGGCAGCTCGCGCGGCGCATGCCCCTGGGGGTGCCTGGCGGTCATCCCGGCATGGACAAGCTACCTTCGCTGAATCCACCCGCGGGGGTCACCCTGCGCGATCACAACGTCAGCGGCAGCGACCGGGTGTGGACGGCGGCTGCGATGGCCCGCACCGACCGAACCGCTGCCGAGTTGGAGGCCCACTTCGCCGCCCAGTTGCTCCGCGAGAATTGGACGCGTGTTGCCGGAGCGGCACAGGACGCGGTCAGTTGGAGCACGTGGCAGCTGCCCGGGGACGAGTCCTGGCGCGGTGTGCTCACGATCGTGGGGGTATTCGGCCCCGCTGAGCAGTACCTCACGCTGCGGATCGAATTCGAGGATGCTGATGACGAGGGATGAACCATTCGTCATCCTGGCCTGCGGAGCGCGGCAGAATTGGCGCAGGGACACATGTAGGTTGCGCGTCAGGTGAACAGGTGCGGGTGCGAGAGGCGCACACCATCCCCAAGCGACCCGCATTCCGGCTGGACGTGGGTGATCGCGTCCAGGTTGGCGAGCGCGACACCGAGTGGCCTGAGTTCGTGTTTGTCACTGCAACGCACGGCAGCGGCTGGGTCCCCGCCCGCCACCTTTCCCATCCGTTGGCGGCGGCAGGGGTTGAGGTGCCGTACGACATCACCGAGCTGGCCACCGCACCAGGCGAGGTGCTTGACGTGGTCATGGCGGATGATCTCAGCGGCTGGCTCTGGTGCCGGTCCAGCAGGGGCGGCGAAGGATGGGTGCCGGCGCGAATCGACGCCATCCCCGGCGATGGCTGACCCACCTCGCGGCAGCATCAGGACTTGCTCGACGCGTTGACGATTGCTCCGCCACCGCCGGCGGCGAGGACCCGGCGTACTGCGGCTGCGCAGCCGACGACGACCGGGGCGAGGTTCAGCAAGATCAGATCGAGCAGCCGCCGGCTGCTCGGATGCGCGGGCCACCTCATCGAGGCGCCCTGGGTGCGGCCTGCCAGGACCACAGGCGCGCCTACAGTGGGTGCGCGATGAGCTACCCGAAAGATCCGCGCGTCGATGCCTACATCGATCCGCTTCCGGAGTGGCAGAGGCGAATCTGCCGAGGGGTTCGCAACCTCGTTCACAGCATGGACCCGGAGGTCACCGAGACCATCAAGCGCAGCCGGCAGCCGTACTTCGTGCTGCAGGGCAACATCTGTGCGCTGCTGGCTGCCAAGGACCACGTCAATGTCTTCCTGTACGACGGCGCCATCATTCCCGATCCGGAGGGGATCATCACTGCTGGGCACGACAACAAGACGGCGCGCACGGTCGCGTTCAGCGAGGGCGACGCCATCAACAAGAAAGCGCTCGCCGCCATGTTTGAACAGATTGTCGCCAACAACCGCGCGGGCGGCTGGCGCAAGGTGAAGCGCGATACATGACGACACAATGAGCGCCGGGGCCGCGTGGGAGATTGATGAGCGCAGACATCCGACCCGCGGCAGTCGACCTGGTCCGCGGAGTTGCGGACGCGGACAGGCGCGGTCTTTGACACACCAAGACGACTGATCAACGCCGTCCGCACTCGACTGGTTCGCACAGTACTGGCGCGCGCTGACCGCGAACGCTGGGCGCTCCGAAGGCAGTGGTGGCGTCGCCTCGAACAGTGTCTACAACCTCGAGGTGTGCCCCGACCGCGACGCGGACCCCGCTGCGACTGGCCACTGAGGCGTACCGAAGCTCAGAGCACACGGCAGAGCGCGATCCGCAGGCGTTCGACCAACTCTTTGAATCGGACCCGAGCCACCGTCCGCGTCAGACGTGGCGCGATGGACCCAGCTGTACACGGAGTTGACGGAGCTGCTGCAGAAGTAGCTTGATGACACCCGTCCGGGCTCCGGCCCGCTGCACCAGCTACGGAACGGTGACCACGAGCCTCCCGGCGACGTGACCCGCCTGGCTTGCTGCGTGCGCTTCCGCTGCCGCAGCGAGCGGAAAGGTCTTCGCGACGGCGATCCGCAACGCGCCCTTACTGAACAGCCGGGCTCCCTCCTCCAGCGCGGCGCCACCGTTCCGGCCCCCCGCCGAAACCCGAGCGCCGTGCTCGGGCGCCGTGAAGTCGGCGATGGACAGGACCTTGGCGGGTTCGCCGGTCAGCTCGATGAGCTCAGTGACGACGCCATGGCCGGCAATGTCGAGGGCGGCGTCAACGCCGTTCGGAGCGAGGGGGCGCACTCGATCGACCAACCCCGCGCCGTAGGTCGTCGCCACAGCCCCGAGCGAACGGAGGTACCCCTGGTTCCCTTCACTGGCAGTGCCGATGACGGTGATCCCACGTGCGCGCGCAATCTGAACAACGGCCGAACCCACGCCGCCGGCGGCTCCGCTCACCAACAGCGTCTGCCCCGGCTGTACCCCCACCTCCTTCAGGATCCGAGTCGCCGTCTCGACGGGAACCGGATAGCCGGCAGCCTCCTCAAACGGCAGGTCAGCGGGCTTGGTCGCCCAACTCGACAGCACCGCGTGCTCCGCCAACGTCGCGGACCCCGTCCCGAATACCTCGTCGCCGAGCGCGACGCCGCTGACGCCGTCCCCGACCTCATCGACCACACCCGCCGCATCCATCCCGCTTCCCGAGGGCAGCGGCAGCGGCCTCATCTCGCGCATGAAGCCCGCTCGAATCTTCCAATCGATCGCGTTGACGCCGGCAGCACGCACAGCGATGCGGATCCGGCCTGGGCCGGCGTGCGGCTCCTCGACCTCGACGACATGCAAGACCTCGGGGTCGCCGTACTCAGCGAACTGAACCGCCTTCATCGCTCGTCTCCTCGCGGGGATCAGTGTGTGCCTCCACAGTACCGTCCTTCGCGCCGATGCCGCAGCACCTCGGCTCCGAGCTGGATCCTCGCGTGGGTGGGTCGTCACTGTGCGTCGCGCCCACCCGCTGGCTGCCGCCCCAGTGGTGCCCGGTCGGCAATCACCGCTCGGGGCTGAGCTCACGGCCGGGCGATCGTGATATCGATGAGTTTCCGCCGGCGGAACCGTTCCACAGGCATGGATCGCCAAGCGCAAGGGAGCACCTCATGGACTGGAAGCTCGAGCTCGTCACCGTGCCCGTGTCCGACATCGATCGCGCCAAGGCCTTTTACACCGAGCGGGTTGGCTTCGACGTGCTCACCGACAATCAGGTGCCAGGTTTCCGCGTCGTTCAATTGACGCCCCCTGGATCGGCCTGTTCGATCTTTCTGGGCAAGGGGATCGCCGAGGCGCCCGCGGGATCAGCGCAGGGCCTCCACCTGGTCGTCTCCGATATCGAGCGTGCGCGCGCCGAGCTCATCCGGGGTGGCGTGGATGCCGGCGAGATCGTTCACTTCGAGGCAACTGGACAGGCCTCCGGACCGGATCCCGAACGGCGGGACTACAACTCCTTCGTCTTCTTCAGCGACCCTGATGGAAACGGTTGGGCCGTCCAGGAGGTGGGGCGACGCACGCCAACGTGATGACCGTTGCCACCACCGACGAGCGTGTCACCGCCGGGCCACGAGCCGGGTGAGCGGCTCACCGACGGGGGGCTGCGTCGGGTGCGCCACAGGGGGAGAGCCGCTGCGCTGAGGCGCCGCGGGAGATGCAGCCAGCCGTCAGCCCCAGCCGTGTGGGCCTCGTCGCGGTAGCGCGCGACTCATATCGCGCGGCGTCACTTCCTGCCCGATTTGGCCATAACAGGCGGCCTGCCGGTCGCAACCACTCGCCCGCGGTTCGTCGCCACCCTCCAGCGTCACTGTGAAGCAGTCGCGTGGATGGTTCATCCCAGTGAGAGTGAGCGGGTCGACGCCGCAGTCATCAAGGCTGATGCCGAGACCGGCAGCAAGGCGATCTCGGACTACCAGACGGCCGGCAAGCAATTGATCACCGATGTTGCCTACGCCGACCTGAGCTACGGCGCCAACCAGTACTTCGTCAAGCCATACGTCCAGGGCGGTGGCGGCAACGCGCTCTACGACAACTCGTGGACCGGCATCAGCATCCTGGCGCACTGATCGTTCGGTGCTGATCGCCACCCACGACATCTAGCTCATACGCCCGCCGGGCAGCCCGCACCGAAACTGAGGGGCTCCCCGGCACCCCCTATCGGAGGCTGCAATGCTCGCGACGGCCGATGGTTGTGCTCGGTGCGATTCTCACTGATGGTCACACCCACCGAAATTCACCATCCCATCCGCTCGCGGACCAGCAGCTGGCGACCGGACCGCGTCCTCGAGCTGTCCACAGCGCAACAGATCAGTGCCGGCACAGGGCTGACCCGTTCGAAGCTCCTGGTGATCTTGGCCGACGGCCAAGCGTGTGTCACCGAGCTCGCCGACATGCTGTCCATGCCCAGGGGAACGGTGGCATACCATCTGCGTGTCCTCGAGGAGGCTGGCCTCGTGTACGTCGCTTCGACGAGGCGGGTGCGCGCCGTGACCAAGCGATATTACGCTCGCGTCGCCAGACGGTTTGTCATTGAGCACCGGTCGGCGTCAGGTGGCTCCGCCATGGCAGCCGTCCGGGAGTTCTTGGCCGAGTACGGTGGCGACGTGCGCTCGGACACAGAGTGCGCACCGTCCATCCGCCGACTCAGCATGCCCTTGGATCGAGCCACTGAGTTCATCGACCGGCTCGACCAGCTCACCGCCGAGTTCGCTGCTGCACAACCCGGGGATGCTGGCAGCCGGCCGGTGGGCGTTATCGCGGGCGCCTTCTGGTTGACCGGCCGTGACCCATCCGCCGAGGGGGCGACGCAGTGGCCGGCACCGCGCTCAGTAATTTGACAGCTTGGTGCAACAGCGTCGATGTCTCCTGCTGACGTCGCCGATCGGATCGAGATGACCGCACGTGGCCGTCATCGGTGATCGCCGGCGTCCTGAATGTGCATGGCGGCGTCCTCGGCGGCCTCCACCGCGGCGTCGCCGGGTTCTGTCTGGTCGGGCTCTCCGGGCTCCACGTAGAGATCGGCGCTGCCGCCTTCGGGCGCCTGAAACTCTCCTGCCTCGGGCTCTTGCGCGTGGCCGGCGCGGTCTGGCTCCTCCTCGGCGAGGCGTTCGTCAAGCGTGTCTCGATGGTAGGCATCGACGCCACCACGCAGCGCGGTGTCGGACACGTCGACCTCCTCGCCGTCGTCCCCCACCACCTCCGCGGGATCGGGCTCCTCTGTCCCGATGACAACGTCGCTGTCGGCGGGGACGTCGTTCCAGGGCAGGTCCTCGGGGTGGGTGCCGCCAGGATCAGGCTCCGCCATCGGGCCCCTCTGCCTGCGCCGCCTGAGCAACGGCTTGCTTGTCCTCGGCGAGCTCGCCGTTGATCTCGAGCTTGATCTTCTCTGAGACGAGCAGGCCGCCACCGCCGAGCGGGACGTTCCACTTCAGGTCCCATTGCGTGCGATCGATGGTGCCGGTCAGGGTGCCACCGACCTTGTTGTTGCCGTAGGGATCCACAGCGCTTCCGTTGTGCTCGTAGTCGAGTGCGACCTCCTTGGTCACATCCTTGATCGTCAGGTCCCCCACCACCTTGAAGTCATCACCGGAACGCTCCACCGACTTCAGGGTGAAGGTGATGGTGGGGTACTTCTCGACGTCGAGGAAGTCCGCGGAACGCAGATGTCCGTCTCGCTGCTCGTTGCCCGTGTCGATGCTGGCAGCATCAACCGTGACAGTCCCGCCGGCGCTCGTCGGGTCTTCGGGGTTGTCGAGGTCAACCTCTGCCTCCACCTTGTTGAAACGGCCCCTGACCGTGGCGACGCCAAGGTGCTTGGCGCTGAAGCCAACGGTGGTGTGGTGGGGATCAAGAGTCCAACTCATGCTTGCCTCTCCTTCGGTGCTTCCGGCGCCCGACCGGGGCCAGCGCGGTCGATACTAGTGCTCGCGGCCAGAGCAGCAGCCGGAGCTGCGCCGGGCTCCGGACCTCCTGCCCCCACGTCGCTGGGCCTTGTCGCTCTGCCACGTCGGCGATCGGGACCTATCGCGGCTGCGGGACCATGCCGGGCGCGTAGCGCTCGCCCGCGGCCGCGCCCAGCGGCGCGATCTGGTCGAGCCGCTGCAGCTCATCGTCCGTGAACGTGATGTCGATCGCCGCGATGTTCTCGTCGATGCGGTCCGGCTTGGTGGTACCGGGGATGGGAACGGTCCCGTCGCCCCGACTCAGCACCCACGCCAGCGCCAGCTGGGCCGCGGTCACCTGGCGATCGTCGGCGAACTCCCTGATGGCGGCCACCAGCTGAAGGTTGCGGTCGAAGTTGTCGCCCTGAAAGCGCGGGTTGTGCTTGCGGAAGTCGTCGTCGTCGAAGTCGTCAGGTGTGGTGATGGTGCCGGTGAGGAACCCGCGACCCAGAGGGCTGTAGGCCACGAAGCCGATGCCCAGCTCGCGCACGGTCTCGAGAACCCCGTTCTCCTCGGGGTCGCGGCTCCACAGCGAGTACTCGCTCTGAAGCGCTGTGATCGGGTGCACAGCCTGAGCGGCGCGGATGTCGTCAGGGAACGCCTCGCTGAGACCGATGTGGCAAACCTTGCCCTGCTGCACCAGCTCGGCCATGGCACCCACCGTCTCGGCGATGGGCGTCGTGGGATCGACGCGGTGCTGGTAGTAGAGATCGACGTGGTCGACGCCGAGGCGTTCCAGGCTGGCGTCGATGGCGCTGCGGACATACTCGGGACGACCGTTGACCCCGCGCTGACCGTCTTGGCCGCGGACGATGCCGAACTTGGTGGCCAGCACGACCTGGTCGCGCCGATCCTTGATCGCCTGTCCAACGAGGCGCTCGTTGGTGTGGGGGCCGTACATGTCGGCGGTGTCGAGAAGGGTGATGCCGCGCTCCAACGCGCGGTGGATGGTGGCGATGCTCTGCTGGTCATCGGTCTTGCCATAGGCGAAGGACATGCCCATGCAGCCCAGCCCGATGGCGGAGACGTCGAGACCCTGTCCGAGAGAACGGTGCTGCACGAGGGCTCCTTCAGCCGGCGAGGACGTCGCGCGGCGGTTGCAGGCGACCACACAGGTGACGGTCGCTCAGTCAATTGTTGTCCTCGCGTTACTTTTGTGGTCCTTGGATCACGAGGCCGAGTGAAAGCATCGGCACCGGCGGGCGCGGTGAGACCTCGCCAATAGGCTCGCCGTCGTGAACACCAAGACTTTCCGACGCACCCTCGTGGTCGCTGCTGCCCTGAGCGCCTCGCTGCTGGGGGGCTCGCTGCAGGCGCAGGCCTCCTCCACCATCCCGTTCGGCACTGTTCTCATTCCGGGATCAGCCTGGGCTGGGCAATACGCCTCCCTCGGTGACCTCAACGTGTACAGCAATGGCGACAACACGTACGGGCAGGTGGGGACCTACGGCGAGGCCTTCCAGTGCACTGAGCTGGTCATGCGCTGGGCGGCGCTTCGCTTCGGCGAGCCCAACACCTGGGACGCCACCAGTGCGTCCGACATGTGGAACGTGGGGCCTCGGCTGCCGATCCCCTTGACCCAGGAGCCCAACGGCGGTCCCGTGGCACCCGCGTTCGGAGACATCGTGGTGTACGCGTCGACGTCGTACAACCCCACCGGGCACGTGGCGGTGGTGAGCGCGGTCACGGGCCGGTCGGTGACCATCGTGCAGCAGAACTCCACCATGAACGGGGTGCCCACCGGCAATGCCACGCTGCCGATCAGCGGCACCTACATGCCGCCGATGTGGGGCCTGCCGATCATCGGCTGGTTGCATCACGGCGCCTCGGGGCTCGACCTCGGTGCCTCTGTGCACATCGCCCAGCTGGGCGGTGGCACCGCCGCGTCGGCCATCTCCGTGAGCAACAACCGCATCGCCGCGGCTCAGTCCAACGGCAACGGATTCACCAACCCCACCACCTTGTCGTCGAGCTACTTCTTCGGAACCCGCGGCACGGTGTTCGCCGACCTCTCCGGCAAGGGCAGGCCCAGCTCGGCGGTGGCCATCAATGACAGCTCCATCTGGGTGGAACTCAACACCGGCGCGGGCACTCTTTCGGCACCGCAGAACTGGTCGAGCGGCGCCTTCTACGGCAGCCGTGGGACCTACCTGGCCGACGTCGACGGCAGCGGCCGCGCATCGGCGGTGGCCATCAATGACGACAGCATCTGGGTGATGCTCAACTCGGGTGACCATTTCGGGCCGCCCCAGCAGTGGTCGAGTGGGGCCTTCTACGGGAACCGCGGGACCTACATGGCAGTCATCGATGGCAGCGGGCGCGCGTCCGCCGTTGCTGTCAACGACGACAGTGCCTGGATGCTGCCCAACTCCGGAGGCTCGTTCGGCAGCCCCACCCGGTGGACGAGCACCCCCTTCTACGGGAACCGCGCCACTGTGCTGGCCGACCTCGACGGCAGCGGGCGGGCTTCGCTGGTGGCGATGAACGACACCAGCATCTGGGTGGAGGCCAACCTCGGTCCCAACGGAGGCTTCTCGACACCGCAGCGCTGGGCATCCGTGCCCTTCTTCGCCACCTCCGAGTACATGGCCGACGTGGACGGCAGTGGCCGTGCCTCGGCGGTCGTGGCCAGCTCCAACGACATCTGGGTGGCCAAGAACACCGGCGGCTCGTTCGGGTATCCCTCGCAGTTCTACAGCGCGAACCAATAGTTCGCGGTTCGAGCAGCGGGCAGCCGACCTGGGGATGGGCCGGGACTGGTGGAGTGCACTAGGTTCCCAGCGTGAAGCTCCTCAGGTCGGCATCCGCGTAGTCGTCGACGAACAGCCGGCCGCCCACCACCAGCAGGTCTCGGGGACCGACGCCGGTACGGATGGTGCCGGTGACTGCGTTGGTCTGGGTGTTGATGGTGACCACCTGGCTGCCGCCGATGGCGGTCACGTACTAGGGTGTTGGCGCGGTTACGGCGACCATGGCGGTGCCGGGCGGCATGCCTCCAACCAGCTGCCGGTCGATCCGCCGCGCTGCGGGTCACCCTCGTACGACAAAGGGTAGGGCCCCTGTGCCGGTCAGGCGTCGGCCCCGCCTCTCGCCGTCAGCACTGCTCAGGTCCGCGAGGCGCGCAACCCGCCGGTCCCGTGCGCCCTCCGAGATGCTACATTCTCGCCTGTCTCGCGGTGGGGGAAGGACTGAGGATTGAGGGAAGGGTTGATGAGATCAAGTAACGCACGCAGGGGTGTTTTGGCGGGCCTTGCCGCCGGGTGTCTGGCCGGCGCGCTGCTCGGCTCTCCGCGCACCGTCCTGGCAGCTGTACCGCCGGCCTACAACGTCGTCAACGTCGGCTCCCAGTACGGCGGCGAGCCGTACATCATCTCGGACCCAGCGGGCAACCTCTACGACTCCAGCCCAAGCCTCGGGGCGGGCTTCCTTCTTTCGACCAACCACGGCGCGGGCTGGACCGGACCGTTTACCGCGGACCCATCGAGCGGTGACACAGCGCTCGGCAGTGACCAGTCGGGCGCCATCTACCTCGCCAACCTCGCCGGAGGCGATGGCGGCCCGGCCCCGCTCCAGTCGGACGTCTTCAAGACCATCGACAAGGGCCAGCACTTCAGCCAGGGCACGCCGGTGAACCTTCCTGGGAAGACGTGCGGTACGAGCTGCAGCCCCTTTGGCGTCGACCGCCAGTGGGTGGACGGGTACATCCCCCCCGGCGGCACGACAGACAGCGCCTTGGTGGTGCTCATGTACCACGACTTCTATGGCGCCAGCCGGATCGACGTGAACATCTCCACGGACGGTGGGAAGAAGTTCGGGAACCCCATCGACGTCCAGGCGAACTTCGCGCCGGCGGCGGCGCAACAGGCCGGCATCGTGAACGCGGACTCGCTGTGTGACACCGTCCCGGTCGGCGTGTTCATCGCCAAGGGAGGACCGCATCCGGGTCGGATCATCACCGCTTGGATCGCTGCCGATCCTTCTGCTCCCGCCACCGGATGCAATCTCAGCCAGGCTCAGTCGTTCCACAACCTCATCGTCGCGTTTTCCGACGACCAGGGCAAGACGTGGACGCCGCAGGTCGCCTTCGACGGCGGTCTCTTCCACGATGCGTCGAGCCCATTCACCGGCTTCACCCTCGACAACCAGGGCAACCCGTACTTCGGGTTCACCATGAACCTGAACGCGGACCCAGCCACGTGCGCGAACACGAACACTCCGCCCGCCCCGAAGTGCGAGTTCGACACGTACGTCGTGTACTCGCCGGACGGCGGCTCCACCTGGAAGGGCGGTGCTGGCACCCGGCCCCCGACGGCACTCTTACCACCCCCGGGCAGCGCAGCCGTGCCGATCAAGGTGAACACCGACCAGGGCACCCACTTCTTCCCATGGATTGCGGCCCAGGATCCCGGACATGTGGTGGTGAGCTACCTCCACACCGGGGACCTGATCGCCACCGACCTCAACGGCAAGGAGCACCCGGGCAGCTGCTTCCCGGCGGCCTGCAAGTTCCCCGGCGTGTGGAACCTCTTCGCGAGCCAGTCGGCCAACCTCAACGCGGCGGACCCCTCGGCAGTCCAGTTCGCCACCACCCAGGTGACCGAGAAGGGCATGCACATGGGTGACATCTGCAACCTGGGCATCGCCTGCGTCCCCAAAGTCTCCAATCGCAACCTCCTCGACTATCAGACCGTCGCCATCGACCCCCTGGGCTGCGCCCACATCGCCTACGCCGACGACCTGAACCTGCCGAACAACCTCAAGGCCGCCAACCAGACCGCCGGCTGCTTCACCCCGGCACCCATTGGAGGCGCCGCACCCGAGGCGCCATGGGCGGTGCTGCTGGTACCGACCGGCCTGGCGGCTGTCTGGTACGTCTCGCGCAGGCGGCGCGGCCACAGCCTGCCCGCCGCGGCCTGAACAACCGGACCCGAGATCGGTCGGCGCACCGCGGCGCCGACCGATCTGGAGGCCGGGCCACAGAGAGCCCTGCACGCCCGACGTCCGCACGGCTGGCCAAGAGCCCGTCAGGTGCGCGTCAAGAACCCACCTCAGCGGTCACGCGCGCGCCTGCGGCCAGCGCCGCGACCACCGCCTCCCCCACGGCGGCGGTGCCGGTCGTGCCGCCGAGATCGGCCGTCAGCACACCATCGTCGATACACGCGTCCACCGCTGCCTCCACAGCAGCGCCGAGGTCGGGCCGCTGCAACGAGTGGCGCAGCATCAGGGCCACGCTGAGGATGGCCCCGTAGGGGTTGGCACAGTCCATGCCGGCGATCTCCGGCGCGCTCCCGTGCACCGGCTCATACAGGCCCGGCCCACCGGCGCCGAGGCTGGCCGACGGGAGCAGTCCCAGCGAGCCCACCAGCACTCCCGCCTCGTCGCTGAGAATGTCGCCGAAGAGGTTCTCGGTGACCACCACGTCGATGTCACGCGGGCGCTGCACCAACCGCATCGCGAACGAGTCGACCAGCGCGTGCTCGAGCGTGACCGCGGGGAACTCGAGCGCGATCGAGCTGACGGTCTCACGCCACAGCTCGCTGGTGGCCAGGACGTTGGCCTTGTCGACCGATGTCAACCGTCCGCGCCGCTGCGATGCCAGGCTGAACGCCACCCGCGCCACCCGTTCGACCTCGTCCCGGGTGTAGACGATGGTGTCCACCGCCCGCAACGCGTCGCGACGCTTCGGCCGGGCGAAATACGCACCCCCGGTGAGCTCGCGCACCACCACCAGATCCACGCCCGCCACCGCCCCCGGGCGGAGCGCGGTCAGACCCACCAGCCGGGGGTGGGGCCGTACCGGGCGAAGGTTGGCGAACACCCCGAGGCCGGCGCGCAGGCCAAGCAGGCCGGCCTCGCAGCGTTGGCCGCCGCTGAGATGGTCCCAGCGCGGCCCCCCCACGGCGCCGAGAAGCACCGCGTCCGCTGTCCGGCAGGCGCTCAGCGTGTCATCGGGCAGCGGCCCGCCCGTCTCCTCGATGGCCCGACCGCCGATCAGCCGTTCCTCGGTGACCAGATCGATGCCGGCGGTGCCGGCGACGGCGCGGAGCACCGCCACCGCCGCAGCCGTGACCTCCACCCCGACGCCGTCACCGGGCAGTGCCACCACCGCAAAGGTCACGCCGGCTCCTCCACGCGCGAAACGGCCGGCATCCACCCCGGTCGGGCGGCTTCGAAGGCGGAGATCTCGCCAAGGGTGTGCAGCGTCAGGGTGATGTCGTCGATACCGTCGAGCAGCAGCCTGCGCTGGGTGGCATCGAGGCGGAAGTGACAATGGAGCTCGCCGGCGCTGACCGTCCCGTCCTCGAGATCGACGACGCACTCCACCCGCGGGTCCTCGGCGGCGAGGTCGAGCAGCGCGCGCACCTCCTGCTCGGCGAGGGTGACGGGAAGAAGCCCGCAGCTCAGCGCGTTGCCGTGGAAGATGTCCGCGAACGATGGTGCGATCACCGCGCGAAAACCGTGGTCCTGCAAGGCCCAGACGGCGTGCTCACGCGACGACCCGCAGCCGAAGTTGCGCCCCGCCACCAGCACTGTCCCGGTGCGGTAGACGGGGGTGTTGAGCACGAAGCCCTCTCGCTCGGCACCGCTCTGGTCGTAGCGCCACTCGTGGAACAGGAAGGGCCCATAGCCGGTGCGCTCGATCCGCTTGAGGAACTGCTTGGGGATGATCTGGTCGGTGTCGACATCGGAACGATCGAGTGGCACCAGGGTGCCGTGCTCGCAGCGAAACGGCTTCATGACACACGCGCACGCAATCGGCGCACGTCGGTGATGCGTCCCTCGACCGCGGCGGCAGCGGCCATCGCGGGCGAGAGCAGGTGGGTGCGCCCGCCACGACCCTGCCGGCCTTCGAAGTTGCGGTTGCTGGTGCTCGCGCACCGCTGGCCCGGCTGGAGGATGTCGGGGTTCATCCCCAAACACATCGAACAGCCGGCGTCCCGCCACTCGGCTCCGGCAGCGCGGAAGATGCCGTCGAGGCCCTCCTCCTGCGCCTGCACCTTGACCTGTTGCGACCCGGGAACCACCAGCACGCGAACCCCGGATGCGACCCGGCGGCCGTCCATCACCGCCGCGGCGCTGCGCAGATCCTCGATTCGCCCGTTGGTGCAGGAGCCGATGAATACTGTGTCGACGACCACCTCCTCCATCGGCGTGCCCGGCGTCAGTCCCATGTACTCGAGCGCGCGCACAGCGGATTCGCGCTGAGAGGGATCGTTGAAGCTGTCGGGATCGGGCACCTTGTCGGTGATCGCCACAGACTGCGAGGGTGTCGTGCCCCAGGTCACCGACGGCGCCAGCTCGGCGGCGTCGATGAGCACCTCGCGGTCGTACGCTGCACCCGGGTCGGTGCGCAACTCGCTCCACGCCGCCAGCGCTGCCTCCCACGCCGCTCCGCGAGGGGCGAACGGTCGGCCGGCGAGGTACTCGATGGTGGTGCCGTCGGGGGCCACCATGCCTGCCCGACCGCCTGACTCGATGGTCAGGTTGCAGAGCGTCATCCGCTGCTCCATCGACATCGCCTGCACCACCGAGCCGGTGTACTCCACGACATGGCCCTGGGCGCCGGCGGTCCCAATGGTGCGCACCACCCCCAGCGCCACGTCCTTGGCGGTGACGCCGACCGGGAGCTCGCCGTCGATGCGCACCTCCATTGAGCGTGGCCGGGTGGCGCGGAGTGTCTGCGTCGCCAGCACGTGCTCCACGTCGGTGGTGCCGATGCCGAAGGCAAGCGCGCCGAAGGCTCCGTGCGTTGCCGTGTGGCTGTCCCCGCAGACGATCGTGGTCCCCGGCAGGGTCAGCCCCAGCTCCGGGCCGATCACATGCACGACGCCCTGCCAGCGGTGGCCCACGCCGTAGCAGGCGATGCCGAAGTCAGCGCAGTTGCGGCGCAGCGCCTCCACCTGGGCGGCGCTGATCGGATCCTTGATCGGCGCCAGCTGGTCGACCGTGGGCACGTTGTGGTCCATGGTGGCCACCGTCAGGTCGGGCCGGCGAACCGTCCGCCCGGAGAGTCGCAAGCCCTCGAACGCCTGGGGTGAGGTGACCTCGTGGACCAGATGCAGGTCGATGTAGAGCACCGACGGGCCATCTCCCTCAGCGAGCACCGTGTGGAAGTCCCACACCTTGTCGAACAACGTTCTCGCTGTCACCGACCACTCGCCGCGGCGGAGCCCGCGGTCTCCGGAGTGGGGCGGTCGCCGCTGGCCAGCCCGTCGGCCATCCGGTTGAGGGCGTGGACGTAGGCTCGGGCTGCGGCCACGATGATGTCGGTGTCGGCGCCGTGACCGGCGGCGCGCGCCCCGTCGTGGTGCAGGCGAACGCTCACCTCACCGATGGCGTCGATGCCCCCGGTGACCGCCTGCACAGCGAACTCCTCGAGCTCACCGTCGACCTGGCACAGCGACTGGATGGCGCGGTAGGCGGCGTCGACGGGACCGTCCCCGATCGCCGCGGCCTCGTGCGACAGCCCGTCGGGGAGCAGCATCCGCACTGTCGCGGTCGGGCGCAGCTGGGTGCCGCAGCTGACCTGGAGGTGCTCGAGGCGGTAGCGCTCGTCGCCGGTGCGGCGCTCGTCGGCGACCACCGCCTCGAGGTCGCGATCGGTGACGTCGCGCTTGCGGTCGGCCAGCTCCTTGAAGCGGACGAAGGCGCGCTTCAACTCCTCCTCGTCGAGCGCGTAGCCGAGCTGTTCGAGGCGGTTGCGCAGCGCGTGGCGCCCCGACAGCTTGCCGAGCACCAGGGTGCTGCCGGCGCCGACCTCCGCAGCCTCCATGATCTCGAAGGTCCGGCGGTCCTTGAGGATTCCGTCCTGGTGGATGCCCGAGTGATGGGCGAAGGCATTGGCGCCGACCACCGCCTTGTTCGGCTGCACCACCATCCCGGTGAGCTGCGACACCAACCGTGAGGTGCGATACAGCTGCGAGTGGTCGAGCTGCGTGGCCACCCCGAAGACCTCGGGATGCAGGCGTGTGGCCATCGCCACCTCCTCGAGGGCAGCGTTGCCGGCGCGCTCGCCGATCCCGTTGACACAGGTCTCCACCTGTCGTGCGCCGGCGCGCACCGATGCCAGAGAGTTGGCCACCGCCAGACCGAGGTCGTTGTGGCAGTGCACCGAGAGCGTGACCGTCGCCAGGCTGGGGACACGCGCTTGCAACCACTCGATCAGGCCTCGCCACTCGTCGGGCGTGGCATAGCCGACGGTGTCGGGCAGGTTGACGGTGGTCGCGCCCGCGTCGATGCAACCGGCGACGATGTCGGCGAGGTACTCGGGCTCGGTGCGGCTGGCGTCCATCGGGGAGAACTCCACGTCATCGCGGAACGTCTTGGCCAGAGCCGTCATCGACACCACCCGCTCCAAGACCTCGGCCTGGGACATGCGCAGCTGCGAGTCGCGATGGATCGGGGAGGTGCCGATGAACACGTGGATGCGGGCTCGGGCCGCCGGGGCGAGGGCGTCAGCGCACTGGCGGACGTCGGCCGGAAAGCAGCGACTCAACCCGGCGATGATGGGACCATCGATCTGCTCGGCGATGGCCCGCACCGCGGCGTGGTCACCGGGCGACGAGAAGGGAAATCCCGCTTCGATGACGTCCACCCGCAAGCGCGCCAGCTGACGGGCGATCGCCAGCTTGTCGTCGGCTGACAGGGCCACGCCGGGTGACTGCTCACCGTCACGAAGAGTGGTGTCGAGGATGGTCAGCGCTGCCGGTTCCACCGCGGTCCCCGCGGCGAAGAGGGGGTTCCCGAGGCTCGCCACCTGGCCGTTGCCGCTCATGCCGGCGCGTCCATGCCCGGCGCGGTCTTGGCGTCGAGCCAGGCCATCTTGGCACGCAGCTCGGCTCCCACCGTCTCCACCGGATGGTGATGGTCCTGGTCGCGATACTCCAGGAAGTCGGAGCGTCCGTTCTCATTCTCGGCAATCCAACGCCTGGCGAAGGTGCCATCCTGAATGTCGGCGAGGATGCCCCGCATGGTCGCGCGGGTGCGCTCATCCACCACCTTGGGGCCGCTCACGTAATCGCCGAACTCGGCGGTGTCGCTGACCGAATAGCGCATGTACGAGAGGCCGCCCTGGTACATCAGATCGACGATCAGCTTGAGCTCGTGCATGACCTCGAAGTAGGCGAGCTCGGGCTGGTAGCCGGCCTCCGTCAGCGTCTCGTAGCCGGCCTTGACAAGACTCGAGATACCTCCGCACAGGACTGCCTGCTCACCGAAGAGGTCCGTCTCGGTCTCCTCGGCGAAGGTGGTGCGCAGGCATCCGGCGCGGGTCCCCCCGATGCCGCTCGCGTAGGCGAGAGCTCTCTGCCAGGCGGCACCCGTCGCGTCCTGCTCGACGGCCACCAGGCAGGGAACTCCCTGACCGTCGAGGAAGGTGCGCCGCACCAGGTGACCGGGACCCTTGGGTGCCACCATGGCCACATCCACCCCATCGGGCGGCGAGATCTGGCCAAAACGGATGGTGAAGCCGTGCGCGAACAGCAGCAGGTCGCCAGCCTGCAGGTTGTCGCGGATGGCGCTCTCGTAGAGCGCCTTCTGAGAGGTGTCGGGGGCGAGCACCATGATCACGTTGGCCTCCGCCACCGCATCCACGGGATCCAGGACGCGAAGGCCGTCCGCCTCTGCCACCGCCCGGGTGCCAGAGCGCTCCGGCAGACCAACACGCACGTCGTGGCCGGAGTCGCGGAGGTTGAGCGCGTGGGCGTGGCCCTGAGAGCCGTAGCCGAGCACCGCGATCCGAGCACCGTCGAGCGCTGTGGGATCGACATCGGTCTCGTAGTACATGCGTGCCGCCATCAGTGTGTCCTCACTAGACATTGCCCGTGGTGTCGACGGCTTCGTCGTCATCGCCGCTGACCGGGTGGATCTCTGGTTCGCCGCTGGGCAGCTCGAAGTCGAGCAGCCGCAGCCGTGCGTCGTCGCCTCGGACCAGGGCCACGGCGCCACTGCGGGCCACCTCCTTGATCCCGAAGGGGCGCATCAGCTCGATGAAGTTGTCGACCTTCTCGGTGGACCCGGTGACCTCGACGATCACGGACTCCACGGCGATGTCGACGACCCGTCCACGAAAGATGTCGACGATGTCGAGCACATCGCGACGGCTGCTGTGGGGGGCGTGCATGCGGATCAACAGCAGCTCGTGAGCGACCACGCGCTGGCCGGTGACGTCGTCGATGGTGATCACGTCGATGAGCTTGGCCAGCTGCTTGGTGGCCTGCTCGGCCTGCTGGCGACCCACCTGCACTGTGATGGTCATGCGCGACACGGAGGCATCGTCGGTCGGCCCCACCGAGAGCGAGTCGATGTTGAAGCCGCGCCGGCGCACGGCGGACGCCACCCGGTTGAGCACGCCCGGCTTGTTCTCGACGAGCACGGAGAGGAGCCGGCTCTGGCTCATGACGCCTCGACGAAGTCGAGCATGCCCTTGCCCAGGGGCACGATTGGATACACGTTGGCGTCCCTGTCGATGTCGAAGTTCATCAGCACCGGGCCGTGGTGAGCGAGCGCCTCGTCGAGCATCGGTCCCACGTCGGCAGCGCGATCGGTGGTCATCGCCTTCATCCCGAAGGCCTCGCCCAGCTTGACGAAATCGGGTGTGAAGCTGAGGTCGACGGCCGAGCGGATGCCGCCGTAGAACTCATCCTGGAACTGGCGAACCATGCCGAGGCTGGCGTTGTTGAGGATCAGCACGTTGACGTCGATGTTCTGCTCGACCATGGTCGCCATCTCCTGCATGTTCATCACGAAGCCACCCTCCCCGCTGATGCAGAACACAGTCTTGTCGGGGTTGGAGAGCTTGGCGCCCATCGACGCTGGGAACGCGTAGCCCATGGTCCCGGTGCCGCCGGAGTTGAGAAACCTGCCGGGCTTGCGATAGTCGAACCACAGCGCCGCCCAGATTTGGTTGAGGCCGACATCGGCGAGCACGATGGCCTCGTCCTGGCAGCGTCTGTACATCTCGATGAGCACCTCCTGCGGTTGCAGCAGGCCATTGCGATGCACGAAACGGATGGGGTGCTCCTCACGCCACTGGTCGATGGTGGTGAGCCACTCGTGCTCACGCTTGGGCTCGACCAGCGGCAGCAGCGCGCCCAACGCCGTCTTGGCGTCGGCCACCAGCGACACATGAGGCACCACGTTCTTGCCGATCTCGGCAGGATCGATGTCGATGTGGACGATGTGCTCGACGCGCGGGGCGAACGAGTCCAGCCGGGTGGTCACCCTATCATCGCAGCGCATTCCGATCAGGATCAGCAGATCGGCGTCGCACACCGCGCGATTGGTGAACCCCGCGCCCATGAAGCCCACCATCTGCAGGGCCAGCGGATCGCGAACCGGAAAGGCGCCGGTCCCGAGCAGGGTCCAGCCGGTGGGGATGTGGGCGCGGTGGGCAAGCTCCATCACCTCGGTCTCGGCCCCCGAGATGATCACCCCCCGACCGATCAGCATCACCGGCCGCCGCGCCTCGGAGATCAGCTGGGCGATGCGGCGCAGCTTCATGCCGTCCGGTCGCGGCGGCTCTGGGAAGGAGCGCAGGCGCACCGGCTCGGTGGCCGGCTCGAACTCCATGGTCGCCTGCTGCAGATCCTTGGGGAGGTCGATCAGCACCGGGCCTGGGCGGCCGGAGCGGGCGACGTGGAAGGCCTCGCGAATCGTCGGGGCGATGTCCTCGATGCGGGTCACCAGGTAGCTGTGCTTGGTCACCGACATGGTCGAGCCGATCACGTCCGACTCCTGGAACGCGTCGGTGCCGACGGCTGTGATCGCAACCTGGCCGGTGATCGCCACCACCGGCACCGAGTCGGCGTAGGCAGTGGCCAGGCCCGTGACCATGTTCAGGGCCCCCGGTCCACTGGTTGCGAAGACCACCCCGACAGCGCCGCGCCGGCTGCGGGCGTAGCCGTCGGCGGCGTGGGCGCCGCCCTGTTCGTGGCGCACCAGCACGTGGTGCAGCTGCGGATACGAGGGAAGGTGCTGATACAGGGGCAGGTTGGCGCCGCCCGGATACCCGAAGATGGTGCTCACACCCTCGGCGAGCAGGCACTCGAAGACGATCTCCGCGCCCGTGAGCGGTCGCTTCGCCGCAGCCGGCTCCTCAGCTTCGGTATCGGGACGGGCCTGGATCACTTGTAGGTGCGGTTGATGGCGTCGCGGAAGTAATCGAAGCCCTCACTGCCACGCCGGCCGGGTGCTGCCGCGCCTGGCTGAGCGCGGTGGCGCACGTCCTGGTTGCGCTGGCGGTCCATCGCCGCGTTGCTGGCCGAGTCGCGATCGCCGGCCCGCTGGGCTGGCTGCTGTCGGTGTCCGCTGTCGTCCATGACTGCGCCTCCGTGAAATGTTGTGGGCAAAAAAGAAGGGCCCCCTCCTGAGGAGGGGACCCTTTTTGGATCTGGATCTGGTCTGTGCCCTACGTGCGCACGCGCCGCGTCCGGAACCTCGAGGCTCCCCTCTCAATAAGAAGGAGGCCGGTGAGTACGGGGACGAGGACGAACTGCTTGGTCACGTGGCCAGTAGCCTAGGGGACGCCGCGCGAGGGGTCAAGCACGAATCTGTGACGGCCTGATCCGACCGTGGCCGGCTGTTGTTGTCATGTCCGGCCACTTCTCGCGACCGGGGCGGCGTCGCCCGCCGGGGGAACCGGTGAGGTGAGAGCACCGTGCGACGCCGAGCCCACCATGGCTGCGTATTTGGCGAGCGCCCCGTACTGGTAGCGCGCCGGTGGCGGCGTCCAGGCGAGTACGCGGGCCTCGAGCTCAGCGGCGCTGACGTCGATCTCGATTCGCCGCCTGTCGACATCGACAGTGATCACGTCGCCGTCGCGAACCGCAGCGATCGGACCGCCAAGCGCCGCCTCGGGAGTGACGTGGGCAACCATGAACCCATGGGTGGCTCCTGAGAAGCGGCCATCGGTGATCAGGGCCACCGAGTCGCTCAGGCCGGCGCCGACGATGGCGCCGGTCACCGCCAGCATCTCGCGCATTCCCGGGCCGCCCACCGGCCCCTCATTGCGGATGACGACCACGTCGCCGTCGCCAATGGTGCGTGCCTGGACGGCGGCGAAGCACGACTCCTCGTTCTCGAACACCCGCGCCGGCCCGCGGTGGAGGCGCCGGTCGTGCCCGGCGAGCTTGACAACGCAGCCGTCCGGCGCCAGCGCGCCATGAAGCACGGCGATGCCGCCCCGGTCCTTCAGCGGCGATGCCGCCGCGCGAATCACCTCCTGACCCGGCGTCTCCTGCGCGCTGGACGCGACCTCGCCGATGGTCCGTGCGTCCACGGTGAGGCAGTCCTCGTCGAGCAGCCCCAACTCCTGCAGGCGTCGCCCCAGCACCGCCAGACCGCCGGCTGCATGGACGTCGGCGGCGACGAAGCGTCCTCCCGGCTTGAGGTCGGCGAGGATCGGGGTGCGCGCCGAGATCCTGTCGAAGTCGGCCAGCTCGAGTGGGACGCCGGCCTCCGCGGCGATCGCCAGCAGGTGCAGGACAGCGTTGGTCGATCCGCCGCTGGCGGTCACGCACGCGATCGCGTTCTCGAAGGCGCCGCGCGTGGCCAGGGTCCTGGGGCGCACGCCCTCCCCCACCAAACGCATCGCCAGCCGGCCCGCCTCGAACGCCGCCGCCTGCTTGCGCTCGTCGATCGCGGGGATGTCGTTGGCACCGGCGGGGCTGAGCCCCAGGAACTCCATCGCCGTGCTCATGGTGTTGGCCGTGAACTGGCCGGCGCAAGCACCTGCGCCGGGGCAGGCCGCCTCCTCCACCGCGCGCAGCTCGGCGTCGTCGATGGTGCCGGCGGCATGTGCGCCGACTGCCTCGAACACGTCCTGGATGGTGATGTCGCGTCCACCGTGCCGCCCCGCCGCGATGGTCCCGCTGTAGAGGATCAGGCCGGGCAGATCGAGGCGGCACAACGCCATCGCTGCCGCCGGGATGGTCTTGTCGCAACCGACGATCAGCACCAGCCCGTCGAACGAGTGACCCCGAGTGACCACCTCGATGGAGTCGGCGATCACCTCGCGCGACACCAGCGAGGCGCGCATCCCCTCGGTGCCCATCGACACTCCGTCACTGACCGCGATGGTGTTGAACTCCATCGGAGTCCCACCGGCCGCTCGGATCCCAGCCTTGGCCTGATCGGCGAGCTGACGGTGGTTGAAGTTGCAGGGCATGGTCTCGATCCACGCATGCCCGACACCGATGATCGGCTTGGCGAGATCGTCGGCGGTGAAGCCGGCCGCGCGCAACATCGCCCGCGCCGGTGCTCGGCCGGGCCCCTCGGTCATCACCGCGCTGTTGCGCTTGCCGCGAGCCGCTCCGTTCTCGCTCATGTGCTCGGGACTCTATCCGGTCGCCGCGCCCACCCCGGCAACCATCGCCAGCCGATCAACGCAAGTGTGCTGGCTCCGTCAGCCGAACGCCACAGGCGCCCAGTGGCGCCCCGCATCGAACGTCATCAGCAAGGTTGCGGCCGCCCCATCGGTCTCGATAACCACGCCCTGGTCGACGCTGGTGAATCCGAGGTCCTCTGGGCGAGAGGTCCCACTGCCGCGGTACACCACCGTCCACGACCCGGCCCCATCGCTGCTGGCGATCAGCACTCCACCGGCAGCCACCACCACCCTGCCCGGCATCGGGAGGGCCACGCGCGTGGCCGCCGCGGGGCTGATCGGGACAGTCCCCCCGGCGTGAGCGAAGCTGTTGCCGCCGTTGCTGGAAACGTAGGCGGCGACTGTCGGAGGCGCATTGCCGCTGAAGATCCCCTCATCGCAGAGCGCGACAAGGTCAGTCCCCGTTGCCGCGGCCAGCTCCGCGTCTCCGCCCCCGCCCACGCACGGCGGTGTCCACGCCGTCCACGCGCCATGGACCACCCGAGCTCCGCCCACGACACCGCGATCCACCTCCACCAACCAGCCGGCACTGCCGCTGACGACCAGCTGAGCTCGTGGGACCGGTCCCGCACCGAAGGGCACGGCGGTCGTGGACTTCTGCCACGAATCCGAGCCCACCGCGCTGGTTTCGATCTCAACCGCCGCGTCGAACACCGCCGCCGTGGCGCTGCCGGCCGCCGCGTCGAGCGCGACGACTGCCGCGCTGGCTGAGACGCCCGGCAGCGTGACGGCCGACCAATGGGCGCCGCCGTCGTGCGTCGCCCAGAGGTCGGGGCCGAACACCCAGCCGTCCTGGGAGTTGGCGAATCGCACGCTGCGCACCCCATGGCCGCCGGGGTTGGGGTCCGTCGACATCGAGGTCGGCGGGGCTGGCATCGCGCTCCACACGTGTCCGCCATCACTGGTGCGAAGCAGCCCGAGGCACCTCCCGACCGCACAGCTCGCACTGCCGAGGACCCACCCCGTCTGCAGCGACGTGAAGGTCACAGATGCTGGGACGAAGCCCGCCGGGACAGGCCGCCCGGGGGGTGCCGGCGGCCCGGGAGAGGCGGTCGCCGACGCTGTCGCCGGCGCGGCCGACGGAGCGGTGGCAGACGTGCTGGTGTGTGCAGTCGATCTGGGGCTTTGTCTTGCCGGTGTCGATGAGCCGCAGCCGCAGGCCACCACGGCGAGCACCGCCAGGCACGCGACGCGCGGGCGGGCTGCTCTCACCCTCAGCCCACCGCCGCGACCAGGAAGGCCACCGTCTGCGTGGTCAGAGCGTTGACGGTCGGGCTGATCACGCCTCCGGCGGGTCGGAGCTCGTGGGCCGCATTGCTGACGTCCACCAGCGTCGCTACGTCGCCCGCCGCCACCAGGCGGTCGCGAAGCTCGCTCGACTGGGTGGGTGGGACGAGCTGGTCCGAGGTTCCCTGGATGATCAGGAATGGCGGCTCACCCGCATGGACATAGCTGACCGGTGAGGCCACGCTGAGCGTGTCGGCCTGGGTGCCGAGGCTGATCCGGAACACGATCTGGCCGATCTGCACGGCCGTCTTGCTCCACCCGGCGGCGGTGAGGTCGATCGGCCCCCAGCAGTCGACGACAGCCGCCACGGCGCCGGACTGCCCCGAGTACTCTGAGGTGTTCCACTGCGGCACCTGTCCGTCGGACAGCGCGGCCAGGCTCACCAACTGAGCGCCGGCGCTGTTGCCCATGGCCGCGAACCGGTGAGGATCCACGTTCCAATGCGCGGACGTCGCGCGCAGGTAGCGAATCGCACAGCGGACATCGATGATCTGGGCCGGCCACTGATCACCAGGGGCGAGGCGGTAGTTCAGGGACGCCACCGCGAAACCGTGCCCCAGGACGCCGTGGATGACCCCCTGGACCAGCTGGCTCTGCTCACCCAGGCTCGAGCTGCCGAAGGCCCACGACCCGCCATGCACGAAGATGAGCAGCGGGTGTGGCGCCCCTCCGTCCCGCGGTTCGTACATGTCCAGGGAGAGCTGCTTGCCGCCATCGACACAGTAGTTCACGGTCGCGGTGGCCATCACTCCGATGGCCGGAGATGGAGTTGAAACGGACGGTGCGTTGGCTGAGCTCGACGAGCCCGAGCCACACGCGGCGGCGGTGAGCATGGCCAACGCGAGCGCCATCGGCACACCCCTGGTGATCACCAGCCCGGTTCTCAGCTGACCGACACTATGGTGGCCGTGCGGGTCCCTCCCGGGGAGCTGAAGCTCACCTCGTCACCCACTGTGCGGCCCATCAGCGCCGCCCCCAGGGGTGACACCATCGAGATCCTTCCTCCGGCAACGTCGGCCTCCACCGGCCCGACGATCACATAGGTCGAGTCGCCGAACTCGTCACCGACAGTGACCGTGGAGCCGAGGCCGACCACGTCGCCAACTGTGGTCTCCATGACCTGGGCGTGCCGGAGCATGGCCTGGAGGGTCTGGACCCGACCGTCGAGGAGGCCCAACTCCCGACGGGCGTCGTGATACGCGAAGTTCTCGCTGAGGTCCCCCTCCTCGCGAGCGGTCGCCACCCGCTTGACGATCACCTGGCGGCGGTTCTCGACGAGGTCGCGGAGCTCATCCTCGAGCTTGGCACGTCCCCCCGCGGTGAGATGGACTGTCTTGTCGTCAGCCATCCCGGCAGCCTATCACCGCTCCGGCGGCACGGCTGCGGAACTGCTCACCCGGCGGCCGCCACCTCGATCCCATCGGGCATCGTCCCCGCTCCATCCTCGATGGACGGCCACGCATGCGCCGCAATCAGCAGCTGGTCGATCGGCATCGGCCGGGCGTGCAGGTAACCCTGTGCGAGCTGACAACCCAGGTTGACCAGTGCCGCGTGCTGGGCCTCGTCCTCCACACCCTCGGCGACGGTCAGGAGCCCCAGGGTTCCGCCAAGGCGAACCATGCCCTCGATCAGCGCGCCGGTGGGGCCGCCCGCCAGCAGGTCGTCCACGAAGGACTTCTCGATCTTGAGGATGTCCACGCGCAGCCGGCGCAGATACGCGAACGACGAGTAGCCGCTGCCGAAGTCGTCGATGGCGATGCGTACCCCGAGGTCGCGCAGCTGCCGGAGCTGCGCTGCGATCAGCTCACTCTCGCCCATGCTGCCGCTCTCGGTCAGCTCGGCGACCAGTGCCTGCGGCGGCAATCCGCTCTCGGACAAGGCATCGCTCACCACCTCGAGGAAATCGCCGTGCTGCATCTGCGAGCTGCTGACATTGACGCTGACGAACAGCTCGCGTCCCGTCGCCCGGCGGATCTGCATCGCCTGACGGCATGCTTCGCGAACCACCCAGCTGCCCACCTCCACCATCAGGCCCGCGCCCTCGATGTCGCTGATGAACTCGATCGGAGGCAGCACACCATGCCGCGGCCGATTCCAACGGATCAGCGCCTCCATGCCCACCAGGGCGCGAGTGGCCACGTCGACGACCGGCTGGAAATAGAGCACGAACTCCTTGGCCTCGATGGCCTGGACCAGAGCGGCGCGGCGCTCCAGTGGCGCGTACATGGCCACGTGCATGCTCGGCTCGAAGATGCCGAACAGACCCTTGCCACGAGCTTTGGCGGCATACATGGCGATGTCCGCGCGACGCAGCAGCTCGCCCGAGTCATCACCCGGCTCAGCGATGGCGATGCCGATGGTGCCGCACACCGATGCACGCATGTCGGAGCTGTGGAACGGCTGGTTCAGCGCCTCGATGAGTCGTTCCGCGACGGTCACCAGCTGGGTCACGTTGGGCAGTCCGGTGAGGAAGATGGCGAACTCGTCGCCGCCCAGCCGGGCCACCAGATCGCCGTCACGCATGCATGAGAGCAGGCGCCGGCCCACGTCCCTGATCGCCTGGTCTCCCACCGAGTGGCCGAGGCTGTCGTTGACCTGCTTGAAATCGTCGAGGTCGACGAACATCACCGCCGCAGACCTGGCCGAGGCCGCGCCGGACAGCCACTCGTCAACCCGCCTGATGAAGGTTGCACGGTTGGCGAGGTCGGTGAGGGGGTCGTGCTCGGCGCGGTGGTGCAACTCCGTCTCGTTGACCGCAAGGCGCTGTATCAGGCCCATGTTCTCGTGCACGGCGAGGGCCTGACGAAGCAGCACCAGCAGGAACAGGGCCCCGCCGATGCAGAGCGTGAAGAGGCTGACGCGTCCATCCACGACGCTCTCGTGGATCGCGAAGGCGAAAGCGACAGGGACTGGGAGGTAGGGCAGGGCGGCCGTGCGCCGGCGCGGCGGCAGCGCTCGGTTCCGCCGAATCGGGCGTTCGAGCGCGTGCAACGCGGCCAGGCCGACCACCAGGTAGCCGGCGACCCAGCCGAGGTCGATGATGCTGCCCGAGCCAAAGCTGGCCTGAGCCTGCTGATACGCGAAAGTGCTGTCGGAGACGGCGATCAGGCCGAGGCCCAGAACCACCAGCAGGATTGCCGTCCTCGACTCGCGGGCCGCGCGCGACCACATGACGATCAGCACAGTCACCACGATGGCGTCCGCGACGGGATAGAAGAGACTGAGCCCCTGGGCGAGCACAGTGTCGGACGGGCTTGCCACGATTGCCGCCAGCACCGTGTGCCAGCTGATCAAGAGCAGTCCGCCCGCGGTCAGCAGCCCGTCCGTGAAAGCCCTGAGCTTGGCGCCGGGTCCGGCCGGCCACACCGGCAGGGCAAACAGTCCCAGGAGAAGCACGGGCACTGCGGCCACGAAGCCGATGTCGGCAGGCGACGGGAACGGGTTGTCCTTGTGCACCACCAGCTCCAGCCAGCACCAGGCTCCCTGGCCGGCGCCCCAGGTGGCGGCGCTGGCACCGATGAGGATCCAGCCGGCACGCGCTCGTCCCAGGTGTCGCGAGGCGGTGACCCAGCAGGCAGCAGCGGCGATGATCGGCGCCATCAGCTCGGCAAGGTCGTCGACGGGCACGGTGATGGACGCGGACGCGTTGAGCATGACGACCGTCAACGCCGCCATGACCACGACAACTGCCGCGGCCGCGGCCATCCATCGGGGGTTCCTCACCTGCTCCCTCGCATGCGCCGTGGGTATAGGGCACGATCCTCCCCCAGCGGAGTGGCCACAGCACGCGGGCCGCTGGCCTCGTCACACAGCGATGACATCCCGAGGACGCGTCGTCACAAAGCAACATGGCGATCCGGGACGATCGCTGCCCTGCAGCTCCGCTACCGGGCGTCTGCGCTCATGTCGCGCTGGCGGATTGCGCGTCGCCTGGCCGCGAAGAAATCGCTGAGCAATAGCCCGCACTGTGCGCCCAGGACGCCATCGGTGACGTCGACCCGGTGGTTGTTGGCGTGGTTGCGCAACACGTCGTACACACTGCCGTCGGCTCCCTTCTTGGGGTCGCGCGCCCCGTAGACGCAGCGGTCGACGCGAGCCTGCACCATCGCGCCGGCACACATCGGGCACGGCTCCAGCGTCACCACCACGGTCACGCCGCTCAGGCGCCAGCCGCCCACCACGGCCGCGGCCCGGCGCAAGACCAGCATCTCCGCGTGGGCGGTCGCATCTCGCGACCGCTCGATGCGGTTCGATGCCGCGGCGATCACCTGATTGTGCCGGACGGCGACGGCTCCCACCGGCACCTCACCCCGGCGGCCCGCGGCACGCGCCAGCGCCATGGCGCGGCGCATCGACGGCTCCTCGTCGCGTGGACCGGAGGCGCCCCTGACGCCCGCGGCGGTGGGCGCGATCAGTGCACCGCGACCAGCGGAAGATCGACGGTGATTCGTGGTTTCTCCACCACCCGCATGGTGTCGTCGACGAAGCGCACGCGCTCAAACGTGATGCAGTTCACCGGGCAGTGGTCCTCGCAGATCCTGCAGTTGGTGCAGCGGTCGTAGTTGATGTAGATCTCCCCCTCGTACCCACCGGAAAGAGGGTCGCCGCCCGAGGTCCGGCACACCATGGTCTCGCCGCCCGACGACCGTTCGCGGTCCTCGCCGAACACCACCACGTCGATCGCCTTCTCCGGGCAGACGTCGTCGCAGGCACCACAGAGCACGCAGACCGCGGTGTCGTAGTGGTGCACCGAGTCGCACTGGAAGCAGCGGATCGACTGGACGATGGCCTCGCGATCGCTCCACGGCAACTCACACTCGCTCATGTCGTACCGCTTGGCAGCCTCGAGGATGGCCGGCTCGGTCCGGGCGAACACCTCAGACTGGCGGTGGTCGTCGGTGCGCTCCACGATGGTCTGGTAGATGCGCTCGCCCGGCGCGCTGGCGTCACCAAGCGACTCACGGATGGAGCGCGCCACCCGGTGGCCCCAGCCGACCGCGTCGACGATGAAGGACGGACCCTGGACGCAGTCACCCCCGCAGAACAGCTTGTCCACGCCGGTATGGCCGGCCCGGTCAGCGGCGACCAGCCCACGCTGGGTCAGCGGCACCGGGTCGCCAGGAGCCTCCATGATCTGGCCCGAGGCGAAGACGACGAGGTCGGCGCCCACCGTCCAGCGCTCAGCCCCTTCCACCTCCTTGACCGAGGCAAAGATCAGCTTGCCGCTCAGCGGGTCGAACTCCATGGGTTGAAGTGGCGCGAAGGCCACCGCCGCGAGCTGTCCCTGGTCGTCGGCCTCGACCTCCTTGACGATGACCCCGCACTTGATGTTGAGACCGATCTCCTTGGCCTCGTGGAGCTCGTTGCCGAAGGCGGGAAGGCGGTCCTCCGGCTCGATGGCCACCATCCAGACCTCCTTGGCACCCAGCTTGATCGAGCTCTGACAGGCATCGGTGGCGATGGCACCGCCGCCGACGACCACCACCCGGCCGCCGATCGGGAAGTGCTCGGGGGTCCTGTCGTAGGAGATCTGGCGGAGAAAGGTCATGGCGTCGGTCACCTGGGGGAGATCGTGCCCCGGGATGGGCAATATGCGGCCTTTCATCATTCCGATCGACACGAAGACGGCGTCGTACTCGGCGACGAGATCGCTGACGTGGATGTCGCGCTCGCCCTCGCCGACGTTGGCGTTGGTGCGCACGTCGATCCCGGTGGCGAGGATCATGTCCAACTCCCACTGCAGCTGGCGGTGATCGAAGCGGAAGGGCGGGATCGATGTGCTCAGCAAGCCCCCAACCTTCGCCTCGCGCTCGTACAGAACCACGTCATAGCCCTGGACGCGCAGGTCGAGCGCGCAGGTGAGGCCGGCAGGGCCTGCGCCCACCACGGCGACGCGGTGGCCGTTGGAGGGAGCGATCTTGTAGTCGATCCAGAGGTTCTGTTGGAAAGCAAAGTCCGTGCTGAAGCGCTTGATGGACCGGATCGTCACCGGCTCCTCACCTGGATCCCAGCCCCGCTTGCAATCGGTCTCACACGGGTGGTTGCAGAGCCGGCCGAGCATGCTGGGGAAGGGGTTGGTCTCGTGGATCACCGTCCACGAGTCGACATACCGCCCCTGGGAGACGTAGTCGACGTAGGTCGCGATGTCCTGCTTGATCGGGCAGTTGCGCTGACACGGCGACACGGGCACATTGAAGCCGAGGTCGCGGTGGCCGGCGAGGATCTTCATCGGCGCCTTGTCGGTGACGTTCTTGCCGATGGTGGCCAGAACCTGCGCGTCGGTGACCATGCCCACCGGATGGCTCTCGCGCTGGCGCGAGAACAACCCGCCCGCGCTCTCGGTCACGATGACCGCAGCGGCACCGGCCTTGCGCATCGCCCTCACACCTTCCTCGACCGACTCGCCCACGTCGAACAAGGGAGCCGGTCGCATCACCGCGCCGACGAGCACAGCTGCTAGATCGCCTCCGAAAGCATCCACCACCACCTCGAGCCCGACGGTCCCCTGGATGACGTCGTCACGGGTCACCACCAGCGGCACGGGGTGCTGGGCGCGCAGTGCAGGCAGGATGTCGGTGAGCGTGTCATCGGGATCGCATTCAGCCCCCAGAGTGGTGGCGATGCGGTCGAGCTCAGGCACCGGCGATCTCGGGGTGGGCGAGCAGGTGGTCGGCGAGCTCGCGCGCGGTGAGCATGCCGACGGGGGTGTCGTCCTCGTGCATGACCAGAGCCAGCTGGCGCCCCTGCTGAGCCATCAGCGAGGCCACCTCGCGCACCTGCTGGCGCTCGTCGGCCAGCAGCGGGGGGGTGTGCAGGATGTCACGGGCCTGGACCACAGTGGTCGGCGGCCGCATTGCAACGTCACTCCCCGCGATGGCCACGTCGCCCACAACCAGCCTGTCGAGGATGTCGCCCTGGCGCACGTATCCCACCGGACGGCGATCGAGAAGCACGGGGATCTCGACCAGCTCGTTGTCCGCCATCAGCTTGGCGATGGCGTCGACCGGCGTGCTGGGAAGGCAGAAGACCACCTCGTCGCGCATCACGTCCGCGACCACGGGATTGGCGGCGTCGGGAGCCAGGCGATCTGGGTCGAGCGACGCTGCCACAGGGATGCTGCTCAAGGAACTCCTCGACGGTGTCTGACCTCACGCCGAGTATACCGGCGGGTCGCGCGCCGTCCGTTTCGTGGTCGAACCTCGACGCGGCGGGGATGAAACCCCTGGGCGACCGCTTCGGGCAGGGCTTCGGCGGCGGGGCGTCACTGCGCGGTCGCCACCGGCGACCGCTTCGCTCCTTCGCCCCCTGCAGAATCTTGCGGCCGCCCAGGGGTTTCATCCCCACCGCTCCCGCCCGCCCCCAACTACCGACCGACCGGCGCCCCCACCGTCGGTGAGCCGGCACCAAGCCCGCTCGGCTGCGAGTCATATTCGACAGTGTGGTCGACCTGGGACCGCTCCTTCATGAACAGCAGCGCCACCAGGCTCACCACCGAACATCCCACGATGTAGAGGGCGATCGGCGTTGAGGAGTGGTAGACGGAGAGGAGCTTGGTGGCGATCAACGGAGCAGGTCCCCCGGCGGTGAGCGAGGCGAGCTGATAGCCCATGGAGGCTCCGCTGTAGCGCAGCCGTCCGGTGAAGCTCTCGGCGATCAGGGCTGCCTGCGGCCCGTACTGGATGTCGTGGGGAATCAGTGAGACGACCACCGCGATGACCACAAGTGCAGCGACACCGGTGTTGAGCAGCGCGAAATAGGGAAACGCCACCAGCCCGATGAGGATGACGCCGACCATGTACACAGGCCGCCGACCGAACCGGTCCGACGCCATCCCAGCCAGGGGGATGGTGAGCAGCGACAGGCAGGCGGCGAAGAAGACACAGAACAGCATGAAGTTTTTGCCCAGCTTCAGCTGCTCGGTCCCGTAGACCAGCACGAAGGCGGTGAGGATGTAGAAGGGTGCCTGCTCAGATGTGCGGACGAACATGGCGAGGAGGATCTCCCGCCAGTTCCGTCGCACCACTGTCGTGAACGGGCGCGGCTCCACCCTCTTCTCGGCAACGAGCTTTCTGAAGAGCGGCGTCTCCATGACACCGAGCCGAATGTACAGGCCGACGGCAACCAGGACGAAGCTCAGCAGGAAGGGAATCCGCCAGCCCCACTCGAGAAACGCTGAGCCGGTGACGTTGCTGAAGATGAGCAGGGCCCCATTGCCCAGGATCAGGCCGATGGGAACGCCCATCTGCGGCCAGCTGGCGACCAGCCCCCGGCGGCGATTGCTCCCCCATTCCATTGCGAGCAGCACCGACCCACCCCATTCGCCGCCCACTCCAATGCCTTGGAAGACACGCAGGACCGTCAGGATGATTCCGCCCCAGATACCAATGCTCGAGTACGTCGGCAGCACCCCGATCAGGGCGGTGGCAATGCCCATGGTCAGGAGGGTCACGATCAGCGTCGCCTTGCGACCGATCCGGTCGCCGTAGCTTCCGAAGATCCACGCGCCCACCGGTCGGGCCGCGAACCCCACCGCGTAGGTGGCAAAGGAGAGCAGCGCTCCCGTCAGCGGGGCGCTCTTGGGAAAGAACAGCTTGGGAAAGACGAGGGCGGCGGCGGACCCGTAGAGGAAGAAGTCGTACCACTCGATCGAGGTTCCCACCACGCTGGCAACCACCGCCCGTCGCAGCTGCCGTGGAGTGTCGGTGTCCTGCATCACCACCTCCGTGACCTGATGTCCTCGTCCGGGGCGCTGACTCGTGTCCACCATGCTCGTCAACGCGGACCGGGGGAGCTTACATCCCCCGGACCGGCAGCTTCGAGCGCCGCTGCTCGCACTCGAACCCCGGTGTCCAGGCGCCCGAGCAGGCACCGCTCTGCGAGCACGATCTCGACCCCATGCACGGCCAACCCGGACGGACGGCCGCATCGTGTCGACGCTCAGGTTGCTGTCCACCCAGCGAAGCCTGAGGCTGCGCCACCGACCTCGAGGCATGGGACCCATCGGCCGTCGCACTCACAGAGAGGGGGTCGCTGACATGAGGGGGAGGAGCCCCTCGACGGCCGCCAGATTCTGCAGGGAGCGAAGGAGCGAAGCACTCGCCAGTGGCGAGTGCGCAGCGACGCCAGCGCTCCCGAAGCCCTGACCGCAGCGGGCGGTGAGGGGCTCCTCCCCGCTTGGCACCAGCGCTCCCGAAGCCCTGACCGCAGCGGGCGGCGAGGGGCTCCTCCCCCGCTTGGCACCCACGCCCCCGAAGCCCTGACCGCAGCGGGCGGCGAGGGGCTCCTCCCCCGCTTGCACGCAGCGACTCGCCTACTCTCCCTGGGTCTCCGCGAACCGTCGCAGCACGTCCTGCCAGGTCTCGGTGGGCTCGGCGGTGGCTGTGGCGCGCGGAAGGGTCTTGCGAATCCGCGACCGGGTTCTGTCGATCTCGCGGTCCCGGCGTTTCTCGTCGTTGTTGCGAGCAGCGACAACCGACTGCTCAACCTCGGTGGCCACAGTGTCGATCTGCTCGGCGGTGGTGGCGCTGCGCAGGGTGCGGTTCAACCGCGCCAAGGCATCGGGCGCCAACCGTGCGCCGGCGTCTCGCAAGGCGTCTCCTGTCTTGTTTCGCAGCTGATCCAGGACCCGCTGCGCCTTGAACAGCTCGGCGTTGTCACGTCGATGGGCCTCGAACAGCTCCATGCCGTCGCTGATCAGCTTGGGGTACTGCCAGGCGAGACTGAACCGGCCCGCGCTCATGCCACCGATCAGGCCGTCGAGGCTCGACTGGAAGCGGTCCCGGGATTCGCCATCAAGGTTGCCGAGAAGGTCGGCAAGGATGGGCCGCGCTTGGCCATGGACGCGGCGAACCCAGCCGGGGAGGTGATGATGCTCTGGCGACGGAGGGTCAATCGGGCGGCCCGCGTGAGGCAGACCCTGCGGGCGCACGATCCGGGGCAGGTGCGCGGGCGAGGGGCCACCGGCGGACGCGCGCGGACGAACGGTAGGTCCAACGGCACGCGCGCCACCGTTGGCAGGTGCGCTGCGACCGTCCGCCTCCATGCCTGCGGCGGGGGGCGAAACCTCAGTTGTATCGATCACTCGGCCAAGTCGAAAACCATCGGACGCGCGCATCGTACCCGACGCTCACCGCTCCGCGTCATCGGGAACCGTGTCTACACTGGCGGCGGAGTTTGTGACGCAGAGTGAGTGAGACGCCGCCGGAGCTTTCCGGCTCCGCCGCGGTCCAGCTTGCCGATGATGAAGTGAGCGCGCTTCGACAGGCTGGCGAGGCATGGTCGCTCGTCCCCCGTGCGCGTGTTCAAACGGGGAGGGACTTCATCGATCCCGACCTTGACGGACGCGAGGAGCGCGGTCGCCCTGGCGAGCGTTACCTGCGCGTCGGCCGGCCCAAGACGCAGGGATTCGAGCACAAGGCCCCTGGCTGGCTCGAGGCGACAAGTCGAGCCACCGCTCCAACGGGTGACTTCGCTCGCCTCCGGCGACGGGTGCGCAGCGTCCTTCTCGGCGCCCCCCTGCCCACTCGTGACCTGATCCACGAGCGCCTGTCCAAGGTCAAGGCACTGGCGGTGCTGTCATCGGACGCACTCTCCTCGGTGGCGTACGGGCCCGAGCAGATCGTGGTGGTGTTCGTGCTCGCCGGAGCGGGAGCCCTGGCCTTCAACTACGACCTGATCATCATGGGCCTGATCGGATGGGTGCTCCTGTCGGTGGTGCTCAGCTACCGGCAGACGATCAAGGCGTACCCCAAGGGCGGCGGGTCGTACATCGTCGCCAAGGACAACCTGGGCACACTCCCCGGCCTGATCGCGGCTGCCGCGCTGATGACCGATTACGTCCTGACGGTGGCGGTGTCGATCAGCAGCGGCATCTTCCAGCTCACCAGCGCCTTCCCCGGATTGGTGAGCTGGGCAGTCCCGCTGTGCCTTCTCGCTGTGATGCTCATCGTGGGGGGCAACCTGCGCGGCATCCGTGAGTCCGGCTCCATCTTCGCCGCGCCCACCTACGCGTTCCTGGTGGCCATGTTCGCCATGATCGCCTTCGACTTCTATCGCATCGTCTCAGGGCAATGCGATCACGGTGCTTGCGCGACGCTGCCGCACGTCGGTCCCAATTACCCGGCCACCCAGGCGCTGGCCAGCGTGGGGATCTTTCTGATCCTTCAGGCCTTCGCCTCGGGATGCTCCGCGCTGACCGGCATCGAAGCTGTCAGCGACGGCGTTCCCGCATTCAAGGCGCCCGAGTGGCGCAATGCTCGCACCACGCTCGTGTGCATGGGGGTTTTGCTCGGAGCCATGCTCTTCGGCATCGTCGTGGCGACACACATCCTGGGAGTCCGTGTCGACAACCCCAACGGGACCAATCCCCAGGCGCTGCTCTCCAAGCTGGCCACGATCGCATTCGGCTTCGGCAGCCTCGGGTACTACTTCGTCATCGGCTCAACGCTGCTGATCTTGGTCCTGGCCGCCAACACAGCCTTCTCCGATTTCCCGCGCCTGCTCTTCTTTCTGGCACGCGACAACTTCGCACCACACCAATTCCGCCGCCTCGGCGAGAGGCTGGCGTTCAGCAACGGCATCTTCGTGCTCGGCGTGCTGGCCTCGGTGCTCATCATCGTCTTCGGCGGTGACACCAGCAGGCTGATCCCCCTGTATGCGATCGGGGTTTTCCTGGCGTTCACGATGTCCCAGACCGGCATGGTGGTCCGCTGGTGGCGTCGCAAGGAGCCGAGCTGGCGCACCAGCATCATCTTCAACGCCATCGGCGCGACCATGACGGCTGTGGTGTTCATCGTCTTCGCGGTCGTCAAGTTCCTCGAGGGCGCATGGGTGGTCTGCATCATCATCCCCAGCTTCGTCGCCCTCTTCATGGCCATCCACCGCCACTATCAAGAGGTTGTCGACCACGTCACCACTGAGATCCCCACGTCGCCGGCTCGCCTGAAGCCTGTGTGCATAGTGCCGGTGGCCGAGCTCAACGACGTGGCCCTGCAGTCGCTGGCGATGGCTCGCACCATCAGCGACAGCGTGATTGCTGTGCACATCTGCGACGACGAGGAACACATCGCCAGGCTCAGGGCCCGCTGGGATGTGTGGGGCAACCACGTGCCCCTCGAGGTACTCGAATCGCCGTACCGGTCGTTCACCCGGCCTCTGCTCCGCTACATCGATGCCATCGACAAGCAGCGCAGCGATGACACCATCATCATCGTGCTGCCCGAGTTGGTGGCCACCCGTTGGTGGCATGCTCTGCTCCACAATCAGACCGCCCTGCGTCTCAAGGCCCAGCTGCTCTTTCGCCCGGGAACTGTGGTGATCAGCGTCCCGTACCACCTCCAGCACGCTCCCCACGTGCGCCGGCTGCGGCGGCGCGGCGAGGCGCGTGACAACGACGACATCGAGGCCATCTAGTGAGCACAACTCTGGATACGACGGCAACCGCCCAGGTCGCCGCGACCGTGCGCCGGCTTGGCGGCGGCGGCCCCCGGCGCATCGCCGAGTCCGCCGGCCTGGTGATCACCCATGGTGAGGGCCCGTATCTGATCACCGACACCGGCCAGCGCCTGCTCGACTTCGCCACCGCCATGGGTGTGGCCGCCATCGGCCACGGCAACCCGCTCTGGTCAAGGGCCGTCGCCGGGCAGGCGCAGCGTCTGGCGGCGTGCGTCCTGAACACCTCCGAGCACGCCGCCTACCTGGAGCGCCTGGCCCAGGTGCTGCCACCAGGCGTCGACCGGGTGGCGCTGTACTCAGGCGGTGCGGAGGCTGTGGAGGTGGCGGTGCGACTCGCCCAGTCGGTGAGCGGCACGCGACATCTGATCTCGTTCTCGAACGGCTTTCACGGCAAGACCACGGGTGTCCGTTTCAGCGGCGGCCGCTTTGCGGATGAGCGCGCTGCCCTGGGTGTCGACTGGGTGCATACCCTCCCCTACCCTCGTTGCGAGGCGCACGATGCGCTCACCTATGGGTCATGCGAGGAGGATGGCGCGGCGGCGCTCGCTGAGCTGGACGCGCGCGCCACAGCCCTCGACGGCGTGGCGGCGATCATCGTCGAGCCGGTTCTCGGCACCGCCGGCAACCGGCCGCCGCAGCGACGTTTCCTGGCCGAATTGCGCCGGCTGTGCGACCGTCGCGGCTGGCTGCTGATCGTCGACGAGTCGATCACCGGTTTCGGCAGGCTCGGCTGCAACTTCGCCGTCGACTGGTTCGACGTCCGCCCGGACATCATCGTGCTCGGCAAGGCGATCGGTGGGGGTTACCCCCTCAGCGCCGTTGCCGCGCCGGGCGCCCTGTGGGATGAGAGCCTGTTCGCTGAGCGGTCGGCGACCTCGAGCAGCTACGGGGCCAACCCGCTCGCCTGCGTGGCCGGGATCGCGGTTCTGGACGTGATCACCGCCCATGGCTTTCTCGCCCAGGTGAACCGGGTGTCGCGCCGCCTTTCCGAGGGCATCACGGCGCTGCAGCACGAGTCGCCGTTCGTCACAGGAGCCCGAGGCATCGGCATGATGCTCGGCTTCGACCTCGTCGACCCGGGCACTGGGGCACTCGCCGGACCGGAGCTGTGCCTGCGGCTCTTCCGCCGCTGCCTCGACGAGGGCATCCTCATCGTCGGCGATGTGCCCGAGGTCCGCCTCAACCCGCCGCTCATCCTCACTGACGATCACGCCGGCGAGGCGGTCGCCGCCCTGCGCCGCGCCCTTGCCGGCTGAGCCATCGCGCCCCTGCCCGTTGCGGGTGGGCCTGGTCGGGGTCGGCTCGGCGGCGACGCGCGCCCACCTCCCAGCTCTGTCGGTGGCGGAGGCCGCCGGCGGCATCACGCTGGTCGGCGTGTGCGATCCGGCAGCCGACCGCCGTGAGGCGGTTGTCGCTGCTCACCGCTCGGCGCGCGGCTTCGGCGACAACGACGAGATGCTCGATGAGGTGCGCCCCGATCTGCTGATCATCGCCACCCCGCCGAGCGCTCACCTCGGCGAGATCGGGGCCGCGCTCGCACGCGGTGTGCACGTCCTCTGTGAGAAGCCGCTGGGGCTTCGCGATGCCGATGTTGCCGAGCTCCGCGAACTCGCACGTTCCGATCAGGAATTGGCGCTCGCCACAGTTCACCAGTACCGGCACGCACAGCCGTGGCGATGGCTGGCACGGGCGGCTGCGGGCGGGCTGGTCAACGGAGAGTCGGTGAGGATCGATGTCGCGGTGGAGCGGCCAGGCACTGACCCGCTGAGCGCGGGTGGATGGCGCGCCGATCCCGAGCACGAGGGGGGCATCCTGGGAGACCACGCAGTCCATTACCTGTCCCTGCTGCGCGAGCTGCACCCCGATTGCCGGGTGGTCGGGTGCCACCGTGAGGGCCGTGGAGGACGCGAGGTTGCCTCGATCGACCTTCGGCTGGCAGGTGTTGGGGTTGCCCACATCGACGTCTCCTACGCAGGGGAGCGTCGCCACAATCTGATCCGCCTGCAACGGCCCGCCCAATGTCTCGAGGTCACCTGGGAGGACGGCGCGTTCACGGTTGCCCACAACGGGCAGGCAGCTGCTCCGCGTGCGGTTGCCTCGCTCAGCGATCGCGCCACCGTCAACGCTCTGTACTCACCGATGTACGCCGACCTGATCTCCGGCATCGTCGACCCCCAGTGGCGTGCCCACGCCACCGCCCATTCCGTCGAGGTTGCCGCACTTCTGGCCACCTCGTTGGGCCTGGCCGGCGGACCGCGGAGCGTCAACCCCTGCTGGTGCTGACGCTCCATCTTCACACCGGTTAAGTACCATCGCGCCGTGGACGAGCTCCGCGACCTGGCGCGCATGGTCCTCCTCGCCTTCGCCGACCTCGGCGTCTATCTGCCCAGCAATCGCGAGCGGCTGATTCGCAAGATGCGGTTCTTGGATCCGCTCGATCCCGACGAGCTGGCTGAATTTCTCAACCTCTGCATCAGCGCCGGACTGCTGACACATGCCGATGCCGGCCGGGTGCGCCTGGACCGCAGCGAGGCCGTCCGCCTCGCCGATTCGATGGACGGGCACACACCGGTCCCCGATGACCAGGCGAGCGCCTGGGCGCTGCGTCTCAGCGGGCCCAGCCCGGCGTGACCACGGCGCCAGGTGCACTGCTCACGCCGACCTGCGCTTGGGAGACGAACCTTTGCTTGCCCGGGGCTTGCTCGCCGTAGATGATCTCGTGGCGGTGGCCCGTGCTGGGCTCGCGTTTGGCCTGGCCGGCGCGGACTTGGCGGCGGTGGCCCCGCCTGCGGGTGAGGCCCCCGACTTCCCTGCGGTGACCGCCTTGCGCCGCGGGGACGCCTTTCTCCCTGTCAACGAGCGCAGCGCGGGCCCGTGCTCGCCCGAGGCGGAGCGGGCAGCCTCCACCAGCTCACGAAGTCCTTCCTCGACACACTGGGCGAAGACGTCGACATCGGGAACCCCCTGGGCATCAACCAGGTAACCGAAGTTCAGCGTTCCCGAGTAGCTGAAGATGGCGATGGCCAGCTCCTGGCCGTCGTACAGGAAGGCGATCGGGAACACCTCCACCAGCTTGGCCCCCTGGCAGTACAGGGGAAATTGCGGTCCCGGCACGTTGGTCACGATCAGGTTGAAGGCGATCTGTCGCAAGGAGGCTCGCGCGACCATCGCGTGAAGGGTCGACGGCGCGAAACCGGCGAGGTTGAGCAGGAAGTCGGCACCGACTGCCTGCTTGCGTGCCTTGAGCGCGTCGACGGTGGTGCGCACCGCCGCGATCCTCCGTTCCGGGTCGGCTTCGCCGATGGGCAGCTTGACCAGCAACATCGCCAGCCGATTGCCCAGCGCGGTGCGCTCGCTGGTGTCGCGAATGCTCACCGGGCAGAGCGCCTGCAGCGCCTGCTGCTCGTCGTCGGGGTCCACGCCTCGGGCGATCAGGAAGTGGCGCAGACCGCCGGCGACGGCGGCCAGCACTGTGTCGTTGATGGTGCCGCCGAACACACCCTTGATGAACCGGAAGTCGTCAAGCGGGAAACGGCTGTACCCGTATGCCCGAGCGGGGCCTGTCTTGCCATTGATCGCCGACTTGGCGGCGCCCATGTGCTCGGCCATCGAGGCCAGCCCGCTGGCGGTGTCTCGCAAGGCGTTGGCCAGTCGGCGCGGCTGCCCGGCCACGGCCCGTGCGGCACTGAGCACGCGGGCCGGGCGGGTGACACGTTCGCGCAGTGAGTTGATCAGCAGCCCCATCCCCGTGGGGGATTCGCGAGCCTCCCAGCGCGACACCCCGAACGGCTGAGCGCCTGGCTCTGGTTCGACGTCGAGAAGGATCGTTGCCAGCTCCAGATTGCTGATCCCGTCGACCATGGCGTGGTGCGACTTGGTGAGCAGTGCCCAACGTCCCTCCTGCAACCCCTCGACGATGTAGATCTCCCAGAGTGGGCGGCGGCGGTCGAGCTGGCGCGAGAACACCCGACCGATCAGATCCTGCAGCTCGCGATCCCCACCGGGCTTGGGCAGCGCCGCCCGGACGAGGTGGTTGCTCATGTCGAAGTCGGGGTCGTCGACCCACACCGGGGTGTCCAGGCTGAGCGGCACGAACGCCAGCTTCTGGCGATACCGAGGCATCAGGTCGAGGCGCGGCCCGATCGCTGTGGCCAGCCCGTCGTAGAGGGCCCGTCCGGTGCCCAGTGGCGACGGCTCGAAGATGGCCACGCCACCGATGTGCATGTGGGTGCGGGGAGTCTCCAGGTGGAGGAAGGAGGCGTCGAGCGGCGTCAGCTTCTGGGCACCCTGCATGGCAGCGAACTGTACGACGGTCCACGGGCAGAGCGCGCAGCCCGCTCGAGAGCCTGCGCGGTGCAACGTCCGCAGGATGTCCGTGTCCATTGCTCACCCTGTCGCCATGCAGACAGCACCGCCGCTGGCCACCCTGCCGGTCAGCTTCTTCGACCGCCGCACCGGGCTCAGCGCCCTTGCTGTCCAACACCTCCGCCTGGACGGCAGGGTCGTGGTGGTCTACCACGACGCGTCCGGGGTGGCGGCAGCCGGCCCGCTTCTCTGCGGAATTGCCGAGAAGCTGTTGGCGGAGCTCGCCGACGGCCAGACCTTGAGCCTCATCGAGACAAGTGTTCCCGAGCACCCGGCCGAGCCGTTCATCTATGCACGGGTGACCCTGTCGTCAGCCGGCCCCGCCACTGGCGTCAGGGCCGGCGGCGGCCGCGTCGTCGGCATCGACGCGGTGGCACGCGCCTGCGGCATCGAGGTGCGCGAGGTGCAGCACACCGAGACCCTGGTGTGTGCCATCCACCGTCCCCGCGCCTGCGCCTTCCCCGGCTTCCGTCAGCTGGCTCTCGGCGAGCGTGATCGTGACGACCGCGAGGTCGCCTGAGCCTTCATTCGCAGCGATGCCGGTCGCAGCGGGCCCAGCTGCGCCGAGGGACAGATGTCGTTGACCGCACACTGTGGACAGCGCGGCCTGCGAGCCACACACACCTGGCGTCCGTGCACGATCAGGCGCAGGCTCAAGTTGGTCCACTCCTCCGCGGGCACCATCGAACAGAGGTCGCGCTCGATCTCGGCGGGATCGGTTGCCGAGGTCAGCTTGAGACGGGCGCTCAGCCGGGTCACATGGGTGTCGACGGGCAGTCCGGGAACTCCGAAGGCGACACCCAACACCACGTTGGCGGTCTTGCGACCGACTCCGCGCAGCGTCACCAGATCGTCCATGCGCGCGGGGACCTCGCCGCCGTACCTGTCGACGATGTCCTGCGACATCTCGCGGATGGCGCGAGCCTTCATCCGGAAAAAGCCAGTGGAGCGGATCACCTCCTCCAGCTCGTCGGGCACCGCCGCGGCCAGCTCCTGGACGGCCGGGTAGCGTGCGAACAGCGCAGGGGTGACCAGGTTCACGCGCTCATCGGTGCACTGGGCGCTCAGGACGGTCGCCACCAACAGCTGCAGCGGCGACTGATGAACGAGGGCGCAGATCGCAGCCGGATGCTCCTGGCGGAGCCGTTCCACCACGATGCCGACCCGCTCGCGCGCCCCCGCGGGAAGCCGGCGCCGCATCAGTCCTCCCAGCTGACCCGCGCCGAGCGCAGGGCATCGTCGACACGCTCCAACGCCAGTCCCGCCGCCGCCCAGAGTGGCGCGTAGTCGAGCCGGGTGGCCCCGTGGATGACCAGCGGGCTGCGACCCGTGTAGTCCCAGGGGATCACTCCGGTGGCGCGCTCGAAGAGGCGGCCGGTGACGTACTCCACGCCGATGATGCCGGTGGCGTACGCGGCGGCGCGCTGGGCCGCAGGTCGCCCGCGCAGCAGGTCCCGAGCGGGTTCGAACAGGATCGCGCACAACCCGTAGATCGGCCCCATCCACAGGTAGCTCACGCCCTGGAGGCGGGCATCGCGCGTCTGGCGGTGGACGGCGCCCTCGATGGCTGTGAACACGATCTCCGTCGCCCAGCCGAGCAGCCCGTAGGCGACCGCACGCTCGGCGCGACTCAGACGTCGTGGCTGGGTTGGCGTGCGCATCCGGCCATGCTAGTCAACCACGCGCGTCGAGTCCCCCTTTCTACAATGCCCGCGTCCCTCACAGCACACGCAGCAGCGGAGTCCCACGTGCGTTTCAAGATCACCGTCGTCGGCGCCGGCAACGTCGGCGCCACGCTCACGCAGCGCCTGGCCGAGCGCAACTACGCAGACATCGTGCTCGTCGACATCGTCGAGGGGCTTCCCCAGGGCAAGGCACTCGACATGCTCGAGGCGGGGCCGATCGTCGGTTACGACTCCCTGGTCACCGGCAGCAACGGGTACGAGGAGACCGCCGGCTCGGACGTGGTCCTGATCACCAGCGGAGTGGCCCGCAAACCGGGGATGTCGCGCGACGACCTGGTCATGACCAACGCCAAGATCGTGGCGTCCGTCACCAAGCAGGTCGCCACGCAGTCACCGGACTCGGTCATCATCGTGGTCAGCAACCCGCTCGATGCCATGGCCCAGATCGCCAAGGCGGTGAGCGGGTTTCCCCGCCAGCGGGTTGTCGGCATGGCCGGCGTGCTCGACACCGCGCGATTCCGCACCTTCATCGCCCAGGAGCTGGACGCCTCCGTGCTCGACGTCGCTGCCTACGTCCTCGGCGGCCACGGCGACACCATGGTGCCGCTCACCGCGCTGACCACTGTTGCCGGGGTCCCGGTCGCCACGCTCATCCCCAAGGAACGGCTCGACATCATCGTCCAGCGCGCCCGCGACGGGGGCGCCGAGATCGTCTCGTTGCTGAAGACGGGGAGCGCCTTCTATGCACCCTCAGCGGCGGCGGCCCAGATGACCGACGCCATCCTCCTCGACACCCACCAGGTACTGCCGTGCGCCGTCCACCTCGAGGGCGAGTACGGCATCAGCGGCCTGTACACGGGGGTGCCCGCACGGCTCGGCACCGGCGGTCTGCTCGAGGTGGTCGAGGTGAAGCTGTCGGAGAGCGACCGGGCCGCGCTGCACCGCTCGGCTGAGTCCGTGCAGCAGCTCGTCGAGCTGATGGACTCGCGCCGTGGCGATATCGATCCATCGATGCCCGCGCTGGGCGAGTCGGTGGCGGTTGGCTGATTCGATGCTTTCGGCCGTCTTCAACGTCACGTTCGACTGCTCGGACGCTACGCGTCGTCGCCGAGTTTCTGGAGTACCGTCACCGGCTACCGGCTCGAGAAGGAGGACATGCCCGGCAACGAGTTCTGGATTGCGAGTCCGGCCGAGGATCGATGGCCCCGGCTCGTCTTTGACCGTCCCTGAGACCAAGACGGTGAAGAATAGAGTGCACCTCGACCTAATGCCGGTCGAGCAGGATCAGGCACGGGAGGTCGACCGGCTGCGGACGCTCGGTGCGACGATCGTGGACGACCGGCGCGAACAGCTGCCTGGCGGATGGGTCGTCCTCGCGGATCCCGAAGGCAACGACACCGATGCTCGAATCAACCGCCGGTCGCGCCGGAACAGGTCACCGTGAGCGAGCCTATAGTCGAGGGGTGAAGCGACGGGACTCGGGTCTTCGCGATGCGTTTGTCGGCGTGCTGATGACCGTCGGGCCGTTTTTCGGGGTCCGCTACCAGCCGCCCCGTGTCGAGATCCCTGTTGTGACCACTCCGGCCACCGAGCCCGACGACGATGCTCCCGACTACCAGAAGCACCGCTCGGCTTCACCCGAGCGTGAGCATGCACACGGCGCCGGAGACGAGGGGATCATCGTCTGAGCTGGACCAGCCAGGGGTGTTCCGGAAGCGTGGTGTGCAGCGAGGCTGCGAGGAACTCCCGAGCCTCTGCTGACAACTGTGGCAGCAACGCGTCGAAGTCGGCCTGGTCCTTGCCTCGATGAAGCTTGGCCTTGAACAGCAGCACGATCTCAGGCCGGAGGTAGGGCAGGCCGTCAACGCCCAGGAACCCGATGCTGCCGACCGGCCGCCGCACGCTGTTCTCCCGCCGGTAGAGCCAGTCGTCCCCGTCGGTTGGGGTGAGCAGCAGGTCGAGCTCCCAGGGCGAAGACGCGTTGCGGCGCAGCCAGAGTTGGGAGATCTCCTCGCCGATGGCATCGGCACGCGCCAGGGGCTTGATGAAGCCGTCGCGTGCCTGCCACAGGTGGTAGTCGCCGAGCTGTCGACGGACCTCCGCCAGGTCGCGGCGCAGGACCACGACGTCGGTGTCCTCGTGTGCCCGTTGGCGGCCTCCCGCGGCCTCGACGGCCCAGCCGCCGCCGATCCACCAGGGAAAGCCGCACCCGGCGAAGAGCTTGCCCACCTGTGCAGGGAGCATCGCCCGCCACCGGCCGTACACAGCCTGAAAGCTCTCGAACGACATCTCCTCCAACACACGGGGATAGTGCCCAATGGGTTCAGGGGAGTGGGGGTGGGACCTGCCAGGGTGGCGCGCAAACGGCATACAATGGTGTCATGACACATTCGTATGACACACCGTCCACCTCGGCTGCGCTGCTCCAATTGGCACGGATTAAGGCTGGCATGTCTCAGGGTCGGCTCGCCCGACGTGCCGGGGTTGCTGCGACGATGATTTCGGCGTATGAGCGCGACCTCCGTCAGCCGACACTCAGCACCCTCACCAGACTGATCGCAGCGGCCGGGTTCGAGCTGCGCTTGCGCCTGGAGCCCCGCGACACCCATGACGAGGTTCTTGCGGACCTCGAGGCTCATCGTTCGAGTGACGAGCGCAGGCGTCGCGACCAGCAGGTCGAGGCCTGGCGCCGCGCCAAGCCGGCGGCACTGGAGCAGTGAACGACCGGACGGCGGACTCTTCACAACTCGACGCCGCTGCGATCATCGCCGTTCTCAACGATTACGGCGTCCGCTTTGTCGTCATCGGCGCCTTTGCCGCAATCGCGCAGCAAGCGCCGATTCCTGCCACACGAGATATCCACATCACGCCCGAAACAACCGCTGAGAATCTCGCGCGGCTGTCGGCAGCTCTCACGACGCTTGGCGCGCGCATCAGGATCGCCGGCGACCCACTGGGGCTCGCTTTCGACCACGACGCGACATCGCTCGCCGATGCGGAGATGTGGAAATTGGTCTGCGTCCACGGCGAGTTCGACATTTCATTCCGCCCATCGGGGTTCGACGAAGGCTACCCGCAATTGGCGCTCCATGCGCGTCGCATGGAAGTGCAGGGAGTTCAGGTGGAAATTGCGAGCCTCGATGACGTGATCACCTCCAAGGAGGCAGCGGGTCGTCCAAAGGACCTCCGCATTCTGCCCGCCCTGTACCGTCACCGGGCGTCTCGCCGACGCGATCTGCCCGCTGGGTCAGCCGACTGAGATTGCGCCTCCCAGCCGCGGCAGATTCGCGTCGATGTCGGCTCTCTTGCTGTCCATCAGCTCGACCAGCTGCTGTACCGATGCCGCCGAGCGGTGCAACGCCTCGTGATCACTGTCCGCTTGGTGGCTACCCGACCGGGCCGCGCGCCGGAGCCTGAGTGTCGTTGTCGCGGCTGCCGAACACCTTGCGCCCCATCCAGCGGATCGGATCCCAGTGCTTGTCGGCGACCCGCTCCTTGAGCGGGATGATCGCGTTGTCGGTGATGTGAATGTGCTCGGGGCACACCTCAGTGCAGCACTTGGTGATGTTGCAGTAGCCGAGGCCGCCCTGGTCGCGAGTCTGCTCGGTGCGATCCAGGATGTCCTTGGGATGCATCTCCAGCGCCGCCACCCGGACGAAGAAGCGCGGGCCATAGAAGCGGTCCGAGAGCTCGTGGTTGCGATTGACGTGGCAGACGTCCTGACACAGGAAGCATTCGATGCACTTGCGGAACTCGTACAGCCTGTCGATGTCGGTCTGTTGAATCCGCCAGGGCGTGCCGTCGTCCGGTGCGGTGGTGAAGGGTGCGATCGTCTTGTCGATGGCGTAGTTGCGTGAGACGTCGGTCACCAGGTCCTTGATCAGGGGGAAGGCCTTCATCGGGCGAACCGTCACCGGGCCCTCCGGCAGATCGTCCATGCGTGTCTTGCACATGAGCGCCGGCCGACCGTTGACCTCGGCACTGCAGGAGCCGCACTTGGCAGCCTTGCAGTTCCACCGCGCCGCCAGGTCGGTGTCGAGGTTGTGCTGGATGTAGTGGATGGCGTCGAGCACGACCATCCCCGTCACCCCCGGCACCTCGTAGGTCACCTCCCCCTGCTCGGCACCCGGGACGCCGCGAAACACGCTGACGGTCAGCGTCTTCCCGGTCAATCCCGGGTCGGGCGATCCCTGCTCAACAGCGGGTGCAGCCTGAGCGATGGGCGAGCTGGCGGTGTCGTCCACGGTTGCCATCAGGTGCTCTCCTTGGCGGCGGCCGGCATCGCTTCCGGCCGCAGGTGGCCCTTGGGAAGCTTGGCCGGATCGTAGAACCGGCTGCGTGTGAGCAGGCTCACCAGGTGAGCGGGCAACGGCGCCAAGGGCACGGGGCCGACCGTCATGGTGTCGCCGTCACGGCGCGCCACGTAGTTCACCTTGCCCTGCTCCTCGTCCTGCTCGAGATGGTCGAAACGCCATTGGGAACCACGACTCTCGCACCGCTGGATGGCGCTGCGGACGATCGCCTCACTGACCGTCAGCATGAAGGTCACGTCCCGGCACGTGTGCCAGCCGGGGTTGAGGACGCGTCCGCCGCTGACCCGCATCGACCTGCTGCGCTCACGGAGCTCGAGGATGGCAGCCAGGGCACGGTGCAGCGACTCCTCGCTCCGGCCGATCCCGGCGTCGTCCTGCATCGCCGCCTGCAGCGCCTCGTGCAGGTGATACGGATTCTCACCGGGAGCGTTGCCGTTGCCGCTCTGCAGGGGCGCCAGCAGGGCGCGCTGCTCCTCCTCCACCTCGTGTTCGATGACAGGTCGTCGTGTACCGGCAGTGCGCGCGAACTCTGCGGCGGCGACGCCGGCGCGTCGGCCGAACACCAGGATGTCCCCGAGCGAGTTGCCGCCCAGCCGGTTGGCGCCGTGCAGGCCACCGGCGACCTCGCCGGCGGCGTAGAGGCCGGGCACAGTTGTCGCCGCCGTCTCCGCATCGACACGCACGCCGCCCATGGTGTAGTGGATGGTCGGGCCAACCTCCATCGCCTCCCTGGTGATGTCCACCGATGCCAGGGCGTGGAACTGTTCGTACATCGAGGGGAGCTTCTTCTTGATGTAGTCGGCGCCGCGATGGGTGATGTCGAGCAGGGCGCCGCCGTGCGGGGAGCCGCGTCCGGCCTTCACCTCCTTGTAGATGGAGCGCGCCACCACGTCACGCGAGCTCAGCTCCTTCTTCACTGGGTCGTACTCGAGCATGAAGCGCTTGTGCTCGCTGTTGTAGAGCAACCCTCCCTCGCCGCGCACCGCCTCGGTGACCAGGATGCCGCGCGCACCCGGCGGCCACACCATCCCGGTGGGATGGAACTGCACGAACTCCATGTCGAGCAGCTCGGCGCCGGCGTCGTAGGCCATCGCCGCACCGTCACCGGTGCCCTCCCAGCTGTTGCTGGTGTAGCGGTACATGCGGCCCCAGCCACCGCTGCCGAGCACCACAGCGCCGGCCTTGATGACCACGAACCTGCCGTCGTTGCGGTTGTAGCCCATGGCCCCGACCACGCGGTCGCCGTCCTTGAGGAGGCGTGTCAGGGTGTATTCCATGTAGCACTCTGTTCTGGCGGTGTGGACCAGCCGGTCCTGGCAGGTGCGGATCAGCTCCAACCCGGTGCGGTCGCCGACGTGGGCCAGCCGCCTCCAGCTGTGCGCGCCGAAGGCGCGCTGCATGATGCGCCCGTCATCGGTGCGGTCGAAGAGGCCGCCCCAGCGCTCCAGCTCATACACCCGATCGACGACCTCGTGCGCGTAGAGCTCCACCATCCGCCAGTTGTTGAGCAGCTGGCCGCCGAGCATGGTGTCGGCGAAGTGCACCTCCCAACTGTCCTGGGCGTCGACGTTGCCGAGCCCGGCGGCGATGCCGCCCTCGGCCATCACCGTGTGCGCCTTGCCCAGCAGCGACTTGGTGACCACGATGGTGCTGCAGCCCGCCTGCGCGGCCGCGATCGCGGCGCGCATCCCGGCCCCGCCGGCTCCAACCACGAGCACGTCGCATTCGTGGGTGGTGTAGCTTTCGGCGGCCACCTCAGAACCCGACGTGGGGGTCGAGGAACCACCCCGCCTGGAGCATCCGGATGTAGACGTCGGCAAGGAGCACTGAGAAGAGGCTCACCCATGCCCAGACCGAATGGCGAACGTTGAGGGCTGTGAGCCAGCGCCAGGCCCGGTTGCGCGCCGCGCCGAGGCGAGCGGTGGAGTAACAGTCCAGCCCTCCGCCCGCGAGATGGCGGAGCGAGTGACAGCTGAACGTGTAGCCGGTCAGCAGCACTACGTTCACCAGCAGGATCGCCGTCCCGAGACCAAATCCCCAGCGCCCATCCAGGGGGTTGTTGACGGCGATCACGGCGTCGTACCAGAGGAAGCCGAGGATCACCAGCGCCACATACAGGGTGAACCGGTGAAGGTTGTTGAGCGCCATGGGGAGAGCCGACTCACCGCGGTACTTGCGATGGCGGAGCTCACCGAGCGTGCAGGCCGGCGGATCCCAGAAGAACGAGCGGTAGTAGGCCTTGCGGTAGTAGTAGCAGGTGCCTCGGAAGGCCAGGGGGCTGAGCAGGATGAAGGCTGCGCCGGGGAACGGTCCCAGCAGCGTGCCGTTGTTGCCGATCTTCGGCGACCAGAAGGGAGAGAGATAGGGACCGATCTCGCCGGGACGGAACACGAACACGGAGACCAGCGCATAGATGCCGAAGCCGGCGAGCACTCCGACCACGGTGAGAGGCAGCAGCCACCATGGCTGGTCGCGGCGCAGCCGCGAGAGTAGGCCTGACCCCGCCTTGTCTCCATGCGCGGTGGGCGTGGCGCTGACTTGGGTCATTCGGTGAGGTCTCTCCCACAGCGCGCCCGCGGCGGGGCGCATCGATGCACAACTGTCGCCAATTGGTCTTGATCGTAGCGAATCGGGCAGCGATCACGAATGCAGCTGCGGTGCGACTTTTCCCGCAGGCCGTCAAGATAGGGGCTTGAACGCCACCAGAGTTCTGTCAGCCTGCGACAGCCCTGACCACATGACTGATCAGCAGCTCCGCCACCCCGACCTTCGCGATCCGAGCTTCGAGCGCGAGGGATGCGGGGTCGCGTTCGTGGCCACCACGTCGGGTCGCTCCGACCACCACATCGTCGACCTCGCCATGCGCGCCCTGGTCAACCTCGGCCATCGTGGCGCCACCGGATCCGACCCCGACACCGGCGACGGTGCCGGCATCCTGGTCCAGGTCCCTGACGCCTTCCTCCGCGACGACGTCGATGTCGCGCTCCCGCAACCGGGCACCTACGGCGTGGGCATGGTCTTCCTCCCCCGTGATGCCCCGGCCCGCCATGCGGCCGTGACCGTCGTCGAGGAGTGCTGTGCCGATGAGGGCCTTCGCCTGCTCGGCTGGCGCGACGTCCCAGTCGACGCCAGCGTGCCTGGTCGCACCGCCTCTGCGGCGATGCCGACGATCCGCCAGTTCTTCGTGGCCGCCGTGGGCCTCGACGGCGACGCCCTCGAGCGCCGTCTCTACGTGCTCCGCCGGGTCATCGAGACCAGTGCGTGCGCCGCCGGCATGGACCGCCGCAGCCTCCACATCGCCAGCCTCAGCAGCCGTACCCTGGTCTACAAGGGGATGCTCACCGCCGAGCAGCTCCGGGCGTTCTACGCCGACCTCGCCAGCCCCCTGATGGAGACGACGCTGGCCCTCGTGCACGCCCGGTTCTCCACCAATGTGCTGCCGCGGTGGGACCTTGCCCAGCCGGCGCGAATGTCAGCGCACAACGGCGAGATCAACACCCTCCGCGGCAACGCGGCCTGGATGAGGGCGCGCCAGTCCAAGTTCCGCAGTGCCCTGTTCGGAGGTGACATCGACAAGGTCCGCGACATCCTCGACGCCGGCGGCTCGGACTCGACACAGTTCGACAACGCCCTCGAGCTGCTCACCATGTCGGGCCGCTCGATCGAGCACGCCATGATGATGATGATCCCTGAGGCATGGCACGGCAACGAGCTGCTCGACGAGGAGCGGCGAGCCTTCTACGAGTTCCACGCGTCGCTGCTCGAGCCCTGGGACGGGCCCGCGGCCATCGCCTTCACCGATGGCCGCCTGGTTGGTGCCAGTCTTGACCGCAACGGCTTGCGTCCGGCCCGCTACCTGGTCACCGACGACGGGCTGGTGGTGATGGCCTCGGAGGCGGGTGTCCTGGACATCCCGGATGAGCGGATCATCAAGAAGTGGCGGCTCGACCCCGGCCGGCTGCTGCTCGTCGACACCGCGGCTGGCGCCATCCTCGACGACGGCGCGTGCAAACGCCAGCTGGCCAGCCGGCATCCCTACGCCACCTGGATCCGCGAGGGCACAGTGCACCTCGACGAGCTGCCCGCGGCCGGTGAGTCGATCGAACCCGACGCCGGCACCCTGCGCATCCGCCAGCTGCTCTTCGGCTGGACGGAGGAGGATCTGCGCCTGGTCGTCGCCCCGATGGCGCGGGCCGGCGAGGAGCCGGTGGGCTCGATGGGCAACGACGCCACCCTGGCTGTGCTCAGCGACAGGCCGCAGCCGCTGTTCGCCTACTTCAAGCAGCTGTTCGCACAGGTCACCAACCCGCCGATCGACCCCATCCGTGAGGTGTCGGTGATGTCCCTGGTGACCAGCCTCGGTGCCGGTGGCAACCTCCTGGAGCAGGGGCCCGCCCAGGCGATGCGCCTGGAGATGCCCCACCCGATCCTCACCAATGCCGACCTGGCCACCATCCGCCACGTCACCCAACGGCAGTTTCCCGCCGAGACCATCAGCGCGGTGTTCCATCGCGCCCAGGGCGTCGCCGGGCTCGAGCACGGGCTCGAGCGCATCTGCCGGCTGGCCTCGGAGGCGATCTCCGCCGGCCGCACCATCGTCATCCTCAGCGACCGCGGGGCTGACGCCATGCATGCGCCGATCCCGTCGCTGCTCGCCGTCGCGGCTGTGCACCATCACCTTCTCCGCGAGCAGACCCGCACCGGCGTGGGACTGGTCGTGGAGAGCGGCGAACCGCGCGAGGTCGCCCACCTGGCCGTGCTGGTGGGGTTCGGTGCTGAGGCCGTCAACCCCTACCTCCTCCTCGACACCGCTGCGGAGCTCGCACTCACCGGCGTGGTCGGCAACATCGACGTGGCCACCGCCCAGCGCAATATGGTCGCCGCTCTGCGCAAGGGGTTGCTCAAGACCATCGCCAAGATGGGCATCTCGACAGTGCTCTCCTACTGCGGCGCTCAACTCTTCGAGGCCATCGGGCTCGCCGACTCGGTGATCGAGTCGCATTTCACGGGAACGCCGTCACGGGTTGGGGGCGCCGGGCTGCCCCGCATCGCCGCCGACGCGCTGCGGCGCCACGCGTGCGCCTTTCCCGAGCACGGGGGGCCGCCGGCGGCGCTGGAGAGCGGCGGTCGCTACCAGTGGCGCCGCGGTGGTGAGAAGCGAGCATGGAACCCCGAGGTGATCGGTGCCCTCCAGCACGCCGTCAGGTCCGGATCGGCTGAGCATTTCGCGCACTACATCGGCCTCGCCGACCAGGAGTCAGCTGAGCGGCGCACGTTGCGTGGGCTGCTGGCCCTGCGTGAGGCCGACACCCCCGTCCCCCTCGATGAGGTCGAATCGGCCGACTCGCTGGTGCACCGTTTCGCCACCGGTGCCATGTCCTTGGGGTCGATCTCGCCGGAGATGCACCAGACCCTGGCGGTGGCGATGAATCGCATCGGCGGTCGCTCCAACACCGGCGAGGGTGGTGAGGACGCTGCCCGGTTCTTCCCGGATGCGGCCGGCGACTCGGCGCGCAGCGCCATCAAGCAGGTCGCGTCCGCCCGGTTTGGGGTCACCGCCAACTACCTGGTCAACGCCGACGAGATCCAGATCAAGGTGGCCCAGGGTGCCAAGCCGGGCGAGGGTGGCCAGCTGCCCGGGGACAAGGTCGACGTCACCATCGCCACACTGCGCAACGCCACCCCGGGCGTGGGGCTGATCTCTCCTCCGCCGCACCACGACGTGTACTCGGTCGAGGACCTGGCCCAGCTCATCTACGACCTGCGCTCGGTCAACCCGGCAGCTCGCATCAGCGTCAAGCTGGTCGCGGAGATGGGGGTCGGCCCGATCGCGGCGGCGGTCGCCAAGGCCCGCGCCGATCACATAGTGATATCCGGCTACGAGGGTGGCACCGGCGCGGCACCGCTGTCGTCGCTGACCCATGCGGGCGCGCCCTGGGAGCTGGGCCTGGCCGAGGCGCAACAGACCCTGGTGGCCAACGGACTGCGCGACCGGGTGGTGCTCCAGAGCGACGGCCTGATGCGCACCGGGCGTGACGTGGTCGTGGCCGCCCTGCTCGGGGCTGAGGAGTTTGCCTTCGCCACCGCCCCGCTGGTCGCCGCCGGCTGCGTGATGATGCGTGTCTGCCACCTCAACACCTGCCCGGTCGGCATCGCCACCCAGGACCCGACGCTGCGCCAGCGCTACACGGGGCGCGTCGAGCACATCGTCACCTTCATGCGCTTCCTCGCCGAGGACGTGCGCCACTGGATGTCGCGGCTCGGGGTGCGACGCTTCACCGATCTGGTCGGTCGCGTCGACCTGCTGACGCAGGTGAGCAGCTCCGGTGACGTCGACCTGAGCCGGCTGCTGGTGAGCCCTGGCGAGCCGCGCCACTTCGTGCCGCGCGCACCACACCGGGGCGCGGGCGACGTTGACGAGCGCGTGCTCGCCTGCGCCGGCGAGGCTCTGGAGCGTGGCACCCCTCTGCAGTTGCGCATGCGCGTGACCAATCGCGACCGCAGCGTCGGGGCGCGGCTCAGCGGAGAGATCGCGTCTCGGCATGGCGCCGCGGGTCTCCCGCACGACACAGTCCGGGTCGATCTCCACGGCAGCGCCGGCCAGTCCTTCGGCGCCTTCCTCGCCGGCGGGGTGACGCTCACCGTGCATGGGGAGGTCAACGATGGCTGCGGCAAGGGCCTCAGCGGTGGCCGCATCGTCGTGGTTCCGCCGGAGCACGCCACTCGGCCCGCCGACGACAACGTCATCGCCGGCAATGTGCTCCTGTATGGCGCCACCTCCGGCGAGATGTTCGTGCGCGGGGTTGCCGGCGAGCGCTTTGCGGTGCGCAACAGCGGCGCTCAAGCGGTTGTCGAGGGAACCGGCGACCATGCGCTCGAGTACATGACAGGTGGCGTGGTGGCGATCCTCGGGCTCACCGGCCGCAACGTGGCAGCCGGGATGAGTGGTGGGCTGGCCTACGTTCTCGACGTCGACGGCCGCTTCGCGCAGCGCTGCAACACGGGCATGGTCCGCCTCGCCGAGCTCGACGACGAGGAGGACGCGAGAACACTCCGAACCCTCCTCGAGCACCACCTCAGCTACACAGCCAGCCCGGTCGCCGAGCAGCTCCTCGAGCGCTGGGGGAGCTCGCGGGCGCGATTCGTCAAGGTGCTGCCGGTCGACTACGAGCGTGTCCTGGCGGCGCGTCGCACAGCTCTCCAGCTGGCCGTCTGATGGGCCGGCGCGACTTCCTCGAGATCCCTCGGCGCACCTCGCCGTATCGCGCGGTCGGCGAGCGTGTCCGCGACCATGGCGAGCTCATCCACCCGTTGCCGCTGGCCGCTGTCGAGACCCAGGCGGCGCGCTGCATGGACTGCGGCGTGCCCTTCTGTCACAACGCCTGTCCGCTCAACAACCTCATCCCCGAGTGGAACGAGCTGGCCCGGCGTGGCGACTGGCTGGGTGCCCTCGAGAACCTCGAGACCACCAACAATTTCCCCGAGTTCACCGGCCGGCTCTGCCCGGCGCCGTGCGAGCCGGCGTGCGTCCTGGCCATCGACGGTGAGCCGGTGAGCATCAAGGAGATCGAGCGCACCGCCATCGACACGGCGTTCGCACATGGCTGGGTGCGTCCCCAACCCCCGGCATTCCGCACCGGCCGCAGCGTTGCGGTGGTCGGTTCCGGCCCGGCAGGGCTGGCGGCGGCCCAGCAGCTGAACCGGGCGGGACACCGCGTGGTCGTGTACGAGCGCGCCGACCGGCCCGGCGGATTGCTCCGCTACGGCATCCCCGACTTCAAGATGCACAAGTCGGTGCTCGACCGCCGCCTCGACCTGCTCAGCGCGGAGGGCGTGTGCTTCGAGTGCGGCTACGACTGCGGCGTGGATATCGATGGCAGCGAGCTGTTGTCTCGGCACGACGCCGTGGTGCTCGCTGTCGGTGCCGAGCAGCCTCGTGACGTTGAGATCCCCGGACGTCACCTCGACGGCGTCCACCTGGCGATGCCGTACCTCACGGGACAGAATCGCCGGGTGGCGGGTGATCCCGCGGCTGTGGTCAGCGCCACCGGGCGCAACGTGGTGATCATCGGCGGTGGCGACACCGCCTCGGACTGCCTGGGGGACTCCCACCGCGAGGCCTCCGCGTCCGTCCAGCAGCTGGTGATCTATCCCGAGCCTCCGCAGCGCCGCCCAGACCACAATCCCTGGCCCGAGTGGCCGCTGGTTCTGCGCAGTCACGCGGCCCACGAGGAGGGCGGCGTGCGCGCCTTCGGCCTCGAGGTGCTGGAGTTCGACGGTGACGACTCCGGGCGGGTGCGCGGCATCACCGTGGTCGAGGTCGATCGCGGTGGCGAGGCCGGCACGACCCGTGGACTGGTGCGCCGGGCGGGAACCGAGAGGAGGATCGATGCCGACCTCGTCTTCCTGGCCATCGGGTTCGCTGGGGTTCGCCCCTCCCCTCTCTTCGAGCAGCTCGGCGTGGGCATCGAGGCAAACGGACGGATCAGCGTCGATGCCGAGCTTCGTGCCGCGCCCGTGGTGGTCGCCGCCGGCGACGCCGTCATCGGCGCCGCGCTGGTGGTGAACGCCATCGCCGACGGCCGCCGCGCCGCCGCCAGCTGCCACCGGCTGCTCTCATCGGTCTCGACACTCACCGCGGCGGGCTGACACCGGCGGCCGACTCCCGCTAGCCTCGCGGGCATGCCCGCGCGCGTGTTCCTCGATCACCTGACCCCGTTCGCCGTGGCCCATCGAGGCGGAGCCGAGGATCTCCCCGAGAACACCCTTCCGGCGTTCGACGCCGCCGTGGCCTTGGGCTACGCGCACATCGAGACCGACGCGCATCTCAGCAGCGATGGCGTCGTGTTCGCCTTTCACGACCTCGTGCTCGACCGTGTCACCGACAAGCGCGGACGGCTCGCCGACGTGAGCGCCGGAACGATCGCGTCCGCCGATGCCGCGTACCACTTCAATCCGCGTGCGGGCTTTCCCCTTCGCGGCTGTGGCATCGGGGTGCCAACCATGGAACAGGTGCTCACCCGCTGGCCGGGGGTGTTCGTGAACATCGACCCCAAGTCGGACGATGTTGTCCAGCCGCTGATCCATCTGCTGCGCCGGCTCGAGGCCTTGGACAGGGTCTGCGTCGGCTCGTTCTCGGACCAGCGCATCCAGCGCGTCCGCCTGCTCAGTGGCGGCGCGGTGTGCACATCGATGGGACCGCGGGCGATCACCACCGCGTGGCTGGCGTCACGCTCCGGGCGCATGCCCCGGCTGGGGGCTGATTGCGTGCAGGTGCCGCGCAGACACCGGGGTCTGCGCGTCGTCGACAGGCTCTTCGTCGGCGCCGCCCATCGCGCCGGACTGCAGGTGCACGTGTGGACCATCGACACCGCCGCGGAGATGATCTCCCTGCTGGATGTCGGGGTCGATGCCATCATGACCGACCGCCCCCACCTGCTCCGCGAGGTGCTCAGCGCCCGGGGCCAGTGGCACGGTGGAGCCGGCGGCGCGGCGTAATGTACGAGGATGCTGCAGAGCGATCCGTCGGTTCGACACATCCCGGCGCCGGACCGGCAGGATTGGTACGGCCCCGACGAGCACCTGCGCTGGCTGGTCCGCGAGAGCGTCGACCAGGCTGTGTGGCCCGTCGCCGAGAGTGCGCTGGCCGAGCTCGGCGAGCTGGTGCCACAGCGCGTCGAGGCGCTCGCCGTCGCCGCCGATCGTCACCCGCCGGTGCTGCACCAGTACGACGCCCGCGGCGAGCGCATCGACGAGATCGAGTTCCATCCCGCGTACCACGAGCTGATCGACACTGTGCTCGGCTTCGGCACCGTCCACTCAGCGCATGTGCCTGGCTGGCGCGGGCTCCGCGACGTGGCGCCCAAGGCGTTGAGCAGCGCGCTCTCCTACATGTTCCTTCAGGCCGACCAGGCGATCACCGGCTGCCCGGTGGGAATGATGGATGCGATGGCGCGCTGCCTGGCACGCAACGATCCCGAGCTGTCGGCGCGGTTCGTGCCGCGCATCGCCGACGACACCGGTCGTCACCTGACCTCGGCGATGTTCCTCACCGAAAAGGCCGGCGGCTCGGACGTCGGCGCCAATGAGACAGTCGCCGTGCGTGGGGCCGACGGCGACTGGCGCCTTCACGGTGAGAAGTGGTTCGCCAGCTGCCCGCAGTCCGACCTGGTGCTGGTGATGGCCCGGCCAGAGGGAGCGCCCCCCGGCCCCGCCGGGCTCGGCCTCTTCCTCATGCCCCACCTGCTCGACGACGGCTCGCGCAACGCCATCCTCGTCCACCGGCTCAAGAACAAGTTCGGCACCCGCGCGATGGCGTCGGGCGAGGTCGGCTTGGATGGCGCCTTCGCCTGGCAGGTGGGCCGGCTCGACCGCGGCATGCGCCAGATGATGGACATGGTGTCGCTGACGCGCGTCGGCATCATCACCGCCACCGCCGGCGCGATGCGGCGCAACGCTCTGGAGGCGCTCAGCCACACGGCGCGGCGCGCCACCTTCGGCAGCGTGCTCCAGACCCACCCGCTGATGCGCGACAGCCTGGCCGAGCTGGTGGTCGACTCCACCGCCGCGCTCAGCGCCGCGGTCGTGGCCGGCGAGCTGCTCGAGCGTGGCGACGCCGGCGAGTTGGAGGCTGCGGGCGCGCTTCGCCTGGTCACCCCCCTGTTCAAGGGCTACTTCACCGAGCGCGCCCGGATCTGTGGCGGGGACGCCATGGAGATTCGCGGTGGCAACGGCTTCATCGAGGACTGGCCGGATGCCCGGATGCTCCGTGACGTCTCCGTGCACGCCATCTGGGAGGGATCCGGGAACGTGATCGCCCTCGACGTGCTGCGGGCGCTCGGCCGCGGCGCCGGACCGCACTTCCTCGGTGACCTCGAGCGCCGCGCCGAAGCCACCGGCGGCGCGGCGGCGCCACTCGCCGCCCCACTGCTGGCCGAGATCCACGGTCTCGTGGGGAGGCTCGACCAGCTCGCGGACGCAGACGCCCAGGGACAGCAGCTGCCGATGCGCCGGCTCGCTCGGCGCATGGCGGTACTCGCGGCCGCCACCCTGCTCGCCGAACAGGCCAGCCGCCACGCAGCCTCCACCAACAGCGGTCGGCTGGTCTGGATCGCCGCCCGCTTCGCCGCGCGCCTGGGCGGCGAGCCGATGGTCGACAGCATCGCCGCCGACACCGCCTGGCTGGCCCATGCCGACGCCCTGCTCAACGGCGGCCACGTCGCGGTCGAGGTGGGCGCCACCGCCGCGGCCACGGTTGCTAACGCGCTGTCTGGCAGGCCAGGCGCAAGCGACGGCACGTCCCGGTGAACAACGTGCCGGGTGGCTAGAGGGATTTGAACCCTCGACCTCCAGGGCCACAACCTGGCACTCTAACCAACTGAGCTATAGCCACCTCGCAAGCTCGGTGATTATATGGGCCACACTCGCTCCGGCCCCCGTAGCTCAGCGGATAGAGCAGCCGCCTTCTAAGCGGTTGGTCGTAGGTTCGATTCCTACCGGGGGCGCCACTGCCGGGTCTCGAACAGCATCGGGTCCGCGAGTCGTGACGCCCCTATCCCTCAGAGTCTGCTCAGGACATTGAGGGCAAAAGCCTTGGCCTGGTCGCAACTGTCGGTGGTCACACTGACGAGGATGTCCTTGGCTTTGCTCAAGGTGGTCAGCGAGCATTGTTCAAACATCGCGATTTTGCTTCGCAGCTCGCCGCACAGCTCAATACAATGTCGCGACTTATTCCATTTGCCATCGATCGAACAGGAGCTTCTGTGAGCGACCAAACCTCCCTGCCACCGCCACCTCCGGAGGCACCGCCACCTCCTCCGCCGCTGGAGGCCGCGGCGCCGGGTGGCGGTCACCGGCCGGCAGCCGCAGTCCCCGTGGCGGTGACGTCCACGCTGGCGACTGTCGCGGAAACGACCACGTCAGTAGCCGTGGTGGAACGCATCGGTCCGGCGCCGATGCTCATGCTCCTGATCGGCCTGCTCCCCGGGTTGCTCATCGGCCTCGGCATCGCCTTTGCCGTGTGGCACACGGCGAGCGGCTGAGGTGACCGGCCATGAGTGATCTTCCTCCCGGCGCTCCAACGCCCGTGACCACCACCGAGCGCACCAAGCCCACCCTGTGGGTGGCGATTGGCCTGATCGCGGGCACTCTCGCCGGACTCCTCGCTGGATTCCTCATCTTCAAGCACAATCCCAACGCGGCCCCGTCGGCCAGAGCCACACCGACCCCTACCGGCTACAGTCCGACCGCCTCCACCTCCGGATCCCCTTCGGCGAGCGCCACGGCATCGAGCGCTCCAGCATCGAGCGCTCCAGCGAGTCACCCTCCGGGAGCCAGTGCCCCAGCACCCAGCTCACCGGCAACCAGTCCTCCCGATGCAACTGGCTGGAACCCATCGGGTCACCTCAGTGACCCGTCCTTCAGCGGCTGTCCGGCGATGGCTCCGGGCCAGCATCCCCTGGCCGCCGTCAGCGGGCCCTCCGCTGCCGGCGAGACCGCCAGCCCCAGCAATGACTGGTACGGCTGCGGCAATGCTGTCACGCCCGGAGACACTCCCGGCTTCACCGGTGCCAACTGGGAGATTGCCAACAGCTTCTCCTGCCCAGATTCAGACGGCCCTGGCGCTCCCGGTGTCCCCGGCATGAACATTGAGAGCTGGGTCTACGCGGGTGGTGGCACTCCGATCCAGAACGACGCCAACAGGGTGACCACCGACCTGCCATGGGCCGACGATGCGCATGCCAGCGTCTCTCAGGGCGGTGACTACCGACTGCGGACGAGGTTGGTCAACAACGCCACCGGAGACAATCGCTGCCGCTGGCACATCCGCGCGTACACGACCGCGCCGTGACCCACCACCAAGGGAAGTCCACCATGTCCAGGTTTGCACCTCGATTTCGCGCACAAGCACTGGCAGCGGCCCTCACCGGGTGCGCCCTGGCGGCCTGTGGCCAGTCCGCCAGCCCGGCATCCGCTGGCTCCAGCTCTGCGGCCGGCGGCAACAGCTCGAGCAGCGCACCGGCCAGCGATCCGGCTGACCATCCGTGCGACTTCGTCACCCAGGCGGAGGCTGAGGCGATCATGGGCTCACCGATCGCATCGCCTCACGTTGGGGTTGCCGGCGGCTGCAATTACAGCGCTTCGGACCAGACAACCAAGGAGACGATCGTACACTTCAACGCTGGAGAACGCGACCGCAGCGACTACGACCACAGCAAGTCACTTCTCAAGGATCCCCAAGACGTGAGCGGGGTTGGTGATGCCGCGACCTGCGAGACGATCACAGCACCTGTGGTGGTGGCATCGCTCTTCGTCTACAGCGGCAAGGGAAAGCGCCTGTTCTCCATAGTTGGCGACGCGTGTGACCAGGACAAGCAGTTTGCTCTGAAGGTGCTGAGCCGGCTCTGAGCCATCCCGCCTCAACCTCGTGGGCTGGTCGACCTCCGCCGCCGCGCTGACAACTCCCAGCCGATGACACCCAGGAGAACGAGCAGGAAGGCACCGAGGATCGCCAGCAGCCAGTAGGGCCGATGCTCGCCGCCTGGTGCAGGGACGAATCCCACCAGCCTGCCGGTTCGCGGGTCGCGCAGGGCAGGCGGGTGGCACGCGGACGGCGAGCCGGCGGGGTCGACTGACTGTGCCGACACCCACAGGCAGACCTGAGCACCTCCCAGCCGGCCGTGATCGTCGGTCCCGATCAACTTGAGAACCACCCCTCCTTTGGGCAGGTTCGAGATCGACGCGAGGCGGCCGGTGGCGACCTGATTGTCATTGACGTACCAGGCCATCTGGTTGTCGCGAAGCCGGCGCCCCTGGTCGTTGTAGCCCTCGGCACTGAGGAAGATGTTGGCGCCACCTGCAAGGCGGCCGTTGTTGGACGGACTGAGGATCTGCACAGCGGGATCCGCGCCGGCGCTGCGGAACGGGGCCGAAACCGCGGAACCCTCCTGAAATCCGTCATTGATGGTCAGCCGCAGCCGTGCGTGATCAGCTCCCGCCAGCAGCTTGGCGGGGACCTGGGCGGACCCTTGGTCGGGCCCCGCGTACACCAAGCGCCAGGTCTTGCCATCGTCGATCGAGTAGTCGAGGGAGACGAAGCGACTGACCCCAGAGGTGTCGCCGCCGGTCTGGCGTACCGACGATGCTGTGGTGGTCCAGGAGACGGCGAGAGGCTGGCCATCAACCATCTCGCCACCTTGCGGGGCCGTGAACTGTGCTGTCGGCGCCGCTCCGTTGCGGGTGCGCGAAGCGACGACACGGCCGTCCTTCCGGATCTCCACCGAAGCGACGTTGGTACTTGGCACCTGAGCGATCAGGTCGGTCGCGCTGCTGCCCGGGTCGGCGTGAGTCTGCTGTGTTGCCATCCCCACGTCGGCAATCTGCGCCCCGGATGCATCGCGTGCGATCAGGTGGTACGGGGAGGCGGCATCGGGACCAGCTCGATGGCGACCGGTTGGACCGACGGTGCCGAAGAAGACGACCCCGTCGCCGGCGGTGAAGGCGGTGACTGTCAGGGTGGGCGGTGACGTGGCCAGCAGCGCCGGCACCGGCGCGCCCCCGGCGACCGCGGGCTGGACTGGAGCATGAGGATCGCGCGCGGCAAAGGCGGTCACGAACTCGTTCCAGTTCTTGGTTGAGATCCACGCGTCAGGTTCCGACGCGCAGTAGCCCATCAGGTCATGCCAGATGATGTTGTTGGACTTATGACTGATACGGTCCGGGCCCGCCTCATCTCCCAGGACCCGGAAGGGGCCACCTCCCGTCCCCAAGCCCGATCCGTCGCGGGTGTCGAGCCCATATCCCTGCATGCGACCCTGTTGGTCGGGCGGCCAGTCTGTGAAGTTACCGACGTCTGCAGGGGGCTTCGCGTCAGGGTTCAAGGTGCACTTGCTGGCATGAAAGAACCCATACATGTGCCAAAGTTCGTGTGCAACTCCAGTAAGGGGACGGCCAGTCGCAGGCACGATGGCCACTCTCCATTCATCACACTCCGCTATTCCAGAGCTGACCCGGCACTCGGCACCCCTGGCGGCGCCGCGGATGCCCTTGCCGTCCGGATGCACGCCCATGATGATGTTGCTCGCCCGGGGGTCGTAGTCCTCCGTATTCAGCAGCACGTCCTCGCGGTCATTCGCGAGATGCCAGAGAACCGAGCCCACCGCCTTGCCACGCTCGGTTTGGTCGGCGAGGGGGTTGGTAGGGTTGTAAGTGTGAGCGATCTGATCGTGGACGTCGATGAACGCGTAGTAGTCAGCGAGATGGAAGTGATCCATCCCCACCGGCGTGACCTGGCGCGCGTCCGCGAAGACCCCATTGTTGGGACACGTGTACGGGTTGGCCGGGATCGAATAGCCGCCCATGTCCTTCCAGGTGATGCATGTGTACGCCGGCGCCGGCAGGGCTCCGCCGATGCCGTCCACCATCGCCACCGGGACGACGTGTACGTCCTTGACTGGGGTGAAGCTGACCCCGGTGAGGCGCAGCGTTTTCCGGGCGGTGCAATCGGCCCCGCACTCCCCGCTGAGACTTCCGCCCGGCGCAGTGGCACTTGCCTCGAGCTCGATGTTGCCAGTGGTCCATGCAGGAGGGAGAACGAACGCAAAGCCCTGGGTGGGATCCTTGCGCTGCTCGTCGACGTTGTAGGAGGGATCCACACTCACCGTCTGCAGCCCCCATTGCGGGTGTAGCGGTCCCCCTGCAAGCGGCGTGCTGCTCCCGGGGCGGTAGCCGGTGAGCGTCGCCTCAACGTTGGGCACTCCGGTGGGCGGTCCGTCGCTGGCCGCGACGAACACCCGCACCACCGTTTTCTTGCCTTCCGGGAGCAGGACGCCAAAGTACGCTACCGAGGTCTCCACCCCAGTGCGCTGGGGCAGGTGGTCGATCTGTACCCCCGACGTCACCTCGAAGCCCTTTACCACCAAATTGACGGGGGCGGTCACGGTCAGTGTCACGGCCGCCGAGCAGGAGACGTCGCCGGCATCGGAGATGCCGGTGACGGTGATCGGATTGGCACCGGGGGCCGCGTTGACCGCGCTGAGGGTGAGATGCACTTCGTCGGTGCCCGGCCCAGACACCGAAACCGGCGTGAAGTCGGCGGAAGTGTTTGGTGAGAGGAGCGTGGTGTGGAAGGTGAGGCCGCCACTCCAAGCGCCGGATCGCCTCACCACCAGGGTGACTGTGGTCGAGCCGTTGGGGCCGATGCTGAAAACGGGCGAGGCGACGTTGATGCTGCATTTGGGCGGAAGGGGTACGGCGGTTGAGGCTGGCGGAGCACCGACGCTTCCCGTGGACGCCGGTGGGGGCGGCGGCGCAGGGGCGCCGAAGGCGAGGTCGTCGATCAGGATGTCGTTCTCGGGGTGTCCACTGATGGTGACGTACGAGATGTCGCTCTTCGATGAGGAAACCTCGAGCCCTGCGAATGACCCGGACTCAACAGGGACGCTCGAGGCCCCCGTTGAGTCGGCGATCGGCCCGACCTCGTCGTATGCGATCAGGGAGGCGGTTGCCTGACCCCGGCCGTCACTGACGTTGACGCTGACGTGGGAGCGGGGCGGGTCGAAGTGGGCCATGGCCAGGTTCTGGCAGAACTCGCCGCCGCAATGGCGAAGCGAGGCCGCGTTGGGCGCGGACGTCGTTCCAGCGACCGCCTTGACCGTGGGCAGGGTCGGCGTCTCGCTCGTGGGTCCGTTGGTGACAAAGGTGACGCCTTGCGATGCGTACTGGGTCCCCACAACATCACCGGTGTGCAGGTCATCGAAGTTGACGATGGTGTTGCCTGCCGCTACCCGTGAGGGCGTCAGCGCGCCAATGCACGAGAAGAGCAAGAGGCCCAGGAGCACGAGCGCGCGACGTGGGGCGAAGCTCTGTCGAATCGGTCGCTGGGCCATCGTGCGCCTCACAACCCTGCGGGTGAAGAATCGGAGTATATCCGGGACTCCTCGGGTTCCCGTGGGTCGGCGGCGGCCGGGCGATTTGAATTCAGCGACGCAGTGATCTGAGCTCCGACCCTGAGACGAGAAAGACGCCCACAGGTTCGGTTAGGTTGCGGTTGCTGACACCCACACCGCCCTACAACCCGCTGTACACCGCCTTCTAAGCGGTTGGTCGTTGGTTCGATTCCTAACGGGGGCGCCACCGCACGTGTGAGGTGACAGCGTCCGGAGGACGCGGCGACGACGCGGTTCGCACCGAGAAGGCGCGGGCCGCGCGCGCGATGAGGGAGCGCTCGAGCAACACCCAGCTCAACGTCGCCGGGATCAGTCCGGTCAGCGCCACGGCGGCTGTTGCCAGGAGCCAGGTTGATGTGGGGCCGCCGAGCGTCGGTAGAGAGACGTGCGCACCGCGAATCCAATCCTCGGTGATGCCGTGCCAGAGATAGAGGCCGTACGACACCACGCCGACGGATGCGGCGACTCGCGCAAGCGGGGAGCGCCACGGCCTCGTCTGGATCGCGATGACAAGCAACACGCCGAATGCCGCTGCGAAGAGCTCGTCCCGGGCAGCTCGGCTGGCCGGTGTCGAGTGCCCCCAGTCGACGAGCACACCAGCCCACCACAACACTCCGGAGGCAAGCACCATCACGGCGCGACCCACAGCGGTTCGCGTCAGCCGCAGAGACTCGAGCGCACCGCAGCACTCAGCCAGGGCGATCAAGACTCCTGGACAGAAGAGGAACAACTTCGCCGGTAGGTTCACCGTGAGCAGGGCTGGAGCACCGTCCCCGGCATCATTGATGCCCTGGCTGCCCATGTTCCCCATCCAGTCACTTCCGAATGACGCGGCCGCCCATGACCACACCGCGCTCAGGATCCACGCGCCAACGATGATGGCAGCAATCCTGCGCGGCGCCACCGGGCCATGGCTGCGCAAGCCGGTCACTGCCGCGGCGAGCGGAACCAACACATAGAAGGCCGCCTCGACACCCAGCGTCCAGGCCACGGCCACCACCGTGTACGTCTGGCCAGGAACGCTGTCGTGGATCAGCAGAAGGTGACTGACCACCTCAGACCACGTGGCCGTCAAGGGTCGCATGATCAGCAAGCTGACCGCGATGACGAGCCAGTACGCCGGGAGGATGCGCGACGCCCGCCGCACCGTGTAGGCCAGCAGGCGGGGGCGTGGTCTGCCCTGGCACAGGGCAACAATGAAGGGTCGCGTGATCAGATACCCGCTGAGGACAAAGAACAGGTTGACGCCAGACCACATGTAGTGGCGAAGTCCGCCGGAGGGTGCGCGCGTGACCGCGTTCAGGTAGTTCGCGTGTGCGGCCACCACCATCACCGCTGCGAGGGCACGGAGAACGTCAAGGTTGGGAGATCGTTGGCCGCGCGTGGCAGCGTGTGTGGACTCTCGTCCATGGCGCCTGAGGGCAGTGTCGGGACTTACCACTGCAGGCACCGGGAGCGCGCGCAACCTGTCCTGAGCGGGGAGGTGCTCGCGGTGAACGGTCATCTCCGTACGATCACTGGCTCGGCGCTCCTGTGAGTGCCGAATTGGTGGCGGGCCGGCAACGAGAAGGTTCAACTGGCACAGTTGGCCCTTATGGGCCCAGCGCCCCTACGTAAGGCGTCGCCGTGCAGACATGTCCAGCCTGCCGGAAGTCGCTCGGGAGCTTCTCGTGACTCGCCCGCTGCCGCAACCGCAGTCGAGAACTGTCTCGTCACCACGCAGCGAGAGCCGTTCCAGCACGGTCACGCCCCACCTGGTCATCGGGTCAGAGATGCGGTCGTAGGTCACCGCGTCCCCTCGCGGTCAGGCTCTGACCGCTTGATGTGCTCCATGCTTCGCAGCGAAGCCAGCCCGGCTCACCAGCCGGCCGCCGGGGCGCTACTTCGGACCGATGATCGACAGCACCGCCGGCCCCAGCAGGCACACAAGATGCAGGGAAAGATGCATCCCATCATCGGCAGCAACATCAGCACCGGTGCGCGGTGGCCCGCTTGCTCGGCGCGCTGCTTGCGCAGCCGTCGGATGTCCTCGGACTGGATGCGCAGCACATTGGTCACGCTGATCCCGAGCGGCGCGGGCGTGTTCCGGCGCCGTCGACTCGCAATGGCCGCTGCAGCGACGGCGCGGAGTGGAACAGACACGTACGTCTCATTCTCGGCGCGACCTGGGGCACGAGCTTCACTTCGGTGCTACGAGCATGCAACGCCGTTCCTCGGATCCCGTAGCATCGCCGGGTGCCTCGACCAGCGATCACCCGTGTCTTCCTGGCGAGGCACTGCGACGTGCGCAACCCAGAGGGGGTGCTCTACGGCCATCTTCCCAATTTCCCGCTGAGCGACAGGGGAGTGCAGCAGGCTCACGCCCAGGGCCGCTTCCTGGCCACCACCGGAGCCACACACATCCACGCGAGCCCGCTGCTGCGCGCCCAGCAGACAGCGGAGATCGTCGCCGGACACATCGGCGGCGCCACCATCACCACCACCGTGGACCTCGTCGAAGCTCGCTTCGGCCACTACCTCGAGGGCATCAAACCAGCGCAGGTGCCATGGCGGCGACCGCTCTGGATGATTCACATGGTCCGGCCTGGGCTTCTTCCCAACGACGAGACCGTGGAGCAGATGGCAGCCCGGGTGGAGCGGCCGATCCGGCGCATCCTCGCCGCCGCCCGTGAGCAGGGCGGCATCCTGGTCAGCCATGGAGACCCCATCCAGGCCTTCTGGGTGCATGCGCTGGGCCGGCCCTCGTGGGCGCTGCACCGCCTGCAGTGCGCCAAAGGCGGGATGCTCCTGCTCGACTACACCAGAGGGCAGCTTGGCGACATCGAATACCGGCCGCCGGAGTCCAGCGAAACCGGTCCTGGCGATGCCCGCTCAGAGGCCGGCGACATCGCCTGACGCGCCCGACAACGCCGTCTCCAGGTCCACGCCGGCAGTGCCCCTCCACGCACCCGGACCGGGCTCGCCGGGGCTGCCGGCTCCCAGAGGTTCGAGGCGCAGGGTCACCGCCACGATCATGCCCAGCCGCTCCCCGCTGCCGAGCGCCAGGCCGGCGAGGTCGTAGCCGACCACGTCCTTGAGGGTCCGCCCGCCCGCCGAGATCAGCTCGCCCGCAGCGGTGAGGAAGTCCACACCGGCGAGCGTCCGGTGGCCGATCTCTCCCTGCGCCACCGACTGTCCCACCCGGTCACTGCGCACTGAGGGGAGCGCGGCCACGACCAGGCGCTGGGCGCCCGCTGCCTCACGCACCACCGCCCATGAGGCCGCCGCCCCGGCGTGGAGAAGCAGGCTGCTCGCATCAGCCCGGACGGAGTCCAGACGGTCGACGTTGATCACCACGTCAGCGTTCTGGGCGGTGGCAAACCCAGCGGGGGCGACGGTGGCACCAGTGGCCGCGCAGGCGAGCAGAAGCTCGCGAAGCTGGGTCAGCGTGGATGCTCGCACCACCGCGTCCGAGCCCACCCCCGCGGCACCGACAACTGAGTCGAGGCGGCTGCGCAGGTGCTCATCCATGCAGCACGATCCCGTTTTGCGCCGACACGGCAATGTTCAGCACCAGGGTCACGAAGATGCCCATCACCAGGGTGCCGGCGGCGGTGAGCGCGAGCACGCCGCCGCCGCTGAGCGAGGTGCGCGACCAGTTGTACGAAGGCTCATCGGGCTGCGGGCGCGTGTACATCAGCAGGCCCACGCGCAGGTAGTAGAAGACCGAGACCGCGCTGGTGCCGATGCCCCACAGCGCCAGCGGCAGCTCGTGTGCCCCTATCGCGGCGGCGAACACGAAGAACTTGGCGAAGAATCCCGCCGTCGGGGGAAAACCGCCGAGTGACAGCAGGAACAGGCCCATCGCCGCGGCCACGTACGGGCGTCGGAACGCGAGACCTCGGAGGCTGGCGTAGCTGTCGAGGTCCTCACCCCGATTGGCCATGACGGTGATCACCGCGAAGGCGCCGATGTTGGCCACGGCGTATGACGCCAGGTAATACAGCGACCCCCATGTCGCGGCCGGGGTCAACACCACCACCCCAATCAGGATATAGCCCCCCTGGGCGATTCCAGAGTATCCGAGCACCCGCTTGAGGCTGGTCTGGCGCAGGGCCGCCACGTTGCCGACCACCATCGAGGCGATGGCCACGAAGTACACGATGATCTTCCAGCGGTCGTAGATCAGAGGTTCGCCGAACGTGTAGCTGAACACGCGGATCAAAGCCGCGAACGCGGCCACCTTGGTGGTGACGCTCATGAACGTGGTCACCGACGTGGGCGCACCCTGGTACACGTCAGGGGTCCAAGTGTGGAAGGGTGCAGCGCTGATCTTGAAAGCCAGGCCCACGAACAGCAGCGCGATCCCCGCCATCAGCAGGGGATCCACAGTGCCGCCACCGTTGGTGATGGCCGCGGCGATCAACGTCAGCTGGGTGTGACCGGTCTCGCCATATATCAGGGCCATGCCGAACAGCAGGAAACCCGACGCGAAGCCGCCCAGGAGCAGGTACTTCATCGCCGCTTCCTGAGATCGCGGCTCGGTACGGTTGAACCCGCTGAGGATGTACAGGGCGATCGAGAGCAGCTCGATGGCCAGGAAGATGACCATCAGGCTGCCGGCCCCGGCGAGGAGCATCATGCCGGTCGCCGCGCCGAGGATCAGCGCGTAATACTCGCCGTAATGGAGGCCGCGCCGGTTCAAGTACTGCGGAGTGATCATCAGCACCAGGGCGGTGCTCACCAGGATGATGGCGTTGATGAACAGTCCGAAGCGGTCGTACGCGAAGGCACCGAAGTACACAGTCCGTGGTGTGGCAGCGTCGAACCAGCACCACACGGTGGCGCCGAACGCGCCGGCGACGGCGACCACGCTCACCACCGCCAGCCACCCCCGCTGAGCAGGCGCGGTCACCAGGTCGAGCATCATCAGGACGATAAAGCCCCCGGCAAGGATCACCTCGGGAAGGAGGCCGAGGATGTCGATGCCGGGGGGCGGCGCCAGCACCGGCAGGACGCCGAGCACGGTCACGGCTGGCCACCAGGCGACACCGGGCCCAGGCCGCTGAAGTTGGGGCCCGCGGTGCTCGCATACCCGTGCGCCAGGGCCGTGGTCTGCTTGACACTCAGCTGGGTGACATCGCCGACCGGGCCGGGAAAGACACCCAGGAAGACCATCAGCCCCACCAGCGGCAGCAGCACCAGTCCCTGGGCCGGCCGAATGTCACCCACGGCCTCGGTGCGCGGCTGGGGTGGGTCGTGCATCACCCCCTGGTGGAGGCGGAGCATGTACCAGCAGGCGAGCACCACCCCCAGGCCCGCAAGCACGGCATACGCCGGGTGCAGTTGGAAGGCGCCCAGCATGATCGAGAACTCGCCGGCGAAGGAGTTCATCCCAGGCATGCCGAGGCCGGCAAGGGTTGCCACCAGAAAGAACGCGTAGAGCCAGGGCATTCGCCTCTCCAGCCCGGCGAGCTCGTGGCGGTCGCGGGTTCCGGTTCGCTGCTCGATGATGTCGACGATGATGAAGAGCGCCGCGATGATGATCCCGTGGTTGACGATCTGGATGACCGCCCCGTTGATCCCGTTGACGTTCAGCGTGAAGATGCCGAGCGCGATGAAGCCGAGGTGGCTGAGGCTCGAGTAGGCCACGATCCGCTTGATGTCGCGCTGGCTGAGCGCCATCAGCGCGCCGTAGATGATGCTCACCACTGCCAGTGCGGCGAGCACCCACTTGAAGGTGTTGACGGCGTCAGGAAAGAGGGTCAGAGCGAAGCGGATGAAGCTGTAGGCGCCGAGCTTGCTGACCAACCCGGCAAAGAAGACGAGCACTGCCACCGGCGCGGATTCGTACAGATCGGGCAGCCAGGTGTGGAATGGCACCAGCGGGATCTTGATGGCGAAAGCCGCCGCGAAACCGAGAAAGGCCCACTGCTCGGGGGTGAAGGTCGTGATGTTCACCCACGGGATCACCAGCGGCTGCTTCGACAGGCCGCCTCCGAGCAGCTGGGTGAGGTCGAAAGAGAGATTGCCCGAGGCCACCCCGTGGGCGAAGAACAGGCTCAGGATCGAGACCAGCATCAGCAGGCTGCCGGCCACTGTGTAGACGATGAACTTCACGGTCGCCCGGCCCCGGTTCTCGTTGCCGTAGTTGGCGAGCAGGAAGTAGAGCGGTATCAGCATCCCCTCCCAGAAGAGGTAGAACAGGAGCAGGTCGACGCTCAGGAGCACACCGGCAGTCATCGTCTCGGTGAGCAGCAGCAGACCGCAGAACAGCTTCAGACGATCGGTGCTCCGCCTCGAGACGAGGATCGCACCGAGCACGAACACACCGGCGTTGAGCGCCAGGATCCAGGCTGAGATGCCGTCGAGTCCAACGTGATAGGTGGCCCCGATGACCGGGATCCACTGGTGGATCTCGGAGTAGTGAAAGCTCAGCGGACCGGCGGAGTGCGGGCTGCCGCCCATGGTCGCCACCAGCGTCCAGACGATGGCTGCCGCGGCCGCGGTCGCGGTCACGGTCAACGCCTTGAGCAACGTGACGGCGGTGCGTGGGATCACCTGAAGGAGAGCCGCCGCGGCGAGCGGCAGCAGCAGAACGACGGTGAGCCAGGGCACGTTCATCGCGACACCAGCACCAGGGTGGCGACGACGAACACCCCGGCGGCGGCGATCATGTAGGACGCGTAGTCACGGATCAGGCCCGTCTGGTAGTCGCGGACCCATGCTCCCAGCTCCGAGCACGCGTCGCTGACGGTCTGGACCCCGCTGTTCATGAATCGCGGCTCGACAACTCGTCGCGCTGCCCGCGCGAGTGCCACCAGAGGCCGCACCAAGAGTGCGTCGTAGATCTCATCGAAGTAGAACTTGTTGTACGCCAGCTGTGGCAAGGCCCTGGGCAAGCGCGCCGTCACGGCTGACGGGTCGGGGTTGCGCTGCAGCCAGATGCGTGCCGCCAACCCCGCGCCGAGCAGTGATCCCAGAGTGCCGACGATCCCGGCGAGGATCGCCGTCCCGGTGCTGAGGTCGACGGCCAGCGGACCCGAGGCCGGCGTGGTGAACACCGGAGAGAGGAAGCGCGCGAAGACACCGATCAGGAAGTTGTCGTGGATCACCAACGACCACACTCCCAGGATCAGTCCCAGGAATGCACTCAACAACGCCAGGATGGCCACAGGCACCAGCATCACCCGCGGCGCTTCGCGCGCCGCGTACACCCGTGCCGTCTGGGGCTCGCCGCGGAAGACGGTGGCCCACAAGCGGAAGGCATAGAGCCCGGTCAGCACATTGATGCCGACGCCCACGAGATAGAGAACCCACGGGAAGGCGCCCGGTCCGTTGGTGAGCCCGAAACCCAACAGCCCCTCCTTGCTGAAGAAGCCCGCAAAGAGCGGGATCCCGGCCAGCGCGAAGGTGCCGCTGAGAAAGCACAGCTCGGTGCGCCGCAGGTTTGTCGACAACCCGCCCATGAGCCTGATGTCCTGCTCGTCGTGCAACGCGTGGATGACGTTGCCCGCAGCCATGAACAGCAGTGCCTTGAACACGGCGTGGGTGGCGAGATGGAACATCCCCGCGGAGTAGGCGCCGATGCCGACAGCGAAGATCATCAGCCCGATCTGTGACATCGTCGAGTAGGCGATGACCCGCTTGATGTCCACCTGGCTGAGCGCGATCACGCCGGCCATGACGGCGGTGCCGATGCCCACGCAGGCCACCATCCCCTGGGCCACAGGGGCGCGATCGAACAGGGGATGGAAGCGAGCGATCAGGTAGACCCCGGCGGTGACCATGGTGGCCGCGTGGATCAGGGCAGACACCGGCGTCGGCCCCTCCATGGCGTCGGGCAGCCAGGTGTGCAGGGGGAACTGTGCGCTCTTGGCGAACGCTCCGATGGCCAGCAGAGAGCAGACGACAGTGATCAGAAGACCGCCCGAGGCGAACGACGGCGCCGCAGCAAAGATGCCGGGCATGCTGAGCGTGCCGATGTGGACAACGATCAGGAAGGCAGCGATCACCAGGGCGACGTCACCAGCGACCTGGGTGATGAAAGCCTTGCGAGCGGCCACCACCGCGCTCGGCCGCTCGTACCAGAAGCCGATCAGGAGGTAGCTGCTCAAGGCCACCAGTGCCCAGCCGATGATCAGGATCAGCAGGTCGGCGGCCAGGACCAGGACCAACATCGAGAAGATGAACAGGTTCATGTAGCTGAAGAACCGCGCAATGCCCCGGTCGTGCTCCATGTAGCCGACGCTGTACACATGGATCAACAGGCCCACCCCGGTGATCACCATCAGCATCACTGCGCTGAGCGGATCGAGGGTGACGTCGACGCCCACGCGCAGCCCGCCGGTGCCCAGGTCGAGCCACTGCCAGAGGTGAGCACTCGCCGACTTGGCGCCATCAGGAGCACCAACCACCTGAGCCAGCATCACGCAGGCCACCAGGAACGCGGCCAGGATGCTGCCGGTCCCGATGGCGTTGACGACCCGTCGTGACAGCCGCCATCCCACCAGGGCGTTGAGCAGGGCGCCTGCCAACGGGAGCAGCAGGATCAGCCCTGAGAGAACGGCAACGGTCGAGGTGGTCACTCGTTCAGCTCGTCGAGATCGTCGATGTCGAGCTCACGACCAACTCGAAACACCTGGGTGATCAGTGCCAGGCCCACCACCACCTCGGCCGCGGCCACCACGATCACCATGAAGGCGAAGACCTGGCCCTCCTCACTGTTGAGGAACCGGCCGTAGCTGACGAACACGATGTTGACGGCGTTCAGCATCAGCTCGATGCACATGAACACCACTATCGGGTTGCGCCGGATCAGCACCCCAAGGGCGCCGACACTGAACAGGAACGCGGCCAGCGCGAGCAGGTAGGGGAAGTTCGCGCTCGCGGTCATCGCACCTCCACCTCGATGCGATCCTCCTCGAGCTGGGGCTCGCGGGCCAGGGCTCGCTCCCGTCGCACCGGCGCGTTGGGGTCACGTCTGCGGCGAGTCAGGTACACGGCGCCGATCGCGGAGACGAGCAACAACATCGAGGTGATCTCGAAGGGCAGCAGAAAGGTGGTGAACAGCTGGCCACCGACCGACTGCACGTTGCCGGCGGTGTTGACCAGGCCGTTGTCACTCTGGTCGAAGGCGAACCCGTGGTACGGGTCGGACGCCTGGCCGATCTGCTGAGCCCGGAAGCCGTTGCCATTGAAGGTGATGCCGTTGCGCGCCGCCAGCAGCATGGCGACGGTGACACCGACCGCGAAGGTCACCCCGATGGCGAAGCGCGCATCGACCCTGAAGCGCTCTTCACGATCGGGGGAGAGCAAGGCGATGATGAAGACGAAGAGCACCATGACCGCGCCCGCATACACGATCAGCTGGACGACGAAGAGGAACTGGGCGTTGAGCACCAGGAAGATGACAGCGAGCGCACCGATGGACAGCACCAGCGACAGCGCCGAGTACAACGGCTGTGGCGAGAACACCACTCCGAGCGCGCTGAGCGCAGCCAGCCCACCGGCCACCCAGATGATCCCGGTCACCGCGGCTCCGCCTCATCGGGGCTGATCACGCGCGGCACGTGCGACGGTATACCGTACTCCCCCGGGCGAGGACTGGCGCTGCTGTCGATCCCGTCCTCCCACGCCACCCGAGGGCTGAGGCCGGGAACCTCCGAGGCCCGTCCGGTCTGGTCCGCCCCGGCGCCGTGGTCACTCGGCGACCGGCGGCTCTGTGCCATGTTGGGCCAGGCCTCGAGCAGGTCCTCCTTGGTCGCCACCAGCCGTTCCTTTCGGTAGTCGGCGAGCTCGAAGCGGGGTCCCAGCGTGATCGCCTCGGTGGGGCAGGCCTCCGCGCAATAGCCGCAGTAGATGCAGCGCAACAGGTTGATCTCGTAGCGCTCGGCGTAGCGCTCTCCGGGAGAGACCGGGTTGGCCGGATCGTTCTCGGCGGCGCCGACGTAGATGCAGCCCACTGGACAGGCGGCGGCACAGAGCTCGCAGCCGATGCACTTCTCCATCCCGTTGTCATACCGGTGAAGGATGTGCCGGCCGCGGTGGCGAGGCGCCACCGGCTTCTGCTCCTCCGGCCACTGCACGGTGATCGGCTTGCGCAGCATCACGCGCAGTGTGTGGGCCATGCCCTTGGCGATCTCGATCAGCAACGGACGCTCCTCACGATGCCCGCAACCCGACGATCGCGCCGGTGATGACGATGTTGACAAGACCAAGCGGGAGCAGCACCTTCCACCCGAAGCTCATCAGGCGGTCGTAGCGGAAACGCGGAAGCGTCCAGCGCAGCCACATCATGACGAACAGCAGGGCACCGACCTTGGCGAGGAACCAGCCGACGCCGACCAGGCCGCCCAGCCAGTCGGAGTGGATGAAGGGAAGCAGCGGCAGCCAGCCGCCCAGGAAGACCAGGGTGGCGATGGAGCAGACGGTCACCATGTTGATGTATTCGCCGAGGAAGTAGAAGCCGAAGCGCATCGATGAGTACTCGGTGTGATAGCCGGCCACCAGCTCGGTCTCGGCCTCGGGCAGGTCGAACGGCAGACGGTTGGTCTCGGCGAGAGCCGCTGTGAAGTACAGGAGGAAAGCCATCGGCTGCAGCACCACGAACCACACGTCGTGCTGCATGAGCACGATCTTCTCGAGATCCAGCGAGCCGGCCAGGATGACCGCCCCGATGAGCGCGAAAGCGACAGCCATCTCATACGAGATGAGCTGCGCGGACGAGCGCAGACCGCCGAGCAGCGAGTACTTGCTGTTGGCGGCGTAACCGCCGAGGAACAGCGAGTACACGCCCACCGACGTCACCGCGAGCACGAACAGCAGGCTGACGTTGACGTGGATCAGGTCCCAGTGGAGGGCGTAGCCCCCGGCGCAGCCGGACCCGCTCGTCTGGCCACCGACACAGGTGAGACCGCTCACCGGGATGGCCGCGAAGGCGAAGATGGCCGCCCCACCCGCGATTGCCGGCCCCGCCAGGTAGAGCAGCTTGTCGCGCCCTCCGGGCGCCGCGTTCTCCTTGAACAGCAGCTTGACGGCATCGGCCGCAGGCTGAAGCAGGCCCATGGGACCCACCCGATTGGGTCCAATGCGGAGCTGGACACGGGCGGCGATCTTGCGTTCGGCGAGGGTGAGATAGGCGGCGGCGGTGGCCAGCGCCAGCACGATCACCACCGACTTCACCAGGATGACCACGATCCCGTCGGTGCCGAGGCGGCCGACGCTGAAGATGTCTGAGAAAGACGCGATCATGCGCGGACAGCGGCCTCGAACAGGGCACGCCCACCGTTCCCGGCCCTGGCATACGCCGGCACGGCGGTCACCAGCTCGCGGTTGATGAGGAGGTGATCTCCGGGCCAGCCCGCAGCTCCCAGCTCGGCGGCCAGGGCGCTGAGGATCCGGGTCTCACTCGGGGTCTGGGTCGCCGGAGGAAGCGCCGGACGCACCCGCTGGACCCGTCCCTCCATGTTGGTGACGGTGCCGCCCTTTTCGAAGATGGCGTGCCCGGGGATGAGAACCGTGGCGGCGCGGCTCAATGGGCCTGGCCTGGTGTCGATGACCACCAGGACCTCGAGTGCAGCGGCCACCCGCTCCAGCAGCGGGGTGACGCTCGCCGACCAGACGCTGCCACCCATCACCACCAGGCCGGTGATCAGACCAGCCGCGCTCGCCTCGAGGATGTGTCGACCGGCCTTGCCGGCCTGGTCGACCGCTGTGTAGCCGGGGCCGCTGTTGGGCAGCATCCCCAGGTCCTTGGCGCCGCGCCCGTTCACCCCGCGGGTGACCGTCATTCGGCGAACCTGGTGGGAGCGGCTCAGCTCCCCGGCCAGCGCGGTGGCGTGCTCGCGATTGGTCTCGTCGGCGATCAGCCCGATCAGCCCCTCGGCCGGCAGCTCGCCGACGAGGCTCCGGGTTGCCTGTGCGACAACCCGTCGGATGGCGACGCCCCGCTTGGTCTGCGCCTTGAACAGGCGCAGGGTCAGCACCGGTGCCTCACGCTCTGGCTCGTCGCCGAGCACGATGACCGCCGCGCACTGCTCGATCTCGGCGATGCCCAGCGCGTGCTCCTCGGGCCCGATGTCCGGAAATGCCTCCAGCTGGTGGTCGAGGTGGGGGGTCTCGAGGGCGGTGCGTGCCAGACGCTGGAGCAACCAGATCTCCTCGTTGGTGTTCTCCGCCGAGCCGAGCACAGCGATCGAGCTCGGGCCATGGCGCTCGCGGACCTCTCGGAGTGAGCGCGCCGCCGCCGCCACCGCCTCGCTCACCGACACCTCTCTGCTCCCAGTTGCATCCCGCAGCACAGGACGCCGTATGCGCTCGACGTTGTTCCAGCTCGGTCCACTGTCGCGGCCGCGGTCACAGAGCCACATGTCGTCGACCAGCGGGTTGTCGCGTGACGCGAAGCGCTTGATCTCGAAGTCGCGGCTGTCGATGTTGATGTTGCAGCCGTAGGAGCAGGTCGGGCACACGCCCTTGGTGCGCTGCAGGTCCCACGGCCTGGCCTTGAAGCGGTACTTGCGATTGGTGAGCGCGCCCACCGGGCAGATCTCCGGAAGGTTCCCTTGGAATGCCGAGGTCAGCGGCTTGCCTTCGAAGGTGTTGACCAGTGTGTGGACACCACGTTCCTGGAGCACCAGCTCCTTTTCGCCGGTTATCTCGTCGTAGTAGCGAGTGCACCGCCAGCAGAGGATGCAGCGCTCCTGGTCCAGCTCGATCCTGTCGCTGAGCGGCACCGCCTTGTTGAAGTGAACCTTCTCGGTGATCGGGAACCGGGAAGCCTGAGGCCCATATCTGAAGGCGAAGTCCTGAAGGTCGCACTCGCCACCGCGGTCGCAGACCGGACAGTCGAGGGGATGGTTGAGAAGCAGGAACTCGAGCACGCCCTCACGGGTCTTGGCGACGTCGGCGCGCTCGGTGGACACGACCATCCCCTCACTGACCGGTGTTGCGCATGCGGGTTGCAGCTTGGGCATCTTCTCGACGTGCACCAGGCACATCCGGCACACGGCTACGGGATCCATCTTGGGGTGCGCGCAGTACACCGGGATGTGGATGCCCAGGATCGCCGACGCGTCGGTCACCAGCGTTCCCTTGGCAACCCGTGCGGTTCGACCGTCGATGGTGATGCCGACCAACCCATCCTCCGGTGCTGCGGGTGGCGTGGTGTCGGCAGCCATCTACGCCGTCACCAGCTGTGCGCTCGCCGTACGGACTGGACAGGCGCCGGCACCGCAGTGCGCCTCGAACTCGTCCCTGAATGCCTTGAACGCGGACATCACGAACCACGTCGCCGTGTCGCCCAGCGGGCAGAAGCACTTGCCATTCATGTTGTCGCAGATGTCGGCGAGGGTGTGGAGCTCCTCGAGCGTGAGATGCCCTGCCTCGAGACGATGCATCAGGTCGGACTCGAAGTACGTCCCCTCGCGGCAGGGTGCGCACTTGCCACACGACTCGTGGTGGTAGAAGTCCACCAGGCGCATCGAGACGTTGACCATGCAGGTGGTCTCGTCCATGAAGACCATGGCGCCGGCCCCGAGCGACGAGCCTGCTTGGGCCACCGCGTCCATGTCGAGTGGAAGATCCAGATGCTCGGGCAGCAGCACCTGCATCGAGCCGCCACCCGGCTGGAACGCCTTGATCGAGCGATCCTTCCAGATGCCACCGCACTCCTCTTCCAGGAGCTCGCGAATTGGAGTTCCCATGGCAATCTCGTAGGTGCCGGGACGGTTGATGTGGCCACTGCAGCAGAACAGCCGTGTGCCCGCGCTCTTCTCGGTGCCCAGCTGTTTGAACCAGGCGCCGCCACGCTGCACGATGTGCGGAAGGTTGGACAGCGTTTCGACGTTGTTGACCACCGTCGGCTTGCCGTACAGCCCCTTGAGGGCCGGGAACGGAGGCTTGAGGCGAGGCTGACCTCGATACCCCTCGAGAGAGTCGATGAGAGCGGTCTCCTCGCCGCAGATGTATGCGCCGGCGCCACCGTGGACGATCACGTCGCAGCTGAACCCGCTGCCGAGGACGTTGGCGCCGATGTGGCCGGCTGCGCGGGCCTCCTCGACGCAGCGCTCGAGCAGGAGGCGCTGGTCGTGGTACTCGCCCCGGATGTAGATGAAGGCGGTGTTGACCTGGAGCGCGTAGGCGGCGATCAGCAGCCCCTCGATGAGCTGGTGGGGGTTCTCGTCGATGAGCGCGCGATCCTTGAAGCACCCGGGCTCGGACTCGTCGGCGTTGCAACACAGATAGCGGGGGAACACGTCCTTGGGGAGGAAGCCCCACTTGGTCCCGGTCGGAAAGCCGGCACCGCCGCGGCCGCGCAGGCCGCTGGCCTTGACCTCATCGATCAGAGTCTCGGGCGTGAACCGCGACAGGGCCTCGCGGAGGCCCTGGTACCCGCCCACGCGTTCGTACACGGCAAGCGTCTGCAGGCCCTCGGTCCCGAAGTGCTCGGTGAGAAGCTTGTGTTCCCCCATGACCGCGCGATCCTACAGATCGCCCGCGTTGGGACGCGGTCGCTTGCGGGGCGCGCTCCGACTGCCCCGCTTGGTGTAGCTGCGCTTGCTGCGTGAGCCGGGCATCTCGGTGTGCTCGCCGAGCGGGAGCTCGGGCGCCGGGAAGGCGGGGTCGCTCACGCCCGTGTCCGCTGGCGGGCCCTCGGCATTCGGCGCAGGAGGTGTCTCGGCCGACGGCGGGTGCGGTCCGCTGGACGGAGCCTTCACGGTCAGCGCCTCAGCGACATGCCCCACGCTCTGCCCGTTGGCATGGCTTGGCCGCGGCTCAGCGCGCAGGCGCTCGAGGAGCCCATCGACTCGGTCAGGTGTGAGGTTCTCGTGGAAGTGATGGTTCACCTGCATGGCCGGTGCACCACCGCAGGCTCCCAGGCACTCGATGGTGCTCTCCCAGGTGAACTTTCCATCGCCTGTGGTCCCTCCGGAGGGACAGCCAAGGCGGCTTTGCACGTGATCGACGATGGCGTCAGCGCCACGCAACGCACAACTCACGTTGACACAGATGAGCAGCTGGTGATCGCCTGCGGGCTGGGCGAAGTACATCGAGTAGAAGGTGCTCACCGCCTGCACCTCGCTGGGCGCCAGATCGAGGATCGCAGCCACCTCCTCCATGCCCTCGGCAGAGAGGTAGCCGAGCTCGTTCTGCACCGCCCACAGGCAGGGCAGGATGGCGCTCCGAGGCTGCGGGTAGCGGACCCTGAGCGCGGTGATCTCGCGGACGGTGTCGGAGGCTAGAGGCACGGGGTCAGTGCTCCCGCGGAAGCCGGTCGTGGGGGCGGGGACGTCCGTGCTCCCGCCGAAGCCGGGCGTGGGGGCGGGGACGTCCGTGCTCCCGCCGAAGACGGGCGTGGGGGCGGGGACGTGTCCTTGCGCTTCGGACAGGCTTCGACGCCGTTGGCGGTCGCGATGAACGCGCCACCGGCGCGTCCCTCGCGACCTCGGGCGTCTGCAGAACTTGCGCCACGGACACGTCCCCGCCCCCACGCCCTCTCGCTGTCGCTCAGCGGCACCTTAAGAAACGGCGGAGCGACCGGGGCGCTCCGCAGATCCGCTCTCGTCGACGCACTGTCCCAATCGCTGGCAACCCCTGTCGCAGCCGTCTCTCCGCAGGCGAGACGACGCCGCCCGCGCACAGAAGGGACTCCGTAGCGAGACGAGGCTTCAGCCATCCCCGAAGGTCGCCATGAGCCGCCCGTCTCCGCGCCGGTGCCATGGGAAGGAGGGCGGTGAAGGGGCCCCTCAGCAGCGCAAGTTCTGCAGACGCCCGAGGTTGCGAGGGACGCGCCGGTGGCGCGTTCATCGCGACCGCCAGTGACGTCGAAGCCTGTCCGAAGCGCAAGGAGGGGCCCCTTCACCGCCCTCCCGCCCCAAGGCCGCAGGCTCACGTACGGGACGCTCATCGATCCACGTCCCCCAGCACGAGGTCGATCGACCCGATCACCGCCACCACGTCCGAGATCATCTCGTCGTGGACCATGTGGGGCAGTGCGCTCAGGTTGCTGAACGAGGGGGCACGCACCTTGCAGCGATACGGACGGTTGCCTCCGTCACTGACCACATAGAAGCCGAGCTCGCCCCGAGGTGACTCGATGGCCTGGTAGACCTGGCCGCGGGGGACGTGGAAGCCTTCGGTGACCAGCTTGAAGTGGCGGATGAGCGACTCCATCGAGGTGTTGATCTCGTTGCGCGGCGGCAGCGCGACCTTGCGGTCGCTGGTGTTGACGGGGCCGCCCGGCAGGTTGGCCATCGCCTGCTCGATGATGCGCAGCGACTCGCGCGTCTCGTGCATGCGCACCAGGTAGCGGTCGTACGCGTCGCCGTGGCTGCCGATGGGCACGTCGAACTCGAAGTGGTCGTACGAGCTGTACGGGCATGCCTTGCGCAGGTCGTAGGGGACCCCGCTGCCGCGCAACGTCGGTCCCGTGACGCCGTAGGCCATGGCGTCGTCGGGCGTGATCACTCCCAGCCCTCGAGTGCGCTGCACCCAAATGGGATTCTTGGTGATCAGCAGCTCGTACTCGTCGATGAACCGCGGGAAGGTGCGAACCACCTCGTTGACAAGCGCGTAGAACTCGTCGGGCACGTCGGCCAGGAGGCCGCCGACGCGGATGAACGAGGTGTGCATGCGCACCCCGCTCACCAGCTCGTTGATGTCCAGCAGCTTCTCACGCTCACGCCACGCGTAGATGAAGGGCGTGGTGGCGCCCATGTCGAGCGCACTTGTGCCGAACCACAGAAAATGGCTGGCGATTCGCGTCAGCTCGCACATGATCACGCGCAGGTACTGGGCGCGCGCGGGAACCTCGATCGCCAGCAGCCGCTCGGCTGCGAGCGAGAATCCCAGATTGTTGAAGAGCGGGGCGAGATAGTCCATCCGGTCGGTGAACGGGATGCACTGCTGCCAGGTGTGCCCCTCGAAGGATTTCTCGAAGCCGGTGTGAAGGTAGCCGATGTCGGGCCGGCACGCGCGGACCACCTCACCGTCGAGCTCGAGCACCAGGCGCAGCACGCCGTGTGTGCTGGGGTGCTGCGGCCCCATGTTCAGCTCCATGGTCTCGTCGTCCAGCTGGACGATGTCGATGGCGTCGTTGGCGCTGTCGACGCCGAGCATGGTGCGGCCGCGGTCGAAGGCGTCGGACACCGGATCGCGCGTCGGCAGGCTGGGGCCGCCCGGGGGCGGCAGGACCGCCATCAGCGCGTGCTCCCCGGCATGTCGCGCGGGCGCTCCGCGGCCGGCAGCGCCCACTCCAGGTTGTGGGTGAAGGCAACCGGCTCGCCAAAGCTCGCATAGTCCTTGCGCAGCGGGTGGCCGTCCCAATCGTCGGGAAGGAGGATGCGCTGGAGATCGTGATGGTCGACGAACTCGATGCCGAAGAGGTCGAACGTCTCGCGCTCGTGCCAGTCCATCCCGGCGAAGACGCGCTCGATGCTGGGCAGCTCGGGGGCTGCCTCGGTGACCTGAACGATGAGGCGGCAGTCGTCGTTGTGGTGCAGGGAGCGCAGCTGATACACCACATCGAAGCGCGGCGCCTCGGGCTCGCGGTCGGGCCAGTCCACCGCGGTCACCAGAAGCGGCACCTTGTAGAGCGTGTCGGGATGATCGCGCAGCAGCACCATGGTGCGAACCAGGTACTCCCGAGCAATCACCACAGCCACCTCACCGACCCCATCCAGCACCATCAGGATCGCGTCGGGGAGGTCGCGAGCCAGGAGGTCTGCAGCCCGACGCCCGCGAGATGGACGTGCGGAAGCCGTGGACGCGATGCTGGTGGTCACGGGACCTACCCTCGCAGGGAGTTGGGCCGCTCGGCGGCGATCTTCGCCTGGAGCTTCACGACAGCGTCGAGAAGTCCCTCGGGACGGGGCGGGCATCCTGGGATATAGACATCGACCGGAACCAGCTTGTCGACGCCGTTGATGATCGCGTAGTTGTTGAACATTCCGCCGGTGGAGGCGCAGGCACCCATGCTGATCACCCACTTCGGCTCCGGCATCTGGTCGTAGATCTGGCGCAGGACTGGTCCCATCTTCTGCGACACGCGGCCGGCCACGATCATCAGGTCGGCCTGCCGGGGCGACGCACGGAAGACCTCACACCCGAAACGAGACATGTCGTACCGGGCGGCCCCCGCCGCCATCATCTCGATGGCGCAGCACGCCAGCCCGAACAGCGCGGGCCACAGCGAGCTGTACCTCCCCCACTGGATGACCTTCTCGATGGTGGTTGTGATCGCCCCCGCCTTGGCTGCCGTCCGCTCCAGGTCACCCACGCGAGGGAGCGGGATGGCTCCTGCATCGCCCTGCGCGTTGAGGATCGGCAGACCGGTGGCAGCGTCGACGGTCAGTCCCATCGCAGGGCTCCCTTGGCCCACACATAGATGAGCCCGATCAAGAGCGCGGCTATGAAGACTCCCATCTCGACCACGCCGAACACCTTGAGCTGACGCACAATCGTCGCCCACGGCAGCAGAAAGATCGACTCGACATCGAAGATGATGAAGAGCATCGCGGTGACGTAGAAGCTGACCGAGAAACGGCGGCGCGCGCTCTCGACCGGAACGATGCCGCACTCGTAGGGAAGATCCTTTGCCGCGCTGGGCCGGCGGGGGCCGAACCACGAGGCCAGTGCCTGCACTCCGGCCCCAAATGCGACGCAGACGGCAAGGAAGACGAGGATCGGCGCGAAGTCCGAGAGCATCGTGTCCTGATCCTAACAAAGCGACCCGGCGACGCCCCCCGGGGCTGCACTAGGCTACGGCGTGCTCTTGCTGGGGACAGGAAGGAGATCTGATGAGCCGGCCGATTCCGCCGTCGGTTGCCGCGCTGGTCACGGGTGCGTCGAGTGGTATCGGCGCGGAGTTCGCTCGTCAACTTGCGGCACGGGGTCACGACCTGACGCTGGTGGCGCGCCGCGTAGACCGGCTGCAGACACTCGCCAAGACACTGCGTCGCGATCATGCGATCACGGTGTCGGTGCACCCCGCCGACCTCGAGACCGCGGAGGGCCGCGCTCCGGTGGTGGCGCTGCTGCGCACTGCGGGACCCTGGTTGCTGATCAACAACGCCGGCTTTGGCAGTCGCGGACGCTTCGTGGACCTCGATCCCGACCGCGAGGTCGCGGAGGTGGAGTTGAACGTGGTGGCGCTGCACGAGTTGACCACCGCCGTGCTCGCGGCCAACGTCGCCCTGGGTCAGGGCGGCGTGGTCAATGTGGCCAGCACCGCGGCGTACCAGGCGATCCCCTACATGGCCACGTATGCCGCGACCAAGGCATTCGTCCTCACTTTCACCGAGGCCATCGCCCACGAGCTGCACGGCAGCGGCGTCCGCGCCATGGCATTGTGTCCGGGGCCGACCCGGACCGAGTTCGTCAGCGTGGCGGGTGTCGAGTCCCTCTTCGACAAGTCGATGCCGATGACCTCCGCGGCGGTGGTGCGCAGCGCGCTGCGCACCCTCGACCGCGGCCATGCCATCTGCGTGCCCGGCGCGCACAACCTGCTCCTCGCCCAGGGTCCACGCCTGGTTCCGCGCAGCGCTCTCCGGCGCGTGATCGGGACGATCTTCGCCCCCGGCTGACCCCTCAGGGGCGCGCCGGCGCGCCCAGCTCAAGACATCGTTGGCGCCAGTACCCGAGCCGCCGTGAGAACCGCTTCATCTCAGCGTCGAGCACCACCAGGTCCGTCGAGGCGATCTCGTGGCGGGCTTCGGGCTGCAGCGCGGGCAGCCTCACCTCGGACGCTGTCAGCAGTTCGCTCTTGACGGCGAGCAGCTGGCTGTACACCGTCACCCAGTGCGCAGCGTCGTCGAGGTACCTGCTCTTGGGATCCTCACCCTCGAGCAGGCGGTCCTCGTCAACCGATTTGCCCGCAGCCTCTCGAGCGGATTCTGCCATGGTCCGCCTCCCGGGGCCCGCGCGGCACCGCAACATGATCGCTGCCCCCGCGAGGCCGCAGCGACGCAGCAGCAGGGGATGCGCCGAGTGTACGGCGAACCCGCTGTGCTCAGGACCGGAGAGATCACCCGCCCGGCCGGGTGGGGTCGTGGCCGATCGCGGGCGAACGCCTACCCCGTCGTGGTGGCGGGAACCCGCGCCAGCACCCGCAGCGACTCGCGAGTGAACGCCTCGAGGTCGTCGGGCTTCCGCGAGGTGACCAGGTTGCCCGTGACCACCACCTCCTCGTCGACCACATCCTCGCCCATGCGCCGAAGGTCGTCCTGGACGGTCGTCCAAGCGGTGAGCCGGCGGCCCCGGATGGCGTCGGCCGCGGTCAGAAGCTGGGGACCGTGGCAGACGGCGAAGATCGGCTTGTCAGCCTCCGCGAACGCCCGGGTGAAGTCGACAGCACGCGGATCCGCACGCAGGTGGTCCGGCGAGTAGCCTCCGGGGAGGAGCAGGGCATCGAACTCACCGGCGGCCACGTCGTCGAATGACGACTGGCTCGTGGTGGTGACCTTGCCCGCCTTGCCGGTCAACGCCTGGCCGGCCTCGAGCCCGACGACGACCACCTCGTGGCCCGCCTGGCGGAATCCGTCGTACGGAACCTGGAACTCCGAATCTTCGAATCCGCTGTCAAGGGCGCAGGCGATACGCATGGCAAGACTCCGTGAGGGCTGATGCTTGATCTGATAGCGATGGTATCAGCCGACCGTCTGGTCAGGCCTCCCGACGGCGCACCTCGACATTGGCGTCGCGGATCCGCACAGTGAACGCCGGCTGGGGCGCCGTGGCGGGGCCCCTGGTCACCGCGCCATCGGCCAGACGGAATTGGCTGCCGTGCCAGGGGCAGGTGACGCAGAGCTCGTCGTCAACCTGTCCCTCGTTCAAGGGGCCGCCGGCGTGAGTGCAGCGGTTGGCGATGGCATGCACCACTCCTGCGTGCCTATAGAGGAGGACGCCGTAGCCACTGGCGCTGACCAGCAGCGGCGTGTCGGCGGCGACGTCATCGTCACGGGCGACCCGCGTCCACTCCGTGGGCGGGTCGTCAAAGACTGTGTGGTCGACACCCATCCCCCGGCCATACACCAGGTGGCCACCGATGTAACCGCTGGCGCTGAGCACGCCGATCCCGGCGATGCTGAACAGATGGGCGGTGCGCCGGTAGCGCCCGCGCCGGCTGACCAGCGCCGCGGCGAACAGCACCGAGCTGCCGGCATTGGCAAGTGCATGGATCAGCCCCAGCCGGCGATCAGCGCCGGAGGTGTCGGCCCAGTCCGACGCGCCTGCCGCCGCGGTGGGCGCCACCGAGACCAGGCCAAGCACTGTCAGGGCGTCCGCGGCCCCGGCCGCGTCCTCGCCACCGAACAGGTCGAGCACCGTCGCCGAGCTCAGGAAGCCGATCGGAAGGTCGGTGAGCACTGGGTGGAGTGAGTGCCCGAGCCAGGTGCCGCTGAGCGCGCTCTTGACGGCACCGTTGCCGACCAGCCTGTGGACGGTGTCACCCAACCAGTCGCCCACGGGATCGAAGAGCTCGATGCCCTCCAGAGGTCGCACCAGGTCACGCAAGGCCATGCTCATCTCCCAGGGGGTGGTCGGCGGTCAGATGATGGTCCCAGCCGCGACCGGGTGATGGTACGCAGTGGTCGATCGCGCGGGTCATCGACGTGATTGTGCCGCGCGGGGACTGGTCTGGACAGTGCCGGGCGCGCCCGCCGCGGATGCGTGTGAGCGCGCCGGCGGCGGCATCGGCTCGGTGTTTGGCGCTACTGGGCGTCGGTGCGGAGCACGAATTCCACCTCGACCTCGGCCCCCGGTGGCGCCGATGTGCGGCGGCGCTTCACGTGCAGGGTGTCCAGGATCATTTCGGCCGGCATCTGGATGACCGGGAAGCGGCCTCTCTGCAGGTCGCGCTGGAGCGCATTCGCGATGCCCTGCCTGGTCCCGGTTGCGCAGCTGGAGCCGCGTCCTCGAACCCCCTCAGCGGCTGAGCGCAGGCTCCTTGGCGACCGAGGCCGCGATCGAGACGCCGCAGTGGGGGCAGAACCCCGCGGCCTCGACACGACGTCCGCAATGCGGGCACACCACCTCACGCACCCCGAGCTCAGCGGCCTCGTCGAGGGTGGCGGCATGGACCACCAGGCGGATGGCGATCAGCACCGCGCTGACCACGACTGCCTGCCACAGCAGCACGAAGAGCGGGCTGAGGCCGGCGTCGTCGAGCAGCTCGCTGCCCACCGTGAAGCCGATGTCGGCGACGAGGGCCAGAGGCAGTCCGGCGGCCCGCAGCCCCGCCTCACGGCCTCCGCGCGGCCGCCACAGGGAGGCGGTGACGAGGCCCGTGCACGAGCCGTGCAGCAATGGGATCAGCAGCGCTGCGCTGAACAACGTGAACACCCAGCTCGAGGGGTCGACCCGGAGCGGAGCCCCGCCGCTCGTCCCGAGCAGGTTGAGCAGGGTCTGGGCGAGCGCATAACCGGTCCCAGCGGCGACGCCGAGCACGAGTCCCTCGAGTGTGTGCGGAAAGCGGCGGCGCAGCGCCAGCAATGGGACGACGGGTTTGAGCAGCTCGGCCAGCACGGCGACGCCGACTGTGAGGGCGATCACCCCTCCCCCGCCCAGGTTGTCGCCCAGCTGATTGGCGGCCGCGGTCAGGGCCAGCCCCAGCAGCCCCCCGGCCACGACTGTGGCGAGAAGCACCAGCAGGGGCTCACGACCGAACACCTCGGCCTCGCGCAGGTAGGTGAGGTACAGCGCGGGAACCACCAGAGCCGCCACCCAGATGGCCGGTACCACCAGCCCCGTGGCCGCGAGGATCGCCACCGCGGCCACGCCCGCGATCAAAGCCCACCGGAAGAGGTGCACACGTCCGTGGGCCAGCCGCGGCAGGAGGGTTGAGAGGACACCGGGGGTGGCGATGTGCTCCCCGGGTCGCAGCGCGAAGTGGCGTAGGCGATCGCGCCCCTCACTGCGGTGGGCGCCGCAGCGGGTGCAGAACTCGCCGTCGGGCACCTCGGCACGGCAGTGCGCGCATCTCACCTGGCCAATACTACGTCGCTGTGCGGTGGCGGCTTGGCAAGCGGCGGGTACGTGCGGACAGAATGCGCACATGGCAGAAGGGAGATTCAGCGCGCCGGCAGGGAACCGATGCCGCGGTAGCTTCCCGCACTGCGAGGTGTAGCGGTGGCCACGGCGACCGACAACCAGCTGCGCATCGAGGAGGACCAGCGGGCACAGCTGCTCAGCGAGGTCCGCTACGCGGTGTCGCTCTCGCTGACCGACGATGAGACCTGTGCCACCTTCGGGTCACGGACCGACGTCGACTTCAAGTGCTGCGTGGACCAGGCCAGCACCTTCATCAACCTCAAGGTGCAGCGAGTCGTCAGCGTCGTCCTCAACGGCAGGCTGCTGACCGAGCAAGAGCACGCCTTCGACGGCCAGCGGCTCCAGCTCAGTGAGCTCCGCGCCGGCGACAACCACCTCCAGGTCAGCGCCGAGTGTGCGTACAACCACGCCGGTGTCGGCCTGCACCGTTTCCGCGACCCGGTCGACGGAAAGCTGTACCACTACACACACTTCGAGCCCTTCGACGCCCACCGTGTGCTCGCCTGCTTCGATCAGCCCAACCTCAAGGCGAGGCTGTCGATGCGCCTCGAGCTCCCGTCCTCGTGGACGGTCTGCGCCAACGCGCCGGTGCGGAGCTCGCACACCGAGGCGGATCGGACGACCTGGCAGTTCGAGACCACCCCTCCCCTGCCCCCATATCTCTTCGCGGTCGCGGCCGGGGATTACGACGTCATCGACGGGCCACCCCACGGGACTGTGCCGATGCGTCTCATGTGCCGCCGCTCGCTGACCCAGTACGTGCGCCCCCAGGCCGCCGAGCTCTTCGACATCACCTCACGTGGCCTCGCCCACTTCCAGAAGCGGTTCGGACACGAGTATCCCTTCGGCACATACACCCAGATCTTCGTTCCCGAAGCCAACATGGGCGCGATGGAGAACCCGGGGTGCGTCACCTTCAACGAGGTGTTCGTGCACCGAGGTCCGGTGTCGGAGCTGCAGAGGACCCGGCGCGCCAACGTCATCCTCCACGAGATGGTGCACGTGATGGGCTTCGGCGACGTCGTCACCATGCGCGACTGGGGCGACCTCTGGCTCAACGAGACATTCGCCACAGTCGAGGCGACGTTCGCGGTGGACGCGCTGGGCATCCCCGGCGCGTGGGTGGACTTCGCGGGGATGGTCAAGTCACGAGCCCTGCATCAGGACCAGCTCTCCACCACACATCCGATCCTCGTCGACCCCGTCGACACCGACTCAATTCGTGCCAACTTCGACGGAATCACGTATCACAAGGGCGCGTCCGTGCTGCGTCAGTTGATTGCCTGGGTGGGGGACGAACGCTACGCCGCCGGGATCCGCGCCTACTTCGCAGACTTCTTCTGGGGCAACGCAACTCGCTCCGACTTCCTGGCCCACCAGGCCCGGCAGTGTGGCCGCGATCTCGACGATTGGGCCCGGCTGTGGCTGGAGACGCCAGGTGTCAACACCCTGACGCCCTCGACAAGGGCGGAGGACGGCCAGTACACGGCGGTCTCGGTGAGCCAGCTGCCCGATGCCTGTGCCGGTCTGCTCCGTCCCCACCGCATCAAGGTCGGGCTGTATGGCCGCCGGGGCGACCGCATCTCTCGTCGCACCGCGAGGTCCGTCGAGGTGACCGGCGCCGAGCACCAGGTGGATGGGCTGGTCGGAGAGCGGGTGGCCGACCTGCTCATCGCCAATGACGACGACCTCACCTTCGCCAAGCTGCGCTTCGACGAAGGGTCGCTGAGCTGCCTGCTCGCCGGGGGCGCGGTCGCCATCGACGACCCCCACACCCGCTCGCTCTGCTGGACGGCCCTGCACGACATGGTGCGAGACGCCCAGCTGCCGGCCGGCGAGTTCGTCGCCGCTGTCGCCACCCAGTCCGCGCTCGAGAGCGACGACCTGCTCCTGGAACGGATCCTCGCCCTGGCGGTGGGCGTGGCCGACCGCTTCAGCAGCGACCGGCGTCGCCCGGCAGCGCTCACCGGCCTCGCCTCCGTCGCCGCGGCTCAGCTCAACTCGACCCGCACGCCATTGCTGTGGGCACGATGTCTTGCCGCGACAGCGCGGGACGACGCCCACCTGGACCTGCTCCAGGGGCTGGTCGCCGGTGACCTGGCCTTCCCCGGCCTGGTTGTCGACGTCGAGCTGCGCTGGATGCTCCTGGCCCGGCTGGCCACCGCAGGCCGGGCAGGTGCGTCCGAGATCGAGGCTGCGCTCGAGCTCGACCCCACCGATGCGGGCCATCGCCGGGCCATCGCCTGTCTGTCTGCGAGGCCACTGGAGGTCGCCAAGACGCAGGCGTGGGCGGAAGCGATCGAGGGTGGGTCCCTGTCCCGGGCCCGGTTGGCGGCCGCGCTCAGCGGGTTCGCGTCCGGGCTGGTCCCCGCCGGCGGTTTCAGCGCCGGCGGTCGCGACCAGGCAGCCCTGACCCATCCCTACGCCACCCGGTACCTCCGGGTGATCCGAACTGTCTGGGAGACGCGGGACTACGAGATGGCGAGGGTGATCACCGACGGGCTCTTCCCGCACGAGCCCATCGACGTGTCCACCGTCCAGGCGGTGGAAGAGCTGATCGACGGTCCGGATCTGCCGCTGAACTGCCGCCGCATCCTCATGGAAGGTCGCGATTCACTGGTTCGTGCCGGTGCAGCACGCCTGGCCGATGTTCCGCGCTCCGACGCCCCCGGTCATCCGGCGTTGGCCATGACCTCGTTGTCGGAGTAGCCGCAGGGCGTCGATGTGGCTGTCTGTGGCCGGGTCAGGCGACCGTAGATGGCTGCCAGCCGCTCGGACGCCCGCTCCCAGGTGAAAGAGGCGGCGCGCTCGCGGGCTGCCTCTCCCATCTGTTCGCGGAGGACGCTGTCGTCGAGCAACGTGGCGATCGCGTCAGCGAACGCCTGGGGCAGCCCCGCGGCCACCAACATGCCTGTCTGCCCGTCGGCGATGATCTCGGTCAACCCCCCGACCGCGCTGGCCACCACCGGAGTGCCCAGGGCCTGCGCCTCCAGCGCCACCAGCCCAAAGGTTTCCGTGCGTGAGGGCATCACGCAGATGTCCGCAAGGTCGTAATAGTCGGCAAGGTCCTCGTGATCGACAGCGCCGAGGAAGCGAACCCGGCCGCCGAGGCCGTTGCTGCCGACCACAGCCTCGAGCCGCCGCCGCTCGCCGCCCGCGACCGCACCATCCCCGCTGTCCTCGCCCACGACCAGCGTGACCACGTCGTCGAACCGCGACTCATGGCAGAGGCGCACGACCGCCCCCAATAGGGTGTCGGCGCCCTTGAGCGGCTCCAGCCTGCCGGCGAACAACAGCACTCGGTGACCGTCGAGGCCGAGGTCCGCGCGCAGCCGCGCGGTGTCGTGCGGACGGAGCACGCGCAGGTCGACGCCCGGCTGGGCCACGCAGATGCGGTTGCGAGAGGCGCCGTACAGGCGCATCAGGTCGCGCGCCTCGGCGACGCTGCCGGTGACCAGACGATCGGCACTGGCGACCAGCCAGGCTTCGGCGATCGAGCGCCGCTCGTCCAGCGGAAGCCCGACCCGCGCCTTGGCGCGTGCCAGCGTGTGAAACGACTGGACCCAGGGGATGCCCCACGTCTCGCGAAGCCGCTGGGCGACAAGGCCCCCGAGCCAGTAATGGCCGTGCACCACCACGTAGTGGCGCCGTTCGCTGGCCGCGTGGGCGACGACCGCGGCGCTGAACGCCTCGACGTGGTCGGCGAGGCTCGCCTTGGGCAGGGGCCGGGCCGGGCCGGCGGGAAGCCGGACCAGCCTGCTCATCGGAGCTATCAACTCCTCGGCGGGCGACAACGGATCCTCGCGGCGCACGAAGACGTCGGTGGGGATGCCGCACTTGGCCAGGCCCTGGCAGAGGCGCCGCACCGCAAGGTTGCCGCCGCCGTTCTCGCCACGTCCCAGCGCTCCCACCGGTGAGGCGTGCATCGAGATCACCGCAACCGGACCGGCAAGCGCTCTTTCCATGAAGTCAGTCTACCCACACGCCCGTGCCGGGACGGCCAGGGCGGCGCTGCACTAGGATCAGCTCCCGCGGCCGCCTGATTCGGCAGACCGCCTCGTGAGGGACAGGTGGATGAGCACTTTCCAACCTCCGGCACCGCCGCCCCCACCCGGCGGCCCGGCAGGCTCGCCGCCCCCACCCCTCCCGCCGCGAGAGTCGCCAGCGCCGCCCCCACCCCTCCCGCCGCGAGAGTCGCCAGCGCCGCCGGCCACCTCCGCGCCTCCACCGGCAGGCCGCGATGGGCAGTCGCCACCCACCACCGGCATCGGCCCTGGGGCTGGCGCGCTGCTCGCCCTGGGCGGGTTCAGCTTGATCGAGGGCATCGGGGTGGCCCTGGGCGGCCGCGACCCGCGGCTGGTCGGAGCGCTGGCACTGCTCGTGGCCGTCCTGCTGGCCGCTGTCGCGCTGCTCGGCCGCCTTCTCCGCAGCGCGCCCGAAGCGCGCGCGGTGGCAGGGGTGCTGGCCGCCGTCTTCGGCTCAGCGGGCGCTGTCGGGCTCAGCCAGGGGGCGCCGGCGTGGCTCCAGATCGCCCTCGCCGGCCTGGTGCTCGGCGGGGTGGCCTGGGAGGCGGCGCGGCGGGTCCCCAGCGCGGTCGCGGCGGCCGTCGCCGCGCTGGCCGTCGTGGCCACGCCGGCGGCAGTGCTCGGCAACCTCACCGGCAACGCTGCCGCCGCGGCTGCGGTCGTCGCCGCGCTGTCCTTCGCGCTGATGGTGGCCGCCTCCCACGATCTGCCGCCGCTCCGCCACCCCCAGGCCCACCGATGGGTTCTCGGCACCGCGGGCCTGAGCGCCACGTTGGTCCTCGTGGTCCTGGCCACCGTGTTCGGCGGGGTGGCGATCGCCTGCCTCGTCGTTGGCGGGCTCGGGGTTGTCGTCGCCGCCCAACAACGCCACAGCATCGCACTCGGCCTGGTGGCCTTCGTTCTCCTGGGAACAGCCCTGGGGCAGGCGATCCGACCGGCCGCCACCAACGCCGCCTCGGTGGCCCTGCTCCTGGTCGTCGCCGGAGTGGTGATCATCGCCGCTGGGGCGGCCGCCATCGCCGTCGCCCGCGGCACCCTCGCCGTGCGCGCCCGGGGGCTGCCTGCCGTAGCCGGCCTGCCCGTCTCCATCGCCGATGTCCTGCTTGGGATCGCCGCCCTCCTTGCCTTGATCGCCGCCGCGACCACATCGAACACTGCTCTCACCCCGACATTCGGACCGTTCGGGTCCAGCTCCGGGTCGGGTGCCGTGCAGGTGGTGCCCGGCTTGCAGCCCGCTTTCTCGCCGGGTCCCACCGACGGCTTCGGCAACCCGATCCCCACTGACGGCAACGGCAGGCCACTCCCCACCGACGCCAACGGCCTCATCTGCCCCAGCCCATCGACCGGCGCAACTCCACCGAGCGGCTGCCCTTCGCCGTAGTTGGAGTGCAGATCACTGCTACCGTAAGGTGGTTCACGGAGGCACAGACATGGCCCAGGCGGCAGCGGCGCCGAGCACAGCGCGCACCGAGACGACCACCTACGGCAACTTCCGGTCGATCATCACCGGCGTCGACCCCACCTGGCAGCTCGGCGGCTTCAGCCTGCCCGACGGGACCGAGTGGAAGTACCGCGAGCCCAACGCCACGGTGATCGTCGAGCACGAGAAGCTCCGGGTGCGGGCCAACCCCCTGTCACGCTCGCACGACCGAATCCAGGTGCTCGACAACGCCAAGCACATGTACTTCTCCACCACCAAGTTCAGGCCTCCCGATGACGGCACCATCAGCGTCGAGCTGACCATCGCCGCACGCCGCCACAACGGGCGGCCCGGTGTTCTCTATGACGGCATGGCGACGGTCAACCTGCTCGACTTCGACACCGGGGCCGCCATCGACTTCTTCGCCACCAACGACAAGCTGGCCACCGTGTACGGCCGTGTGCTGTTCCCGGGTGTCACCGCCGACCCGCCCGCCGATCTCAACCGCCCCACGTTCTTCTGCATTTTCAACGAGCTGCCGATCCCGACCAAGCCGGGGCAGCCTCACCTCTACAGGATCACCTACGACAAGGCCAACGACGAGCTCACGTACTTCATCGACGGAGAGGAGGTCGACCACCACCGTGAGGTGCCGATGAAGATCGAGTCCTTCGTGGTGGCGCTCGGGCTGATGACCGAGCTGCCCATCGACGAGGACCGCAGCATCAGCGTGCACGGACAGGGGCTCACCGGCGAGTGGTCGCCGCTGACGGTGACCGTCGAGCACAGGTAGGGGCTGCGAGGGGCCGAGAAGACGTGGCGGGTGGTGGGTCACCTCGGTCGCGCTTCGGACAGGCTTCGCAGGCGCCTGCGTCGCTGTGAACTCGCCACCGGCGAGTTCTTCGCTCCTTCGCCTGCTGCAGAACTTGCTCGACCGAGGTGACCCGCCACCCGCCAGTCTCGTCGACACCTGACGCGCTTGGACAAGACGACTCGTGGATGGTGAGTCTGCACTTGGGCGCGGGGTCTCCTCCGGGCCGTCGCCGATCTCAAGCTTGGTCGGTGTGCTGGAGATGGACGAAGCGGTCCTCGAGTTGTTCATCGGCGACGGCGAGCATCGGCGTGACCAATGCGCTCATTCCCGCGGGTCGACGTGAGAAGCGAGACGAGAGCGCGATCAACAAGCCGGGTGGTGCTGGCCACTGATCAGGTGGTCGGCCGAGATGCGCGCGAAGTCAGCGACGTTCTCGGTAAGCAGCGAGTAGCCCTGTGCGACGGCAGCGGCAAGTACATCGGGGTCGGATCTTCCGGCGAGCCAAAACTCCGTAGCGGTGCAGGCATCGATGCCGGCGGCGCGCAGACCCTCGGCCAACACGGGGGTGTCAACACTTGCCATCCCCTCGGGGCGTCCGGGACGGGAGCGCGGTGGCTCTACACTCACGCTCCGCTCCCTTCGGAGAACCCGCATGCCCAGCCTCCTGGTCAGGATCGTGAGCCCGCAAGGTACGGTCGACGTCAGCGTGCCCGACGACCGCCCGGTTGCCGAGCTGATCCCAGCCATCGCCGCTGTCTGCGACGGTAGAGGTGCCGCCAGGGGTACGGGTCTCCAGGAACCCACGGCCTCACGGTGGAGTCGTGACCGATCAACCTGAGCTGACGCATTCCGAGCCAGTCCGAGATCGAGCGGTGGCGACAGCAGGCTCGAGAGCGACGATGGAGGTGCACTACAAGCTGTTCGGCACCGACGGGGTGTCGCTGCAGTCGCAGGAGCTCTCCAAGGCGCTGCGTGAAAGGCAGTGGCGAGTCCACTCCTGTGCCTGCGACGTGCCTCCACAGGCAGAGGGGTTGAACCTGCCCGAGCTCTCCTACCAGTCCAGCGATGCGGTGGCGTTGCGCCGGCGACTCTTCCCGCCGGCCGCGGAAAGGCAGGGCTCACAGTCGGCGTCGGCGGGGAGCGCTCTGGTGGAGGAGATCACCGAGCGAGCCGTGCCGATCCGACAGCGGGTCGAGGAGTACCTACGGGCTCATCGGATTCCGCTGCTGCACATCCGCAACCTGATGTCGCTGCCGTACAACCTGCCGGCCACCCTCGCGTTCTACGACCTCGCCACCCAGCGGCCGGACCTGGCATTCCTGATGCAGCACCATGACTTCTATTGGGAAGGTCCGAACGCCAGGAACTTTCAGACACCGTACCCCGAGATCATCGAGATGATGGATCGGATCATGTGTCCGGCGCTTCCCAATGCCCGCCACGTCCTCATCAACCCGATCGCCGCTGAGGCGCTGTACGCGCATCGAGGCATCGACGGCACCGTCGTGCCCGACGGCTTCGACTTCGGCCGTGACGTGGCGATCATCGACGAGATCGCCTTCCGGAGCCGGCTGGAGATCCTCGTCGGTGACGGTGGCCCGGTGACAGCCGATGACCTGGTGGTGGTGATGCCGGCCAGAGTGGCCATCAACAAGGCGATCGAGCTGGCAATCCAGTTCGTCGCCGGGTTGGAGCACAGGCGTGCGGCCCTGGAGGACGCGTCAGACGGCACAGGGTTGAAGAGACGGAGGTTCAGCGCCGACAGCAGGGTCGTCCTCCTGCTCCCTCAGGGGGAGGACCTCGAGGAGAACAGGGACTACTTCGACAGGCTCGTGGCCTATGCGCGCAGGTCGAGGATCACTCTGGCCTACGGCGGAGGCATCGTCGTGCCCGATCGCAGATTCCAGCCCGGCGACACGGAGCACTATCCCTTCTACAGCACCTACCAGGCGGTGGACATGGTGTGCTACCCGCCCGAGCACGAAGGGTTCGGCAACCAGGCGATCGAAGCGGTCTGGGCGAAGAAACCCTTGGCCGTGCTCGAATATCCGGTGTTCAAGCGATACGTGCGCGACCACGTTCCCCACTACGTATCACTGGGCGACACCACCCAGCTGACCAGGCTCGAAGAGTTCGGCGGGCTTCATCAGCTTCGGCCGGAGATCCTCGACGGCGCGGTCGATGCCGCCATCGCTGTGCTCGCGGACCACGACCTGGAGGCCACGTGGACGGAGGCGAACGTCGGCGTGCTACGAGCCTTCTGTGGCATGGACACAGTGGCGGCGGAGTACATCCGGCTGTATGGCGAGCTGACCGCAGCGACTGAGGATGTCTTCGACGACCGCTGACTTCGCGTCCGCGTAGTCCTGCGCGTACTGCCACGTTCGCTGCGCCAGCTCTCGCTTGCTCCACTGGTAGAGCTGGCGGTCTGACGGGTTGCTGCGCAGGTGGTCGCGAAAGCTGAGCATCCTGTCGCTCTCCACGCAGCCGTCCGAGAACACGTGCACGTTCGCCGCCGCTTCTGGGCCCCTGAACATGCGGTGCTGATGCCAGTGGGGCTCACGGATGCGCAGGACATATCCCGCCTGCTCCATCGCCGGGACGTACGACCGCTCGTCGATGCTGTCGGCGACCACCAGTAGGATGTCGATGATCGGCTTGGCGACCAGCCCAGGAACCGAGGTCGAGCCCACGTGCTCGACAGTGACGGCCCGTTCACCCAGCGCGACCGCGATCCTCGCGGACTCGACGGTGAAGAGTCTCGGCCAGCCCTGGTCGTACTCGATGAGCACGATCGGCGCCGCGAGCACCGCGGGCTCTCCGATGGTGACCGCGCGGAGACGCTCCCCAGTCCCGCGATCAGTCTCAGACACCTCCGACATCGGCACAAGTATCCCGCGGTTGCGGCAGAACGGTGGTCGGACCTGACCAGGCTACGATCAACCTCAGGTGCCGATTGATCGACAGTGCACCCCGGTCCGAGAGGAGACGCGATGAGCCAGGAAGCAGCCACCCAGTCACCGGTGAGGGTTCTGTACACCGCCGAGGCGACAGTGACCGGCGGGCGCAAGGGACACGGAACCACGTCGGACGGACACCTCGAGGTCGACTTCTCGAGCCCGTCGGAGCTCAACGGCGATGGCGGCCCCGGCACCAACCCCGAGCAGCTCTTCGCTCTGGGATATGCCGCCTGCTACCAGAACGCGATGATGGGCATCGCCCGGCGCAAGCATCTCGAGGTGGGAGACTCCACGGTCACCGCGCGGGTCGGCCTCGGCACCATCGGGGATGGTCGTTTCGGGCTCACCGTCGAGCTCCAGGTCACCCTGCCGTCGATCACCGATCCCACTGTCGCGAAGGAACTGCTCGACGACGCGGACCAGCGTTGTCCGTACTCCAACGCGGTCCGCGGCAACATCACTGTGAAACTCACGGCCAAATAGCCCCCGGCGGGAGCCAGGGCCCGCGCGTCATACTGTCGGCCACACCTGAATATGAGCTCCGGGTGACGGGAAGCCGGTGCGGATCCGGCGCTGTCGCGCAACTGTGAGCGGGGAGCCAGCGGCCACGATGCCACGGGACGGAAGTCCTGGAAGGCGGCCGTGAGGGTGCCGATCCGCAAGCCAGGAGACCGACCCGGGGTTGAGCTTCCCCACCCCCGCGCGAAACGGGAGATCGGCCTCATGCGGTGAGGTCCTCTTCGAGGGTAGGGGCTGCACCGCGTGGGGATCCACATGCTCCGATCTCGGAGAGTCGCAGTCCTGGCAGTGGCAGCGCTGTCGACGGTTGGCGTGTTGTCGGTGCTGGGCGGAGCGCACCCGGTGAGCGGGCAGGCCGACCCCGGCTCCCGAGCGCTGCTCTACCTGCAGTCGCAACAGTCGTCGGATGGATCGATCCCATCGAGCCCGGGCAGCTACGCGCCCAGCGAGCTGTACGCCATCGGCGGCGCTGCGGCCGGCTACGACCCCAAGGCGCTCAGCCACGGCGCCTCCTCGGTGATGGACTACCTGGCTGCCAACGTCAACGGCGCCTGCCGTCCAGCCACGGATCCCAGCGGCTCTGCCGGAGCCTGCGGTGAGCTGATCCAAGCGGTGGTTGCCGCTCGCCAGGATCCCACCAGCTTCGCCGGCGCGAAGCTGGTCGAGCGCTTGAATGGCTACCACAATCTCACGACCGCCAACGGAGCCTACGGGGACGGACAGGCATTCACCCAGGCGCTCGCCCTCCAGGGCCTGGTCGCTGCGGCTGCCCCCGTCCCCAGCGACGCGCTCATTTTCCTCCAGCGGGCCCAAAACAGAGATGGGGGCTGGGATTACCGGGACGTGAAGGACGACCCCAACGCGGTCGCCAACTTCGACAGCAGCGACACCAACTCGACTGCCATGGCCCTGATGGCACTCGACGCCGCCGGCGATCACAGCGGCGACTCGGCTGCGCTGAAGTGGCTGCGCACCCAGCAGCAGCCTGACGGCGGCTTCCCCTACCAGCAGGGCAGCCCGGCCGATCCGGATTCGACAGCACTGGTCATCCAGGCCATCCTCGGCGCCGGCCAGAACCCGCAGGCGTCGAACTGGTCCAAGTCCGGGCACACACCCCTCCAGGAGCTGATCGCGACCCAGGCAAGCAGTGGTGGCTATGCCTTCCCCGGCAACAAGAGCCCCGATGCCTTCACCACCAGCCAGGTGCCCCCCGCGGTCGAGCTGCAGGCATTCCCGGTCACAGCGGCGTACGCGTTGGGCTTCACACCGGCGGCGGAGGGCCGCGCCACCCGCGGCGCCTTGGTCTACCTCCAGTCGCAGCAGTCGTCCGATGGGTCGATCCCATCGAGCCCTGGCAGCTACGGACCGAGCGAGCTGTTCGCCATCGGCGGAGCTGCGGCCGGCTACGACCCCAACGCGCTCAGCCACGGCGGCGCCTCGGTGATGGACTACCTGGTTGCCAACGTCAACAGCGCTTGCCGTCCGGCGAAGGACCCCAACGGCTCGGCCGGAGCGTGCGGCGAACTGATCCAGGCAGTGCTCGCCGCCGGCCGCAATCCCACCGCATTTGCCGGCCAGGACCTGGTTGGTCGTCTCTCGGGGTATTACAACGACACGACTCGCAACGGAGCCTATGGGGATGGGCAGGCCTTCACCCAGGCGCTCGCCATCCAGGGTCTGGTCGCCGCCGGCGCGCCCGTGCCGCCGGGGGCTCTCACCTACCTGAAGAGTGCTCAGAACACCGATGGTGGCTGGGATTACCTCGACCTTCGCGGCGACCCCAGCAAGAGTGACACCAACTCGACGTCTGCTGTGCTGATGGCACTCGATGCCGCCGGCGACCACAGTCGAGACACCAGTGCACTCACCTGGCTGGGCTCCCGGCAGCAGTCCGACGGCGGCTTCCCCTATCAAGGCAGCCCTTCCGACCCGGACTCGACGGCTCTGGTCATCCAGGCCGTCATCGGCGCCGGCCAGAATCCCCAGGGGCCCTCCTGGTCCAGGGCCGGGCACACGCCGCTCCAGGAGCTGATCGCCAGCCAGGGCAGCGATGGTGGCTACACCTTCCCGGGCAGCAAGGGCTCCGACGCCTTCACCACCAGCCAGGTCCCCCTCGCCCTGGAGCGCGTGGCGCTGCCCGTGCCGTTCGGGCAGCACACCTTCTACCAGCCGGGCACCACGATCGCCGGGTCGGGAGCGGTGGCGCCGGCCATGGCGCCCCCGCCGGGGCAGCCGGTCAATGCGAGCGTGGCCACCGCCACACGGCCGTCGGCCCGCGCGGGCGCGGCGCCCCGCGCGGGCGCGGCGCCTGCCACACCCTCCCCGCAACCAACCGTCGCAGCCGCGACCGCGTCACCCGCGCCGTCCCCATCCCTGCCTGGTCCGAGCGGCGGAGTGGCCGGCGCGACCACCGACCCCACGCCCGCGCCAGCCCCGATAGCGCTGGCGCCGATGCTTCCCGGCCGCCTCCCCGCGCCGGTCGTGTATCTGCTCGCGGGTCTCGCCGGTGCGGTGCTGGTGGGCGGCGGCGGCGCTCTATTGGTCAGACGGCGCTGAGGTGATCGGCCGCCTCTTTCGAGTGGCCGTGATCGCCCCACTGCTCACGACCGTCATCACCGTCGGCGGCGCGGTCTCCGGCGCGCCGGCCCCCGGGCGTCCGGTCTGTGCGGCCGCCTCATGGAGCCATCATGTGGCTCTGGTCGTCGAGAACAGCGACGGCCGTGTGGTGCGCGTCTGCGTCGGGTTCGAGGGCAGCAGCGTCACCGGCGACCAACTCCTTGCGGCCAGCGGCGTGGAGTACGCCACCGCGGGATCGGACTCCTTCGGGAAGGCCGTCTGCCAGATCAACTCCGAGCCGGTCTCGTACCCGCCCACCTGCTGGACGACCACCAGCCCCTACTGGGTGATGTTCGTCGCCCGAGGCAGCGGTCCCTGGGCGCCATCGAGCCTGGGCGTGTCAACCCAGACGTTCGCCGACGGCGACGCCGAGGGCTTCCGGTACGACCCGCAGAGCGGGCCCGATCCGCCGCCCCCGTCGGCTGCCGGGACCTGTGATCTCACCCCGGTTAATCCTGGTCCCGGTCGCCCCGCGCCGAGCTCGCCAGCACAGCGGAGCCGCACCGCGAGCCCGGCCGCGGCCGTCAGCACACCCATCGCACCAGCCACCGCCGGCACCCCCACCGCCGCCGCCGCCGCCGCCGGCAGCACCATGCCCACCAGCACGGCCACAGCGACGCCGGGTGTGGCGGCGGTTCGCTCCACCGGCCCGGTGCCCATCGGCAGCACCCCGACAGGTGTCTCGGTTGGGTCGGTGCTCGCCACCGGTGTCGGCGGAGGGCTGCTCGGGCTGCTCCTGCTGCGTGCCCTTCGACCCAGACGCCGGTGAACGCCCGGGCATGGGCCGCCTGGTCCGCGGCCGCGCTGGTGGTGGTGTTGACCAGCACCAACCCCGTCTACCGGGTTCTGGTGTTGCTGGTGGCGTTGAACGTCTTGCTCAGCCTGCGCCGTCCCGAGGCGGCTCTGCGTCCGCTGCTGATGGCGGTGGCGGTCGCTGCGGTGCTCGCCGTCGCCCTCAACACAGCGCTCAGCCACACCGGCGACCACGTGCTCTTCAC
>JAEKNN010000048.1 GCA_016464795.1 Candidatus Amunia macphersoniae | reverse complement strand
GCTGGGTGAAGGCGGCGGCACACGACGAGCTGTTGATCATCAGCGTGTCCATCTTCCTGGCCAGGTCCGCCGGCATCGCCCCGAAACCCAGGCGCCAGCCGCACATCGCCCACGCCTTGCTGACGCCGCCGAGCAGGACTGTGCGCTCGGCCATGCCGTCGATGCCGTACAGCGAGACGTGCTCGCCGTCATAGGTGAGGCGCTCGTAGATCTCGTCGCTGAGCACGATCAGGTCGTGCTCGACGGCCAGCCGAGCGATCGCCTCGCAGTCGTCGTGGGTGAGCACACCACCCGTCGGGTTGGCGGGGGTGTTGACGATCAGCAGCTTGGTGCGTGGAGTGATCAGGTCGCGGAGCTCGTCGACGTCGAGACGGAAGTCGTTGCTCTGGCGAATCGGTGCCGACACCGGCGTGGCTCCGATGAAGCTCACCAGGGACCTGTAGATCGGGTACCCCGGGTCGGGGATGATGACCTCGTCGACCGGCTCGACGGTGGCCAGCAGCAGGAAGGCGAGGATGTTCTTGCTCCCCGGCACCAGCACGATGTTCTCCACGGCGGTGGCCACCCCAGTCCGCCTGGCGACGTACGCAGCGGTGGCTTCGCGCGCGATCGGGATGCCACTGGCCGGCGTGTAGTGGGTGGCGCCGCCGTTGAGCGCGCGGATGGCGGCGTCGACGATGTTCTGCGGGGTGGCGTAGTCGGGCTCGCCGATCTCCAGGTGGATGATGTCGCGCCCCTCGGCCTCGAGCCTGCGGGCCTGGGCGAGCACCTCGAACGCACTCTCGGTTCCGAGGCGGGACATTCGATCTGCCCAGCGGAAATTCATCCTCGCACCGTCATCGGCGGCAGGTCGCCTCCGAATGGTTCCGACCGGACGTCCACCCCATCGACGCGCGCGTGGACGGGGCCGTCGTGGAGCAACCTGACCAGCGAGTCCACCCGCGGCCGGGGCCCCTCGACCACGCACTCCACGGTGCCGTCGGGGCGGTTGGCGACAGTTCCGTGCAGTCCCGCGCCGTGCTGGATCACGTAGGCACGGAAGCCCACCATCTGAACCCTCCCCCGCACGGTCGCGCGCACGCGAACCTGCTCGGACATGATGGCCGGATTATAAGGCGGGTCAGACCCGACCACCAGGCCGAGGGCCGAGCGTCAGAGGTCAGGCCGCGACCGGCGTCAGACGGCGGATCACCGGAAGCATGTCCTTGGTCGTGGTCATCTTGGTTCCTGCCAGCTCCGACATCAACGCGAGGATGCGGCGCTGCACCGGCGCCTCGTGATCGCGCCCAGGCAGATACCAGTCGAGCATGCGGGTGATGTATTCGGGGTCCTCGAGCTTGTCGCAGACGCTGGGCGCGGTCACCGTGGTCGGGTGCTTGGGGGCGTCGTTGGTGCTGCGCAGCATCCACAGAGTCATGCGCAAGACGGCAGGCAACTCGTCGGGCTTGTTGGCGATCGCCCTGCGCAGGTACTTGGCGTAGCAGGCTGCGTGGCGGAGCTCGTCGGCGGCCAGGATCTTGAAGATCTTGCGCAGCACCGGCTCGGGCGCGTTGCGACTGAAGGCTGTGTACCAATGGGCCAGACGCTGCTCGCCGCAGAAGTGCATGGTCAGCGTCTCGATCGCCGGTCCCTCGGCAAAGGTGAGACGCAGCTCAGGGAGCTCGTTCTCCTCGTCGAACGTCTGCCCGCACTGCTCCAGATACTTGCGCAGCACCATGTGGTGCTTCATCTCCTCGTAGAACCAGATCGAGACGAAGCTGCAGAAATCGATGTCCGTGTAGAAGTCACGCAGGAACATCTCGGTGGCGTACAGCGCGCTCAGCTCGGTCAGGCAGATCTGACGGAGGTCATGGATCCACTGATCGGTGAGCAGGCTGTGGTCGATCTTGGTGAAATCGATCTCGTCGGTGAAGTTCCAACGAGCACGTTCGAGGCGTACAAACAGGTCGTCATAGAGCATGTGACCAGTGTCTGTCACCTCCCCGCTGCTGCCATCGGCCCAGGCGCGCATTTCGAGGGCGTGTTTTTGGCCACGGGGTCCATAATGGCCGCAGTGGCTAACCATTCTGCCGCTCCCCCAGTGACCCAGGCGGAAAAATGGGCCGTCACGGCCACATTGCCCCCGGAGGTGACCGCCCGGCTGCTCGCCGACGTGGACGTCATCGCTCGGCGAATGACCAGGCGGATCGCAGCCGAGCTCGTCCTGCCCTCCCAATTTCGCAGCGTCGGTTACCTGCGTCTGGTCACCTCGGCGTGCCGAGACGCGCTGCGCACCCTGGTCCGGCTGCTCCGCGATGGGCGGGGACTGCGCACCGCCGACCTCCAGCGCCTCGGCTCGATGGGTTCGCAGCAGGCCGAGATGGGGGTGCCGCTGGAGGTGCTCCTGGCGGCATACCGCCTCGCCGCCCGAGTGGTGTGGCGTGAGCTGATCGGTGAGTCCGCGGTCGTCGAAAGCCTTCCCCAGGCCACGGTGATCGCCGTCACCGGCCAGGTGCTCGAGTACCTGGACGAGATCAGCGGGGCGGTCGGTTCGGCGTACCTCGAGACCCGCGAACGACTGATGCGCCGCCGCGACCTTGATCGCGACCGCATCCTCGTGCGACTGGTGGCGGGCGACGCCTCACCCGAGCTTCGCCGGCTGGCCGCAGCCGCGGACCTCGACCTGCAACCCCCCTACCTGGTGCTCGCCTTCGCAGTGGCCTCGGCCGCCGCCGAGGGCGTCGTGGAGCGGAGGCTGCGCGGCCGGGGCGTATTGCTGGTCGTCGACCGGCCGGGGACCTGGATCGCCCTGGTGCCCGGCCGGGACAGCGTGCCCCGGGTGCTCGATGAGGCCGAGCGCTCGCTCCCCGAGGCCAACTCTGTGCGCTGGGGGATCGGCCCGGTGGCGGTCACGCTGGAAGAGATCGCCGACAGCGCGCGCCGTGCCCGCGAGGCGCTGAGCGTCGGCCGGCGGCTCGATCCGACCGTGAGGGCGTGGGATGACGGGGCGGTGGGAATCTTCGCCACCCTGGCCACCGACCCGGAGGCGATGAACCGGTACGTGGCGAGGATGCTGGGATCCGTGCTGGCGCTCCCCCTGGTGCGCAGCACCGCTCTCCTGGACACGCTCGAGGCGCTCCTGGCCACGGCCAGCCTGAATGATGCCGCCGTCGCGCTCGGGCTGCATCGTCACACAGTGGTCTACCGGAGCCGCCGTCTCGGCGATCTCGGCATCGATCTCGACGCGCCGGCCGCCCGGCACCGGCTCTGGCTGGCGCTTCAATGCCGGCGGCTCCTCGCCATCGCCCCGGCGCTGGCCGCACCAACAGGAGGCGGGATCGCGCGGTGAGCCGGCTTCCCACCGCCCACGACCTCACAGTGCTCGGACTGCCGCCTGGGGCGACTGACGATCAGATCCGCGCCGCCTACAGGGGCTTGGCCAAAGTCCACCACCCCGATCGCAACCCCGGAGACACCGAGGCGCTGGAGCGGTTTCGACGCATCACCGAGAGCTACGCCGCTCTGCGAGATCGGGCCCGCCGCGGCCGGGCCCCCGTCACCCCGTCCCCATTCGCGGGCACCCGCACCACCCCTCGCCAGGTGTCGCCGCGACGCGGCACCGCCGCGCGCCCGACCTGTCTGGCCGACCTCCCCGTCGGCGCCTCCCTGTGGGTGGACGGCGGCGCGTTGCTGGTGGCCCCCGATCAAACCACGGCACTGCGGCCCGATGTCACTGGAAGCCAGTTTCCCACCGTCGAGGAGGTGATTCGGGTGGAGCACCGCAGCGACGGATTTCATGTGTTCATGCCACCGCAACCGTCGGCTCGCTGGGTGGTCGGCGCGGACGCGGAGGCGGAGGGGCTGGCCGTCACCGCGCTGTGGGTGGGCGACCGCCAGGACGGCGGCCCCGGCTCGGCTTCAGCGGCCCGGCTGCCGCTGCGGCTGATCGGCGCCACCATCGGGGAGATGACCGTGGGGGAACGCGGATGGGCATCGGCGGCCGCGCTCGGCGTGGACACCGCGGGGGTCTGGAGCATTGACCTCGCCCAGCCCCTCAGTCAGGAGCCCCACCGCGCCACCCGGTTGCGCGTTCTCCGAGACGCCGACGGCTATCGCGTGCACAGCGACCTCGCACCGAGCGAGTGGGCCGCGCTGGACAGGGACTGGCTGCGCCGGGCGCCCGTCCTCGATGCCATCCTCGCCGGGTCTCAGTTCCCCCACCCGGCGGCGACACCCTGACCGGCGATGGTCACTTGGGGACCAGCGCCTCTCCCTCGGCCTCGCGGGCCAGCATGAAGAGAAGATCCGAGCAGCGGTTGAGGTAGCGCAGAACCTCGGGGTTGGCGAGCCCACCGGCGCGCCGCAGTGACACGCTGCGACGCTCGGCGCGGCGAACGAAGGTGCGGCCCAGGTCGATGGCTGCCGCGACCGGATCGCCGCCAGGGATGACGAACCCCTTCGGCAGAGGCACCCGTGCCTCGAGGTCTCCGACCTCGGCGTCGAGGGCCTCGACCATGGCCGGGGTCACCGTGGCGAAATGCCGCTCGAGCTTGTCCCGGTCGGGGGCGTCAGTGGCCAGCTCGGCGCCCACCGTGAACAGAGCGCGCTGCAAGTCGAGGAGCCGCGCCGACCGGGCGCGGTGGGTGCACAGGGCTCGGGCCAGGCCAAGCGCGGAAATGGCCTCGTCCAGCGCGCCATACGCCTCGGTATGGAGGTCGTCCTTGGGAACGCGACCTCCATAGAGGAGGCTGGTCTCGCCGCCATCTCCGTGGCGGGTGACGATGCTCACGCCACCCAGCCGCCGTCGGCGGAAGCTTCGGCCATGACCTGCAACGCGGTGTCCTGGTGTCCACGGGCCCGCTCCTCCACCCACTTGCTCGCGGCCAGCGTCGCTGTGGTCGCATCACCGACCGCGGTGGTGATCTGCCTGGTGAGCTGGGCGCGCACGTCACCGGCGGCGAAGATGCCGGGGACGTTGGTCATCATGGTCATCGGGTCGGTGAGGTAGTAACCGCCGGCGTCGTGGTCGACGTGGGTGTCGATGAGGCTGGTGTTGGGAATGAACCCCACGAAGATGAAGACCCCGCCGACGTCCAGCCGCGAGGTCCTCTCGCTGAGCGCGTCGCGGAGCTGCAGGTGGGTGACCTTGTGGTCACCGTCGATGGAGACGATCACCTTGTTGACGAGGATCTCGATCTTGGGGTGGTTGCGCGCCTCCTCGAGGAGGATGGGCTGGGCTCGAAACTGCTCACGGCGATGCACCAGGGTCACCTTACTGGCGTACCGGGTCAGGAAGATGGCCTCTTCGACGGCAGCGTCTCCCCCGCCGATGACCGCCAGCTCCAACCCCTCGAAGAACGCGCCGTCGCAGACCGCGCAGTAGGACACGCCTCGCCCCGCCAGCTCCACCTCACCGGGGACGTCGAGCTTGCGCGGGTTGCCCCCGGCGGTGACGATCACGGCAGGGGCACGATACTCGCCGGCATCGGTCTCGATGACCTTGGTGCCGTCGTCCTCGACACGGATACGGTTCACCGGTGAATACACCATCTCCGCCCCGAACTGCTCGGCCTGGGCGAGCATGACGGCGGCGAGGTCGCCTCCAAGGATGCTCTTGAAGCCCGGATAGTCCTCGATCAGCTCAGTGTTGAGCAGCTGGCCGCCGGGGGCCTTGGCCTCGATGACCACAGCTCGAATCTTGCTGCGGCCCGCGTACAGGGCAGCGGTGAGCCCGGCCGGCCCGGCCCCGATGATGGCGATGTCGTACTCGTTCACGGGGATCACCGTACCCAAAGTCGGGCGATTCGACGCGGGCGAGGCCGGCTCACTTGGCAGCGAACGCCAACAGCTCGCTCAGGACCCTGCTCAGCGGGATGGCGTATGCCTGCGCGTTCGACTTGCTGGCCAGGGTGAGGATGCCCACCACTCTGCCCTGGGCGTCGATCACCGGACCGCCGCTGTTGCCGGGGTACACAGCCTGGCCCTCGAGGACGAGCATGTCGTGGTACACGGTCGTCACCGGCGGCTGACCGGTGACGGTGTCGCTCGTCACCGGGACGTCGGCCTGGGTTCCGGTCGCCGACTCGTCGGTGAAATCACCGTGACCGGTGGCGTGGCTGCTGGCCAGCACCACCACCGGCGCGGGCAGGCCCTTCACCGCCGTGCTCAGCGTTTGCAATGGGGTGCCCCTGAACCCGTCGCCACTACGAATTACCGCGATGTCGAGGTCGCGGTCGACGCCCAGGACGTTGCCCACGTGCGAGCCGCCATCCCGACCGCGGATTCTCACGGTCATCTGGCCCTGGATGACGTGCGCGTTGGTGACGAAGTCGCCCTTGGCATCAATCAGCCAACCGGTCCCCAGACCCTCGTTGTTGCTGCCCAGCGCCTCGATGGTGACCGTACGGCTGAGCTGAGCGCGGGCGATGTCATCGAGCGACTGGGTCGGAGAGGGCACCGCCTCGGTCGCCGAGGCTGAGCGGGCGGTGCTGGGAGCGTGCCCCGTCACCGCTGTGCGGTTGACGGTCACCAGGAACGAGACAACGCCAACGAGCACCACCAGGGCGCCGACGATGAGCAGGCGAAGCGGCCTGGAGCCGGCTGCCGCGCGACCTGGTGACACGACGTTGAATTGTGCGGGACGTGGGCATCCGACGACCGCGGCCCGATCGCGGTTCAGGCCGCGCCCCGGCCTCCATGGACAGCCTCGGACCCGCAGAGGCACCGCAGAGCGCGAGCACGGTGCGAGACGCGATCCTTCTCCTCAGCGCTGGCCGACGCGAACGTGATCCCAAGGTCGTCGCTCAGGAAGATGGGGTCGTACCCGAAGCCGTTGGCGCCGGACGGCGTCACGATCGTCCCCAAGGACTCTCCTCTGGCCGTCACCGGCTCGGCCCCCGGACGGCACAGAGCCACGACGCAGACGAAGCGCGCACGGCGGTTCGTGGGCGAGCGCCGCTGGACCTCGGCGAGGAGGGCCAGCACGCGCTCCTCGTCGTTGGCGGCCGGGCCCAGCCATCGCGCCGACCGCGGTCCCGGCCAGCCGTGCAGGGCGTCGATCTCGATCCCGCTGTCGTCGGCGATCACCGGAACGTCGAGCGCCGCGCTGACAGCCGCCGCCTTGGCAAGCGCATTGTCCACGTACCCGGGCCCTGGCTCCGCCACCTCAGCGTTGAAGCCGGCGTCGGCCATCGACCTGATGACGGCGGACATGCCCAGGATGCGCGCGAACTCGCGCAGCTTGCCGGCGTTGCTGGTGGCGACCACCAGGGTCACGCAGCGCTCAACGCCTCCGACTGAATGGCGAAGAGGCGCTCCATGCCACTGCTGGCGAGCGCCAGCATGCTGTCCATCTCGGAGCGCGAGAACGGCTGCTGCTCGGCGCTTCCCTGGAGCTCGATGAACCGGCCGTCTCCGCTGCCCACACAGTTCATGTCGGTGTCGGCGGCGGAGTCCTCCAGGTAGTTGAGGTCGAGTCGGGGCTCCCCGCCGACGATGCCCGCGCTCACCGCGGCGACCTGCCAGCGCAACGGGTCCGTCTTCACCAACCCGGCGGCGCGCAGCTTGGCCACCGCCAGCGCCAGGGCGACATAGCCGCCGGTGATCGAGGCGGTGCGGGTGCCACCGTCGGCGACGAGCACGTCACAGTCGATGAAGATGCTGCGCTCGCCCAGCGCGGCGAAATCGACCGCGGCTCGGAGACTGCGGCCGATCAGGCGCTGGATCTCCTGGACGCGTCCGTCGACGCGCCCCTTGCGGCCGTCACGCTCGCTGCGCGTCATGGTGCTGCGCGGCAGCATGGCGTACTCCGCGGTCACCCAGCCGCGCGCGCTGCCCTTGCGGAACTGCGGGACACGCTCCTCCACGCTGGCAGCGCAGAGCACTCGTGTGTCACCGACGATGATCATGGCACTGCCCTCCGCGTAGGGCAGGGGACCGATCTCGATGGATGTCGGGCGGAGATCGTCGTTGGCACGGCCGTCAGGGCGCATGGTCACGAGTGTAGTGATCGTCGTCACCCAGGCTGTCAGCGCCTCAGCGCTTGAGCACCTTGTCGAGGATCAGGACCGAGGCCTCGAAGAAGAGGATCAACGGCACGAACAGCGCGGTCGGCGTGTACGGGTCGGCGCCCGGCGTCACGATCAGTGCCACGAAGACGATCCCCACCCAGATCGCCTTGCGCTGAGCGCGCAGACGGCGTGAGGAGACGATGCCGAGCAGGCCGAGGAGGATGACCACCACCGGGAGCTCGAAGGTGACACCGAAGGCGATGATCAACAGGAGAAGGAACGACAGGTAGGCGTTGATGTCCGGCAGGTAGGTGGCATTGCCGCCGAGGAACGTGGCCAGGAAGTTGAGGCCGATCGGCATCACGAAGTACGCGAAGGCGGCGCCGGCCGCGAAGAGCAGGAACGCCGAAGCGATGAATGGGCCGACGAACTTCCTCTCGACCGGTCGAAGGCCCGGGGCCACGAAGCTCCACAGCTGCCAGAGGATCACCGGAAGGGCGCCGATCACCCCGGCGATGGCAGAGATCTTGATGGGGATGGTCAGACCCTCGGTGGGGGTCGTGAAGATCGCCGTGGGGGTGAGATGGTTGGTCTTGCTGAGCACCGTGGTGAGCGGCTGCAGCAGGAAGGCAAAGATGGGCCCACGGAAGATGAATGCGGCCACGGTGGCAACCAGCCACGCGATCGACGAGATGATCAGGACCCGTCGAAGCTCCTCGAGGTGCTCGACGATGGTCATGCGGCGCTCGTCGCCGGCCACTCCCTGCACCCCTCAACGCCTCGGTGAGAAGGCGGTCACTCAGCTCGTGCTGGTGGGGTCGCCCTCGGTGGCAACGTGTTCGACCGGACGTGCCACCGAGGCTCCGACCGGGGTGGGTTCCAAAGCGGAAGTGGGAACAACCGGAGCAACGGCAGGAGCGGACGGCACGGGGGCGGATGCGGCGCCGGCGGCCGTCGCGTCCGCGGGGGCGTCAGGGCGGGTCGCCTTGGCGAACTCGTCCCGCGTCTCCGTCGACGCCTTCTTGAACTCGCGGATGGCTCGCCCCAGGCCTGATCCCACATCGGGAAGCTTGCCGGGGCCCCAGATGATCAGCACGACGATGAGGAGGATGACGATCCAAATGAGGTGACCGCCGCTGAGGCCGGGCATCTGAGTTAACCTCCATGTGTCGCCGGCGGGAACCGCCGCGCGGGCCTCGGCGAGTCGTCTGCTGAGTCTAGCATTGCTTCTCTTGCGGCCCCTGAGGTCGCGCTGAGACGCTGCTCCCTGGTACGCGTGCGGTCAGCCGGCGGATGAAACCTGGTCGCCGACCCGACCGGAGCAACTGCCAGCCCGGCCGCGAAACCCTCGACGGCCAGCGCGATGTCGGGGGCGGAGTGAGCCATGGAGATGAATCCCGCCTCGAACTGGGACGGCGGCCAGAGCACACCGTGCTCGCGCCAGGCGTGGTGAAGTCGGGCGAAGCCCGCAGTATCGGCCGCAGCAGCCTCAGCGTAGTCGCCAACTGCCTCGACGCCGAGGAAGGGCGTCAGCATGCTGCCGCACCGGTTCACTGTCAAAGCAACGCCCGCCCTGCCGGCCGCCTCCGCAAGGCCCGTGGCCAGCTGGGCTCCCAGCGACTCCAGCTGCGCATACACGCCCTCCCGCTCCAGCTCGTCCAGGGCGGCGCAGCCGGCCGCCATCGCCAGCGGGTTCCCCGAGAGCGTTCCCGCCTGGTAGACGTCGCCCAGCGGCGCGAGTCGCTCCATCAGCGACCGCGCGCCGCCGAACGCCCCCACTGGCAGGCCTCCGCCGATCACCTTGCCGAGGCAGGTCAGGTCGGGAGCCACGTTGAAGAGCTGCTGGGCACCCCCGCGGGCAACCCTGAAGCCGGTCATCACCTCGTCGAAGATCAGCAGGACACCATGCTGGGTGGTCAGCGTCCGCAGCGCCTCCAGGAAGCCGGGTGCAGGCAGGACGCATCCCATGTTCCCGGCGACCGGCTCGACGATGACCGCCGCCACCTGCTCGCCCTCGCGGTCGAGCACCGCCTGAACCGCCACCGCGTCGTTGTAGGGGACCACGATGGTGTCGGCGACCGCCGCCACCGGAACCCCCGGAGACCCCGGGATACCCAGCGTGGCGATGCCCGATCCGGCAGCGGCAAGAAAAGCGTCGGCGTGGCCATGGTATCCGCCGGCGCACTTGACCACGCGGTCGCGGCCGGTGAGCGCCCGCGCCAGCCGCAGCGCCGACATCGTCGCCTCGGTGCCCGAATTGACCAAGCGGACCATCTCGACCGAGGGGATCGCGGCCACCACCCGCTCCGCCAGCTCCACCTCGACCGCGCTGGTGGCCCCGAACGCGGTTCCGCGGCCGGCCTGCTCGTGGAGAGCCGCCACGATGGCGGGATGGGCGTGCCCAAGGATGTGGGGGCCATAGGCGAGGATGAAGTCGACGTAATTGACACCGTCCTCGTCGACCAGGTGCGCGCCCGACGCGGAGGCGATGATCGGCGGACAGCCACCGACCGCGGCGAAGGCCCGCACCGGGCTGTTGACGCCCCCCGGCAGGACCCGCTCCGCCCGCTCGCGCCAGCCCGTCGAGCCGGGCTCCGCCAGCCCTCCGCTCACTGCTGCTGGGCGACGGTCACCGTCTGCATGACGTCGCCCTGCACGATCGCCTTGGCGACATCCAACCCGGAGGCCAGCGTGCCGAAGAGGTTGTAGCTGGGCGGGAACTGGTTGGCACCGGTATTGATGAAGAACTGCGAGCCGTTGGTGTTGGGCCCGCTGTTGGCCATCGCCACCGTGCCGGCGAGGTACTGCTGATGGACCGGCTCGTCCTTGAACCTGTAGCCCGGGCCGCCCTGCCCGCAGGTGGGGGCATGAACCGAGGCGATGCATTTCGGATCCCCTCCCTGGATGATCGCCAGGGTGCCGCCGCAGCTGGTGTCCGCGGGGTTGGGGCACACCCTGTGGAACGGGATCCCGTCGTAGTAGTGGTTCCGGGCAAGCCGGACGAAGTTGTTGACGGTGTTGGGAGCAAGGCTGGGTTGCAGGCAGACGACGATGGTGCCGCGCGGGGTGGTGATCGTCGCCTTGTAGAGCTTGGTGGCATCGATCTGCATGGGAGGTGCGGCCGTGTACACATGCGGGTTGCTCGGCTGTCCGAGCGGTTGCAGTGGCGAGCCGAAGGTTGCGGTACTGCACGACGTCGACGACGCTGATGGAGTGGCCCCCGCCGCAGCCGGTGGGTTGGGCAGGTTGGCCTTGTTGATGAAGATGATGGCCACAACGAGCACGCCGACGAGCAGCGCACCGGCCGCCAGTGTGAACGGCAGCCGCTGTGGTGGCGGGGTCCTGTCAAGCACTGTTGCGTTCCTCCTGGAGCCAGCGGGCAGCCTGGCGCGCGTCGTAGCTGATGATGAGGTCGGCGCCAGCGCGGCGGATTGCCGCGAGCACCTCGAGCACCGCGGCCCGCTCATCGAAGGCACCGGCGGCGGCGGCGGCGTGGAGCATGGCGTATTCGCCGCTGACGCAGTACGCCGCCAACGGCAGGTCGGTGGCGTCGCGGACTCGGGCGACCACGTCTAGCGCGGTGAGGGCCGGCTTGACCATCAGCATGTCGGCCCCCTCATCGACGTCTGTCAGCGCCTCGCGCACGGCCTCGCGCTGGTTGGCCACGTCCATCTGATAGCTGTGGCGATCCCCGCTTCGCGGCGCGCAGTCGGCGGCGACACGGAAGGGGCCGTACATGACCGAGGCGAACTTGGCGCTGTAGGCGAGCACAGCGGTGTCCTGGAAGCCGTTGTCGTCGAGCGCCGCGCGGATCGCCAGGACTTGCCCGTCCATCATCCCGCTGGGCGCGATGATGTCGGCGCCGGCAGCGGCTTGGGCCACGGCGATGCGGCCGTACAGCTCGAGGGTGGCATCGTTGTCGACGCTGCCGTCGCCGCGCAGGACGCCACAGTGGCCGTGGTCGGTGTACTCGTCGAGGCAGCAGTCGGCGATCAGCACCGCGCCGTCTCCGTGGGTTTGGCGGAGGGTGCGCAGGGCGGTCTGGACGATGCCCTGGTCATTCCATGCCTGGGAGCCGGTGGCGTCCTTGTGCTCAGGGATCCCGAAGAGGATCACCGCCGCGCAGCCCAGGCTCAGGGCATCGGCCACTGCGGCGGACAGCGACCCCAGCGTCTCCTGCTGCTGGCCGGGCATGGTGCTGATCGGCATCGGATCGTCGATGCCCTCGCGCACGAACGCCGGATGGATCAGGTCCGCGGCTGCGACCCGTGTCTCCCGGGCCAGCGTCCGCAGCGCGGGGGTGCGGCGCAGACGGCGCGGTCGGTCAGCGGGAAAAGCCATGTGATCTCAGGGTAGCGCCTGGGCACGCAATGTCTGCACCGCGGCCTCCACAAGGCCCTGAGCTGTGTGTTCGCCGGCGGTGACGACAGCTGCCCACCCAGCTCTGCGAGCGGCCCGGCTGGTGACCGGCCCGATGCACAGCGCGGTACACGGTGGCGGAGCCTTCCCTCTGATGCCAACGCTGAAGTTGGCGACGGTGCTGCCGCTGGTGAAGGTGACCGCGTCCGGAGGAGTGGCGGTCAGCGCGACCAGCAACCGGTCGATTGCCCCCTCCGGCAACACCGACTGGTACGCCTCGATCACCTCGACGCCGGCGCCCGCCGCCCGCAGCGCTCGCGACACCACCTCCCGGCCGCCGGCGGCCGCCACCACCAGTGCTCGGGCGCCGCCCATGCCCCTCCCGACCAGCTCGCTCGCCAGCGACTCCGCGGTCTGCCCGGACGCGACCAGTGCCGGAGCGACCCCGCGGTCCCGCAGCGCCGCCTCCGTGACCGGACCGACGACGGCGACGGCGATCCCATCCAGGGTGGCTGCGTCCCCGAGGTCGTCCAGCAACACCTGCACGGCGGTCTCGCTGGTGAGAACCAGCCACGGCTGTCCCTCTCCGTCGGCGAGGCGCACCACGGCCCCCGCCAGCGAGGCCGCTCCGGAGAGCAGGCGGGTCTCGATCAGGGGCACTCTCACCACCGCTGCACCCATGGCCTCGAGTAGCTCGCCCAGCCGGTCGCCCTTGCCCACGCCGCGGGTGACCAGGACAGTCCGGCCGCGCAGTGGACGCTCTGGGCTCATCGCAGGGCGCCGGCCACCCGTTCGGACAGCTCGCCGGGACGCGAGGCGTCGCCGCTCAGCTCCACCCGCGCCAATGTTCCGTCCCTCTCCAGAGCGGCCGACACCACCAGCCTGCCTTCCTCGAGGCGTGCCCACACCCCGAGCGGCAGCAGACAGCCGCCGCCGAGCGCCAGCAGCACCGCGCGCTCGCACCGCACCGTCACCGTGGTTGGGGCGTGGTCGGCATCCGCAGCGACCACAGCAGCAGGCGAATCGGTCACAGCCTCGAGGGCGATGGCGCCCTGGGCCGGTGCGGGCACGAACCAACGCGGATCCAGGCGCGCGGCCACCCGTCCCGACAAGCCGAGACGGTCGAGGCCCGCCGAGGCCACCAGCAGGGCGTCGACCTCGCCGCGGTCGAGCTTGGCGAGGCGGGTGTCGACGTTGCCGCGGATGGGCACGCAGAGCAGGTCGGGCCGGATGGCGCCGAGCAGCGCGGCGCGCCTGGCACTGCTGCTCCCGACCGTGGACCCGGCGGCGAGCGAATCCATCCCGTGGCCGTTGCGGGTCACCAGCGCATCGGTCGGATCGGCGCGTGGCAGCAGGGCGACCACGTCCAGCCCAGCCGCCAGGGTGGTGGGCAGGTCCTTGGCACTGTGAACCGCGACGTCGGCCCGGTTGCCGAGCAGGGTGCGCTCGATGTCCGCGGTGAACCAGCCCTGTCCTTCCATCTCGTCGATGGGGGTGGTCGGTTGGCGGTCTCCGCCGGTCCTGACTATGACCAGCTCGCTGTCATGCCCGGCGCGCTCCCGAAGCGCCTCGCCGGCGAGCGCCGCCTGAGCACGTGCCAGGGCGCTGCCGCGGCAGGCCAGGCGGAGGACCGCCGCCGTGGTGGCGGGGCTCACGACGCGGCGGCGCTGCCCTGGTCGGGTTCGACCGCGACCTCGGCTGTCGCGTCGAGGTCGAAAGCATCACGCAGCGTCAGCGCAACCGCCGGGTCGTCGGCGAAATCGCGCAGGTGCGTGATGGGTGCATGAAGCAGCTTGTTGACCAAGCTCCGGCTGAGCTGCTGGATGCGCTCGGCTGTGTCGGGGTCGAGATCGGGCATGCGCGCCAAGGTCCTCTCCACCTCCGCCCGGCGCACCGCCTCGGCCTGGCGCACCAGCGCCCCAATGGTCGGAGCTGCGGCGTCGCGCTCGCCGACGACGGCAACCGCGTGCGCCACCTCGGCCTCGATGATCGCGGTGGCCTCGGCGACGGATACCAGCTGCTGGTCGCGGAGGCCGTGAATTCGATCGCCGACCTCGTCCACGTCGATGAGGGTCACCCCCGGCACGGTGGCGGCGGCCGCCTCCACGTCACGAGGCACCGCGATGTCCACGATGCCGAGCGGGCGATGGTCTCGGGCTGCCTGCACGGCGGCCACGGCAGCGGCGCTGAGCACGGGCCTCGCACTGTTGGTGCAGGCGAGGATGACCTCGACCTCGCCGGCGCACCCAACCAGGTCCTCCATGGCCACGGCGGTGCCCCCGACGGTCGCTGCCAGCGCCACCGCCGACTCGCCCCCTCGCGACGCGACCATCAGTCGCGCGCCGGCATGGCTCAAACGCTGGGCGGCCAGCGCGCTCATCGAGCCCGCGCCGAGCACCAGCACGCCGCATCCCTCCAGGCTGCCGCCGATCTCCTCCGCGATCGCCACCGCGGCGTCGGCGATGCTGCCGGCGCGCCGCCCAACTCTCGTCTCCGTGCGCACCCGCTTGCCGGCGCTGACCGCGCGACGCATCACGTAATCCAGGCGGGCATCCAGCGAACCGGCCTCCCGTGCCATCCGGTGGGCGTCTCGGAACTGGCCGAGCACCTGCACCTCCCCCACCACCATGCTCTCCAGCCCGGCAGCCACCCGCAGCATGTGCCGGATGGCCTGGCCGTCGCGCAGCGCGAACAGGTGCTCGCCGATCTCACCATCGCCGGTCGGGTCGAGATACAGGGCCAGCCGTGGGCAGACCTCGTCGGCCAGCTCAGTGGTCGGACAGCTGACGTAGAACTCCGTCCGGTTGCACGTCGAGAGAACCGCCGCACCGCGCAGCCCGCAGTGCCCCACCAGGTAGCGCAGCAGTCGGTTGGCCTCCGAGTCGGGCACCACCGCCCGCTCGCGCACCGAGATCGGCGCGGTCCGGAAGCTGAGCCCTGCGGCGACGAGATGCACTGACGACTTCCTGCGATCCGGGGGGTTGCGCAGCGCCGGCGGCGAGCGTCCTGCTCCGGGCGAATCAGCGTGGTCAGTATATGGAAGGCTCGATCATCGACGCCGCGGCCGCACCAAACGGCACCGCCACCGCCGAACCCGGCTACGATCCGCCCATGTCCGTGACGCCGGCATGACGTCTGCCCAGCCGATCCCCCCGACGCCTGGAAACGACGACGTTCAACCCGCCACACAGCCCCCCGGAGGAGACCCGCAGGCGCGCCGCCCGCGCTATGGGCGGCGACGCGGTCCCATTCCGGTGGGTGACAGCTTCGTTCCGCGCCTCGGACCGTCGGGCCAGGAACCCTTCGCGGCCATGGAGGACGTCGTCGACGATCCTGACGGGGAGTGGCCGGCCCGACCCAGCCACCAGACGCCCATCGCGGAGTTGCGCTTCGTGGCTCTGGACTGCGAGACCACCGGGCAGGCCCCCCACGGCCTCGTCGAGCTGGGGGCTGTGGCGTTCACCCTCGACAGTCACCTGATGTCCTTCGAGACGCTGGTGCACAGCACCGACCGCATCAATCCCTACGCCAGGCGCATCCACGGCATCGGTGCCGAGAGCCTGGGCGGCGCGCCGTCGGTGGGACGGGTTCTGGAGCGCTTCCGACGATTCGCCAAGGGTGCTGTGCTGGTGGAGCACAGCGCCGATGCTTTCGACACCCGGCTGATCGCCAGCACCATGGAGACACCGCTGGACGCCGACAACCTCGACACCAGCCGCATGGCCGGCGCCATCTGGGAGCTTCGCGACACCATCGGTTTGGAGCGCATGTGCGTTGAGCTCAATGTGCACCATCGCCGACCCCACCACGCTCTCGCTGATGCGGAGGCGACCGCCGAGTGTTTCGTCGAGCTGGTCAGGCTCGGCGGCGAGCGCTTCGGCTGGCGCACCCTGGGGGACCTGCTCGCGGTCGCCCAGCCACCACCGCCTCGCATCAACGACGAGCGGCGAGGCCGCCGGCGTCCCGCTGACGGGATGCGCCCAGCCAACGGCGCGTCAGCGTCGACCGCGACGCGGCGGCGCCGTCGAGGAGGGCGGCGTCACCGCCGGCCGCAGAGCAGCACAGCCCCCCCGGTGCTGGACCAGCCACAGACCGGCGACTGACGCTCAGACCGAGAATTCGGCGACCAACGGATGGTGGTCCGACGCGATCGCGGCCTCGCGATCGGGCCAGCGGCGCCCGCCCACCACCTCGCAGCGCTGCAGTCGACCGGCCATCAGTGGGTCGGCAAAGACGTAGTCGATGCGCGCGGCGGGCATCCAGGTGGCGCAGGTGTACCCGGCGGCGCGGGGGTGCATCGCGCGAAAGCAGTCGGTGTACTCGGCGTCGAGCAGGCGGGAGACCGTCCAGCGTTCGATCCGGCGACCCAGCAATCTGTCGACAGCTTCGCTGCGGGGCAGCAAGGAGGTCAGGGGATAGACCACGAAGGGCAGCGTCGGGATGCCAACGTCGAGTCGCGGGTCGATACCGGCTCGCAACCACGCCGCCTCGACATCGCTCTGCTCCTCGGCAGACCTGGCCGCCACCAGCCCAGTGGCCTTGCGGACCACCACACGGGCCCGGCGCAGCTCGGCCATGCGCGCAAAGAAAGCCGTGGCCTCGACGCCGTCCCCCGGTGCCAGTGAGTTGAAGTCACCGGCGATCAGGTGAGGATGAGCAGGGCTGGCATCGATGTCGCTGAGCAGCGCATCGAGCTCGCGGCGCCGGCGAGCCTCACCCTTGTTGCGCTCTCCGAACCTGGCGGCGAGATGAACGGAATGCAGGTGCAGCTCGGCGATGTTGCTGCCACCGGTGAGCAGAACCGTCTCGAGATGACTGCGCAACATTCGACCGCGATGGGTGTGGTTGTGCCAGCGACTCACCGGCAGGCGCGACAACACAGCCAGATTGATGCCGGTGCCGTCGCTCGCCGCCCCGACGATCAGCTCCATGCCGAGGTGGCGTGCCAGCTGTGCGGCGAACTCGGGGTTGCTCACCTCCTGCAGGGCGATCACGTCGGCATCGAGGCGGGCCAGGACAGAGGTGATGCGATCCTCACGGCGCGCGCCACCGAGCAGGATGTTGTACGTGACCAGGCGCAGCGGTCGCCTGCGCACGCGTGCTCTGCTCATCAGGATTCGCACCTACAATGCCACGCGATGGCGGACGACGGCAGCGTTGGTCGCCCGCGCGCAGTCGCCGAATTGCTGTTCGTGCATCGCCTCCGTCCGCTGCCGCGAGCCGGAGTGGCCGGGGCGATCGCAGCCACCTGCTGCCTGCTTGGCGGGTACGGGCTAGAGGTGCAGACGCACTTCGCCGCGGCCCGGGGCGGCGGTCGTCTCAGTACCTTTCTCGCCCATGGGTCGACCGCGGCAACCGCGTGGGCGGGATGGGCGGCGGCCCTCTTCTTCCTGCTTGCCCTGTTCCGCGTACGCGGCGGCCCGCCAGAGCCACCCGCCGGCCGCGCGCCCGTCGAGAAGCTGACCATCGCGCAACTTCGCGCCGGGCTGGTTCGCGAGTACACAGTGGCGCGCGCCGGCCTGACCGTGCTCACCCTGGTCGCGGTGGTCGACGCGGCTCGCGCAGGACGCTACCTGCTGGCCGCGCTGGGTGGTGACAGCATCGCGCGCGGCTCCCTGGTGGCCACCGTCGTCGAGGCGGTGGGCCTGGCCGTGGCAGCGGTGGTGCTGGCACTGTGGGCACTCGGTTTCCGCAGCCAGCTGGTGCGCATCGGCGCGCTGGATCGCTAGCGCGGCCCCATCAGATCGTCCTGTCGACGACGTAGTCGCAAACCATCTCGAGGGTGCCACGTGCGTCGGAGGGTTCGAACTCACCCAGCTGGGCGCGGGCGCGGGTTGCGAAATCATGCGCCTGCGCCTCGGTGGCCTCGATCGCCCCTGAGGAGCGCACCAGCTGGACCACCTGCTCGTAGTCGGCGTCGGTGAGCGGCTGGCGCGCCAGCACCTGCCGGAGCGCGCTTCCGGCGCCGGCTGTCTGCAGCGCGAGCATCAGGGGCAGCGTGACGGTGCCCTGACGGAGGTCGGCACCCACCGGCTTGCCGAGCTGGTCGGCGGTGGCCGTGTAGTCGAGCACGTCATCGGCGATCTGGAACGCCATGCCGATCAGGAAGCCGTACTGGCGCAGAGCCTCGGTGCGTGATTCATCGAGGTGGGACACCACGGCGCCGCAGTAGCAGCACGTCTCCACCAGCGCGGCAGTCTTGCGCGCGATCTTGCGGTGGTACTCATCGAGGGTCTGGTTGTAGTCGCGGTGGCTGGTGAGCTGGAGGAGCTCGCCCAGGCAGATGGTCATCACCGTGTTGCTGATGGCCAGGTCGATGCTGGGCTCGCCGATCGACGCCAGCAGGTTTGCTCCCTTGGCGAAGTAGTAGTCACCGATGATGATCGCCGGGTTGGTGCCGACCGTCTCGTGGATGGTGGTGATGCCCCGGCGGGTGCGCGCATTGTCGATGAGATCGTCGTGCACCAGGGTGGCGGTGTGGATGAACTCGATGCCCATGGCGAGGTTGAAGGTGTGGTCGCGGTTGGCGGTCCCCAGCGCTGAGCTGAGCAGCACCAGCGCCGGGCGGAGTCGTTTGCCGCCCGCCCGGACGATGTGCTCCATCGACTCCGCCATCGGCCCGAAGTCGGCGGCCACCGATGCCTCGAGACGGCGCTCGAACTCCACCAGGTCGGGCGCGATCGACGCCAGAAGCTCGTCGACGACAACGCTCACGGGGAGGCACCCGACAGTGCCGCCGCGTCCCACAACGGCACCAGCGTGGGCTCCGGAAGCGAGCCGCCGAAGAGCAGCTCGGCGGAGGCGGCAAACCGTTGCGGCGCAGCCGTGACCAGGAGCACGGGCGCCACCGTCGCCTCGCCGCCCGCACCAAGGCGGTTCACGGTGAGGATCCGGCCGACGCGCGCGGCGGTGGTCTCCGCACTGTCCACGACGCTGACCGCGCCGCCGTGGAGCAGTCTTTGGAGGGTCGGCCGCAGCAGTGGGTAGTGGGTGCAGCCCAGCACCAGCGTGTCCGCGCCCCAGCCCCCGATCTCGGTGAGCACCTCGGCGAGGATGGCGTGTGCCTGCGGGCCGGCGGCCTCGCCCGCCTCTACGATGTCGACCAGGTCGGGCACCGCCAGACCGAGCACGCCGACCCCCGGGTTGGCCTCCTTGATGGCGTGCACGTACTCCTGGCTGGCCCGGGTGCCCTCGGTGCTGATCACCGCCACCCGGCCGTTGCGGGTGGCCTCCACGGCTGCCTGGGCTCCGGGGGCGATCACCCCGACGATCGGCACGTCGAACCGTTCGCGGGCTGCATTCAGCGCGGCGGCGGTGGCCGTGTTGCACGCCACCACGACCAGCTTGGTGTCGAGTCCGACGAGGTGGTCGATGATCCGCAGTGCGAAGTCGCGCACCTCGTGCTGGTACCGCGGCCCGTAGGGGAAGTGGGCGAGATCGGCCAGGTAGATCAGCCGTTCGCCGGGCAGCAGCGCATGCAGCTGCTGGAGCACCGTGAGGCCGCCGACACCGGAGTCGAAGACCCCGATCGGCCGGGTGTCGCTCATCGTGGCGAGGATAGCAGCCGCCGCCCCGGCTTCCGGTCACCTGTGTTATGGCCAGCCGTGGCAAAAAAGAGGTGACCGAGCGTCAGCCGGAGCCCGGCGGAGTGCTTGCCGGGTTGATGCGATCCGGATCGAGCAGGCGATCGCGGATCCGCGAGCCCACCCCGGGCGCGTTCATCACCGTGATGTGCCCGTACCGGTAATCCCACAGCTCAGCTCCCCACGCCGCGGCCAGGTCGGCGATCGGTTGCTGGCCCACGATGCTGTCCAGCTGAGGGCGCACCAGGGTGATGTTCTTCGGCTGGGTGACGGGCACGAGGTTGCGCGGCACCAGCGGCGCCAGAGCCGCGTCGAGCATGGCCCGGGCCTCGCTGCGATCCTCACCCCAGGTTCCGCCGCTGGTGGCGTTAACGCCGAGCCGGCGTGCCAGGCCGCGTGGCATGTGCTCCAAGAAGGTCGATGGAGGGTCGCAGAGCGGTGCCACCGCCACCACCGAATCCAGCCTGAGCTGCGCAGCCAGCAACAACGTGATCAGGCCGCCGAGGCTGACCCCCATCACGGCGATCCTCGAGGTGACGTTGCCGCGCGCCCAGGCAACCAAGGCGGCGGCGTCCTCCACCGACTGGCGAACTGTCGCCCGGATCCTGGCCGGGTCGCTGCTGAAGAACCCGTCTCCGCTGCTGTGCCCAGGGACTCGGCGGCGGAGATGGAACGGCAGGTCGACGCGCATCGTGTGGGCGCCCTGGGCGCGCAGGGTGCGCGCCTGGAGCGCATCCCAGAAGGGCATCGGCACCGCGTAGCCGTGAACGATGAGGACGATCGGTGCATCGGCCGGAAGGCCGCGGGTCAGGTGTGCGGTGGCGATCACCTTGCCTGCTCCCGGATGTCCTCCCAGCCCGCTGCTGGGTCCTTCCAGGCGAAGCTCGGTGCTGTTGCGTTGCTCCCATCGTGCCGCCACCCTCACGCGGGTGGGATGCTGGACCCGGCTCTGGTCCCAGAAGTCCCGGGCCACAACCGGCTCGCGCTCCTGGACGCCGGCGGTCTCGTAACGGAGGGCACCGAGGCGCCAGAGCACCGCCGAGTCCACGCCCCGGTGGGCGCGGTCGCGACGCAGCGTCCGCTGGGCCACTGGCTTCTCCCTCCTCACCGTCAAGGCATTGCAGAGTACCGCCGCGCTCGAATCGACGCACCCGATTGACAAGCAGTGTGGACAGCCCTCAACGTCGCAGCGCCGGGATGCACCGGCCAACGCAGGGCGGAGGTCACGACATGAAGGGCTTCAAGGATTTCATCCTGCGTGGCAACGTGGCCGCGCTGGCTGTCGCCTTCGTCATCGGCGGCGCATTCGGGACGCTGATCAAGGGCTTCGTGGACGACTTCATCAGCCCTCTCATCGCCATCCCGGGCAATGGTCCCAACTTCGACTCATATGTCTTCACAGTCGGGCAGGCCACGTTCCGTTACGGCAACTTCATCAACCTGGTGATCGCCTTCCTGGTGATCGCCGCCGCCGTCTACTTCGCGCTGGTCGTGCCCATGCAGAAGATGGAGGCGCGGCGCACCACACCGGCCACCCAGGAGACCACCCGAGAGTGCCCGGAGTGCCTCAGCAACATTCCTCTGGGAGCACGGCGCTGCGCGTTCTGCACAGCACAGGTGCCCCCGGTCGGAGTCGAACCGACACCGTAGCCGGGTTTAAGCCGGCCGCCTCTGCCATTGGGCCACGGGGGCGAACAGAGGGTACCCCGACGGGCGGCGGGCAACCGGCGGCAACGCCGGCGCCTCCGCCCCTAGACTCGGCGAGCAGATGTTCGGTCGCCGCAGCAGTTCCGACTCCACGTACCTGCGAAGCCAGCGGCAGACGCGCCTGCCCGTGGCCCCCGACGTGGTGGCGCGGGGACTGGTGATGAGCATTCTCGAAGCTGGGGACGACCCGGTTCAGCGCCGCCGCCTGGCTCAATTGCTTCTCGACACACTCGACGAGCTGGCCGGCCTGCCGCCGTGCGCGGTGGTGGTCGCCGACCGGCCCCAGGTGCACGAGCACGACGGGCGCCGCCTGCAGAGCAAGACGTACGGCTACTACCGCTGCCGGTTCGTCGAGGGGGCCGTCACGGATGCCCGGATCCGCATCTACCACCGCACCGCGGTGCGCCAGCAGGTGATCTCTCCCAAGGTCTTCCTCAACACCCTCCTCCACGAATGGGTGCACCACTACGACTTTGCCGGCCTGCGACTGGCACGATCGCCACACACGGCGGGGTTCTACCTGCGCCTGCGCGCTCTCGCCGACGCGCTCGAGGTGGGGTTCGTGCTGCCGCCCGAGCCGGACGAGGGCCGCCCAGCGACGGCCTCCCCGACCGGCGTGGACATCGCCTGAGGGGGCCGCCAGCTGTGGCCGGAGGGCGAGGCGACGGCGGGAATCGAACCCACGATGGAGGTTTTGCAGACCTCTGCCTTACCACTTGGCTACGTCGCCGCGGAACTCGGATCCGGTGTTTCGGCGGTCTCTCAGGGGCTCCTGACACCTTGCCTGACACCTTCGCCATTGCTACCCTGCCCGAACAGAGCCCCCGCGCTGAGGTTGCAGCCGGGGGCGCGGTCAGCACACGCGAGGCGCCGACATGGCAGAGGGTACTACGGGAGCCCGGCACCGAAGGGAACGCCCCGGGCGGCGTGACGCGGGCGACGGCGCGATCTTCCAGCGCGGCGATGGACGCTGGGTGGCGCGGCTGAAGCTTCCGGGCGGCGGGTGGCGCTACTTCTACGGGAAGGACCGCGCCGCGGCCAAGGCGCGGCTGGTGGCGGCGCTCCGTGCCATCGAAGACGGGAGACCGCTCGTCGACCCACGACAGACGTTCGGCGCCCACCTGGAACAGTGGACGGCTGGGCTGTCCTCAGCGAGTGTCAAACCGTCCACGGTCCTCTACTACACGCGGTACGTCCGCTACCACCTCCTGCCGAGTCAGCTGGCCGGCAAGCCGCTGGCTCGGCTGGAGCCCGCTGACCTGCGTCAGTTCTATGCGGACAAGCTGGCGACCGGTCTCAGCTCGACGTCCGTCCACCACCTCCACGCCGTCATTCACGTGGCCCTGAACCAAGCGCTCGAGGACGGCAAGGTGGCGCGGAACGCGGCGGCGATGGTCGGGAGATCCAGCCGGCCCAAGGTGCGCAGCCGGGAGATGACCACCATCGCGGAGGGCGATCAGCCGGTACGGTTCCTCGCCGCAGCGCGAGGCGAGCGGCTCGAGGCCCTCCTCGTCCTCGCCGTGACGAGCGGGATGCGCCAGGGGGAGCTGCGCGCCTTGCGCTGGAAGGACGTCGACCTCGACCGCGGCGTGCTCGCGGTCACCGGCACGGTGACCGGCATGGCGCGCGCGGCCATGACCATCGGCACACCCAAGAGCGGCAAGAGCCGCTCGGTTGCGCTGGGACCGCTGACGGTCGCTGCGCTCCGCGAGCATCGTCGACGCCAAGCGGAGGAGCAGCTGCTGGTTGGGACGGAGTGGCGAGACCGTGGCCTGGTCTTCTGCACAGAGTTCGGGGACTTCCTCCCCACCAACACGATGGTGCTCCTCCTCCACCGCGTCCTCGCCCGCGCCGGTCTGCCGCGGGTTCGCTTCCACGATCTGCGCCACACCGCGGCGACCCTGATGTTGTCCAGCGGCGTCCACCCGAAGATCGTGTCGGAGATGCTCGGCCACTCAACAACCGCGATCACCCTTGATCTCTACAGCCACGTCAGCCCCCACATGCAGCAGACAGCAGCTGCGACCATCGACCAGGTCCTCGCGCGAGGGCTCTCCCCTGCCGAACCCTGACAGGCGAGCGGGCCGCTACGGGCTCTGAAGCAGCCGGCGAACGTCCACCACCTGGAGCACGCGCAGGTCGCCACCGACGATGGCGTAGAAGACGCCCAGCGGCGGGACCGGCCAGTACCGGACGCCCGGTCGGTGGGTTGCCTTGCCGAGGGAGAAACCCCGGTCGGCCATGCGCTCCACGGCTTCCACCACGGCCCGCGCCTGCGGCAGTGACCATTCGGCCGCCTTGGCAAGGTCAGTGAGCGCCGCTTCCTCCCAGACGAGCCTCAACGGCCGGCGCTGTCCGAGTGCGGCGGAAGCCCGACGATGCGGCGTGCCTCGTCGTTCGAGTTCCCTTCGCCCAGCTTGCCCTCGGCGCGGCGTCGCTCGAAGTCGTCGAGCCGTTCGCGGACTTCCGGTCGTTGAAGAAGTGCGTCCAGCTCCTCGTCGACGGGATCGGCAGGTTCGGGATGGACGGCACTCATGACGTCATCGTACGCCCGTTTTGCGGCGGACCGACCGAGCCTCGGTCTGCAACCCGTCTGGCTCCCACCGTCAGCGCATGTTCGGACCGCAACGGTGCCGTGCCGAAACGCGCGGCCAACCCATGAGCCTGCGGTCTTCAAGCTGGGGCGGTGACGGTCGCTGCTGGTCGCTGATAACCGGGAGAGTTCGTGGGAAGCGAGATACGGGGGCGCGTACGTCCGCTCGCGGGTGCCGGCGGTCACGCGCGAAGGTGTCAGCGGAGGTGTCACGCCTCCAGTGCGCAGACGCGGACTCGCGGCCGACCGCGATGCACACTACGGACTCATGGAAGACCCCGATCTGACGTGTCCCGTGTGTGGTGTGCTCCAACCGGAGGCTCCCTGGCCTTGAAGGCGGCGCCGGCTCACTCGAAATCTGCAGCTCATGCGGAGTTCAGTTTGGGTACACGGATGCGGCAGGTGGCGATTCTCGACGGCGGCAGCGGTTGTGGGTCTTGTGGCGCGCTGCGTGGGAAGCGAACGGGAGGCGACAGCTGACGCAGGATCAAGAGCAGAGATCATCAGCGAGTCCGCTTTGGGGTGAGTGCCTGAGCCGCCGTCTTCCGGACAGATCAAGCAGTGGGCGCAACACGCTTGCGATCTACCACTTCACCCCAGGTTGGACGGCCGGCGAGATCAAGTACGTCAAGTTGCGCGATGGTGTCTAAAGTGCTCCGGGTGAGTTCCGCCCGTGTCGTCTCGCTGCCAGTGAGTACAGACGCTGCTCTCGTGATCTTCGAGTGGCTGAAAGAGTTGGAGGATCGGGATCGTCTCCGCGAAGTCATCGCCAACGGGCGGTCAGAGCAGCCTTGGCCAGCCTGCTCGGGACACTCCAGAGCCCCTTGGCCGAGCCATTCGATTCCGATTACGCTCGACTGCTCGCCGAGGCATCCTCGCGGTCGGAGGCTCAGGCGCCGCAGGATTGACGCGCGGTGGAGTGGCGGTGTCGTCCGATGCGGAGAACGCGGCCGTCGCCAAGGTCCGCTCCCCGATTGCTGCATATTCGGACGGTCTACGGCGGTCAGCTATAAAGAGCGTCATGACAGACGACAGAACCCCACGCGTCCTTGACCCCGTCCAAGCGGACACACAGTGGCCTAGCGGGCTGCAGGTATTGATTCTGCCAGGCGTCGGCGGCGGCCCGCGGTACGGTGGCGCCTTTGCCCCAGCGGCATGGGAATTGGAGGAGGCGCTCACAGAGCGGGGCGTTTCGGTCGCCTACGCCGGAGGTGACCCAAATCACGTCATTCTTCTTGAGTCCGCGGACTGGTGGGGCCCAATCCTTCGAGTAACGGAGGAGCTTGCCACTGGCGTGGGCGGTGCAACTTTGTACGATGCGATCAAGACCGTCCTAAGGCGTCGGCGTGCGCGTGAAGAGCGGGGGCAGGTTGACGGCGTGACGGTCCATATCGCGATTCAGGTTGTCTCTGAGCGCACGCCCTCAGAGGGCGAGACCATCGTGATCAGCGACGAGGAAGCGGTCGCCCTCGAGAAGCTTCGTGAACTCCTAGGGCTCGTCGACAAGTAACGCCGCATACGGGCGCGGACGCGAGGTCCGACGCCACGTAGTCTCTTGCGAACTACCAGCTGGCGCGGGCGGCGTTCGTCGGCGGTCGCCGGCGGTTGGACGCGTGGGCGCAGCGGTCGGTGTCCCGGCCTACTCGTCCGTCGAGGGGCGCCTTTGATCGCCGGCGAGGGGTCGATGAAGGTGTCTACAGAACCATGCCTTGGGCCTTGCAGGGCTTCTACCTGGCTGCCTCTCTCGCGGTGATGCGGTGATGCCCTGGCCAAAAAATGAATGGACCAGCGCGGCAGCCGTCTCATGATGGACTCTCACGGTGATGCGGTACTAGGCGTCGTGTTGCTGGTTGCGCACCATGCGACATACGCAGGTTTGGCCTCGCTGTTCGCTGGCTTGGCTGCAATTCTGGCGATGGTCAGCATCTCCACCGGCCGGAAACGACGGCCAGACGCGTAGCTGTTGGCTTGCATCGCCGCAAGGCGCACCCGTCGTGGACCGGTTTCAGCCTGGGACCGAGAATGCAATGTGGCGCGAGAACCACAACGTGGTATCTCCTTCACTCATCTGGGCCGCCTTGCTCACGGAACGCGGGTCGGAGGCGGTAAGACCGAGACTGCGCACGACCACTGCCCGGCCAGATCTCCGTCAGACGCGCCGGACTGAGGGCTGATCAGATGGAAATCCATGGTTCCGGATAGGTGTGTGCTTGTTGCGGAAGTTACTCTGAGGTCTCCGCTCGCGGCGACCGCGACGGTCGGAAGCCCGCCGTTTGGTAGTGCCTGAGACACCGTGACGTGGACTCCCCCCGCTCGATCCTGATCCCTGAAGACGGCGTCGTACACCCTTGGTCCTGCGAAGTCCGAGACTTCGACGTCCAGTGTGTAGTGAGTTCGGGCTGCGTCCGCGACAGCAACCGTCAAAGACGGAAAGGTGCTACTGCCGTCCTGCCAGGTGAAGCAACTCGGCGTCGCGCCTAAATCAGCCCAGTGACCATCTGCGAGCGCCAATCGCAGCGTGTCATCCGGCAGGGGCAGGCTGGGGGATTGAGCAGACGTGGCAACACCCCCCGCACCCGATCCGCAGGCAGTGACGAGGGCGGCAGCTATGACGCCGGTCAAGACTAGGCTCGTGCTGTGGCGCTCAGTTGCAAGAGACAGAACTCTCATTGCCGCCCTGAGCATGCCCGCTTTGACGGACACTCCGATTGGTCCGCGCACTCAGCCGCGTGGCGGGACGCCGATTCATTGCCGCTGACCATGTCAACGAGAGTGTAGAGCGGCGTTTGGGGCGATTCGCCGACGTCCGCCGCCCGCGCCGCCTGCCAATTCTGTCAAGAAACAAACGGCGGAGGGAGAAGGACTCGAACCCCTGGTGGCTTGGCGGCCAGTGCGGTTTTCAAGCTTGGGATGGCAGCGTCCGGGAGTGACCGCCAGAGGCCAGCGGGATTCGGGCGGCGTGGTCCACCTCACTCCCGGAGACCGCCGGTGGCCGCCTGCGTTCGCGAACGGGGATGTCAGCGGAGGTGTCACGGGCCGAACGGCGGACACACTGACGGGGCGGCCACGCGTGACCGGCAACATGCTGTGCTACTCGTGGTAGCAGTTATCGGCGGAGCCCGGGCCGCAGAGATGCGGGCGAACCTGCGAGTCGGGCAGGGCCGCCGCCTCATCCAAGGCCGCCCAGAACGGCTCTGCCGAAGGGGCAACCGCTTCGGCCCACGTCCCGTTCGACAAGGTCATCTCGTGGCATCCCTGCGCATCCAGGGTGACGGTCAGCACGGTCGCACCCGAATCCAGAAAAGTCAGGATCCACCGGGTTCCAGAACTGACGGGACAGCTCGACGTGGGAACCGGAGGAGGCTGGGGACCGAGCGCCCACAGCGCCGCATAGAGGCGGCGTGCCGTCGCGGCATCGGTCACGGTCCGATCGTATCCGGGCATCACCAGGAAGCCAGATTGACGCACCAGCCGTACAGCGTCGACGGCAGTTGTCGCTGTGGCGTGCGACGACGTCGGAAGGGTGCACACCTGGCCGTGCAGACCGACCCGATACTCCACCAACCAGACCGCGTCTCCGTTGTTGACGGTCCAGGATCCGTGGGGGTCTCCAAAGCGCATCGGCCCTGAACCAGGGGCGCTGTACAGGACATGAAACGCCCCCACCAAGGTCCCCTGCGGGTGATCCGCCGCACTCACCACCTCGACGGCGCGCGACCCCGGCATGCGCGGCGCCATGGAGGCGGTGGGCGGCGGGTCAAACGGATTGCTGGCCTCGGTATGGCCAAACGACATGTCCACGGTGGGATCGTCGGCCACCCCATAGGTCGAGTACACGGTGCAGGCGGCGGTCGATGCGAGCTGCGTCGTCGGTGACACGGCGCTCCCGACCCCGTTGCCGCACCCGGCAACGAGGGTCGCTCCCCCAAGCAAAGCTGCGGCAAGATGGAGACGCGACGGCGCCAGCAGATGACCGTTTACGCGGATCGCCATCGGATCAAGAACTATATCCCAGCCGCGCGTCGCCGGTCCAGGCCCGGGGTCGCGGTCGGGCCGGCCGGCACAGCCATCCTGCGGGGCAACCCGATACGGACGGTGACGGCCGCGGCGTGGAGGCTCATCCCAGAAGAGACATCTGAGCGTGGCAATCTACTGACTCGCCATGTCGGGCTTGGCGCAATCAAGTCGCAAACCTCGAGCTCACCGACCTTGACGTTTACTGGTCAATGTCCAGCCAGTTGCTGACGCAAACGCGGGGACGACCCAGCGGCAGGCGCGTAGACGAGGTCCGACAGGCGACCCTTCCCCCTAGCGAAGCGGACCCTTGAGAACGACCAGCTTGCACGGCCGCGTGTCCCTGTCCAGCGGTATGCATCGGCCGCCCCGCTGCCCTAGCGCTAGGTCGGCCCCTGCCACAAGTTGAACGGGGGCGCCCAGACGCCCCGCCAGGGCGGCACGCCAACCTGATGGTGTCGATGGAACCACTCGGGGATCTCGCGAACGTCTACGTCGATCCTCACGCTCGTGACGGGCGGCGGCTCCTCTCCATGGCAGACCTGCGCCCGGATGAGTTGCAAGCAGTCGTCCTCGCTGTAGCCGGTCACTCCGATCCCGTTTCTGAGGTGCAGGGTAGGTCGATCCTCGATCTGCAGTCGACCGCCAGGCGCCCTCGGCTCCCGCGGCGGCAGTTCGAATTCGAACCAGTACCGGCGCAGTAGGGACGTCATGCCCCCACGCTACCGTGTGGTGAAGCGGCGTTCCAACCCTCATCTCTCCGCGGTCGGTGCCAAGGCGAAGCGAACTACCAGCCGGAGCGGGTGATGTTCGTGACGGTCTGCCGCCGGCCGCCAACGGGTGTGGATGACCGCGCGCGAAGGTGTCAACCAAGGTGTCGCGATCTAGCGAAGCAGACTGGCCTGTTCGACCGAGGCATTAGGCGGCCAAGAGGTGACTCCCCGCCATGAGGATCTCGGCGACCGCGGCGCTGAGCACATGGCAGCCGAGCTCGCCGCCCGGAGGGAGGATCGGGATTACGATCTCCTGACCGTGGCCATCCTGAGCGGCTCTTCCTGTTCGCCCCGACGCGGGGTGCGACGACGTAGCGGCGCATACCGGCTCATCTGGGCAGGGTTAGGCGTGAGCGTCGCGCTCGCGGCCTGCGGGACACTGCCGCAATCGTCGTTTGTTGCGAAGCCGGTGCCCACGTCCGGCGGTCCCTACCTGTTGGTAGGCCGCTTAGTGAATCGTGTCTACATTGCCTTCGACGGATTCGACTGGCGTGGGACTCGCCGCGGGACATTCGGGCCGGTCCAGATCTGCCCGTCGCAGGGCGTTGGCCCGTGCCGCTCTCTTCAGTTCGCGCCGGACGGGTCGCGGGCTCTCGACCTAGAGCAAGTCATCGGGCCGAGTGGCGAGACCCTTGGCACGTTGCCGCAGATCAACAACACTGGATACTCGTATAGCCTCGGCGAATGGGTCTGGGCCGACGATAGTCGCCATCTGTGTGCAGTGGGCAATCCCCACTACAGTTCGCCTCCGGCGAATCCGGGCGGACCCGGGCTGGTCGGACCCGGGCTGGTCGGACCATGGCCTGGTGCACCGACCAGGCTCTATGTCGCGACCGCGGGTGGCAGCTACCGAGAGGTTGCTCCTCTCGACGTCGGCGGCTCGAACGATATCACCACAATCCTCGCTTGCAGCACTGCCGCCGATCAGGCTCTCACTCTCACACAGATCCTTCCGGGTGGGTCGGAGGCTGTCGTTCGCCTCTCACAGCTGTCGACTGGTGCAACTCTCCTCGACAGGCGGATCACGCTTAGCGAAGTGCAGGCTGCGTCGGTCAGAAGCTCGTTCGTGGCGTCGCCGGACGGCCGGTTCATGGCGATCTCGCCGATTGATTACAACGGGGTCACTACCGTACTGGACCTCAGCTCGGCACAGGTTCCATCGCGATTAATCCCCGGAAGAGTGCACGGATTCTCCTACGACGATTCGCGGGTGGTTGTCAGCGGGCCCACTGGCGTTCGGGTCGTGACCGTCTCCAACGGGAGTTCGGTCTGGAAGTCGGGGCAGTCTTTCTGCGGTTTCGCGGAGCGCCCGGACGCCGCACATTCCGATCAGGCTGTCTGCGTGGGAGCGAGCTTCGATGTGTGGGTCGTTCCAGCCCAGGGCTCGCCCCAGCATGTAGCGACCGGCGGCCTGGCGGGGCTGGACGTCGGGCCGTGAGGCGGCGGCGTTGCGCAGTCAGCCACCGCCATGGACCTCCCCCTCATTGGTTTCTTACTCGACTGTCCCTGTGACTGTTGATGGTGCTGTCTACCAGACGGGTCGGCGCGCCCGTCAGATGATCGGAGCATGGGTGCAAAAACCTGGGAGGTCATCGCCTATGCGGTTATCGTCGACCACGCGGACCCGCCCTTCGATGCCGAGCTCGTCAGAGGTCTCCGAAGTGGTCGACGCTGATCTCGGCCGGGCGCTCCGCCGCCTTTCCTCGCTGGATCGAGAAGTACTGACTCTCACGATTTGGGATGGCCTGACCCCTGAGGAGGTCGGACGTATCCTCGAGGTGCCTGCAGGCACGGTTCGGGTGCGGCTGTACCGCGCTCGCGCCAGGCTGCGTCGGCTCCTGCAACCAACGGTCGCCGTCGAGGCCGCATTGGTCAGCTCCGCCGGAGGTCGGAACTGACCCGGCGCGTGAGCTCGGTTTATGCGCACGGATGCGCGGCATGTCGCCGGGCGCTCGGAGTCGTGCGCGTCGGAGCGGAGCAGGGACATGCGGTCTACCAGCTGGGAGGGGTGACGTCCCTCGGTCATTATGAGAATGGCCGCCGCGTCCAGTGCAGTCCACCGTCATGGGTGGTCCAGATTGCGTGCTCATCGCCGACCCAGCGTCCCACTGCGACGTCCTCGAATCCCAGGAAGCCGGCATTCACCGTGTTCGCATCGATCCGTTCCGGGTCTGAAACTGCCACTGACCAGTGCAGCCCGCCGTCGCTGCTCGCCATCAGGGTGTACCCGACGATGCCGTTGCCGCTGGACGGCGCGGTTCCCGCTGTGATGTGTGCAGCGTCGGCCGCGGCGATCAAACCGAGAAACTGACCGGCCACGGGATGACGGTCGCCCCAAGCGGATCCGGAGTTCTGTGACGTCACCACGAACTGGTCGGTCTGGTTCCCGCGCGGTGCGCAGAGAGCGGCCAAAAAGCCTCCGGGCGCCGCAGCGAACGCAACGGCCACCTGAATGTCAGGCATGACGCTCGACCCGCCGAGGCACGGATCACGGAACTGAGTCCATGTTCGGCCGCCGTCGAGTGACCGCCGCACGATCGCTTCCTGCGTACCGGCGCCGGCGGCAAGGTCGCCGTAGATGGCGACATACAGATGCGGCGCCTGCGCGATGAGCTCAGCCCGCGTACCCCTGCTGGGGATCCCCTGAAACGGGATGTTCGTCAGAGTGCGCCAGTTCGTCGACCCAGCCGGCGCGGCCTGCACAACGCGGTCGCACGGTCCCGGGCACCCGCCAGACGTGTACACCACGCGGAACACAGTGCCCTGGTCCGGCTCGAGTGCCTCGACGGATGGTGCCGCTTCCGGCTGCCAGCTGCGACCGCTGTCATGCGTCACCAGGAGATCAGGACCATACAGGTAGCCATTCAACCGGTCGGCGAAGCGCACGCCCGAGACGCCGCACCCCGCGTTGAGGCAGGAATTGCTCGGTGTGCCGGCGGTCGCTGGTAGGGCCGGCATCTGATGCCAGCTCTGGCCGCCATCGCTCGTCGATGCCAGCGAGCGGCAGAGGCTCGCCCCGCATCCAGTATTGGACAACGCCCAGCCAAGCTGGTCGCTGATCCATGTGAGGTCGATCACATATGACGTGGATGAAGGCGGGGTGGTGACAGTGCTGGGGACCGGTGTATTGGACACACTGGGCGCAATTGATGGCAATGACGGCCTCGATGTCGGGGACGGTGAGGCAGGCCGGGTTGGCGCGTCGCAGCCTGCCAACACCAGCCCCAAGACCGCGACTCCGGCCACCACCGACCCTCTCATGGGCATGCCTCCGGGACCAACTCCACACCATCGTCCCAGATCTGTCCTAGAAAGTCAGTGTGCTCTTCGCACCGGCTCGTCTGGTGGCGAGTGCCGCGGTCATGGGCCCACGGTGAACGCCAGTGCGTCATGCCCGGGCACTCGCCCCTGTCGCTTGGGTAATGCTAGGTGTGGGCTTGGTATCACTGCGGCCTTTCTGCTCGTGTTCGCCTTGACCTTCGACCGTTGATCTGAGATCTGACACCGCTGCGGTTTTCAAGCTGGGACTTGCGACGTTCGCCGTGAGCTGCTGATAGCCGGGCGAGTTCGGAGCTTGGGGAGCCGCTGTCCGCGTTCGTCCGCGAAGGAGCACTCATGGCCGCGGGCAACCGTGTCAACCGAGGTGTCAGTCGAGGGAGGCCGTACTCGCCTGGTCGAAGTCGGCCTCGATCGACCGGCGTAGAGTGACCTCCGTGGCGCAATCTGGTGGGGTCGTCAAGACGATTCCCGATAAGAGCGGTGACTTCGAGGTGCGAATCGTTCGGAACGCCGACGGGACCTTCGGATTCGAGGAGTGGGAATTCAGCCACCACCCTCTTGAGCAAGTCTGGATACCCACCCGAACGCGATTCCGCACCGTCACGGACTCCGCCGAATCTGCTGAGCGGGAAGCGCGCGGACGGGTCGACTGGATGATCGGTGAAGCTCTGGACGCGAGCGGCCACATCGATTGAGGTGAGGCTCTGGGGGGTGATTGACGGATCCTCGCCTGGGCAGCCGTTGCCTCCTACGGATCCAGGCTCTTCCTAGACTGCCCCTGTCACCCGGCGCAACCCCCAGCCGGGCCCACCGAGGGCGCGTGCGGATCACCAATCAGTACCGCCCCGCCACGGACGATGAGCTCGGCCGACCCCGACCTTGCTTGTTGCAGGAGGACGTGGTGATCAGTGGACGAGGTGACGGTTATAAGCCACGGCTGCCCAGGGGCTCCACTGGTGTCGATATCCAGCGTCCGTCCGCAAGACACCGTAATGTTGGGACCGCCGACCCACGGAACCAGGACCACGGTCTGTCCATCGACGTTCACCACCTGAAGCGCGGGCCTACCACCAAACCAACCGGACAGCAAGAGCGCGGCCACGATCGCGATGAGGGCTCCCGCGCCTACAGCGATGGACGCCTTGCGCATGACGACTGCATTTTCTGCCTGTCGTCAGCGGAAAGCAAGTCCGCTTACGCGCCCTCTCTCGGCTACGCGTCAAGGTACATTCGCGAACACTCGCCTGAGCAACCATGTCGTGATCTGATCTTCGAAGTCGGTCCGACGTCCGAGTACGATAAGTGGGTGCCCGACCCGAAGACGCCCCAAGAGAAGAAGCGGCTCAGCATGACGAAGGACCGTCGAAATACTTACGGCGAGAATGACAAAGCGACTCGAAAGAACATTCCTAGAAGCAAGCAGGGTGGGAGGATGCGGCTTCGCAAGGCGGTTCATCAGGCGCTCGGGCGGGCGAAAGGCGCAGCCGAGCCGGAATCTGAGGACGAGGCCGAGAATCGGGTGGCTGCCGTCCAGTCGACCGCGAAGCGTCGACTTCTGTTCAGAAAGTGGCCAGACACCCCCCTCGGCGAAGTCCTAGAACGTAAGCGGCGTCGGCGGCAGGGCTAGGGCGATCGCCTACAGGCGCTGACCTCGCCCTAAAACCCGATCAAGCGTGATTGGCGGACCCTCGCCTGGCCTCGGCTGACCTCCCTGGATTGGCCGCTCCTTCACCTGATCGGCAGCGTTCGAAGGTGAAGCGCGACGCGAGAGTTGCTGAGACGCACGGTCAGTCGCCAAGATGCAACATTCGGGTAATGATCGCCGACGGGTCCTCAGGTCAATCTACTGCCGCCCTGGTATTCGTCCTGGTTGGCGCCGTATGTCTCGTCGTGGGCGGGTCTAGTCTGATCTTGTGGTACGGCCGGCGCGTGCGGTCCGCAGCAACGGCAGGGGTCGAGATCACCCGGACAGCGTCGCTCAAAGCCTGGGTAGCCCTGTCGGCATTCGCGGTCGCTGCCTTGCTCGGATTCGCCCTCACTCATTCGCCGATTGCCATCGCCCTCTTCGGGATTGGGGCCTTCGGCGCACTCCTGGGACTATCATCACTCGGCTTCGCGTCCATACTCCGCGTAGGCGCCCGGTCCGCATTGAGGACGACGGCGAGCCGGTCGGAGGTCAGCCGCGGCAACGGCGACCAGGCTGAGCCGCGAGGACAGGATCGCGCCTAGCACGGCCCGTTGGCCCTGCTGCAATGGGGTGGCGTGCACCACTTGCGCAGCATCGCGTGTCCACCATCGTGCAGCGTTGCGCAGGGGAAATCGACGCAGCTCTGGGTAGGTTTACGAACCCTGGCGTGCGCCGGGCCACCTACCCCGCTCCGAGTCTCGACGGCCCTTGACACCGCCTTCTAAACGAACTGGTGAGCAGCGGCCGCGCCGCCGAGGCTGCAGCGACCAACAACAGAAGAACGCCGAGCACCGACGCGAGCAGGCCCCAGCTGTACGAATGGGAAGCTGGCGCTGCTCCCAGCGGTGAATACCTAGCCCAATCGGTCGAGTCCTGACCCTGAAAAAGGTCGTGCAACCGTTTGACCGTCCTAACACTCGCTACCGCGATCGCGGCCAGCGAAAGGCCGAACAGTGCCAAGACCAGCCGGGGTCGCTTTCGCGTAACCGACACCGCGGCACCCGCGAAGGCTAGGGCCGCCGCGACGAGCGGCAGGCCAGGAACTGCTACCGACTCGATTACCACCCTCGGAAGGACGGGAATCTGCCACGTTCCCCAGCGGGTCACGTCTGCTGAGACGAACAGAGCACCGGCAATCAACCCGGTGCCTGCCGCGAGCTCTGCGGGCGCCCATGTGGTCGCTCTCATCTCCATAGACTACCCAACAGCGCTTCGGTGGGATAGCTTGCGCGTCACCGCTTTCTCTCTAGAGGTAGGTTGGCGGACACTCGCCTGGCCAAGTGTTTCGCTGCCCGGAGCTCATCAAGCTGACGCAATAATCGCTGGCCGCACTCGATCAGGCGTCAGCGGTAACGGGCGCGGTTGCATGCTGGTTCGCATCCACCGTCCCGGTTTCCGAGTAGGCCTGTCCGATCTCTCCGGCGTTGCGCGGCGCGACCAGCATCGAGGTCGCACCGACTAGTGGTCTGTCTTAGATTTGATCTGGTGGAGTGTGGCGCGGCCGCGCCGAACC
>JAEKNN010000043.1 GCA_016464795.1 Candidatus Amunia macphersoniae | reverse complement strand
GAAGGCCACCGCGACGGCCATGGGGTAGCTCGGGGCAATAGCCAAGAGACCGGCGGCTGCTGCGCGCGTCATGTCGAGCGAGACAAGCAATGGCCGCGGCGGCAGTTGATCAACCAGGAACTGGGCCAGCAGTGCGCCGAGAATCAGGCCGAAGCCTTCGGCCAGTACGACGCTGCCGACGGCGGCAGTCGAGTTTGTTGCCGCCAGGACGAACAGTGCGAGAGCGACGAAATTCAGCGTGTCGCCCGCGCGACTCACAACGGCAGCAGACCACAGGGTGCGGAAGCCAGGCGCAGACAGTGCCTTCCGGAGGTTCCTTCCGCCCGCCGCCAAGGGGCGCTGGGGACCGACGCCGCTCACAGTGGTATGCCCTCGCAGTTCGCCACCCCGGCTGAGCCGGCAAAACGCCAGCCGATGCCCATCAGCCGCTCTTAGTCGATGAGCTGTATGGCGTCACGCGCAGCACTGGTCATCGCAGCGTTCAGTTTGTAGAACGCCCACACGCCGCGCTTCGTCGACGTCACGATGCCGGCGTCCCGGAGCTTGGAGAGATGGTGGCTGATGGTCGGCTGACCGAGATCAAAGGCAGCCGTGAAATCGCACACGCACACCGGCTCAGCCGCCGCAGCGAGGATGTGGACGATCTGGACGCGGGTCGGGTCCCCAAGCGCCCTGTAGATCGCAGAGAGCTCATCGACCCGGGCGTCCGACAGTGGCGCCGCAACCGGCTGGCAGCATCCCTTGACCCGGTCAGGTACCAAAACCTCGCGGGCGACAATCGACGTGGTCATCGCTGCATTGTACGCATTGACAAGCGTCGATGCGACGGCTTACCATCCGGACATCGATCGACAGCCTTCGATATGAGGAGATCACGATGCCCTGCGACTGCCCCTGCGGAAGCTGCCCCTGCCCTTGTTTGGCCAGCCGTCATGGCTGAGAGTTCTCGGGCGGCCGACAACATCGTGACCGCCGCTTCGCACGCCGACACCTTGAGGAAGACGGTCCGCGATCGATACGCGGCCGCCGCCCGGGCCGTCGACCAGGCTCAGCCCACCAACGCTGAGGCGGCGTTGTCCGCCGCCCACTCGGACGGCTGTTGTGGTGCTCCCGCCAGTGTGGCGAGCTGCTGCGGTCCAGCCGAGAAGGGAGTGATCACCCGCGACCTGTACTCCGTCAACGAGGTGGCCGAGCTGCCCTCGACGGCGGTACTGGCATCGCTGGGCTGCGGTAACCCGACGGCCCTGGCCCAACTTCACCCCGGCGAGACCGTCCTGGACCTCGGTTCCGGTGGCGGCATCGACGTCCTCCTCTCCGCGCGCCGGGTCGGCCTGACAGGCTTTGCCTACGGTCTCGACATGACCGACGAGATGCTCGCCCTTGCCGAGCGCAATGCCGCGGAGCAGAAGGCCACCAACGTCAAGTTCCTCAAGGGAACCATCGAAGCCATCCCACTCCCCGACAGCGCCGTGGACGTCCTCATCTCCAACTGCGTCATCAACTTGAGCGCCGACAAGGGCCAGGTCTTGCGCGAGGCGTTCAGGGTGCTGAAGCCGGGCGGCCGCTTCGCCGTGTCCGACGTCGTGGTGCAGGGCCATCTGCCTGAGGACGTCCGCCGGAGCCTGGAGCTCTGGGTCGGCTGCGTCGCCGGCGCCCTGGAGGAGGACACGTATCGCACCCTTCTCGCTGACGCTGGGTTCGACGACATCGGCGTCGAGGTGACGCGCGACTACAGCGCTGAGAAGCTCGGCGACCTCGACACCCCCGCCCAAGCCGAGGCCTTCCAATCCGTGGAGGCCAACGGCGGCCGTGTGGTCAGCGCGTTCGTCCGCGCACGCAAGCCGGGGACTGTGTAGGGGGTGGCGTCGATCGCTCGACGCATGCTTGCCGAGTTCCTGGGCACAGCGCTGCTGCTCATCGTCGTGGTCGGCTCCGGAATCGCCGCGCAGCGGCTGAGCCCCAGCGACCTCGGCTTGGAACTGCTCGAGAATGCCCTCGCGACGGGCGCGGGCCTCACTGCCATCATCCTGGCGGTCGGCTCGGTGTCAGGAGCGCACCTCAACCCGGTTGTTTCGGTCGTCGATGCCGCCTTCGGCGGTCTTCGCTGGCGGGACGTGTTGGGATATGTCGCGGCACAGCTCACCGGCGCCGTTGCTGGCACCGTCGTGGCCAACGCGATGTTCGCTCTTCCCGCAGTGACGATCGCGACACGCGACCGCTCCAGCGCCGCGCTCTGGCTCAGTGAGGTGGTCGCGACCCTCGGCCTTCTGCTCGTCATCTTCGGAACTGTTCGCAGCGGCAAGCTCACCGCCACACCGTTCGCGGTCGGCGCGTACATCGCCGGCGCCTACTTTTTTACGTCCTCGACGAGTTTCGCCAATCCTGCGGTGACTTTTGGTCGCGAACTCTCCAACACCTTCACGGGAATCAGCCCCTCGTCCGTGCTGCCGTTCGTCGCAGCTCAGGGAATCGGTGCGGCTCTCGCCTGGTTGGCCATTCGCACGTTGTACCCCGAGATGCGCGCAGCCGCCGCAGTCGTGGTGCTTCCCCATGAGTCATCGAACGAGGCCGAGGAGCGATTCGCTCGCGAGCGGCTGCGCGCCGCGGCTCACCTGGAGGGGAAAATCATGTCGCACGTGCCAGAGGTCCTTTTTGTCTGCGTCCATAACGCTGGCCGTTCACAGATGGCGGCCGGCCTGCTTGACCACCACGCTCAGAGCACTGTCCACGTGCGATCGGCCGGCTCGGAACCATCCGATCGCCTGAACCCGGCCGTCGTGCAGGCCATGAGCGAGGTGGGTATCGACATCTCCAAGGAGTTCCCCAAGCCATTGACCGACGACATCGTGCGCGACTCGGATGTGGTCATCACCATGGGTTGCGGCGATGCCTGCCCGCTGTATCCGGGCAAGCGCTACCTGGATTGGGACCTCGAGGATCCCGCTGACAAGCCGATCGAGGTGGTGCGCCGCATCCGGGATGAGATCGACGGGCAAGTGCGTGCCCTGCTCGGTGAGTTGGCTCCGGCAAGTGCCGAGGCATGAACGAGCAGGCTTGACCCGCTACTGGTCGTGATCCCGGCTTCGCCCCTTTACCGCGTTGTGCGTGATGGCCGGAGTCGCCCGGCCAGCGCGGGTGCCGTGATCATCAGCAACGCGCCGTAGATGCCGGCGACGCCGACGGCGCCGGGGCTGACCGCCAGCGCCACCGCGGCCGCAATGCCGAACTCGCGCATTCCCACCGGGAAGACGAGCGCCCGCCAGATATGCGCGTGCTGGCGCCATGGCCATGCCACCGCCATTCCCACGGCGTAACCGATGACCAGCAGCGCGGCGCACAGCGCGAGACACGGCAGCAGAGATGTCGACAGCACCAGCGTCCGCGCTGAGCCGACGCTGACGAAGACAACGAGCAGGACACAAACCGCCGATAGGTCGAGCGCGCGGGAGCGAAGACGACTGAGTGCCGGCAACGATGTCCGCAGACCGACTCCGACGAGGAGTGGCACGGCCACCGAGAGAGCCAGTTCCGCGATCAGCGCCAGCCGGTCGACATGCGCCGCAGGGCCCAGAACCGTGCTCACCCACAGCGGCGTGAGCACGGTGCCCAAGGTGAGCGAGCCTGCCATGCAGGCGATGGCGATCGCACCGGAACCCGCCGCGAGAATGGCGACGAGAGCGCTGGTGATCTCGGCCGGGACGACGGCGAGGATGAGAACGCCGTTGCGCAGGTCGGGATCAGCGGTGAGGTGGAACAGCCCGACGCCGGCCAGTGGTACTGCCGTCCACTGAGCCACGAGGGCGACAAGCACAGGCAACGGTCGGCGCCCGACGACCGCGAATTGCCCGGCGGTCAAGGTGAGGGCCACGCCCAGCACCTGCCCGGCGAGCATGTACGGCACCCCGACGGCCAGGCGTCCGGCCACGCCCGGAAGCAGGAGTCCTATTGCCGCGGCGGCGACGACGTAGAAGATCAGCCTGTCATGCACAGGGCCCACAAGCCTCGCGAGCGTGCTGCGACTTGTCATGAGCCGCCGGGGGTGACGTCATCCGGCATCACTCATTTGCTCCAGCGGGGCTGCGCACGCGGCCACGACGGATACGACCCGGACATTCCGGCAATGGTAGAGAGGACGCCTCTCGGCTCCGGCCGCCCTGAGGGTGGGGATGCGTCATGGGGCATCCGCGCGACCAAGCTCTCGGCGGCGATGCTCGTCGCGCTGTGCATCCAGGTGGTGGCCACGTCGGCGGGTCTGGTCGCCCGCGTGAAGCCGGAGGCTTCGCCCGCGATGCGCTCGACATGGAGGGTCTGATTGACGCAGATCACCCCTTTTTGGTGCAGTGATCCGCGGCGCGGTCGGGACCGTCCGTGCCGCGGCGGGGCGGGGCGTGCGCCTCGCTAGCCGCCAGCGCCGTCACTCCGTCGGTAGTGGCCCGGTTTCAGGCTCGGCCGAACGTCGTGTCCGGGTGCTTGAGCAGGTAGTCGATTCCCGGCAGGAGGTCCTCCGCCCGTGGACGACCGAACGGCATGCTGGTGATCGCCGCGTATTGCAGGATGTTGTCGGGACTCACCAGGAACACACCCGGCTCCGAGAACCGGGGCGGCATGTCCGGACCGTAGGCGTCGCTGACGTACAGTCCCCAGGCTCGTGCCTGTGGGATGTCGATGCCGAATCCGAGGGTCACACCGTCGACGGGCCAGTCCGAATGACTCCGCTGGGCGCGCTGCCGGTCATCGCTGCTGACCGCAATGACGTCCACGCCCCGGGAGGCAAAGTCGTCGAGCCGGCGGTCGAGGTCACGCAGCTGAACCCTGCAAACCGGGCAGTGATTTCCCCGGTAGAAGACGATCATGGTGAAGTTTTCCGGACAGCGATCAGCAAGACGGAAATGCGAACCGTCGAGCAGTTCACATTCCAATGCGGGCGCCTCCGAACCGGGGGCGACGGGGCGCGCGCTGGCGGGATGACTGGTGATGTTCGTCATGGAGGTACCCCTGTGCTGTTCGGTGGCGTCGTGGTGGCCGTGGGTCTGGGTGCGGCGTCCCACACTCGTTCAGCATGCCCGATGCGTCCTCGTCGCCGGTTCGGTTTCGAGCGACACGGTGTGGCGCGAGCCGAACAACACCGCGCGCCCCCCGCCGATGCGGGACTCGCGTGGTAGCGTCCGCTCATGGCTCGAGTTCCTGCCGTCGTCCTGTTCGACGTGGTCGAGACCTTGTTCTCACTGGAGAGGGTGGGGACACTGCTGAGGGCTGCCGGTCTTGGCGACGACGGTGTCGATCGCTGGTTTCCCCGGTTTCTTCGCGACGGGATCGCGCTCGCCACATCGGGCGACTTCCGGCCCTTCCGCGAGGTGGCGCAGTCGTCCCTCCGTGACGCGCTTCGCACCGCCGGCGCGGATGCATCGGACGGCGTCGTCGACACCGTCCTCGAGGGCTTCGGCGCGCTCGATGCCTACGATGATGTGCGGCCCGCGCTGGAGTTTCTTCGCGATCGTTCCATCCGTGTCATGACGTTGAGCAACGGAAGCGCCGCCTCCACCCGAGCCCTACTCGACCGAGCCAGCCTGAGTCCGCTCGTTGCGGGCGTACTGTCGGCCGACGAGGTCCGACTCTGGAAACCGCGTCCCGAGCCGTACCTGCACGCATGCACCGTAGCAGGCCTGCCTCCCGACCGCGTCGCGCTCGTTGCCGTGCACGCCTGGGACATTCAGGGAGCGGCATCTGCCGGGCTGATCACCGGCTGGTGCGCGAGGCTGGAGCGTGAGTACTCGCCGCTCTTCAGAACGCCGGATGCCACTGGCGAGACACTCCTCAACCTGGTGCACGCGCTTGCGACGCTGGAAGCGGCGCAGTAGGACGACGCTCACGGGTCGCTGATTCGCGGAGCGACGTTATCGCAGGGGACAACGAGCCGACGGGCCATCAACGCTTCGCCGTCCCTCCTGGTGGGGGTCAACTCAGGGGTAAGAAAGGCCGCCGCGACCCCGGCCTTGGACGCGTACGGAGCCGTGCACCCAGCCCCCGCTATCCTCCACCGATGTCGTCGGCGCAGAGACTGCTCGCCTTCCTCATCATCCTCAGCGTCGCCGCCATCGCGCTGCGCGCCGTGTCGCACCGGTCCCGCATCCCGTACCCCGTCGTGCTGGCGGCCGGCGGGGTGCTCGTCGGGCTGATCCCGGGGGGCCGGCCGAACGTGGTCGGCTCGGACCTCATCCTCCTGGCGTTCGTGCCCGGCCTGGTGTTCCAGGCGAGCATCTCGCTCGACCTCGACTCGCTGCGGCGCGTGGTCACCCCGGTCACACTGCTCGCCACTCTCGGCGTGGCCATCGCCGTGGGCGGTGCGGGTGCCGGCTTCCACCTGCTGTTGGGGCTGTCTTGGCCGGACTCGTTTCTGCTCGCCGCCATCCTCGCCCCCACCGACCCGATCGCGGTGATCAGCGTCCTTCGAGTTGTCCGGGCCCCGGCCGTGCTGGTGACGTCCCTGGAGAGCGAGAGTCTGTTCAACGACGGAACGGGGGTGGCGCTCTTCGCAGCCCTCCTCGCCTCGGTCACCAGCGGCAGTCTGTCGCTTGCTGACGTCGGCGGACGTTTCCTGCTGTCCACCGGCGGAGGGCTGGCCATCGGGGCTGCGGCCGGGCTGGTCGGCGTGCTGGTCCTGCGCACCACCGACGATGCGGCCCTCGAGTTCCTCACGACCCTGACGCTCGCCTACGGCGCCTACCTCGCCGCCGATATCGTGGGGACGTCGGGGATCGTTGCTGTCGTCGCCGCCGCGCTGGTCGTGGTTGTTGCCCGGCGGCGCTTGCCGATCCACGGAGAACAGGTCCTCGAGTTCTGGGACCTCGCCGGCTTCCTGCTCAACGCCCTCCTCTTCCTGCTCATCGGGTCGGCGCTGCCGACGCGTGACGTCGCCGGGCTTGCGGGCTCCGTGGCCCTCGGTCTGGTGATCCTCATCGTGGTGCGGGCCCTGGCGGTCTACACGATCCTGGCCACCGTCGACCACCGCGGACGGCTGATCGCCTGGCGGCAGCGTCCGTTCGTGGTGTGGGGTGGATTCCGCGGCGCCCTGTCGGTGGCGCTGGCGCTGTC
>JAEKNN010000054.1 GCA_016464795.1 Candidatus Amunia macphersoniae | reverse complement strand
TCGACACCAGGTTTTTCAGACCTGTGCTCTACCAACTGAGCTACCTCGGCGCGAGGCGGTAGTGTAGCCGGGACCCGCGGGTCCCTCCGCCCGGCAGGTGAGCTGGGCACTCCCCTCCTACAATCGGGGGATGGCTCGGATCATCCAGTTGCGCGTGTGGAATGTGGGCCCCGACATGGCCGATCGCGTCCAGCATCGTTTCAGCGAGCTGGTCGAGGGACGCGAGTGGCGCGACGGCACTCCCTGGCTTGCTGATGCCGCGTCGCGTGACCTGCTCGCTCAGCTGTTCTTCGACCAGGCGCTGCAGCAGACGCGGCGTAGCGGGGATGACCGCCCCCTCTGCGCGGCGACCTTCGTGCGAATCGCCGGAGACGAGGCGGATGCCCTCGCCCTCACCTTCATCGCTCGTGACATCTCCGCCGGGCTCGACGTTGACATCGAGGTGCGCGACCCCGACAACCCGATCGCCAAGTTGCGACGCGTGGAACTGGCCCGCGGACGCCTGCGCAATGGTGCCCCACTGGAGAGCATCCTGGTGCGCCGCGCCATCTTCCGCCGCATGCCGGACGGTTCGCGCATGGAGATGATCCCTCCGCGGCCCCCGGGCTCGGCGTTCGGCCAGGCGCTGGGTGACGACGTCCGCGGTGGCGGCTGGAGCTTCATCGTCCACGACATCCGCATCGTCGAACCCACATTCCTCGGCGCTGAGGCTGAGGCGATGCGCATCTTCCGAGGCTTGCAGGCACTTCCGTCCGACGATCGCTGATGAGGGCGGTGGCGCAGCGCACCTGGCGGGCGGCGGTGCGGGTCGATGGGTCGACGGTCGGAGAGGCTGACGCTCAGGCGCTTCGGCGGGCCCGCAAGGCCACAAGCTGTTCGTTCTCGACCCCGGTGCCGGCGTAACGGAACAGCTCCGGCGGGCGCCCGCCGGTCCCAGGTGGGGAGCGAAAACGTGGGACTCGCGCCCGCAGGGCGGCGACCTCACGCTCAGGCACCGGACGCAGCAGAGCCCCGTCCCTCAACTCCTGGATGCGCCGCCGAAAGGTTCTGTCGCTGCCCTCCGGGCCTCCGTGCAGCGCCACGTGAACGCGGAGCAGATCGTCCCCAGTGAAAACGTCGCCAAGGAGCGAGGCAGCGCCCCCTATCAGACGGCTGTCCTGCCTGAGGCGGTCAGTCGCCTGGCGCAGGGCCGCCGCATCCCCCGCCCCCAACCGCAGTCCGCGCCCCGCCACTGACCACGCCCCGGCGCCGTCGAAGTCGACCAGAGGCGCGGTGGCGTAGTACCAGGCGGTGACTGTGCGCGGGCCGCGCCCCGGCTCATCATCGAGGCCCACCAGATGGAGCCGGTCGCTCCGTCCGGCTCGTCGACCGGCGACGTCGACGCCGGCTTCCGCAGCGACCCGGGCTGCTGCGACGGGAAACCGCTCGCGAGTCCCGACTTCCCCTCGGGGTAGGCTGCGATGCACCGTGAGCACGTGGAGGGCGCGGCTGGAGGCGACGCTGGGATTGGCGTCGAAGCCGAATATGGCCACTCCCACCTCAATCGCGGCCTGCGCTCCGCGGGGCATCATCTACCTCCTTGTTTAGGCTGATGATGGCACAAACTACCGCCACGGAGTCGCAACGGCGACGCGCTTGATGCGTTCGGCTGGCCGGCAGGCGTTATCAGATGCCGAGCCGGGGGTGGGACCGACCGTCGGTGCCCAGCCCCAGTGAGGTCAGCGTCGCCCGGCCTTCTCCCGCGCATCGGTGGCCGTGAGCTCCGGCACCTCGGCCCGACTGTTGGGCACCGAGCCCGTCACAGCACGAGTGGTCAGGGGCCGCGGGCCAGCCTTGCCCAGCTCGCCGAGCCGGCGGTGATCCTCAGCTGTGAGCTCCTGGGTTGACAGTGGCTCGAGCTTGCGCACGGCGTCGAGCGAGACCTCCACAGCGTCGGCCACGGCCGTCCCCAGCTCGTCGTCGATCAGCAGGAGATGCCAGACCATCCGTTCCTGGATCATCCGCGTGCACTGTCCGAGGGCGTCCGAGAGGTTGGCGACGAGGTCATCGCGCTCCCATTGCTCGATCGTCTGCCAGCGGTCGGCGGCCTGCTGGTAGTCGTTCTGACGGGGGATCTGGGCGCGGGTCAGCCGACCGCTGATCACGGGGCCAACGTCCCCGCCACCGTGCTGCTCCGCCTCCGCCAACCCACCGGTGAGCGACGGCTCGTAGTTGACGTGGGGATCGGTGTGACCGTCGACGCCGTAGGCCATCTGCCCGTCACGCTGGTTGGTGTTGACCTCCACGCCCTCAGCGGGGTGGTTGATCGCGAGTTGCAGGTAGTTCGTTCCCACCCGGTAGCGCTGCGTGTCCGAGTACGAGAAGGTGCGCCCCACCAGCATCTTGTCGTCCGAGAACTCGAGGCCGTCCACCAGGACACCGGTGCCGAACGCGATCTGCTCGTTCTCGGTGAAGTTGTCGACGATCGCTCGGTCGAGAACCATCCGTCCGACGGGGCGCAGCGGGAATTGGTCCTCCGGCCACACCTTGGTGTCATCGAGGGGATCGAAGTCCAATTCGGGATGCTCGTCATCGCTGATGATCTGCACGAGCATCTCCCACTGCGGATGGTCGCCCCGCTCGATGGCAGCGCGAAGATCCAGCGTGGCGCTGCCGAGCTCCGTCCCCTGAACGAAGGCCGCCTGCGTGGCTGTCATCGATTCGACACCCTGCTTGGGATGCCAGTGGTACTTGACCAGCACCGAGTCACCGGCCGCGTTGACCATGCGGTAGGTATTCACCCCGAAACCCTGCTGGTGGCGGTAGTTCGACGGGATGCCACGCGGGCTGAAGACGAACATGATCATGTGCAGCGCCTCGGGTGTCGCTGCGATGAAGTCGAAGACCCGATTGGGGTCCTGGCGATAGAAGCTCACCGGATCGGGCTTCTGCGAGTGGATGAAGTCAGGGAACTTGATGGCGTCACGGATGAAGAACACCGGGAGGTTGTTGCCGACCAGGTCCCAGTTGCCGTCCTCGGTGCGGAACTTGACAGCGAAGCCGCGTGGATCGCGGGCCACCTCGGAGGAGTCGCGGCCGCCCGCGACCGTCGAGAATCTGATGCTCAGCGGAGTGCGCTTGCCCTTCTCCGCGAACAGCTTCGCCCGGGTGTACTTCGACGCCGGCTCGTCTCCGATCTTGCCATAGGCCTCGAAGAACCCGTGCGCGACGGTGCCGCGGGCGTGGACGACGCGCTCGGGGATGCGCTCGCGGTCGAAGTGGCTGATCTTCTCCAGGAACTGATAGTTCTCGAGCGTCGCAGGGCCGCGGGGGCCGATGGTGCGCTCGCTCTGGTTGTTGGACACCGGGTGTCCCTGCCGGGTGGTCAGGGTGCGGCGACTCTCGCTCATGTCGCTCCTCCTCAAAGGAATGTTGCTTGGCTATCCAGTATGGAGCACGCCGCTCAGGCGAGAGCACGGTCCCGTGCCCACGCCTGACGGTTCCGGGCATGGGCGCCAGCAATGGCGCCACGCTTGCGGAGCTCAGGCGAGACGGATCAGGCTGACCGTACCGAGATCGGCGTAGCCGGCGAGCGGCGCCGCCTCTGCCTGGGTCACCAGCAGGGTCACCGAGACGACGTTCTGTGGATTCGCGGCCACCGCCCACACCCGCGCCCGGGGAACGACCATGACCGGCACCACCTGCCCCTGCTGACCAGGTGGGACGGCGACGGCAGCCACCACGTCACCGACGTTGACCCCCTCGGCAGGGATCTGCCCGGGCTTGAGGGCAAGACCGACCAGTGCCTGCCCGGCCCGGGGCCACGGCGAGCCTGCCGGCGCCAGCTCCGCCGACCGCAACAGGGCGCCGGGCGGCAGATCGATTCGCGCGATGCGTCCGACCACGCTCGTCTTCCCCGTTGCCGGGACGAGCCCGTTGACGCTGCTGGTCTGCAGGATGGTCACCACACGCAATTGGTCTGCTCGAAGTGACGAGAACGCTGGGACAGCCGTCGTCAGAGCGACGACATCGACGGTTGCCGGACCATGGTCGGCCGTGACGCGGCCGGTCACCACTCCCGCAGCGCCGAAGACCATCGCGGCCACGACCACCACCAACGCCACCAGCCAGGCGCGCCGGCGGCCGCGCTTTGGCGGCTCATCGGACCGGGGTCCTCCATTCCCCACCGTCGCTCCGGCGGCGCCGGGCGTGGCGAGGCCGAACCGCCCTCGGCGGGGCTCGGTTGTCGCTGGCCCCGGGGGAGGGCCCCCGTGCTGGGTCATGGTGGCGCGGTTCCAGCTGCGTCGACGACGGCGAGCGGCGGCGCGGGGTCGCTGACGGCGACGACGCGGAGGATCATGCCGTCGACGACCCCGGCCTCCGCCAGGGTGGCATCGAGGAGATGCTGAACCGACGACCCCTGTTCAGACACCGGGTCCTTGTCGACCTCACTGGCAGCAGCGCCCGGGCTGGGGTCGCCAACCGGGTCGCCCACAGCTCCGATGATCGATGGGAGAAGCTCGCGGATCGGCACGTCCGCCCTGGCAGCCACGTCCACATCGCCTCGCGGGCCGGTGAACGTGACCAGGACGACGCGGGACTGTCTCATTCGAACCCCACGCCGGCTTGCCTCGAGGTTGACACGGCGGGCGCTCCCCCGGGCACCGCTTGGTCAGCCGGCGCCGTCCGGCGGAGCTCGTCCGCGGGCGGCGGCCCTGGCTCGTTGCAGAGCTGAACCAACATCGGCGCGTGACCCGGGCGCACCAGGTAGCCACGGCCAGGAGGCTGCGGCCTGGCAGTCACACCCCCGACGAGCGGACCCTCTGCCACGTCGCCCGACAGCAGGAGGGCGACAGGCCCCAGCTCCCGCAAGCGTTGGGTGAACGGTTCGAAGGCGGTCCGGGAGGCTCCGGCGACACGGCGAGTCAGGAGCACGTGCAGCCCGGTGTCGAGGGCCAGCGGAAGACAGTCGACGAGAGCGCCGAGGGGGCCTCCCGCCTGCGTCAGCGTGAGGTCGTAGTCGTCGACCACCAGGAAGTGCTGCGGGCCGTCCCACCATCCGCCCCCGCGCAGCTGGGCGGGAGTCAGCGCGTCTGGGGGTGTTCGCGCGCTGATCTCGGCGGCGAGATCGATGGCGATCTTCTCCGCGGCAGTGGTGGTGGCAGCGTAGTGAGTGACCTGCGGGCTCTCGGCGAGGTCGACCAGCCCCCGGGCGAGGTCGACGATGTGGATCTCCACCTGTCCCCGGCCATGGCGCTCGAGCAGGTGCGCCAGGGCGCGGCGCAGCAGCGTGGTGCGACCCGATGCTCCGTCGCCGAGGACGAGCAGGTGGGCGCCGGCGGCGAGCAGGTCGATCTGGACGGGCTGAGAGCGGAACTCGGCCACCCCGAGCAGGAAGCCGCCAGCGGGGTCCGGTGCTGTCGACCCCGCTGCGGTGGCCAGCCGATCGACATCGCCGGGGCTGACGGTGGCGGGCAACGCGGTCACCCGAGGTGCCTGGAGACCAGGATATCGGCTGTGGCAGGTCCGGGCGAGATCGTCGACCACCGCCCGTTCCCCCGCCGGCCATGCCGCATCGGCGGTCACCGGCAGAGCGGCCTGGAAGGTGTCGCCGCTGCGGACCAGCCCGCGGCCCGGCCGGTCCGCGGGTACTGCTCGGGCGGCCTCCCGTCCGACCTGGGAGTCGGAGGCCTCGCCGAGGTGGAATTCGAGGCGCGTACCGATGGCGTCGAGCAGGGCGGGGCGGATGTCCAGCCAGCGGTTGGCCGCGAGCACCACGTGGACCCCGTACTGCAGCCCCGAGGAGGCGATCTCGCCCACCAGCGTCTCGTCCTCCGGCATCGTCGAGCGAAGCAGTCCTATCCCGTCGACGAGAAGGAAGACGTCGGCCGCTCCCACCGACGGGCCACCAGCCCCAGAGAGCGCGCGCCGGTGATCGGCCAGCGAGGTGACCTCCTGGTCTCGGAAGGCGGCGGCACGCTCGTCGATCAATGCCCGCATCTCGCGCAGCAGCCGAGCTGTCATCTCGACCTCGCCGCGTCCGACCATGGCTCCGACGTGGGGAAGGTCAGCAAGGGTGAAGAGGCCGCCACCTCCCAGGTCCAGACAGTAGAACTGCACCTCGTCGGGGCCATGGCGGCTCGCCAGGTCGACGACAAGGGTGCGGAGCAGCGTCGACTTGCCGGTGCGGGGAGCACCGGCGACCGCCAGGTTGCCGCCACCCGCGGAGAGGTCGACGACCAGTGGTGCCTGATCCTGTCGCAGTGGCAGATCGACCAGGCCGAGCGCGGCCTGCATCGAACCTCCCTCCCGGCCAGCCCCCCGAGCGCGGTCACAGCGTGCCCGCACGTCCCCCAGCGTCAGCTGGTCGGGCAGCGGATCAAGCCAGACACGATGGGCAGCATCCCGTCCGTGGGCCGCTGCCGCAAGACGAGCCACCAGGACGTTCAGATCACTCTCGCCTCGGCCGTCGTCGGTGGAGGCGAGCTTCTCGTCGGCGAAGGCGCTGCCGAGGGTGAAGGGGCGCATCGTCTCGGTCATCAGGCGGCTGTGATCGAGTGGCTGAGGCCGCTGGTATGGCAAGGTGACCAGGCCGACCTTGAAGCGGGTCAGCTCCCGGTCGACCTGCAGGTAGCCGAGCCCGGGGATGGCGGGCAGCTGGAACGCCGCCGGGCTGCCGAGGACCGCCGAGGACTCGCCCGAGGTGTTGGTGCGGAGGCAGATCCGGTAGCGAAGGTGAGGTTCGAGCCCGCGAATGCGTCCCTCATCGAGCCGCTGGCTGGCCAGCAGGAGGTGGATCCCGAGCGAACGTCCCAGGCGACCGAGCGCGATGAAGGTGTCGAGGAACTCGGGGCGGGCGACCAGCAGCTCGCCGAACTCGTCGACGACGACAACCAGGAAGGGCAGCGCTGGCAGGTCAGCCCCCTCGGCGAGCAGGTTGTGATAGCCCCCGATCGAGTCGAGGTTGCCGACGTCGCTGAGCAGCTGCTGCCGCCGCTCCAGCTCTCCCGCCAGCGCCTGCTGCATGCGGTCGACGAGCGAGAGATCGTCGGCCAGGTTGGTGACCAGCCCGCAGACATGCGGCAGGCCGGCCAGTTCCGCGAATGCCGCTCCCCCTTTGAAGTCGACAAGGACGACGTTGAGCAACCCGGGATCGTGCTGCGCCGCCAGCGCGATGACCAGAGACCGCAGCAGCTCGCTCTTCCCTGAACCGGTCGCACCGACCAGGATGCCGTGCGGGCCTGCACCCCCGGCGGCGGCTTCCTTGAGGTCCAGGACCAGCGGCTCCCCGTCGTCAGCACGCCCGATTGGCACCCGGAGCAGCTCCCCCCGCCGGCCGGCGACGACCGCCGGGACGGTCAGCCAGCCGGTCGCCGTGTCGAACGCCTCCGCGTGCTCCACGCCGAGCAGCTCCACCAGGCGCAGGCTGTCGACCAGGTCCCCGCCGGTGTGCCCATCGGCGAGTTGGAGGGGTGCTAGCAGTCGAGCGAGCTCCTCGGCATCGGCGCGATCGAGCTCGTCGACGGCTACCCCCTGCTGGGCGTGCCCACCTGGTCCCGACTCCCGGTAGGAGGCGGTCCCGACGGCGCCGAGGTCGACCCGCGCGCCACAGGTCGCCGGAACCTGATTCTCCTCGTCGACCAGAACCACGACGCTCGCGTCGATCAGGCCGGCTTCCGCCATCAGCGGCTCGAGGTCCCGGATCGCCGCCACCGGGCCGCCAGGCTCGTAGCCGTCAATCACCACCACGACGTGCTCGTGCACCGGGCCTGCCCCGCCGAGGGCGCCGGTCTCGCCGGCGCGGCGGCGCGCCTCCATCCTGGGGCGCACCAGCAAGCGCACCTGCTCCGCGAAGACATCGAGGTCGGTGGTGAACGCGCGACGCGCCCGGCCGAAGTCGTCGCCGCCTCGGGGGTCGCGTGTGTGCGGCAGCCATTTCACCCAATCCCAGGCATCTTCGGAGTCCACGGGGACGTATCCGATCAGTCGAAGCTCGCCGAGCGCATGCCCAGCCGCGAGTGAGGCCACCCACGAGCCGACCAGGTCGCGAGCGCGGGGCCGTGGGCCGACGACGGCGAGCACGCCGAGCCTGCGCAGCGGCAGCATCACCGGCGCCGCGGGGAGTGAGCGGTACCGTCTGGTCACCTCCTCGGCCGCCTCCGCCAGCTCTGGGTCGGGCTGTGCCAGCGGCGTCACTGGCGCCTCCGGCGCCACCGGGCAGGTCGCCGCGACCTCTCCGAGACCGAGGCGCACTGCGGCGAAGTCCTGATCGGTGGGCCGTCGCTCCCATACCCCGTCACCGCTGCGCACCAGACTGAGAAGCGCGGCGGTGTTCGGGTAGAGACCGGCCAGGCCGGCGCCCTGCAGCTCGGCCGCGGCCGCAGCCCTGGCTTCAACGTCGCCGAGGTGGCGCCGGTAACGAGCCTGTACGAGTTGCCAGCGACGTGCTCGCGACCGGGTCTGCACCACCCGTGTGCCGAGGCTGGCGGCCACCATCGCCAGCACCATCGCGGCGATGACGATGATGTACACGAGCGAGCGCACGACGAAGGCGAACGCGATGATCGACAGGCTGCCCACCATCGGCAGCAATGACATCCAGGCCCCGCCTTCCTCTGCCTCAGGTGGTGTGGGTGGCGCCGCGAGCCCGATGGGAGTGTCCGGCGGTCCCACCGGCCACACACGTGCCGGCCGGTGCAGTTGCAGCCCGTACCCCGCTGACGACTCCCCAGTAGGTGCACGGGCGCCCTCAGCGGCTCGCGCTCGACCGTCGACGTTCGCGGCCTCCATCGCGCTACTCCGACAGCTCGACGTCTTTCCAGTCGGCGACCAGCGCGACCGCCAGCTCAGCAACGCTCCGCCGCCACGCGGAGGGACCTTCGCGCCAGTCGAAGGAGCCAGCGGCGAGGCGGGTGGCCGCCTGGCGCTCCGCAGGCAGGACCACCAGGCTGGCGGCGTCGGGAACATGGCCCTCGAGCGCCTTGAGCTCGAGACGGCTTCCTCGTGACCCCATCTTGTTGACGACCAGATGCAACGGCTTCCCGGCTTGGCGAAGAGACTGCGAGGCCTCCGCCACCAGGCTCGCGGTGGCGGGCTCGGCGTCGGAGACCAAGACGATCTGGTCCGCGGCCTCGAGCGCCGCCCTGGCGGGCGGTTCCTGCAGGCCGGTGCCGCAGTCCAGGATGATGATCCCGACCAGGCCCTGCAGCCGCTGGATCACGCGGGTGTAGTGCTGCTCACCCAAGGCCGCCATCCGCAGCGGATCGGTCGGGGCCGGCAACACCATCAGCCCGTGAGGACCACGACCGAGCTGCAGGTCGAGGGCGGTGACACTCGGCGCGGGATCGTCCAGGCTCTCGAGCAGGTTGTCGACAAAGATGTTGTGTTCCGGAGTGAGGCTGCGGCCCAGCGAGCCGTAGTCGGGATTGCTGTCGATCGCCACCACGCGATCGACTCGCACCAGCGCGAAGAGCGCCCCAAGCAGGGAGGACACCGTGGTCTTGCCAACGCCCCCCTTTGGGGACATCACGGCGATCACTGCACAACGACGCAGGCGGGGGGCCGCTATGGCGGCATCGAGCCGCGCCAGGTATCCGGATTGGCGCCAGGCGTTGCGCATCCGCTCGGAGACCGAGGCACCGCGGCGGCGAGTCAACGCGCTCGGTGAGAGCCGGGTGCCGTCCAGGTCGCCCGAGGCGGTGTCGACAGACCTGGGCGGTGCGATCACCGAACCCACCACCAGGCCGGCTCGCCTCAGAGCGCTGACGCGGGCCGGCAGCACCGAGTGCAACCGTTCGCTCGGCATCCGTCCCGGACGTGAACTGAGACCGGCCGCCCGACGGAGGGGAAGCACCGTACCATCGCCAACCCAGCCAGGCCCGAGTGCGCTCGATGATGGCGAGGGTGCGTCGCCACTGCGACCGAGCGCCCATGCCTGCGCTTGCCGGCTCCCACCCTCGGGCACGAGTCGCGGAAGCAGCGACGCCATTCGGGTGTCGCCGGGAACGGTGACGTCATTCTGCCGCCGGGGTCCCACCACCGTCAGCGTGACGCTTGGCACTGCTCGCCTCCCAGATCCGTCGATCCCTCGACGGGTCTCGGCCCGCCCAGTCAGCCATGATGACGCAAAGCGTGGCCGACGTCGTCGCGTGGCCGTCGCGGAAGGGCGCCTCGTCGAGGCTCTCCATCAGCTGGGATCGCCCAGCCTCGTGGGTCTGGCGCGGCACATGGCCCCGCCACCTCGTCGGACCGCCCCGTAGCCGGCTGATGCCGTGCCTCACCGGGCTGGGTGCCGTCAGGCGGCGGCAACGCCGCGGAGCTCGGCGGTGTCGGGCAGCATGCGGATGAGGAGCCGCCAGACCGCCGTCGGGGTGGTGGGCCAGAGCGTGGCGTGGCCGCCCTCGGTCTGTGCCAGCAAGAGCCCCGCGTCCGCGTCGGTCACCTGCACCGAGCGCCCGCTGACGCCACCCTCCCGGCCATTCCAGGTCATCTCGGCGCGCCAGATCCGCCAAGAGGCGATCGGAGGACGCGCCGGCGCGCCCCGGAGAATGCCGTTCAGCTCCCCGCAGGCGCGTTGCCTGCGCGCGGGATCCGCCGAATGGACGCCTTCGAGCAGGTCGGCGCCGAGTGGCACCGGCTCCGCGCCCCCGCGGGGCCGGGGGCCGAGCCCGACCAGGCGGGCGATCGCGGCCGGCAGGAACGAGGAATGCACGGTGACGAAGTCGCGCGAACCATCCGGCAGGTCGAGCAGCAGCGCAGCGGTGTCGGCGCAGACCCAGCCCTCACCGGCCTTGGCCGGCCCGAGCTCCTCGGTCAGCGCGACCTGCAATCTGCACACTGGTTGGGTCACGGCCCGCAGGCCGCTGTCCAGCAGGGGGTGCAGCGTTCCCGACTGCAGCACCCCCGCCTGACCCAGGGCGGACACCTCGGGCCCAGGATCGGCATCGCCACGCACCGAGCGCAGCAGGCAGTCGAAGGTCGCCTGGTCGAGCTGCAGCCGCCCCGTGCTCTGGTCGAACCGGACTTGCGTCATCGCCTGACCTCGTCAGGCGCCCGGCCCAGGTGAAAGCCGTCGGCGATCCCGGCGAATGCCTCTGCCAGACCGTCGTACTCCAGGGTCGCTGCCGAGGCGGTCAGCGTGAACCCCTGCTCGCCGTCGACGGTAGTCCATTGCTCCATGGTGATCGAGCCGGTGTCCTCGCGGACATGATGGGCGAGCCGGCGGATCACCCCCCGCCCGTCACGATCGAGGCGCTCACGGTCGAGCAGGAGGTAGCCGCTGAGGGCGGCGATCAGCTCCTGATCCGCGCTCGCCTGCCAGCCGTCGAGGTCGGTCCCAGCCGCAAGCGGTTCGATGGTCACCACCAGGTTGGCCCGGAAGCCGCCCCCGGCCCGCTCGGGTTCGACCGCGATGAGCGCCAGGCCCGCCTGGACGTCTTCCGCGCGCTCCCAGTCCGCCGGCAGGGGCATGGCAAAGCCCCCCGTCGGGTGCCGGTAGCTCACGATCCCCATCGGGTTCACCGGCGCCCCGAGCTGAGGGTCGCCAGCTGCTCCGCGACATTGCTCGCCCGGCCCCGGGCGACGTCGAACACCTGAGTGCCCTGGGCGGTGCGGATCACCAGGCGAGGGAATCGCGAGCGGTAGAGCCTGCCCTTACGCGGCTGTCCATCCGCGCCGGCGCGGGGCGGCACCACCTGCACGCCGGTGATGTCGTCGGCGCCCATCACCACCACCGCCTGCTTGCCGCGCAGGGCGTCCTCGGCATGCGACGCCATGAACACCATCCCAGTCGGATAGAGCGTCAGCCGGCCGTCGACTGTGCCCTTCCAGGACATGCCGTGGACGCGCTCGTCGGTGTCGGGGTCGTGCACCCAGCCGCCGTGCCAGGAGCCGAGCGGTTTGGCCTGACGGAACGCGGCCGGCAGCTCGCGAGCGCCGCCGCCCTCCGGACGGCCCACGTAGGCGGTGGCGGCGGCCGCCAGCGCCGAGTCCCTGGGATTCGGACGGCGCTGGCCGGCGGACAGGTTGCGGTACCAGCGCGGCCCCCACCACCGGGGAAGCAGTGCGAAGATGCCGGCCAGGATCAGCACAATTCCCACCAGGATCGGCAGCACCACCAGCACCGCCATCAGATCGGATGTCCCCCCGAACAGCATGCCCAGGACGACGGTGCCGGTCACCAGGGCCACGCCGGGGGCCACCCCCAGCACCAGCTGGTCCATGAAAGGTCGCCCCACCCACCACCTGGCCCGGCGCGACCTGCCGGCCCAGCTCCAGGCGGACACGACCAGCAGCACGGCTGGGATGAGCAAGAGCTCCGCGTCAGTCAGCCAGTCCCGCATTCGCTCTCAGAACGGATTGAGGGACTCGAGAGCGTGGACGGCGGTGCTGCCGGCATCACTGAGGGCGTGGACTGCCTTGTCCGCTGTGTGCCCGACCCAGTTCACAGTGTGGTCGACCACGAAGTTGCCGACGCCGGAGCCGATGACGCCGCCCACCACGCCGCCCACCACACCGCCCACGACCGTGCCGACCCCCGGGCAGATGACGGTGCCGATGGCCGCGCCCGCCTCACCGCCCGCCACGGCACCGCCCCAGGCCATGCCGCCCGCGACCGCCCCCCGGTAGGCCACCCGGCTGGTCCGCGCAGTGGTGTCGAGGCTGCGGTTGTTGGCGTCCTGCAGGTACTGGCTGAGCCCGGCCGTGCCGATGGTCAGCACTCCCCCCGCGCGACCTGCCCAGCTGCCCGCCGTCGACCAGGCGCCGCGGGAATCGGCCATGTACGGGTTGGCGATCCAGTTCTTGGCGTCAGTCGACTTGATGGCTGTCTGCCACCAGGGCATGTCCAGGGAGGTGAACTGCCCGAGCGCATTGCGGGGGGCGAACCGGCCGAGATTGACGGTGGTCATCCACTTGTCGATGGTCCCGAACACGGTCAGGCCGCGCCCTCCCACCCAGGCGCCAACGCCGGCCGCGCCCAGCGCGGCGGGCGGCAGCAGGTTGCCGCGCAGAGCGGAATAGAGGTCGCCGCCCAGGCTCGGAGGGCCGGCTGTCTGGCCCGGGCGCGGTCGCGGTGCGGTGAGGCTGGTGACGTCGGCATTGATCCGCCCGACCGCGGTACGGGATGCCTGGTTGAAGCTGTCGATGGCCTGGTGAGCGAGCGCCACCGCTTGGGCCCGGGCCGGGCTGGTGTAGCCGTCCAGTCCGGCTGCGGCCTGCTGGGCCTGTGCCTGAGCGACTGGGCTGTGAGCCGCCGCTGCATGCTGGGCGGCCTGGGCCGCCGCCTGACGGTGCGCCGCTTCCTCCTGAAGCGCTTGCTCCGCGAGGACGCGGGCGCGGGCGTAGGTGGCATGTGCCTGGTCCCAGCCGGACGCGCAGCCGTCGAGCGCGCTGGACACCGTCTGGGCGTTTCGAGCCGCAGCGTCATAGGCACTGACCAGGGCTTGGACTCCGCTGGCACAGGACATCGCGCCAGCGCCAATCCAGGCGCTGCCGACAGCCCCGGTCACCGCGGCCTGTTGCCGAGCCGCGGCGGCCTGCAGGGCGCCTGCCGCGCCCCGCTCGCTGCCCCCGACGCTTCGCAGCACCCCGGGATTTCCCGGCGGCAGGGGCAGCCCTGCCAGGGGATCCCCACCGGCTCCGGATCCGGGCGGGATCACGGCCCGGCTCCCGGCATGACCGCGGCGTCGGTGTGTTGGTAGTCGGCGGCAGCGCTCGCCACCGCCGCCGCGAAGGCTTCAGTGGTCTGGGACAGCATTTGCACCTGCCGGGTCCACTGCCCCTCGAAGTTGGTCATCGCTGCGTCCACCTCGGGACAGCCGCTGGCACCGGCTCGCCCCGAGGCAGCCAGCACCTGGGCGGTACCGCCTGCCTCCGCGTGGAGCCGCTGGGCCACCGCCAAGAGCGCCGCGGGATCCACGCGGATCTCGCCGCCGCCGCCGCCGCCCGATGTAGCCACGGGACCTCGCTCCCGCGCGGTCAGGCGCCGAAGGAGGAGCCGACCTGCTGGTCGTTGCTGGCGTACGCCGCCGAGGCCCGACCGGTCAGCTGCGAGATCTCCAGCAGCGCCTGGTGGAGCTGCTTCGATGAGGTCTGCCACTGCTGCCAGGCCGCCTGGAAGCGCGCCTGGCCGACACCCGCCCAGTCGGAGCCCAGCGGAGCCACCTGACCGGCGAGCTGGGACAACGTCGACTCGATGGATGAGGCGCCCCCGTTGAGCTGCCCCGAGACGCTCGCTAGCTGTTCCGGCGTGACTCTGATCAGACCAGCCATGGGATCCCTCCGAACGTCGCTGACCGTCATCTGCCGCACGGCCGCCGCTCCGGCGGGGCCGGCGAAGGATGGGTCGATGGTAGAGCGCGCGTCCCGCAACGGTCAAGGAAAAAGTACTCCACCGTGAGAGCGGGAGCCCACGCCGCCGAACCGAGCTCGCTTCGTCCACACCTGGTTGATCGGCGTGCCACGGTGCCAGCGGTGGGCGGAGCAGGGATCGAACCCGCGGCCTTCTCGGTGTAAGCGAGACGCTCTGACCAGCTGAGCTACCCGCCCGCCATGCCCACTGTACCGTCCGTCACCCCCCGCGAGCGGCTGGCAGATCCTCGACCTCGTGCGCTCCGAGGGCCGTCCACAGGCTGTCGGAGCTGATCCGCTCGATGTGATCGGCGGTGATCTCCAGCTCGGGCCCGAGCAGGCCCCGACGCAGGGACACGCCGTGGAAGATGTCGGCGCCATAGTCTGCCAGCACCCGGTGCACGGTGCCGATCTGGCCTTCGCGGCCGAGCACCTTGTGGCCGGGCTTGATGGCTCTCCAGGAGAGCGCCTCTTCGTCGACCATGCGGCCACCTCCTGATCTGTCGTCGCGGCGGCGTCAGGATAGGGGGGCCGGGCCACCTCGCGCCGGTTCCAGCCGTCGCAGGCTCCCGTCAGCACCACCGACCAACACCAGGTCCGCCATCCCTAGGAAGAGGCCGTGGCCCACCACCCCGGGGATGGCGTCGAGGCGCGATGCGAGGCCCTCCGGATCGGCGATGGGCGGCGGGTACTCGCCGTCGGCGATGAGATTGCCGTTGTCGCTGCGCTGGGGCTCTCCCGCGGTGTCGACGCGGAGGCTGAAGCTGGCGCCGGTCTGGTCGAGAAGGGCCAGCGTGTGGTGCCACCCGAAGCCGAGCACCTCCACCGACAGGGGGCCGCCGAGATGGGGCCGCAGCTTGGTCTCGTCCGCGATGACGACGAACCGCCGTGCCGCCGCAGCCACGATTCGTTCGCGCACCATCGCACCACCCAGTCCCTTGAGCAGCCGGAGGTCCGCGTCGATGACGTCAGCACCGTCGACCGCCAGGTCGACGCCACGCTCGTCGAGCTCCAACAGAGGGATGCCCTGGCGCGCCGCCATCGAGGCGCTCGCCAGGGAGGTGGCGACCGCCGCCACGTGAAGGCCGGAGGCCACCCGGGCGCCCACCGCCTCGATGAACCAGCGCGCAGTGCTCCCGGTGCCCAGCCCGAGCGTCATGCCCTCCTCGACGAGCAGGGCAGCCTCCTCGCCGACTCTGCGCTTGGCCGGTTCGAGGTCCATCCCCGCGGGAGCCTAGCAGGCTGCCGCGGCACCGGTCAGGCGATGCGCCGGCGAAGGTCCTCGAGCACCACCATGTCGTCAGCGCCCTCCGGCTGGCGCATGAATGACTCCTGGACGCTGAAGATCGCCTCGATCAGCTCGGCCGGGTTGACCCCCGGACGGGCCATGACGCCGCGCCGGCGCAGGGCGATCAGCACTCGGCTTGGCACAGCTCCGCCGCGGAGGTTGACCTCCTCGAGCTGGGTGAGCAGTCCGTCGAGCTCGCAGAGCACGTCGCGACGGCGCGAGCGTCTGCTCTCCTCTTCCTCGGACCAGGTCAGCTGATTGAGAACCCGGTTGCGGACGAAGGTGGCCATCGAACGTCCCTCGGGAAGCGCGTCCAGCTCGGGGGGTGGAATGACGTGGCGAGAACGAACCGAGCGGATGGGCGATCCTGCTGCCGCATGGTAGCCGGATTGGACGCGCTTGACCAGAGGTTTGTGGGTTTGCACCCACTTGTTGGCGAGAGGCTGGTGATCACATGGCAAATCGTCAGCCCTGTGTGAGTCGATGACGCGATCACACCGGCGCCGGCTGAGCCCCCGCGATCACCGACCTGATGGCCTCCCCGGCGCGGCTCGGCTGACGGCCGATGGCGCCCGCGAGAGCGGCTGCGAAGCTCGTGCCCACCTCGTGCACGCGCGGCAATGGTGTCACCCCCAGCGATGCCATCGAGGCCACGCCCGCGTCGGCGATCCCGCACGGGAGCACCTCGGCGAACCAGCCCAGGTCGGTGCTGACGTTGAGCGCCACCCCATGGGTGGTCACACCGCTCGCCAGCTTGACGCCGATCGCTGCCAGCTTCTCGTGGTTGACCCAGATGCCGGTGTACGGCGGCCGTCGACTGGCCCCGACCCCGTACGCCCCTACGGTGGCAATCAGTGCCTCCTCGAGCGCGCGCAGGTAGGCGATGACATCCCCCAGCGCGCCGTCGCCGGCCGCCGGGAAGACCTCGGCGATCGAGAGGATCGGGTACGCCACCAGTTGCCCCGGTCCGTGGAAGGTGACCGAACCCCCGCGGTCGACCTCCACGAACTCCGCCCCGCGGGCCACCAGGTGGTCGGCGCCGCCCAGGAGGTGGGCGGGCAGCCCGTTGCGTCCCATGGTGAACACCGGTGGGTGCTCGACCAGCAGGACCAGGTCGCCGATCTCGCCCCGCGCCCGCGCCGCGGCCAGCCGCCGCTGCAGGCCCCACGCCTCGCGGTAAGGGACGCGCCCGAGCCAGACGTGCTCGAGGGTGGTGCTCATGCCTCAGACAGCGCTCGCGGCAACCGCCTGCTCATGGGCGTGGTACGAGCTGCGCACCAGGGGCCCGCTCTCGACATGACTGAACCCCAGCGTCATCCCGAAGTGCTTCAGCTCGGCAAACTCGTCGGGAGTCCAGAAGCGAGTCAGCCGATGGTGCTTCAGGGAGGGCCGCAGGTACTGGCCGATGGTCACGATCTCGACGTCATGCGCACGCAGATCGACAAGCAGCTGCTTGACCTCCGACATCTCCTCGCCCAGGCCCACCATCAGTCCGCTCTTGGTGCGGCTGCGCGGCTCCAGGCGCTTGGCCTCCAGCAGCAGGGTCAGCGACTGCTGGTACCCCGCCTTGGGCCGCACCCGGGCGTACAGCCGGGCGATCGTCTCGAGGTTGTGGTTGAAGATCTCCGGAGCGGCGGCCATGACGATGCGCAGGGACTCGATGCTGCCGTTGAAGTCGGGGGTGAGCACCTCGATGGTGGTGCCTGGCGACTGCCGCCTGATCTCGCCGATGGTGTCGGCGAAGAGCGCCGCTCCGAAATCGGGCAGGTCGTCACGGTCGACTGACGTGACCACCGCGTGGGCCAGCCCCATCTGGGCCACCGCGGCGCCAACACGGCGGGGCTCGTCAGCGTCGACGTCTCCGCCACGCTTGCCGCTGGTCACCGCGCAGAAGGCGCAGGCCCGGGTGCACACCTCGCCGAGGATCATGAACGTGGCCGTGCCGTGGCCCCAGCACTCCGCGATGTTGGGACAGCGCGCCTCTTCGCACACGGTCACCAGGTCGAGGCCGCGCATCAGCCCTTTGATCTGCGTGTATCCGTCGCCGCCCGGCAGCTTCACGGTGAGCCAGGCGGGGCGACGATCGACGCCCTCGGGCAGCAGCCGCTGGTGCATCGGCCGTGTGTCCACAGGTCGTTCTGCGCGCCTGGTGGGTGTCAGCGGGATGTCGCGCATGCCGCAGCCAACTCTACAGCGCGCGCCAGAGCAGTCGACCCACCCCGCCTGAGCCACAATCGAGGCGATGACCCATTCCGCCCCCCTCCCCCGCAACGAGCCGGTGCTCGAATACCGGCCCGATTCGCCCGAACGCGCCGCCATCAGGCGGGCTCTCGCCGGCCTCACAGCGTCCGCCCCCGTCCACCTGCCGATGCGCATCGAGGGCGCCGACGTCGAGGGCACCGGCGACCCCTTCACCGTCACCGCCCCGCACCGCCACAGCCAGGTCCTCGGCCACGGTCACACCGCCACCGAAGCTGAGGTGGGCACCGCCATCGACGCCGCGCTGCGTGCTCGCCGGGAGTGGGGCGAGGCCTCCTTCGAGTCACGGGCCGCGGTATTCCTTCGCGCCGCAGATCTCCTCGCCGGTCCCTGGCGAGCCCGGGTCAACGCCGCGACGATGCTCGGCCAGAGCAAGACTGTGCTCCAGGCTGATATCGACGCCGCCGCCGAGCTGGTCGACTTCTGGCGCTTCAACGTGCACTACGCCGCCCATCTCGACGCCGACCAACCAAGCTCGCCGCCCGGCTCCTGGAACCGCCTCGAGCTCCGTCCGCTCGAGGGCTTCGTGCTGGCCATCACCCCCTTCAACTTCACCTCCATCGCCGGCAACCTGCCCACGGCTCCGGCGCTGATGGGCAACACCGTGGTGTGGAAGCCGGCCACCACCCAGCAGCTCGCCGCCTCGGTGCTCATCCAGGTGCTGGAGGCGGCGGGCCTGCCGGCGGGCGTGATCAACATGGTCACCGGACACAGCAGCGGCGTGTCCGCGGCCGCCCTCCCCCATCCCCACCTCGCAGGCATCCATTTCACCGGTTCGACGGGGACCTTCCACCACATCTGGTCGACAGTCAGTGACAACCTTGACAACTACCGCAGCTATCCCCGCCTGGTGGGCGAGACCGGTGGCAAGGACTTCGTGGTGGCGCACCGGTCGGCGTCCATGGATGCGCTCCTGGTGGGCCTGTTGCGCGGCGCCTTCGAGTACCAGGGACAGAAGTGCTCGGCGGCCTCCCGCGCCTACGTGCCCAGGGCGATGTGGGAGGAGCTGCGCGGTCCACTGGCCTCCGCGACCGAGTCCCTCGCCATGGGCGACCCCACCGACTTCCGCAACTTCATGGGCGCGGTCATCGAGGAGAAGGCCTTCCGGATCCACGAGGAGGCGATCACCGCCGCGCACAGTGACCCGTCGATCTCATTGGTCGCCGGCGGCGAGTGCGACAGCAGCGAGGGATGGTTCGTGCGGCCCACCATCCTGGAGACGCCTGACCCTCACCACGACCTCATGGAGCGTGAATTGTTCGGACCCGTCCTGACAGTGCACCCGTACGAGGACGACGACTGGGAGACGCTGCTGCGCACGGTTGACGGCACCTCGCCGTACGGTCTCACCGGCGCGGTGTTCGCCACCGACCGCTCCGCCATCGACAGCTCGATGCGCGTCCTGCGCAATGCCGCCGGGAACTTCTACATCAACGACAAGCCGACCGGGGCGGTGGTCGGCCAGCAGCCCTTCGGCGGCGGCCGCGCCAGCGGCACCAACGACAAGGCGGGCTCTGCATTCAACCTGCTCCGCTGGGCGTCCCCTCGCGCCATCAAGGAGACATTCGTCCCGCCCACCGATTGGCGATACCCGCACCAGCTGCCCGACTGAGCAGGGTCCGCCGATGTCATCCACCCGACAGGTCCCGGGCACTACGCTGACCATGGAATGAGCTGGAACAATCCCGATCCCACCATGCCTGCACTCGCAACCGATCCCACGACGCCTGCAAGCGCCGCCGATCCCCCACCGCCCCCGGTCACGTCGCCCGCCCCCTCGCGCCGCGGGCGCATCGCGATCCTGGTTGCTGCGCTGCTCCTGCTCGCCGGGGTTGGGCTCGCGGGTGGTCTGCTCGGCGCCAACCTGGCCAACCGAACTACCAGCAGTTCTTCCCACGCGAGCACCGCGCCGAGCCTGGCGGTTGATCCTCAGCCCTTGGCGGTGACCGCCCAGGGCGATGCCGCGGCCGTCGCGGCCAAGTTGAGCCCGAGCGTCGGCACCATCGTGGTGGCCAGCTCGGGCGGCAGCGCGCTGGGCAGCGGCTTCGTGATCAGCAACAGCGGCGGCACCTCGTACCTGCTCACCAACAACCACGTCGTCTCCGGCGCCACATCGGTCGAGGTGGTCATGCCCAGCGACCGCACCTACACGGGAACGGTGGTCGGCGCCGACAAGTTCGACGACCTCGCCGTGGTCTCGATCGCGGACGGCAAGCTGCCCGTGGCCACCTTTGGCGACTCCGACAAGCTGGCCGCGGGCCAGCGGGTGATTGCCATCGGCAGCCCGCTGGGCAACGTCGGTTCGGTCACCACCGGTGTGATCAGCGCCCTCCATCGCACCATCCAGGCAGGCGACCAGACCAGCGGCACCCAAGAAACCCTCCAGGACGTTCTCCAGACAGACGCGTCCATCAACCCCGGCAACAGCGGCGGCCCGCTGGCGGACTCGGCCGGTCGGGTGGTAGGGGTCAATGTCGCCGCCTCCGGGCAGGGCGCCAACATCGGGTTCAGCATCCCCAGCAACATCGCTCGGCGCATCGCCACTGATCTCATCAACCACCAACCGATCGTCACTCCATTCATCGGCGTGGGCTACACGGACCCCGTGAACGCGGCCAGCAAAGGCGAGCCGTACACCCAACCAGGGCTGCGGATCACCACAGTCGCGGCGGGCAGCCCGGCTGCCGGCGCGGGCGTGCAGGTGGGTGACGTCCTCACCAGCGTCGACGGCCGCGCCCTCACCAACGGCCAGACGCTCGGCGGCATCATCCAGTCGCACGCCGTCGGTGACACATTGACGTTGGTGGTGCTGCGGAGCAATCAGTCGGTCACACTGCATGTGACCCTGGCCGCACGCCCCGCGTCGGCCGGCTGAACGACGAGGACGTCGAGGCTCCGTGTCGCTGCGTTCCCCGACACGACGGCTGGACCGCGCTCTGCGCGACGCGACAACAGCGCATCAGCTGCTCGAGGCTCTCGGACAATCAGCGCTGTCTGAGCACCTTCCAACGACGGCGCCCATCGACGAGCTGCTCCGCTGCGCAGACCATGAGGCAGCACTTCGACGCCATCCCTACATCGGGCCCGAGCACGTCATCCTCGCCGCCAACCGCGCCCCCCACGACGCAGCGGAGTATGGAAAGCTGTCAGCAACACTGGTCGACGGCTTGCCACGTCGTGGTGTGCTTGGCTGGCGACCGCGGGGCCCGAATTCGCTGGCCCGAGACGGCGCCCGGAGACGGTTGGCGGCGGAGCAGGCCGAGGCTGTTCGGCGCGACTCGAGCTCTCCTGAGATGAGTGGCTGACGCAGCAATCCGCGAACCCGGTCACCTCACCCCAGCGCACCGGCCATTGACATCGCCAGCAATTCTCGCACGTCGCGCTGTAGGCAAACATGACAGTCGAGCTGGAAGGCTGGGCTCCTGACCTACGCGGCTGAGCTGCTGACCCATCCGCGCCCGTCGAAGGTCCACAGCACATCGAGCACATCAACCTGACTGCCGGAGGCGGTCTCGCCGATCACGATCGCGTGCGAGGAATTGGTGTCGGAGAGCACGAACGTGCCGCGGTACGCTGACGTTGCCAGCGGGGCCGCGACCCCTGCACGCCACGTGGCTCCATCCCACAACCAGGTCTGCCCATCTCTGCGGCCGCTGTCCGCCGCGGCGATCAGCACGACGTCCCCGGTGGTCGGGTCCTCGGCCATGGTCGAGCTCAGCTGCGGATCGTACGACAGCGTACCGCCAGAGGCGCGCTGGGACCACGTGACCCCGTCCCAGAGCCATGTCATGTGGCTGCCACGACCGTCCTCGAGGAGCGCCAGCACGCCGCGACCGGTTCGACCGGATGGCCCCGTACCCACGGTTGCCAGGCGCGCCTCACCCGCCGTATCTGCAAACGCCGATGGCGGCCTGCCCAGGGCCCACGTGTGACCGTCCCACATCCACATTCGGGTGGCGCTGCCGCTTCCGGTGGCCGGCTTCAGCGAGCTGAGCAGCAGCGCGTGCCCCGATACCGGGTCGAACGCAAATGCCTGGGGGCCTTCGACGTCAGTGATGAGAAGGTCGGCCAGCCGAGTCCAGGTCGTCCCGTCCCAGCTCCAGGTCTGTGCCGGCCCCTGCAATCCCGGTGATCCCACCAGCAGACACGTGTGCGTCCGGTCGTCATACGCCATCAACTCCACGTCCAGCGGGCCGGGGTGAACGGACGGGTGGCGCGTGCTCCATGTTCGCCCGTGAAGAGTCCAGGTGTCGTCCAGCTGCCCGCTACCAGCGGACCCTCCGAACAGCACGACCTCGTGTCGATACGAGTCGTAGGCCATGGCCGTCAACGCCCGCGCGCCCGGAAATGGCCCGGTCAGTCGCTGGGGGCCCGTTGGCGTTGGCGCCACCGACGGCGGTGCTGGCTGGGGAGCGCGCTTGCCCGATCCAATCGTGATGGCGATGACCACGACCAGGATGGCTGTCCCCAATGTGACGACGGCCACAGGATTCCAACGCCGCCCGCGATTTGGCATGTGTCGAGTATCCATCCGTCGGGTCGCAGCTTGGAGACAGCGATGGACAGCGGGCCTGAGCCTTCTCCTGGGCGGGTCGATGCGGGGCTCCAGCGCCACCGTACGAGGGTCCTGCTCAGGGGCGCCGGGCCGAAGAACTGCGGATCTCGGAGCGGTCGAAAAAAAAGGACCGCGCTGCCATTGAGCGCTGAGATCGGCCTCCCCTTTGGTGCCATCGCTGAACCGCAGAGCAGCCGCCAGCCCGCTCTCACTTCAACCCGACGCACGGATGTCTCCCACCTGGGCCGTCCGGAGGGGGCACCTCCTTGTGCCTGAGGAGGGCACACCGCGTAATGCCGGAGATGGCCCCGCCGTATGTAGATGGGTGACAAGTCTGACGCACACTGAGGACCGAATCGTCGCTGACCTGGATTTCGAGACCGTTTACCGTTCCCGGGTATCCGGCATCTACAGGTTCTGCCTCATTCAGCTGCGCGATCCGAGTTCTGCAGAGGATGCGACGGCAGACGTTTTTTCGGCGGCGTCCGGTCCTGGCACCGGGTCGACCCCGCGTTCGGAGTGGACCAATGGCTGTTCCGGATCGCGCGAAACACCATCACCGACCACTACCGTGCGCAACGTCGACGCGACCTTCTCCACTCCGTCCTACGCCGGGGGCCCGCACCGACTCCGCGCCGGATCCGGAGACAACTGCTGGCCTCCGCGAGGAGGTGACACGAGTGGGCAAGTCCATTGCCAATCTGAAGCGTCGAGATCAGGTGCTCGTCGGGTTGCGCATCTCCGGTGATCTTTCCCATGCCCAAATTGCCCGGATCGTGGGCATGTCCGAAGACTCAGTCCGAGTTGCGATCCACCGCGCCCTCAAACGCGTTCGCCAGACACTGGAGGATGAAAGATGAACCTTGACGCCGAGGGCGCAGATGACGAGCGCGGTCTCAGTCAGACATATGGGGACGTCCCCCTGGCCCTCCCCCATAGCCCAGTGGCATGCGTCGACAGGGGCCTGCTGGCCCTGGCATGATCCGCGACGATCACCGGGAGAGTTGCGGAGGCAATCGATGCGCAGGGCCCACGTCACCGCACAGGCGTGCTTCGTCATCGCAGGCTCTTATGTGATCCTGCTGGGTGCTGGGTGTGGGAGCACCGCAGCGTCGACGACCTCACCCACGGTCACCCGGACCGTCACTCCCGTTCCAGGCCCGCAGAGGCCGTCCGATGCGCGACAGGCAGTGCTCGAGGCGATCGCACGCACCGCCGGCTTCACCGACGTCACCTACGACCAGGCCAACAGCCAGACCAGCGGGGGGACGGTGACCTCCGCCTCGGGAACCATCACCGCCACCAGGAACCCGCCCCGGACGCAGGCCAGGACAGTGGCCGGTTCCGGCACTTCCATCGGCTCTATCCAGGACCTGAGCGCCGGCACCATCTGCACCACCTCGCAGGGTGGGCTTCCGCAGCGGTACACAGGCCAGTCGACGATGGCGGAGACGGTCGATCCGTTCTACGACCTCAAGGCCGACGGCAGCGCCTGGGCGTATCAGACCGACGCCGTGGTCAATGGACAGGTGCAATGGCATGTCACCGGCAAGCTGTCACCTACGCTGCCACCGCCGTCGATGCTCATCTCCGGAGCCGTTGAGGCCTTCATCGACTCTCACACCGGCAAGATCGTCAAGGCCGTGGAAACCTTCGCCGTCAGCAGCGGTGGCGTCACCAGCCAGTCGGTCCAGACCTACAGCAACTTCGTGTACAACACCGGGGCCACCGTCGCTCCCTGCTGACCCGCGACGCGCGCCTGATCAAGTGGCCTCGTCTCGGAGCGACCGCCCTCAGTGCAGTCGCAGTGGCTCGCCGGTCCGCCATGCGGTCGTCGATCTCACGCGGGCGAACCGCCACCCCCCGCTCGGTGCGCTCGAGATCGCAGTCGTACCAGCCGCAACCCTGGCGCCTGACCGCGGTTCCTTCGGAGATGTGGGAGGCAAGGTAGTGCGAGTGGGTGCGCGCACCGTCGCACCCGATGACGATCGATGGGTCGTCCACGAGATGGTGCGAGAAAGCGCAGCCCGCGAGGATCTTCTCTGAGAGTTCGGAAACATCCTTGCGCGGGACGGACGCTTCGCCGGGCTGCATGACATCGGATTCCGTGTAACTGTCCTGCAGTGCCCTCCAATCACGGCGATCAATGTCGCGCGCGTAGTTCACCAGGCATTCGGCGATCTCCGCACGGTCAATCAGCCACTGCAGACGAAGACGACCGCTGCAGCGCCCGATCGGACGCCCCGCGGCGCTGACGATCGCGTACCGCGAGGGACAGCGGCCGCGGCGGCGTTGGTTGACGTTGCCGAGACTCTGGAGTGCGAGCGCGGACGACGGCACGTCACCTCAGCCGTCCGGCGATTGGCGGCGTGCCGGCAGACACTTCCCAAGCGTCAGCGGGTTGCGCTGTCCCTCCGTCCGATAAGTCTGACGTGTGAGGCTTTGGACCGTCGCGTGCCCATCCCCCGGACATGGACGTCGCACCACCCAAGCTGACGATCACCAGCTGACTCAGCTGGCCTCACATACTCCGGAGCGTGAGCGAGAGGGAGGCAGTCGACCGCACGGTCAGCCCGGTCACACCCGCCGCAATTCGGGATGGTTTGGAGCAGCTCGGCCTACCGCTCGGAGCCACTGTCCTGGTGCACGCCTCGCTCTCGGCGCTGGGATGGGTCGCCGGTGGGGCACACGCGGTCGTCCTAGCTCTCGTGGACACGGTTGGTCCGTCCGGCACCTTGGTCATGCCCACCCAGTCGAGCAACCTCAGCGACCCGGCGCACTGGTCCAACCCACCGGTACCGGAGGGCTGGTGGGAGTTGATACGCCGCGAAACACCGGCGTTCGACCCATCGCTCACGCCGACGCGGCACATGGGAGCGATCGTCGAATGCTTCCGCCATCTCCCCGGGGTGCGTCGCAGTGATCACCCCACTCGCTCCTTTGCGGCGGCGGGGCCTGCCGCTGACGGCATCGTCGGGTCACACGAACCCACGCACGGCTTTGGCGAGCGGTCGCCGCTGGCCCGCCTGTACGACGCGGATGCCTGGGTGCTCCTGCTCGGCGTGGGCCATGCCAACAACACATCGCTGCACCTGGCCGAGTACCGGGCCAACTATCCGGGGAAGGCGTGGACCCAGCAGGGCTCTCCGCTGATGATCGATGGACGACACCAATGGATCGAGTACTCGGAGCTGGTCGATGACTACTCTGACTTCGAAGCGCTCGGCGAGGCCTTTGCCCAGACGGGATCTGAGCTCCAGGCGAGGATCGGTGCGGGCACGGTCCGGCTGATGCGCCAGCGTGCACTGGTGGACTTCGCGGTGCAGTGGTTCGAAGATCACAGACAGCCCACGCCGAGCCGCGACTCATGACTGAGCCGCCTACCGCCGCCGGCAACCTCGAGGAACGAGCCGGCCACGTACAGCGCCTGTGATGATACCCCCGCCATGTTTCCGACCTTCGCGAGCCATCAGCGTCTGAGCGCTGGGGCGCTCAGCAGGCTCGAACGACCCGAGCCACGTCGTGGCCGAGCATCGCGCCAATGGCCGGTGGCGGGCCCCGCGCTTGTCCTGGTCGCGCTTGCCGGCTGTTCGAGCCCGTCATCGTCGAGTTCGACGCCCGTGACAGCGGGAAAGCCAACGCCCTCGAGCGCTGCCGCCGGTCGCACGCTTCGCATCGGGGACGGGAAGGTGAGCACCGCCCCGGCGGTCGGCAGCGTGGACTCGTGTCAGACCGCCTTTGCGCCACCGTCGCCGAGCACGTCAGCGCCGTGGATCCACCCCGATGGCACCTGGGATCCTACGGCCAAGCCGGCGGTGAACGGCAGCGTGGTGTGGCCGCAGGCCGACTACTCGGTGACACTCGACAACGACACGCGGACCCTCACCACCAATGACCTGCCGGTCGGCGGTCGCACCGGCGCCTTCAGCGCTGCGGCGGCGGCAACTGGCAGCGGCGGCGCCACGGGCAGCGCCGCCATCCGTCCCCAGACGTATCGCTTCATCCTGCCGGCGAGTCCGGTGATCCGCGAGCAGCCGGCGTGCCTGCCGCTCGGTGCCATCGGGGTGCTCAACGATGGAGTGCTGCTCTACGATGCCCTCGACGCCCAAGGCCGCGACGCGGTCGCCCACGAAATCCAGGACTGGTGTGGCGGCCATCCCGAGACGTCGGGTGCGTATCACTTCCACGACGTGAGCACCTGCTTTGCGGTTCCCCTTCCCTTCCCGGCACCTGTTCCGGACCGCCCCGAGCTGATCGGCTACGCCCTCGATGGCTTTGGGATCTACATCGACCGCGACAGCTCCGGCCATCTGCTCACCAACGCCGACCTGGACGTCTGTCATGGCCGGACCAGCCTGATTCCGTGGGATGGCAAAGAGGTGGTGATGTATCACTACGATGTGACCGCCGCGTACCCATACACCACCGGTTGTTTTCGCGGGAGCGGATCGGGCAGCGCCTGGAACAACCATTAAGTGCGGGGGCGGTGGCACCGCAGCGACCGATGGCCTGATCGCTGTCCCTCAGTACAGCGGGTTCTCCTCGTCAGGCCACAGCTCGATCGCGCCGATTGCTTCCCACCCAGCCACTCAGCTCCCTACGCATCGCGGGGACGGACAGCGCCTCCACGCGACCACAGGGTTGTGGCGCCGCTGTCGACGTCCACCTCCAACGCAGCTGAGGTTGGTGGTGACGACCGCACCGGTGGATTGGCGTCACTGACGTCCCGCAACCCGCGACCGTGACTGCCGAGACCACTGTCACGGCGTTGACTGAGCGGCGGAGGAAGTTCATCTCCAGATGGTGACCGCGCCACCGACTGGCGCGCAAGACGCGAGAGAGACCCGAAGGGGCTCCCCCGCGCTCGCTGATGAACCCACGTTCGGGCGCCGATCAGTTCTGGCCTGTCTGCTCGGTCTGCGCGTCGGGATTGGTGTCCGCGTAGCCGCCGGGACCGTCGCTCGGCGCGCCTGGAGCCTCGACGCCCGTCGGCGACTCTGGGGTGGTCGTCTCCGGCGCCTCTGGGGTGGTCGGCGTCGTGATGGCACCCCCGGGTGCGACCGGTGCGGCGGTGAGGTGCACCGGGCTGGCAGCGCCACCTGAGTGCGTGGCGATCGCCGCTCCTGCCCCTGCGGCCACGGCCGTTGCCCCGGCGGCGATGAGCAGGCGACGGTGGAGACGGGGTCGCTTGGAATCCGAGTTCATCGGGATCCTCCATGTTTGGTGGCCGGTACTCCCGGCCTGTTGCGGCAAACGATGGCGGCGAAACCTGGAACCACGATGAACTGCTGCGTCAGCCCCTCCTCCGGCTGCTCACCGAGGTGTGCTTGCTCGAGCATTCGGGCCCACTTCTGGTGGCAGCTTCTGTGCTGGTCTTCTGCTCAGTATCCTGGCGATCATCGCCGGCACGATCGCGGTGGGTCGGATTCGGGGTGACCAACGGGATCCAGCACAGTGCCGAGCACGGCTGGAGCGATCGGATGACGCAAGAGGATGACGTCAGACGCGAACGTGATCCGATCACGCGCAGGAAGGCTGGCATCCTCGCCTCCGTTCTCGTGCTTCTCCTCGCGGCAGTCTCGACGACCATCTGGCTGACGCATGCTCCGCCCACCAGGGTTGTCCGTGCCAACGGCTCCGAGCTGCAGCTCCCCCGCAGCCTGTATCCCTTGGGTTGACCACGGCACGGGGGACATTCGCCGAGGAGCACTCGGGCACGCTCGCGAACGGACCGAGGGCGGATGATGGCGGAATGAGCTTCCTGAGCAGCCTTCACGGCGGCCTCGCCCTGCTCGTGCTGTGCGGCCTGATCTTCCTCGAGGAGGCGGGCGTTCCACTGCCGCTGTTCCCGGGTGATCTGTTGCTCGTGGCCGGTGGGGTGCTGATTGCCGGTGGCAGCCTCCATCCGGCACTGTTCTTCCCCGTGGCCGTCCTGTCTGGCGTCGCAGGGGCGATGGTCGGCTACACCTGGGCCCGTGGCGTCGGCTCGGCCGCCATCATGTCGCTGGCACAACGACTTCACGCCAGCGCTCATGTGGAGAGAGTGACCCAGCGGCTGCAACGCTCAGGGCCGGTGGCGGTCATGGTGGCGCGGCTGATACCCGGCCTGCGCGTGTATGTGAACCTGGTGTGCGGCGCGCTCCGGATGCCGCGCACCACCTTCCTTGCCGGCGCCGTGTCGTCGTCGATCATATGGACTGGCGTCTTCGGCGGCCTCGGCGTGGCTGTCGGCGTGCCACTGCAGGGCTACCTCAAGACCGTCGACCGTCTCCTGCTGGATGGTGGCTTGCTGGTCATTGCTGGAGGAGGCGCATACATCCTGATCCGGCGCATCCCCAGTCGCGGCGGTCGAGCGGACAGGCTGGCCCTGATGAGCCGGCCCTGGCGAACCGTGGGGGCGGCCGCCGTCGATCTGGGCACGGTCGGCACCGCCTTGGTGGGGTTCTATGCAATCGTTCGGGCTGCGTTCCACCTGCAGCCGATCGACGGCTGGACCGATGCGCTCATCGCACTGGGCGCCATGGCGGCTGCGTACCTGGTGATCACCCGCGGTGGGGTTGGGCTCACCGCCGGTGAAGCGCTCTTCCAGGCGACCTACCGGCGGCCCCGCCAGCCAGTGCGGCGCTGATCAGCGGACTGTCGCCCAGCCTCACGAAGCATCGCCATGGACTATGTCGCGGCTACAGCAGCGCCGCGTTGTGGTCGATGTTCTCGAGGATCTCCTTGACAGTCTTGGTGAACCGCGTCGCCCCCAGTCCGTCGTTGATCCGATGGTCGAAGCTCAACCCCAGGTTCATCATCGGCCGGATCGCGATGGCGTCGTTGACCACAACCGCGCGCTTGATCACCGCATCCATGGCCAGGATCGCCGCCTGCGGCTGGTTGATGATCGGCACCGTGTGCACAGTGCCCAGCGCACCGGTGTTGTTGAGAGTGAAGGTGCCGCCCTGGATCTCATCGAGCTTCAGTCGGTTGGCGCGGGCGCGGTCACCGAGGTCCTGCATGGCCGTCGCCAGGCCGGCGATGCTGAGGCGGTCGGCGTTGCGCACCACCGGCACTATCAGGTTGTCCTCGAGCGCCACCGCGATGCCGAGATGGATCTCGTGACGGAGGATGATGCCGTCATCGCCCCACGTCGAGTTGAGCGTCGGATACTGGCGCAGCGCCTCGCACACCGCCCGGGCCACGAACGGCAGGTAGGTGAGCTTGGCCCCGTAGCGCTGCTCGAAGTCGGCGCGGCGCGAGCCGCGCAGCGCCGCCACCCCCGCCATGTCGACCTCCATCGACAGCCATGCATGCGGTGAGGTGTGAATGCTGCGCACCATGTGCTCGGCGATGGCCCGACGCGTCGGCGTCAGCGGCACCGTCTCGTCGCCACCAACCGTCCGTGGTCGTGGCTGCTGAGGGCTCGCGAGCACGGCCGCCGTGGCCGCCCCGACAGGCTGGGCCGCCGGCCGCGCGCCGCCACCACCGGCATCACGGCGTTGCACGAAGGCGAGCACGTCCTTCTTGCTGATTCGCCCGCCGAGCCCGGTGCCCTGCACCTGCGAGAGGTCGATATCGTGCTCGCGCACCAGCATCCGCACTGCGGGCGTGACGTGCAAGTCACCGTTGGTGCGCCCGCTGCCGTTGTCGCCAGCGGCGGCCGGCTGCCGAGCACCGTCCTGCGCGGCCGGCGCCGGCTCGGCCGCAGCCGCCGCAGCAGGCGCATCACGCTGTGGCTGCGCATCGTCCCCTGGCTGTGTGTCGCTCTGCGGCGCATCGCCCTGCGCCTGCGCCGCCACCGGTTCCGGTGCAGGCTCGGACTCCGCCGGCCCCACTGCTGGCGCATCCGCCGCCGGGCCGCCCACGCTCTCCTGCTCCTCCAGCTTCTGCGCGTCATCCCCCTGGTGCCACGCCGAATTGGCCTGTCCCTGCTCGGAGGTCTCGATGGTGCAGATCGGCTCGCCGACCGCCACCACCGTCCCCTCCTTGGCGATGAGCTCACCCATGCTGCCCTCTGCGGGCGCGGGGATCTCGGCGTTCACCTTGTCGGTCACCACCTCGGCGATCGACTCGTACTTCGAGACCAGTTCACCGGGCTGCTTGAGCCAGCGCGCGATGGTCCCCTCGGTGACGCTCTCGCCGAGCTGCGGCATGGTGACTGTCATGGCCATGAGCTGATGTCCTTCAGTATGCGGCCAGCTTGCGCAGCGCGGCCTCGAGCTTGTCGGGCGTCACCAGGTAGAAGCTCTCCAGCGCGTGCGCGTACGGCATCGCAGGGATCTCCGGACCACCGATGCGCATCACCGGAGCGTCGAGGTACTCGAAGCAGTCCTCGGCGACGATGGCGGACACCTCGGACGACACCGATACGGCCAGGTTTGCTTCTTGGGTCACCAACACCTTGCCGCACTTGCGCGCGCTGGCGACGATCGCCTCGCGATCCAGCGGTCGCAGCGAGCGCAGATCCACCACCTCGCACTCGAAGCCGTCCTCGGCCAGACGTTCGGCGGCCTCCAGCGCGGTGTGCACCATGATCCCGTAGGTGAAGATGGCGATGTCATCACCCTCGCGCGCCAGCGCGGCGGTCCCCAGCGGCACCGTGTAATCATCGTCGGGTACCTCGCCCCTCACCGACCGGTAGGCGCGCTTGTGCTCGAAGAACAGCACTGGATCGGGATCACGCATGGCGTTGACCAGCAACCCCTTGGCGTCGTACGGGGTGCTGGGCACCACCACCTTGAGGCCCGGTACGCCGCAGAACATCGCCTCGATCGATTGCGAGTGGTACAGCGCCCCGTGGATGCCACCGCCGAAAGGAGCCCGCACCACCATCGGCACACCCCAATCGTTGTTGCTTCGGTAGCGCATCTTCGCCGCCTCGCTGACGATCTGATCGACCGCCGGCATGATGAAGTCCTGGAACTGGATCTCCGCGATGGGCCGCATGCCGTTCATGGCGGCGCCGATGCAGACGCCGACGATGCACGACTCCGCCAGCGGCGCGTCCATCACCCGCCACTCACCGAACTCCTTCTGCAGCCCATCGGTGGCGCCAAACACGCCGCCCTTGGCGCCGACGTCCTCACCGAGGATCATCACCCGCTCGTCGCGGCGCATCTCGTCGCGCATGCCCTCGCGGATCGCCTCGAGATATGTCTTGCTGGGCATCACGCATCCTCCGCGTGCACGTACCGCATCGCGGTATCGGGCAGCGGATCGGGCGCCGCCTCCGCGTACGCGGTTGCCTCGTCGAGCTCGGCGACGAGCTCCGCGCGCATCGTGTCGTAGTCACCCGGAGCCAGCACCTCGAGGTCCTCGAGCAGTGTGCGGAACCGGGGCAGGCAGTCCTGCTTGCGCTCTGCCTCCAGGTCCTCGGCGCTGCGATAACGGCGCTGGTCGTCGTCCGAGCTGTGCGAGGTGAGCCGGTGCACCTTGGCTTCCAGCAGCGTCGGTCCAGCGCCGCTGCGTGCGCGCGCCACCGCGTCGCGAGCCGACCGATAGCAGGCGATGGCGTCGTTGCCGTCGACGTGGACCCCGGGAATGCCGTACGCCACTGCCCGGTCCGACACGTTTGGCGTCGGCATCTGCTTCTCCAGCGGCACGCTGATGGCGTAGCCGTTGTTCTCGACCACGAACACCACTCCGAGCTTGTGGGTGGCGGCGAAGTTGAGCGCCTCGTGAAAATCACCACCGCTGGTGCCACCCTCGCCGATGGCGGTGACGCAGACAGCATCCTCGCCGCGGATTCGCATCGCCAGCGCGATGCCGGCGGCGTGCAGGAACTGGGTGGTCACAGGCGAGCCGGTGCTGATGATGTTGTGCGTGCGCGAGCCGTAGTGGGCGGGCATCTGGCGACCTCCGCTGTTGGGGTCCTCCGCCTTGGCCAGCGCCGAGAGCAGGTGGTCGCGCGGGGTCATGCCCATCACCAGGGTCAGCGCCAGGTCGCGGTAGTACGGGGCCAGCCAATCACGCGCCGGGTCCATGTTCATGCCCACGGCCACCTGGATGGCCTCGTGGCCCATGGCGCTGATCCAGAACGGCGCGCGCCCCTGGCGATTGAGCACCCACATGCGCTCGTCGAGCACGCGCGAGCGGAGCATGTGCCTGTACATGGCCCTCAGCGTCTCTACGTCGAGCCCTTCTCTGTTGGCAAAGTCAGGTTTCACCACAGCCATGTCGATCTCGCTCCTCTAGATGTGCAGGGCCTCGCCGGACACCGCCATGGCGGCCTCCGCGAGCGCCTCACTGAGGGTGGGATGCGGGGCCACCGCCCGCGACATCTCGAATGGGGTGGACTCCAAGAGCGCGCCCAGCGCCGGTCCGTAGATGAGCTCGGTCACCTCGTGACCGATGATGTGGACGCCGAGCACGCTGTTGGTGGAGCCGTCGGCGACCACCTTGGCGAAGCCGCCAGTCTCCCCCCACACCACCGCGCGGGCATTGCCACGGAAGGGAAAGACCCCGACCGACACATCGTGCCCGGCGTCGTGCGCCTCGGCCTCGCTGAGCCCCAACGAGGCGATCTGCGGTGTGCAGTAGGTGGTCCGCGTCACCAGGTGGGCATCCAGCGGGTGGGGCTCGCGACCGGCGATCGCCTCGACGGCGATCACGCCCTCGTGCATCGCCTTGTGGGCGAGCAGGAAGCCGCCCGTGCAGTCGCCCACCGCGCTGATCGTCGGCGCGCTGGAGCGCTGCTCACCGTCGACGGTGACCCTGCCGTGGTCCACCGCCACGCCCGCCTTCTCCAGGCCGATGTCCTCGACGTTGCCGGCGCGGCCGACCGCCACCAGCAGCACCGCGGCCTGCAGCCGTTGCTCGGTGTCCTCGGTGCGCACGGTGACGGCGATACCGCCCTCGTTGCGCTCGGCTGTCGACGGGTCGAGGGTCGCCCCCACCAGGCAGGTGATGCCCCGACGCTCGAACTGTTTGCGCAGCTCGACGCCCACCGCGGCGTCCTCCAGCGGTACCAGGCGCGGCGCCATCTCCACCAGGGTCACCTCGCTGCCGGTGCTGCGCCAGAACGAGGCGAACTCCACGCCGACGGCGCCGGCTCCGAGCACGATCGCGCTCGGCGGCACGCTGTCGAGGAACAGCGCCTCGTCACTGGTGAGCACGACGCTGCCGTCGCTCTCCAGTCCGCGCACCTGGCGCGGCCGCGAGCCGGTGGCCACGACGATGTTGTCGGCTGCCAGCTCGACGCGATCCTCGCCGTCGCTGGTGACCACCACCTGACCCTTGCCGGCGATGCGTCCGCGTCCGGGGACAGTTGTCGCCCGGCTCTTCGCGAGCAAGCCCTCCACGCCCTTCCAGAGCGTGGTGACAACCGAGTCGCGCCGCGACGCGGCCACCCCGTAGTCGAAGCTGACGTCGGCCGCAGTGACCCCAAGCCGGTGACCATCGCGAACCTGGTCGAGCAGGGCAGCACTCTGGAGCAACGCCTTGGTGGGGATGCAGCCTCGGTGCAGGCACGTCCCGCCAACTTTGTCGGCCTCGACGACAGCTGTGCGGAGGCCCAGCTGGCCGGCCCGGATGGCGGCCACATAGCCACCGGAACCGCCGCCAAGAATGACGACGTCGTAGCGCTCTGGCACCGCCGGAGTATAGGTCCGGCACCCCCACCGCACGGCTCAACCCGCCGTCTACTACAGTCAGGCAGCACAGGAGTTCGTGATGCGGGCAAGGAGGGGGGCGACATGACATCTGGATACCCGCCCGATCCGGGTGCGCAGCCGCCTCTGGGTCCCGATCCCCAGCAGCCACACCCGCAGGTCTCAGCTCAACCGCCGTACGCGCCGACCGGCTACCCGCCGTCAATGTACGGGCAGCCCCAGTACGGTCAACCCCCGTACGGGCAGCTCCCTCCCTGGGCGCCAGGACAGGCCTACGGCCCGGTGCAGGGTCCGAGCAACGGGATGGGAACAGCCGGTGGCGTGGTCGGCATCGTTGGGGCCGCGCTGTGCTGGTTCCCCTACGTCGGCCTGATCCTTGGAGTGGTCGGGCTCGTCCTCGGTGGGTTCGGTCTGCAGCGAGCCAACCGGCTGGGCGGGGCAGCCAAGGGGATGGCCATCACCGGGATCGCGTGTGGCGCCGTCGCCGTGGTGGTCGGGGCTCTGATCCTGGGCGCCATCTACACCCGGTCGCGGGCCTACATCGGCGGCTAGGGTCCCCGGACTACCCGATGGGGATCGTCGCGACGATCAGGCCCAGGTAGCGGAGGATCGACTTGCCGAACCTGGTCATGGGCGCGGGCCACAGTGTACGTGGCTCAGTGGCCCTGCAGAGACGTCAGCGCTGCCTGGAGCTGAGCATCGCCCGCTGGCGGGGGGCTCTGCGCGTCGAGCACAAACCTGCCGCCGGGCGCTCCGAGGGCCACTGTGGTGTCCGGGGTGACCCCACTCCCCTCGATGGTCTCCCCGTTCGGCCCGAACCAACGCTCCACGGTGAGGTGCAGATCCGCACCATCCGGAAGCGGGTAATCCACCTGCACCGAGCCCTTGCCAAACGTCTTCTGGCCCACCACGGTGGCGCGGTGATAATCGTGCAGAGCAGCGGTGACGATCTCGGACGCGCTCGCCGAGTTGCCGTCGACCAGCACCACCATCGCCTGGGTGAGCGCGACGCCCCCCGCCTGGATCGGATCCCTGATCACCTCCTGGGCGCTGTTGGGATCGCCGATCGACGCCATCCGGCCGCGGCGCACCACCACGTATCTCTGGCTGGCGGTGGGTTGCACGAACTGGCTCACCAGCGCTTGCGCCGCGGTGACGTAGCCGCCGCCATTCTGGCGCAGGTCGAGGATGATCGAGGTCGCCCCGGCCCCCAGACCGGTCTGCAGCTGAGCTTTGGCGGCGTCACCTGTGTCGCTGTCGAAGCCTGTCACCTGCATGTACAGGGTGTGCCCGAACATCTGCGAGTACACCGACGGGATGGTCAGGTTCTGACGCGTCGGGCTCAGTGTCAGCTGCGTGGTGCCGCGCTGGACGGTCAGCTGCACCTGCGTGCCCACCGGTCCACGCACAAGTTGCGACGCCTTCTGGATGCGAGTGGTCTCATCACTGCCCAGGGACGCCAGGGTGGTGCCCTTGACCGCGAGCAGCACGTCGCCGCGATGAATGCCGGCTCGATCGGCCGGCTGGTTGACGAGCACGTCCTCGATCACCGCCTGGTCCGCGCTCTGACCGGCACTGCAGATGGCACCGCCGCACCTCACCTCCACTGCGATGCCGATGCTGCCGTCGCGCCGTCCGCCCAGCGTCGAGTTGAGCTGCTGGTACTCCTGGGCGGTCAGGTACGCTGAGAAGCGGTCGTTGTACACGTCATGGAGCATCTGCACGATGCCCTGCTCTGCCCCCACCGTCCCCTGCGCTGCGGGCACGCTGCGGATCACGTAGTCCTTCTGGATCGCCTGCCATTCCGCCTCGATGCTGCTCTGGTCGACCTGCGACCCGCCACCGATGCGAGGAAAGATCCTGTTGACGAATCCGGCGTACTGGGACGACGACAGGTTGAGCACCAGCAGCGCGGTCAGGTAACAGGCGGCCACCACCCCGAGCACGCGCGCCACGTTCGCCGGCAAGCGCTGTCGCTTCCCCCCTTCCTCCCCCTGCGTCACGACAGATAGTTGGTGGGATTCTTGGGGGTGCCGTTGAGATCGACCTCGAAGTGCACGTGGCAGCCACTGCTGTTGCCGGTGCTCCCCTCGTAGCCGATCACCTGTCCTCGGTGCACTGTCTGCCCGTCACCGATACCGAAGTTGGGCGACATGTGACCGTACACCGAGACCCACCCGTTGCCGTGGACGATGATCACGTGGTCGCCGTAGCCGGTGTTGCCGTAGTAGAGGTGGGCGATCCCGCTGTCGGCGGCGTGGAGCGGGGTGCCGCAGGCGGCGACGATGTCGAGCCCGCTGTGGAAGTGCCGGGACGGACAGCCGGGGTCATAGGGCTCGAACGGGTAGTCAGTGCAGCCGAATCCCTGAGAGATGGGACCGGTCTCCGGCCACGCGAAACGGCCGTTGCCACCACCGGCGGCCAGAGCTGCCGCCTCCTGTGCCTGCAACGACGCGATCTGCGCCTTGAGCTGGGCGGCGGCCTGCTCGTTCTGGAGGAGCAGGGCCTGGTCCTGCGCCTGGACGGCCGCCAGCTGTCGCTGCGCATCCTGACGAGAGGCCAACGCCGCGTCCTGCTGACGGACGATGCCGTTGAGGGTGGCGATCAGCTGCAGCTGTTGTTTCTTCTTGACGCTGATGCTGTCGACATCTGCCTGGACTCTCTGCTCGTCCAGGGTGACGCTGCCCACCAGGTCGCGCTCGCTCCTCCCCAGGCGGTTGACGTCCAGCGCGTGCTGCCAATACCTGTTGAAGTCACCGGAGTTGAGGAAGTTGCTCAGCGAGTTCGACGCGTTGTGCGCCTTGTAGATCACCACCAGCTCGAGGCGGAGCTGGCGTCGATCAGCCGCGAGCTGGGCCTGGGTGTTGGCGAGATTGTCCTGCGCGGCCGAGAGCGCGGCCTGAATCCCGTCGAGCTGCACATGTGCCGCCGTCACCTGTGCGCCGGTTTGGGCGATCTGCGCGTCGAGGTCGTTGATCGCCTTCTGCAGCGCCGCCTCCTGGTTGGCGGCGGCCGCGAGCTCGGCGCGAAGCCGGTCCATGCTGGCGCCGTCGGCGGCGAGCTGCTGCTGGCGGGCGGCGATCTGATCGGTGAAGGTGTCGGCGGTGGCGTGCGGGTTGGAACCCAGCACGGCGGTCACGATCACCGCGCCGGTGACCACGACAGCGAGCGCGGCGCGCCCGCCGGTGGCGCGTCCCCGGCTGAGAAGGTCTGGTGTCGCCACCCTCCGCATGATCTGTACGTCGCCCATCTCGCCGTCAGGCGGCGAGAAAGCGACGCACCCCCAGGTAGCTGCCGATCGCGCCGACCACCCCACCGCCCGCGAACAGAGCGGCGACGATCAGCAGGGTGAAGGCGGCGTCGAACGGGATCGCGAAGATGTCGCCCCGCGTTGTCGAGTACGCGAATCGGTACGCTGCCGCGAGGATGCCGCTGGCGAGGAACGCCGCGAGCACCCCACCGAGGATTCCTTCGAGGATGAACGGCCAGCGCACGAACCAGTCGGTGGCGCCCACAAGCTTCATGATCTCGATCTCGGTGCGTCGTGCGTACACAGCGGTTCGAATCGTGTTCATGATGATCACCAGGCTGATCGCCAGCAGGATCATCGCCAGGATGCCCCCACCCACCTCGATCCCGGTGATCCACGCCTGGATCTTCGGGGTCACATCTGAGTTGTAGTCAGTTGGTTGGCTGGGATCGACGAGCGCGTCAGCCCGGGCCACCTGGTCGAGCTGCACCAGGTAACGCAACTGCTTGACGTCGACGTTGAGCGAGGCCGGCAACGGGTTGCTGCCCAGTGCGTTGACCGCGGTGGCGATGTCGGTGCCCTTGCTCTGCGCCTCCTGGTAGGCCTGGTCCTTGTTCTCGAACGACACGGCAAGCACGCGCGAATCGCTCTGCAACTGGTGCTGGAAGTTGACGATGTCGGCCAGCGACACCCCGTCCTGAATGTAGATCTTCAGCTTGCTGGCACGGGATTCCTGGTCGTGCAGGGTGCTGGTGAGCAGGTGGGTGCCGACCGCCACGCCTCCAACCAGGAGGAGGATGAGACCCATTGTGCACACCCCGGCGATCGACACGCCGAGGTTGCGACGAAAGTTCTGCAGCGACGACCGCAGCGCGAACCACAGCGCGGCGATGAAGCGCCTCATATGGTCGCCTCGCCCTCGCGCAGGTACTGGCCCTCCTGCTCGTCACGAATCACCCGGCCACCCTCGATGGCGATGACCCGCCGGCGCACCAGGTCGACGACCTCGCGGTTGTGCGTGGCCATCAACACAGTGGTGCCGCGGTGGTTGATCTGCAGCAACAGCTGGACGATGCCCCACGAGGTGTCCGGGTCGAGGTTGCCGGTGGGCTCGTCGGCGAGAAAGATGCGCGGTCGCGTCACCAGGGCGCGGGCGATGGCCACGCGCTGCTGCTCGCCACCGCTGAGCTCGTCGGGGAACTTTCCGACCTTGTCCTCGAGGCCGACGATCCAGAGTGTCTCCTCCACCTTCTCGCGCATGTGGCGCTGTCCGGGGCGGGTGACCTGCAGGGAGAACTGCACGTTCTGGCCCACCGTCAGGGTGGGCAGCAGCTTGTAGTCCTGGAAGACGATACCGAACTTGCGGCGCAGCTTGGGGAGGCGGCGCCTGGTCATCCGCGTCACCTCCTGGCCGTCGACGAAGATCCGACCGCTGCTGGCCGGCTCATCGCGGATCAGCAGTCGCACCAAGGTCGACTTGCCGGCGCCGCTGGCGCCGACCAGGAACACGAAGTCCCGCTGGTAGATGGCCAAATCGACGTCGCGCAGGGCGATGGTGCCGCTGGGGTACGTCTTGCCCACGCCGTGGAAGCTGATCACCGGCCGCAGCGCGGGATCGCTCGCGAGTGCGGGGCGCTGCGCCAGAGCCATGGTCACGCGCGATCGACCTCAGCGCGGCCCGGGTCGGCAGCAGTGGCCCATGCGGCAGCAATGCCCCTGTCGGTGTCGTCGTGGTTCACGGCGGGGGTCCCAGCGCCCGGCAGGCCCGTCTCCACTCCCGCCCAGCCGGGTGGCGCGGTGGGAGGTCCCCCCGGTTCGCGTGCGACGTGGAGCGAATTGAAACCGGTGAAGAGACCGCCCGAGTATACGGCCGGCGCGAAAAATGCTCCGCCGCTCGCGACACAAACGCGACATTGCGGGCGTGTTAGTGGCAGATCTTTCGCTGCGTTTGCTTGGTGTGCAAGGATTGCCAGACCCGCACCAGGGCATCGGCGTCCATCGCGGGAGTGTAGGGTGGCTGGTCCCCTACGCCGCTGCCCCCTCCCGGGCCGACCAGCGCAGGTACGCCTCCATGAATGGGTCGAGATTGCCGTCGAGCACCGACTGCGCATTGCCCACCTCCGCGCCGCTGCGATGGTCCTTGACCAAGGTGTACGGCTGAAGCACGTACGAGCGGATCTGGCTCCCCCACTCCGCGGGCATCGACTCACCACGCAGCTCGGCGACATGCTCCGCATGCGCGGCCTGCTGCAGGGTGAGCAGCCGTGAACGCAGCACGCGCCACGCCACCTCGCGGTTCTGGTGCTGGGAACGCTCGTTCTGGCACGTCACCACCACCCCGGTGGGGACGTGCGTCAACCTGATCGCCGACGACGTCTTGTTGACGTGCTGGCCGCCCGCGCCGCTGCTGCGGTACACATCCTCGCGCACGTCCTTGGGATCGATGTCAACGTCCACCGCGTCCTCGATCTCCGGAGTCACCTCGACAAGCGCGAATGAGGTGTGCCGTCGCGCGGCCGCGTCGAATGGGCTGATCCGCACCAGCCGGTGCACCCCGCGCTCGCTCTTGAGCAGCCCGTACACGCGCGGTCCGCTGACGCGCAGAGTTGCCGACTTGATCCCGGCCTCGTCGCCGGGTGATTCATCGAGGAACTCCACAGTGAGCTTCTTGCTGTCGGCCCACGCCAGGTACATGCGCATGAGCATGCCGGCCCAGTCCTGCGAGTCGGTCCCGCCCGCACCCGCGTGGATCCCGATGATCGCCGGATGATCGCTGTACGGGTCGCTGTAGAGGAGCTCGAGCTCGCGGCGATCGAGCTCCTTCTCGAGCGAGTCCAGCTCGGCTGACACCTCGGCGCTCATGCCATCGTCATTCTCGCCCTCGAGCATGGCGCCGAGGTCGACGGCATCAGCTGTGCGCTTCTGCATGTCGGCGACCGACGAGATCTCCTCACGCAGCCGCGATGCCTCCTGGGTCAGCGACGCTGCGTGACGCGGGTCATCCCACAAGGACGGATCGTTGATCTCAGTGTCGAGCTCCGCGAGACGGGCACGTTTAGCGTCCAGGTCAAAGGTGGCCCAGCAGATCTTCTGCTCGGGCCTTGACCTCTTCTGCGCGCGTCGACAGCTCGCTCATGACACGGTGAGTGTACTTGTGCACCGCGGACAAGCGGCTAGTGGAGTGCGGCGGAAGTTCGTGACCAGGCGCCGCACTCCACTAGGATCTAGCCGGTGTCTGACTTCCTCTCCATTCCCGACACCCGCGGCCACACCCCCTCGAATGCCGACGAGCGCGAAACGCTGATCGCGTTCCTCGACAAGTACCGCGAGACGGTCCTGGTCAAGCTCGACGGCCTCGACCGCGACCAGCTGGCGCGCCGGCTGCTCGACTCCCGCACCACGCTGCTCGGCCTCGTCAGGCATCTCACCATCGTCGAGCAGTGGTGGTTCGCAGCCGTCATTGCCGGTGGTCCGGCTCCCGAGGAGGATCCGGACGACCCCGACGCCGAGTGGCTGATCTCCGACAGCGATAGCCCTGAGCAGATCGTCGCCGCCTACCGTGCTGCGTACAGTCGCAGCAACCAGATCGCGCGCGCCGCCGGCTCACTTGATGGGCGCGTCCCCGGCCCGCACCGGCCCGACAAGTCGGTGCGCTGGATCCTCATGCACATGCTCGAGGAGACGGCCCGCCACGCCGGCCACGCCGACATCGTGCGCGAGCTCATCGACGGCCGCACCGGCGACTGACCGGCGGCGCTTCGGCGGCGGTGGTCGCATCAAGGCCGCTTGGAGCCACCAGTGGGCGCCGCAACTGTCACCTCAGCCGCGCCAGCACATCCAACCGGGGGGGTGCGGTCACCGCCCGTGGCAGAGCTTGTACTTCTTCCCGCTGCCGCACGGACAGGGCTCGTTGCGCCCCACCTTGCGCTTGCCGCCGGCGCCAACTGTCACGCCACCCGTCGCCACCCCGGAACCACGTGCTTTCCCGTTGCCGTTGCCACTGCCGTTCGCGGGCCCACCATTGGGGGCCACCGGCCGCGTCCCGGTCGGTGAGCTCTCCACGATGTTGGTCACCGACGGGGGCAGCATCGGGCTGAGCGGAGCCGGTCTCGTCGAACCGCCTGTGGCGCGGGCCAGCGCCTCGCTCGCAGCCGCGGCCGCAGGCCGGGCCGGTGGCGGCGCGTCCGGCGACATCTCGCCCCCCGGCTTGTCAGCGCGTCCGCCGCGCGGCGCCGCCGCCTCGCTGGCCGCGTCGGTGGGGTCCTCAGGTGGTGTCTCCACGCGTTGGATCTGCACGTGCAGCAGCAGGCGCACGATGTCGGCCTGCATCTCCGTGGTCAGTCCCTGGAACGACTCGAAAGCGGCCTGCTTGTACTCCACCAGCGGGTCTTTCTGGCCGTACGCCTGGAGGTTGATGCCCTCGCGCAGGTGCTCCATGTCGGTCAGGTAGGCGCGCCACTTGGTGTCGATGACGTTGAGCATCAGCGACTGTTCAACAGAGCGCATCAGCTCGGGTCCGTGCCGCTGCTCGCGCTCCTCGTACAGGGCGGTCAGCTCACCGATCAGCGTGTCGGCGGTCTCGTCGACGCTGTTGCCCAGGGTGTCGAGGTTGATCTCCTCCACGGGAGGCAGGGGCCCGATCTGGCGCATCCGTTCCCACAGGCCTTCGAGGTCCCACAGCTCGCGATGGCGCCCCTCGCAGTACGCCGGCGTCTCCTGGCGCACCGTCTGCTCCAGCATCGACATCAGGTTGTGGTGTGTGTCGGTCCCCTCGAGGATCTTGCGGCGTTCCCCGTAGATGATCTCGCGCTGCTTGTTCATGACGTCGTCGTACTCGACGACGTAGCGGCGGGCATCGAAGTTGTGGCCCTCGACGCGGGACTGTGCGCCCTCGATCTGCCGCGACACCATGCGGTTCTCGATGGGCACGTCCTCCTCGATTCGCAGCCGGTCCATGATCCCCTGCATGCGCTCGCCGCCGAACACGCGCATCAGGTCGTCCTCGAAGGAGAGGAAGAACCGGGTCTCACCGGGGTCACCCTGACGTCCGGAGCGTCCCCGCAGCTGGTTGTCGATGCGTCGTGACTCGTGGCGCTCGGTGCCGATGATGTACAGGCCGCCGGCCTTGGCGACTCCGTCGCCGAGCACGATGTCGGTGCCTCGACCAGCCATGTTGGTGGCGATGGTCACCGAGCCCTTCTGACCGGCATCGGCGACGATCTGCGCCTCGCTCTCGTGGAACTTGGCGTTGAGCACACTGTGCGGGATGCCCTTCTTCTCCAGCAGACGTGAGATTCGCTCGCTCTTCTCGATGCTGGTGGTGCCGACCAGGATCGGCTGGCCCACCTGGTTGCGCTCGGCGATCTCCTCGACCACCGCCCTGTACTTGGCGTCCTCGTTCTTGAAGATGAGGTCGGTCTCGTCCATGCGGACCATGGGCATGTTGGTGGGGATCGGCACCACCTCGAGCTTGTAGATCTTGTCGAACTCCTCGGACTCGGTCAGTGCCGTGCCGGTCATCCCCGCCAGCTTGTCGTAGAGGCGGAAGAAGTTCTGGAAGGTGATGGTCGCGAGGGTGATGTTCTCCTGCTGGACGACCACGCCCTCCTTGGCCTCGATCGCCTGGTGCAGGCCGTCCGACCAGCGCCGCCCGGGCATGGTGCGTCCGGTGAACTCGTCGACGATCACCACCTCGTGGTTGTCGTTGACCAGGTAGTCGCGATCGCGCAGATACAGCGCATGTGCCTTCAGTGCCTGGTTGATCTGGTGCGCCTCGGCAACGTGCTCGAGCTCATAGACGTTCTTGATCCCAGTCCACTGCTCGATCTTGGCGACGCCATCGTCTGTCAACGCCGCCGACTTGGTCTTCTCGTCGATGGTGTAGTCGTCCTCGGCGACCAGCCGCGGGATCAACCGGGCGTACGTGTAGTACTTTTCGGTGGCCTCGTTGCCCTGGCCGCTGATGATCAGTGGTGTGCGCGCCTCGTCGACGAGGATGGAGTCGACCTCGTCGACGATCGCGTAGTGCAGATGGCGCTGTACGCAGCGGTCGAGCGACTGCGCCATGTTGTCGCGCAGGTAGTCGAAGCCCAGCTCGTTGTTGGTCGCGTAGGTGATGTCCGCCGCGTACGCCTCACGGCGCGTGCATGGCCGCAGGTGCTGGAGCCGCGGGTCGGGATGGGTCTCGTCGAGGTAGTCGGGGTCGTAGATGTAACCGAAGTCGGGATTGTCGACTGGCCCGGGCACGATCACCGCAACGCTCATCCCCAGCGCCGCATACAGGGGCGCGTTCCAACCGGCGTCACGCCGGGCCAGGTAATCGTTGACGGTCACCAGATGAGCGCCGCGGCCCTCGAGCGCGTTGAGGTACAGCGGCAGGGTGGCCACCAGCGTCTTGCCCTCGCCGGTGCGCATCTCGGCGATCTTGCCCTGGTGCAGGACGATGCCTCCGATCAGCTGCACGTCGTAGTGGCGCATGCCCAGCGCGCGCCGAGCCGCCTCGCGGACCACCGCGAACGCCTCGGGGAGGATCTGGTCGAGGCCGCGGCGACGCTCGGCGCGGCGCTCCGCCTCCTCCTTGCGTGCGTACTCGGCCTCGACGTCCTCCTCGTCATCACTGGTCAATCCCTGCGAGAAGGTCTGTCCGAAGGTGAGGTCCGGTCCGGCCACGCCGAGTCGCTTGCGGAGCTCCTCAGTCTTGGCGCGCAACTCGCAGTCGGAGAGCGCCTCCATCTCCTTTTCGAAGGCGTTGATCCTGTCGACCGCATTGCGATGGCGCTTGAGCTCGCGGTTGATCGGGTCGCCGAGGATCTTGTGGAGCACTGGCATCAGACCTCAATTCTCGCAGGGGAAGGCCGGGCAGGCGCGTCCGGTCACACCACTGCGGCCAGCACGGCGATCTCGACGCGAGCGGCCCCGGCGTCGACCAGGACGTCCCTGGCGGCTGCTGTGGTGGACCCGGTGGTGACCACGTCGTCGACCAGCCACACGGTGGCGCCGGCCACCATCGCCCTCGCTCCGGCCACCACCGCGAAGGCTCTGGTGACGTTCTCTCGCCGGGCCGAGCGATCGAGCGTGCTCTGTGCCGGAGTGTCCCTGGTGCGCTCCAGCAGGTCGTGCAACTGCAGCTGATGGAATTCGGCGAGCGCCTTGGCCACCACGCGTGCCTGGTTGTAGCCGCGCTGGTGAGCGCGCCGGGCCGCCAGCGGGACGGGGGTCACCAGCGCGTCCGCAGGCGGCTGCAACCGCGGCGCACCCAGCCACGCCAGCGCCCGAAGCGCGGCACGGCAGTCACGGAACTTGCCGTGGTGGAGGATGCGGCGCACCTCGGTCTCGTAGACGAACGCAGCCCGGACGCCACTCACCAGCGGGACCGGGGTGGCCTCGATGGCGTCGACGCACGCCTCACACAACGCCCCGCCGCTCTTGGCGCAGCCGGCGCAGCGCGAGGGGGCCACGCAGTCGAGGGCGACCTGATGGAGGCGGCCAACCAAACCATACATCCCTGTGTAGTATTCGCCGGGGGATGAACATCGGGGCGGACATCATTCGCGCGCGGCTGCGCAATCAGCGCCTGTGGCCTGGTCCCACTGCCACCGCGCACGATGTGGTGGGCTGGTTCGGGGCGGTGCAGGCCCAGGACCATGGGGGCGCCAGGTGGGCGGTCGCGCAGCGGGCCAACGGCCTGGCCGGCGCCGTCCTGGACCAGGCTCTCGCTGAGGGCACCATCCTCCGCACCCACCTGCTGCGGCCCACCTGGCACTTGGTGACTCCGGCGGACATCCGCTGGCTGCTGAGGCTCACCGCGCCGCGCATCAAGGCGCAGATGGCGCACTACCACCGCGAGTCGGGTCTGGACGACGAGACGTTCACTCGCAGCAACCGCGCGCTTGCAGCCGCGCTGAAGGATGGACGGCAGCTGACTCGCCCGGAGCTCGGAGACGTCCTGCAGCGTGCCGGCATCAACCTCGGCGACACCATCGCCCTGGGCCGTGTGATGATGCGAGCCGAGCTGGACGGAGTGGTCTGCAGCGGCGGCCTGCGCGGCAGGCAGCATACCTACGCGCTGCTCGACGAGCGAGCGCCCGTCGTGGAGGGGCTGCATCGCGATGTGGCGTTGAGCGAGCTCGCCGGCCGGTACTTCGCGAGCCACGGCCCGGCCACCATCAAGGACTTCTCGTGGTGGTCCGGATTGTCGATTGCCGATGCTGCCGCCGGAGCCGACACGGCGCACCCGTCGCTCGAATGCTTGGAGCTCGGCGGCGATCGGTACTGGCTCAGCCGCGGCCACCAGACACCGGCCCGACGACCTGCTGTCAGCGCTCACCTGCTGCCCAATTGGGACGAGTACACAGTGGCCTACGCCGATCGACGTCTGCTCATCACCGATACCCACGCCGAGCAGCTCAGCTCACGCAACGAGTCCGTCTTGAACAACGTGGTTGTGCTCGACGGTCGGGTGGTCGGCACCTGGAAGCGCGTCCTGCATGCCACGACGGTGCTTGTCAACCTGAACCTCTTCCAACCACCGACCGAGGAGGGGTCCGCCGCCATCGACGCGGCCGCCGCAGGCTACGCTTCGTTTCTGGGGCTGCGCGGTGAGGTGGCGCTTTCGGACTGACGGTCCTATCCGCTGAGCAGGTCGAGCCGGACGCGTCGCCTCGGATTGTCGCTGTTGAGGTCGACGAGGACCACGCGCTGCCACGTCCCCAGCGTCAGCCTCCCGCCCTTCACCGGGATCACCAACGACGGGCTCACCAGAGCGGGCACCACGTGGTCGGCTCCATGCCCCTTGCTTCCATGCCTGTGCAGATAGCGATCGTCGCGCGGGATCACGCTCTTCAGCGTGGCGACGAGATCTTCCTCGGTCCCGCTCCCCGTCTCGATCAGCGCCAAGCCGGCGGTGGCGTGGAGGGCGAAGACGGAGAGCAGCCCATCCACGGCGCCGCGCACAAAGCCGGCGACGTCGTCGGTGATGTCAACGACCTGCTGAAGGCTGGTGTCGACGCTGAGCTCGGTGGACTTCATGGTCCTACGCCTCCACCATCCGCACCACTGTCCCCGGCGCCACACCGGCGCGAGCTGCCGTCCCCGCCGGCAGCTCGATGGCCGCCTTGGCACCGCGCACCAGCGTGCTCGCACGCCACGGCTTGATCGAGTCGACCACCCGCAGCACCGTGCCGTTGCCATCGACAAACAGCACGTCCAGCGGGAAGCGCATGAAGAACATGTGGACGGAATTGCACGGCCGGATCGCCAGCCCGTGCCCAGCGGCAAGGCTGTCGCGGAACATCAGGCCGAGAAACCGCGACAGGATCCTGTCGGCAACCTCGACGTGGGCGGCGACCTCCTCACCGGCCTCGGTCTCGAGCCTGTACACGGATTTCATCGGCTGCATGGTAGGGAGGCGCGGCCGAGCTCGTGGAACCGCCGCCCCCGGTATCGTGGATCCATGACCAAACCAACCGTCGAGATGTACATCGATCCCCTCTGTCCGTGGGCATGGCTGACGTCGCGCTGGCTTCATGAGGCCGAGAAGGTGCGGCCCTTCACAGTGGTCACCAAGGTTTTCTCGCTGGCCCTGGTCAACGCCGGCAACAAGCGCTACCGGGGGAGTCTGACGTCCAGCGAACCGTCGGGCCGGGTGCTCGTCGGGGCCCGCCGCGCCGGTGGGGAGGAGGCGATTCGCGCCGTCTACACCGAGCTCGGCGAGGCCCACCATGAGCGCGACCAGCCGCTCGGCAGGGAGAGCGCCCTGCGCGCGGCAGTGACGGCGGCGGGTCTTGATCCTGCTCTGGTGTCAACGGCGCTGTCTGACGACAGCATCCAGGCGGAGGTGGTTGCCGAATACGAAGCAGCTGTCGAGCGCGGTGCGTTCGGGGTGCCGACGCTGAGCATCGACGGTAGCCCCGCGTACTTCGGGCCGATCGTCGATCGGCGCATCACCGGCGAGGAGGCCGGCGAGCTCTGGGACATCGCTGTCCCGCTCCTCCGTCACCCCCATGTGTTCGAGCTGAAGCGTTCCCGCAGCTCGGAACCCGACGTCGGCCGGGCTCTCAAGCGCGTCGCCGCCGCGGCGGCCCGCTGATCTCGACCTGGGCACGCCAGGTTGTCCTGATGACGACGCGGAAGAGAGGACTGGGGTGGTGATAATCAAGCCATGACGGCACCGGCTCCTGCGACAACGCTCTCGCGGGTGCGGCTGGCGATCGCTGCCGTCGTCGGAATCGCGACTCTGGAGATCGTCGGAGGCGTCATGTCCGGCTCCGTGGCGCTGCTCAGCGATGCCGGCCACCTGGTCACCGACTCGGCCACCCTCGGCCTCACCTGGTACGCGGTATCGAGCAGCCGCCGGCCCGCCGGGGCTCGCCACACCTACGGCCATCACCGGGGCGGCATCGTGGTCGCGGCCCTCAACGGTGTGGTCCTGGTGCTGATCGCCGGCGCGATCGCGCTCGGCGCCGTCACGCGCCTGCAGCACCCGGTGGCCGTCGCCGCGGTGCCGGTGATCGTGGTCGGCATGATCGCGCTGTTCGCCAACGTCGCCATCGCGGTGCTGCTCAAGGGTGCCGGCGGCGGGCTCGGGGTCCGCAGCGCGGCGCTGCACATCGCCGCCGACGCCCTGACCGACGCCGCCGTGGTCGTCGGTGGACTGGCGCTTCTGGCCTTCGGCTGGACTCGTGCCGACGCCGTCGTCTCGTTGTTGATCGCAGCCCTGGTGCTCATCGGAGCAGTCGGACTGGTTCGCGAGGCGCTGCACATCCTCAACGAGGGGACCCCGCGCGACCTCGACATCGAGACGGTGCGTGCGCGGATCGCGGCATTGCCCGGCATCGAGGGCGTGCACGACCTGCACATCTGGTCGCTGGACCGCGAGCACCGAGCGCTGTCAGCCCACGTGACCGTCGCCGATCGTCCGCTGGGCGAGGTGACGGCGATGATTCGGGCCGTGGAGCTGCTGCTGTGCAGTGACTTCGGCATCGACCACGCAACGGTGCAACCGGAGTGCCCGTCGTGCACGGACGACGCGCCGCTCTACTGCGACGTCTCGGTTCACCACGATGTCGTGCACCAGGGGGGGAGCGGGCGGCGGGCGGAATGACCGCGGTGCCCGTTGGGGTGGGCTGCCGTGGACGAGGGCTCGCAGATCGACCACGCTGTCGCGCAGCACATCCCTACACAAGCGGGTTGAGGTGATCGCTGTCCCATCCAATACCGGTTTGAGGGTCGATGGCGAGATCCTCGACCCTGGGCAGGACGAGGATCTCGTCTCGGGTTGCGTCATCGCAGCCGACGTACGTGGTGTTGAGGTCAATCTCCGTGGCGACGCACCAGGCACGATCGTCAGGCCACCACAGATTGATCGGAGGCAGAGTCGACATCTTACGGACATCCTCCACGGCGTCGGCCGCCGACGCCGCGAGCAGGTGATACTCGCGCTCGCGTGTCGAGAACGTTGGCGCTGCGCGTACGTCGGATGGGATCGCGCCGAACCCAGTCCAGATCGAAAACCAGCAGCGCTCCGGCGTGGACGTGTGGCGAGCAAGTGCGACGGCAAGCTGCGCGAACAGTTCGTTTGGAAGCGCGCCGACAAACGGCGGCTGGTCGAAGATGCCGGGTTGTGCGTGGTTGATGAAGTGGTAGCTGCCCGTCAGAGCGTTCAGTTGCATCCCTGCATGAGCGTGGGTTTGATTCGCTGCCGCGACGTCCTGCCAGCGCACCCGTGCCGAGGTCGCGCCCACACGCCGATAGGCTGGATGGAAAACGCGAACGTACGCCGGGAAGCCACACGGAACGATCGAGAGGACTGACTCCGCGAAGCCACGTAACCCGGTCACGACCCATTCAGCCGTGCGTATGTCGGGCGCGGCCTTCAAAGGCATCGGGATAGGGAGATCAGCCACGGTGATCGTTCAAGGCGGCTCACGCTACCCGGGCGGCGGTGGACCGTCGACGACTGTGAAGTGCACAAGCACCGTCGTGGCGCCGAACACCGCCCGCAGCGTCCAGCAGCCGGCAACACTTGGAACGAAAGTCTGCGACGCGTACGCCCACCGGCCCGGCGCGCGGTCGATGATGACGCTCGCCTGGCCGCCGAAGGTCGCTGTCCCGGCGTTCCCCGGCCCGGCAAAGCTGACTCTGACCGGCACTTTGACCGTCGGGTCCACCAGCACCACCCCGACCTCGCCGGCAGTGTGCCAGACCGGTTGCCCGCTCCAGTACACGGGGCCTTGTCCCAGACCGTAGTTGGGGATCTTGTCGCTCACGGGCTGCACAACGGGAAGGCCATTTGTAAGCGGTGAATCACAGCCGGGAAGGGTCGTACCGACAGGACAGACACAGCCGCCACCACCGCCGCCACCTCTGCCTTGCGGCGACGCCGCCATAGGGGTAACGCTCGCCGGCGCCGGCGCCGATGGCGACGTGGCGGTATTGCCTGGGACGGGCGCCCCACCGCAAGCGGCCATCAGGCACGTCGCTCCCACCGCCACAACGCCGGTCGCTCTGCGTCCCGCGCTTCTCTTTCCCATGGCGCCATCTCCCGACGATGAAGCTATGACTGGGCTGGCAGCTGCTTCCAAAAGACCGTCGTATCACACGGACGCCCGTCGGGGTAGAGGGCGTAGCTGGGGATGACGCCGGTCTTCGTCCACCCCAGCCGTTCATAGAGACGCTCCGCAGCGTCGCCCGTCACCGTGTCGAGCACCAGCAGTGTCTTCCCCTCGCTCCTCGCCTCGACCTCGACCCGCTCCATCAGCCGCTGCCCGACACCCTGCCGTCGCGCCGAGCGGAGAACCAGCAGCTTGGCCACATCGCCGCGGTGCGGTTGGTTGGGCGGCAGTGCATGCACCACCTGCACCGTCCCGACCAGCATTCCGTCGACGAACGCGGCGAGCAGAATCCTTTGTGCGCGTTCGACCTCGGCGACAACTCCCTCGAACACAGCCCGGGCCTCTCCGTGCGAGAACGGCGCCAGGTAACTGACCGAAGCCCCACCCCGCACGCAGTCGACCAGCACCGCGGCAAGTCCATCGATCCACTGGCGGGCCTCAGGCGCCGTCAACCGCCGCACCTCAACGCCATTCACGGAGCCGAGGTTCAGGGCCATCGTGGACATCGTACGACTAGCACCTCAGAGCCCTCGGCATGCCTGCTCAGCGGCGAGAGGAGGGAGCCAAGGCGGTCGCCGGACGTGGCGGCAGAGTGGTGGGCGGTCCGCTGCGGCTTCGTTTCAGCTCCCAGAAACCGGACGCGCTCGCCAGCACAGCGACAGCGTCGAAGACCCGCAGCGCCTCGTCCCCGGAGGGTACGGGCTCGAGCACTGGTCCGAACAACGCCCCGTCCCCGATTCTCCCGATCGGCGTGCCGACATCCGATCCCGCCAGGCGCAGAGCCTCCGCCATCGACTCACGGATGACGTCGTCGATCGCCTCATCATCCGCCGCGGATGCCAGGGCCGGGTCGTGGCCGAGAGCGACAAGGACAGCGGCCAGATCGACGTCCGGGGCCGGGACGCCGTCATGGTGGATCTGTGCGCCCGCCTCCGTGTAGAACCGTTCCACCGCCTCATCACCGCCGCCGTCGAGCGCGCGAAGGCGCTCGATGACGCGGAGCATCCGGTGGGTCGCCTGGACGCTCGCCCTGAAATCCTGCGGGACCTTGTCGGCCCCGCCGTTCTTCTCGAGGAGGCTGATGCTTCGCCAGCTGATGTCGAGGTCGCGGCTGGGCGCCACCGCGAGGAGCCAGCGGGAGGTGCGCCAGCACCAGGGGCAGGCGGGATCGAACCAGATGGCGACTTTCATGCCGTGATGGTGCCCGTCAGACCGGAATTGGGCGCCCGGGGCTCTACCATGAACTCGTGCAGTTGATACATGAGCTGTCGGAGCCGGCGGACGACGGGTCGGCGTGGTTGTCGATCACCGGTGGCGAGCGCGTTGGATATCTGCTCCGCGGTCACGGCGGGTCCGACGGCGCCGCTCTCTTTGACCAGTGGTTCACGACAGTGGAGGACGCCGAGGCAGCGACGGAGGAGAGCTACGGCTCGGCGCCGAACAGCTGGCACCGGCCCGATGCCGCCTGGGTGAACGCCCCGCCGCCGGGTGACGGCCACTTCACGTGTCCCGTGTGCTACTTCCCGTACCTCGACGAAGAGGCGTGGATTGGTGACACTCTGTCGGTGGAGGTGTGCCCTTCGTGTGGCACACAGTTCGATGACGCCGAGGCGAGTGGGCCGGTCTCGGACCGCGAGCAGCGCTGGGTCGATCTGCGCGACCAGTGGATCATTGCCGGCGCACCCTGGCATTCGACGACCGACAGGCCCCCGCGAGACTGGCCGCCGCCGGCCGCGACGCTCACCTGACCAGCCCCCGGCCCTGCAACCGTCCGCATCATGCGGCCCCATCGCGCCTGGCCGCAGCACTCACCGGCGGGGTGTTAGGAGTCACTAACACCCCGCCGCTCACGCCGGCGTCTGGTCACCCGGAGGTCGACGGTGGATCATGACGTCGTGGTGACCGCTTCCACGAGCGAGATCACTGAATCGCTGTCCCGAAGACCGATCAGACGTGTCATGGCGCCATCGGCTGACGGCCCGAGGACCTGCTCGAGCATGCTGCGCGCCTTCTCTGCAAGCCTCTCCTCGTCCAGCACCTCGATGTGATCGACGAATTCCTCGTCACTGCGACCGTCCCGCATTCGCACCACCATCCTTGTGGCATCGCGCGGCATGTGCTCATCAGTGGTCACGCTGACTCGGGACCGCAGGCTGACGACGTCAGCCGCGCGGGCTCGGTCATCAGAGAACTCGCGCGGGCCGCCCCGACCATCGAGCAGACCGATCGCGGCGCAGTGGTACACGGAGAACTTGCTCTCCAGCCCGGTGGCTGGATCTTGGATGGCCATCACGTCGAGCACCACCGGGTTCACAGTGACCTCAACGCCCGCGATCGCGGAGATGTCGGCGAGTCGCTTGCGCAGCCGGCGTGCAGCGTCGAGGGTCGGATGGCTGACCACGCCGCAGGCGTATGGCTTCTCCTGGTTGGCATGTAGCTCCCACCGTTCACCGAGGCCCGCGACCATACAGTCGAGATCCGCGTCCTCGGTCATCAGGGCCGCCATCCCGCGGCGCCCCTCGATTCCGCGAACGGCCGCGGTGAAGCCGAGCTCGACAAGCTGTGCCGCCTCCACCCCGGATTCGGCTGCGTGCCCGCAGTGGAACGACTTGGTCTCGGTGCCGAGCGCCGAACGGATCGCGCCCGCCTGGGTCGTCGCCAGGCCGAGCGCCTGGATGACCTCCTCGGTGCCGAGCTGCGCCAGCCGCGCCGCGGCGACGGCGGCTCCGATCACGCCGAGAGTACCGGTGACGTGCCACCCGCGATCGAAGTGAGCCGGCCCGAGGCCGACACCAACACGCAGTGCCACCTCCGTTCCGAGCGCCATGGCGAAGAGGAGCTCAGCGACCGTGGCATTGCGCCCCTCGGCGACGGCGAGGGCCGCCGGAACGACCACCGGACCGGGATGCATGACTGTCACCAGGTGGGTGTCGTCGTAATCCTCGACGTGGCCGGAGACACCGTTGAGGAAGGCTGCCCATTGCGTGTCGACGCGCATCGACGTGCCCAGCACGCTGGCGCGCGGCGCGGTGTCCATCGCCATGACCACCCTGGCGGCGGCAGTCGCGGCGGAATGCCGGCTGCTTCCCGCTGACAGGCTGACCATGTTGAGGAGCATTCGACGCATGGCGCGCTCGACGGCGGGCGGCAGCTCGGTGGTCTCGGTGACAAAGCGCGCCAGCTCGCGGGTGATCTCTCCGGTCATCCGGGTCTCTCGGGCGTCAGAGCAGCGGCGAGCGCCTGCAGGTCAGGAGCACCCTCCAACGCGGAGACGGCGGCAATGACCGCGGTCGTCCCCTGTGGGAGCACCGGCTCCACCAGGTCGCGAACCTTCTCTGCGAGATCCTCGTCGCTCATGGGGCGAGCCCGGCTGCCCCGGGCGTGCTCCACGATCTCCACCACGGTCTGGCCGTCGCGGAGCTGGGCGCTGACCACTGCCGAGTCGCGGGCGAGCGAATCGTCAACCTGCAGCGTGATTCGCGCGCGCATCCCCACAGCGTCCGCGGCGCCCACGCGCTCATCTGAATACTCGTGCAGCCCCGCTCGGCCATCGAGCAGACCGATGGCCACGCCGTGGATCGTGCTGAAGCGCGCCTCCAGACCATCATGGGGATCGGGATTGCCGGTGAGCTCGACCACGAGCGGATGGCAACGCACCACCACCTCCTCGACGTCGGCGGGGTCCGCACGGGTATGCAGAGCCCGGGCTGCGTCGATGGCCGGATGGCAGACGATGCCGCAGGGGTAGGGTTTGTAGGTGTTGGCGAGCACCTCCCAGTGCTCGCCGATCCGATCGATGATGCGCTCGGGTGCGCACATCGGGGTGAGGACGGCGAGGTAGCCGGACCTCTTCTCGAGAACGTCGGCCGGCCCGCTGAGCCCCTGCTCCGAGAGCGTCGCCGCCAGGATGCCATTGGCTGCGGCGCGCCCGATGTGGAACGACTTCGTCATCGTGCCGAAGGCCTCGCGCATTCCCACCGTCGAACTTGCTGCGATGCCCAGGGCGGTCGCCGTCCGCTCCTCGTCGAGACCGAGCACGACACTGGCCGCGAACGCTGCGCCCAGCACACCGACGGTTCCGGTGATGTGCCAGCCGGCATCGTAATGCCAGGGTGAGATCGCCGCACCGATCCGCAGCTCAGCCTCACAGCCGAGCGCAACTGCTCGGAGCAGCGTCGATCCGGAGACGCCACGGACGAATCCAAGCGGGAGCGCCGCGGCGATCACGGGTGCCCCCGGGTGGATCACTGTCTGGAGGTGCGTGTCGTCGAAATCGTCCACGTGGGCCGCGATGCCGGTGGCCAGCGCGGCGTGGTGGAGGTCGGCGCGCTCGTGCCGTCCGGGCACCGGCGCAACCGGCCGGCCGCCGTGATCGGCCTGGTGGCGAAGGACGATCTCGACCGCGGCGTTGTGCGATGCGCCCACGGTGGTGCCCAGACAGTTCAGCAGGGTCCGCTGCACCTCGTGCCGGACGTGGGCCGGAATCGCGCAACCGTCGAGCCTGCCCAGCTCGCCGATGAAGGCGGCGGTGAGGCGGAGCGGTATGGGATCGCCGCTGGTGGTGACCGCGCTCGACATGTGGCTCCGGGTGGCAGGCGTGGCTTAGACTTGCGATCTTAGATCAAAAATCACGGAAGGCAGGCCAGCCGCTTGACCAGCACGAGCCGTCCGCTGCGAGGGGAGTTCCGATGACCGGGACGCTCCAGGCCGCCCCTCTCGATGGGATCCGCGTGGTCGCGCTCGAGCAGGCTGTCGCCGGTCCCTTGTGCACGCGCCATCTCGGCGACCTCGGAGCTGACGTCATCAAGATCGAGCGCCCTGGTGGCGGCGACCTGGCCCGTGGCTACGACTCAGTCGTCCACGGCGAATCGGCCTACTTCGCCTGGTTGAACCGAGCCAAGCGGTCGGTGGTCCTCGACCTCACCGCTGCTCCCGACTTCGCAGCCCTTGAAGGTCTCCTGGGGACCGCTGACGTGTTCGTTCACAACCTCGGGCCCAGCGCAGTCGACCGCATGGGGCTCGCCTGGGAAACCCTTCATGACCGATGGCCCCAACTAATAAGCTGTGGCATCTCCGGCTACGGAACCGATGGCCCCGGCGCCCACCGAAAGGGGTTTGACCTGCTGATTCAGGGCGAGAGCGCACTGGTGTCGGTGACCGGCAACGCGGACGCGCCCGCCAAGGTCGGCATCTCCATCGCCGACATCTCGTCCGGCATGTACGCATTCAGCTCGATTCTCGCCGCTCTCATCCTGCGCGGGCGCACCGGCGAGGGACTGCGAATCGACGTTGCCATGCTCGACTGCCTCGCGGAGTGGATGACCCACCCGCTCTACCACCGGATGTACGGCGGGAAGGAACCACCGCGCACTGGCCTGTTCCACAACTCCATCTGCCCATATGGCCCGTACCCCGTCACCGACGGAAAGACTGTCAACGTCGGTGTTCACACCCCCGGCCAGTGGAGAGCCTTCTGCACCCGGGTGCTCGACCGGCCCGACCTCATCGAGGATGAGCGCTACCACACCAATGAGCGGCGCGTGGCCAATCGAGCGACTCTCGAGCCGATCATCGTGGAGCGGCTTCGCACCGTCGAGGCGAGCGCCCTGCTCGAGATGCTCGAAGCCGCGGACATCCCGTGTGGGGTGGTCAACGATGTCGCCGGCCTCGCCGACCACGTGCAACTGTCGTCTCGCGACCGCTGGTTCGAGGTCGGCAGTCCGAGCGGCCCCATCAAGGCCCTCGTGCCGCCGTTCAACCTAAGTGGGGTCGCCCACTCCACCGGGGGGGTGCCCGGGCTGGGCCAGCACACGCAGGAGGTGCTCGCGGAACTAGCGGCCGCACAAGCGGCCGCCGCCGAATGACCGTGCTCGAACCCCGGCATGCCGAGGAGCTGCCCGAGATTCGCCAGGCCGTGGCCGAGTTGTGCTCTCGTTTCGGTGGCTCGTACTGGCGCGACCTCGAGCCGGACAGCTACCCCGAGCGATTCGTCCGGGAGCTGACGGCTCAGGGCTGGCTCGGCATCTTGATCCCTGAGCAGTACGGCGGGGCCGGTCTGGGCATCACCGCCGCCAGCGTGGTGCTCGAGGAGATCAACTCCCAGGGGGGCAACGCCGCCGCCTGCCACGCCCAGATGTACACCATGGGCACCGTGCTGCGGCATGGCAGCGATACGCAGAAGCAGCGCTGGTTGCCGCAGATCGCCGACGGCACCGTCCGTCTCCAGGCGTTTGGCGTGACCGAACCGACGGCGGGGTCAGACACCACAGCGATCACGACCAGCGCGGAGAGGATTGCGGGAGGGTGGCGGCTGCGCGGGCAGAAGGCCTTCACATCGCGCGCCCAGCACTCCGACCTGATGCTGTTGATCGCCAGGACCACGCCCCTTGCAGAGGTTTCACGCCGCCGCGATGGGTTGTCGGTGTTCTTGGTCGACCTTCGCCAGGCAGGCCTGCAGATGACCATCCGACCGATGAGAACGCTGATGAACCATGCCACCACCGAGGTCTTCCTTGACGGCCTCGAGGTCGGGGACGAGGCCCTGATCGGCGAGGTCGGCGAGGGCTTCGGGTACATCCTCGACGGGATGAATGCTGAGCGGATCCTGATCGCCGCCGAGTGCGTGGGAGACGGTCACTGGTTCGTTCGCACCGCGGCGGCATATGCGAGCAACCGAGAGGCGTTCGGTCGTGCGATCGGGGCGAACCAGGGCGTCCAGTTTCCCATCGCTCGCGCCTACGCCGCCGTCGAGGCCGCCGACCTGATGCGCTGGCAGGCCGCCGCCCTCTTCGACGCCGGTCAGCGCTGCGGGGCGGAGGCCAACATGGCCAAGCTGCTCGCGTCCGAGGCGTCGTGGCAGGCCGCCAACGCCTGCCTCGACACCCACGGTGGTTGGGGATTCGCAGCGGAGTACGACGTCGAGCGGAAGTTCCGTGAAACCAGGCTCTATCTCAACGCACCGGTCACCAACAATCTCGTCCTGGCGTTCCTCGGCCAGAACGTGTTGGGAATGCCCCGCTCGTACGGAGGCTGATCGTGGAGAAGGGTGGGTGGCGCGGCCGGTTCTTCGAGGACTTCGAGGTGGGTGACACATATCGCCATCCGCTGGGGCGCACCGTGCTCGCTGTCGACAACTCCTGGTTCACCCTGCTGACCCAGAACACAGCTCCCCTCCATTTCGACAGGCACTACGCGGCCCAGACGCAATGGAAGGAGCCTCTTGTCGACTCGACCTTCACCCTGGCACTGGTCACCGGGCAATCCGTCTCCGACGTGTCGCAGAACGTCATGGCCAATCTCGGCTGGGACGAGGTGCGGATGCCCGCTCCCGTGTTCGAGGGCGACACCATCTACTCGGACTCGGCGGTTCTGGAACTGCGGGAGTCGCAATCTCGTCCCGACGTCGGCATCGTGAAGGTGTCTACCCGCGGATTCAACCAGGACGGGGTGATCGTCATCACCTTCACGCGCACCCTGATGGTCTATCGCCGGGGTCGCGGACCACAGCAGCCTGTCGCGATCGAGAAACCGAAGGCCTGATCAGACCGATCGCAAGAGCAATGTCGGCTCACGCATCGGGCTGCTTCAGGTTGGCGATCACCAGCGCGCCGGCTCCGTCCACGTGCTCCTCGATGAGGCGGCGGGCGGTGACCCCATCGCGTGCCGCGAGGGCGTCGATGATGTCGCCGTGATCGTCGACGGTGCGTTCGATCCAACCAGGGATCCGCGCATAGAAGTGGCGCGGCACATATTGGCTGGCGGTGCGGAGGTACCACCTCAGCCGGTCGTGGTCGCTGACCCAGTTGATCAGACGGTGAAAGCGGTAGTTGAGTGCCTCGATCGCGTCCGAGCGGTACTCGGCATCGGCGGTCTGCGCGTGGAGCTCGGCGATCTCCGCGTCGATGACTCGCAGCTCTTGGAGTTGGGCCTCGGTGATCAGCGGAGCGGCAGCTTCGGCGAGCAGGCCGGCGACAAATGCATGCACCCGGTAGACGTCGGCGATGTCAGCCGAATGGAAGCGAGCCACGTGGAAGCCGTGCCGGGCAAGCTCGCTGACCAGCCCCTCCCCCGCCAGGCCGACCAGCGCCTCTCGGACGGGCATGGTGCTGACGCCCAGCACCGCGGCCAGCTCGGTGACCCCGAGCCGCTGGCCCGGGACGAAGGTGCCGCTCAGAATCGCGTCACGAAGATATCGGGCAACCTCGTGGCCGAGCTTCTGCCGGGAGCCGAGACGTCCGATCGGCAGCGCCTCCCCGGCGCCTCGAGAACCAGGGGCGTGCGTGGCCTCGCTCTCTTGGTCGGGCTCAAGTGCCATCGGCTTCTCCTCCACCCCTGCCCTGGTTCCTCCGCACCTGCGCTCAGCGTACGGAAGCTGAAGCAGTCGGAGCTTGACTCCCCCTACAACGCGCCGTCATTATCTGATTTCTGATCAGATATCGGGGGAGTGGGGCACTGAATATGAACCACGTGTCACGACGGGTGCATCGCGCGGAACGCAACGATTGGCAGCGTCAGCAGTCGGGGTCCCGCTCGAGCCGCCTTGTCGTATTCGCGGCAGTGTGCGGGCTGGTGCCGGCCCTGGCCGCTTGCGGATCCGGCTCGGGCTCCAGCTCAAGCGGCGGGGGCGGCGGCACTGTGACCTTCGGAGTGATGGCCCCGTTCACGGGACCCTTCGCCCAGGCAGGCACCGACCTGATGAAGGGCGTCAACCTCGCCGTGGACGAGATCAACGCCGCCGGTGGAGTCAACGGCGCCCACATCCAGCTGATCACCGGCGACACCGCCAGCGACCCGACCGATGCCAGCTCGGCGGAGAGCAAGCTGCTCAACGTCGACCACGTTCCGGTGCTCGTCGGCCCCCGCACCATCACCGGCCCGACTGTCATCAAGCAGTCGGAGCGGGCCCGTGTCCCGCAGTTCATCGTCGGCGGATCGACCTCGCTCGACAAGAGCACCGACAAGTACTTCTGGCGGACCACCGCGTCGGACTCGCAACAGGGAACCGCAATGGCGGACTACGCGCTCAAGAACAACCTCACGACCGCCGCCCTGGTCTTCGAGAAGCAGCCCGCCGCACAGACGCTGAAGGCTCCGATCACCGATGCCTACCAGCGTCACGGTGGCCAGCTGGTCGCCACAGTCGACATCGCGCCCAACCAGACCTCGTACCGCAGTGAGGTCCAGCAAATCTTCGCCCAGCATCCCAAGACAGTCTTCTTCCAGGTCAGCTCTGCGACCGCCGGCGTGCTCTTCCCACAGATCCAGCAGGCCGGCTTCCTCACGGTCCCGTTCATCGGCACCAACACCACCAGCACCTCTGACTTCTTCAGCGCCATCGGTCCCGAGATCGCCAACTCGGTCGTCTCCACGCAGTCTTCAGCGCCGAGCGGTCAGGGACGCGCCCACTACGAACAGATCTTCAACGCGAAGTACAACTCCAAGCAGGTGGCCAACCTCTCTGCCGACATGTATGACGCGGTGATCCTCGCTGCGCTGGCGATGGACAAGGCCGGAACCACCACTGACTCGCAAGCGATCAATGACGCGGTGACGCAGGTCAGCAATCCGCCGGGGAATGTGGTCAACGACTATGCGAGCGGCCTCAAGGCCATCAAGGCAGGCCAGAAGGTCAACTACGAGGGCGCCGCCGGTTCACAGGACTTCGACAAGTACCACAACACCTTCGGCCCCTTCGACGCCCTGAAGTTCGCCGCCGACGGCTCCACCCAGACTGTCGTGACGCTGAGCGCCGCGGAGCTCGCCAGCTACTGAGACCGGGCTCAACCAGACCGTCACGTACACAGGAGGGGGGTTCCAGTGCACATCCTCATCCAGTCGATTGGCTATGGGCTGGTCACTGCGTCAGTCATCGCGATTGGCGCCGTGGGCCTCAGCCTGCAGTTCGGCGTCACCAATTTTGTCAACTTCGCCTATGGGGAATTTCTGACGCTGGGTGCGTACATTGGATATTTCGTGAGCACCCAGGCGCATTTCAACGTCTTCGTCGGCATCGTCGCGGCGATGGCTGTCACCGGCCTGCTTGCCGTCCTTCTCGACCAGGTGGTGTTCGAGCCGTTCATCAGGGGGCGGCCAAACCTGGTCGTTCTGCTGATCGTGACCGTCGCGCTGTCCCTGATACTGCAGAACCTCTACCAGATAGTCTTCACTACTGACTTCCGGCGCTACGCGGCGCCGTCGAACACCCAGTACAGCGTCGGCGACATCAACTTCACAGGAAGCCAGCTGCTGATCATCGCCATTGCCATCACCGCCATCGGTGCCCTCCAGATCCTCCTGAAGTACACCAAGCTGGGCAAGGCGATGCGAGCCATGTCTGACAGCGCCGACCTGGCCCAGGCGTCCGGCATCAACACGCGACTCGTCACTCGCGCCGTCTGGTTGATCTCTGGAATGTTCGCCGGCATCGGCGGGGTGGTGCTCGCGATCAACGTCTACAACGTGCAGCCAACCCTCGGCAACTCGTATCTGTTCCTCTTCTTCGCGGCAGTCATCATGGGTGGCATCGGCAAGCCCTGGGGTGCGCTGATCAGCGCCGTCGTCCTGGGCATCGTCATCGAGGTCTCGGGCGCGTACATCAACGCCGCCTACAAGGGTGGCCTGGCCTTCCTCATCCTCATCCTGGTGCTGCTTCTCCGACCTCGCGGCCTGTTCTCCTCTCGCCGCAGGACAGTCTGATGCTCTTCTACCTCATCGAGATCGTCACCCTGATCGCGATCAACGTCATCTTCGCGCTGGGCCTGAACATCCAATTCGGGTATGTCGGTGTGCTGAACGTCGGCTACATCGCGTTCGTGGCCATCGGCGCCTACATCACCGCGGTCACGTCGCTGGGGAACACGGAGAACGGTTTCACGCAGCTCTACATCCTCCATTGGAATGTCCCGTGGCCGCTCCCCGTCCTGTTCGGCGGCCTCGCCGCAGCGGCTGTCGGCCTGCTTCTGGCGACGGTGACACTGCGCAACCTTCGCGCCGACTACTTGGCCATCGCCACCCTCTCGCTGGCCCAGGTCCTGTACACCATAGTTGCCAACAACGATTCGCTCTTCAACGGCGCCCAGGGGCTCGCCGGGGTCCCCCGCCCATTCGACGCACAACTTGCGGATGCCAGCCAGGAGGTCTACGGGCTCGTCTTCCTCATCATCGCGGTGATCTTCGCGGCGATTCTCTTCCTCGCCACCAGGCAATTGCAGCGCTCGCCACTCGGTCGGTTCATGCGTGCAGTTCGCGAAGACGAGGTCGTGGCCGAGTCCTTTGGGCGACGACCGCTGGTCGCGCGCCTGGCAGCGCTTGGGATTGGCTGCTTCTTCGCCGGCATCGGCGGCGGCCTCCTGATCGAGTACCAAACGGCCTTCGGGTCACAGGCCTGGTTTCCACTCGAGACCTTCATCATCTTCGCCGCGGTCATCGTCGGGGGCACCGGCAACAACCTCGGCGCCGTCGTTGGCGCTGCCATCGTCCTGGTCGGGATCAACGAGAGCACCCGCTTCCTCCCCGCCTCGATCCCGTCGGAGTTGGTGGGCCCGGGACGAGGCGTGCTGATTGGCGTCCTGCTCATCCTCTTCCTGCGCTTCAGGCCTCAAGGACTCCTGCCCGAGACCCGTGTGCGCCTCTATGGGCGCAGGATCGAGACACCCGACAATCCCGAGCTGCCCACGCCACCCCAGACCGCGGACGCCACGACATCGTGACGTCCGTTGATGACGCGCTGCTGGCCGTCGATAGCGTGAGCCAGAACTTCGGTGGCGTGCAGGCCGTTCGAGACTGCAGCTTCGTGGTCCGGTCCGGACACGTCACCGGCCTCATCGGCCCCAACGGCGCCGGCAAGAGCACCCTGATGGAAATCATCGCCGGCGGCCTCAGACCCACTCGCGGACGAGTTGTTCTCCGCGGGGAGGACATCACCGGCAAGCTGCGCTCAACCGTCGGACGCATGGGTCTGGTGCGGACGTTCCAGACCGCCCGCGTCTTTCCGCGGCTCCCGCTGATGGAGAATCTGCTGATCGGCCGCCAGGTGCAGCGCGGTGAGAGCCTCGCACGGGCATGGTTGCCGCCGCTCTGGCGCGCGCAGGAGGACGAGCTACGGGCGCGCGCTGAGGAGCTGCTCGAAGAGGTTGGCCTGAGCCACCGCCGAGACGCGCTTGGCGGCGAGCTCTCCGGGGGGCAGATGAAGCTGTTGGAGATCGCACGGGCGCTGATGGCCAACCCCACCCTGCTCCTCCTCGACGAGCCGATCGCCGGGGTCAACCCACGGCTGGTCGACACCGTCGTTGCGGTCATAGAACGGCTGCGCGGGCGCGGCATCGAGGTGCTGCTCGTTGAGCACAACCTCAGCTTCGTCGGCAGGGTCTGTTCTGACGTCATCGTGATGGCTGAGGGAACCGTCCTGGCTCAGGGCGACCTGGACACCGTGCGAGCCGACCGTCGCGTTATCGACGCCTACCTGGGAAGCGCCTGATGCTCATCGGCAGAGGAATCACGTCCGGCTACCGCGGAGAGCCGGTGCTGCGCGATGTCGCGATCACGGTTCCGGACGGCGTCACCGTCGCCATCCTCGGACCCAATGGCGCAGGCAAATCGACCCTCTTCAAGACGCTGATCGGCCTGCTCCCGCTGCAAGGCGGCAGCGTGCATGTCGACGAGCTCGACATCAGCCAGATGCCCCCGTACCGGCGCGTCCGAGCGGGGCTCGGGTACGTGCCCCAGCTCGGTCGCATCTTTCCCTCACTCTCCGTGCGCGAGAATCTCGAGATGGGTGGCTTCACCCTGACCAAGGAGTTGACAGACAGGATCGACACGGTGCTGGAGCTCTTCCCCGACTTGCGGGTGGCGATGAAGCAGTCGGCGAGCAACCTCTCCGGCGGTCAGCAGACGATGTTGGGGATGGCGCGCGCTCTGATGCTGCAGCCCAAGATCATGCTGCTCGATGAGCCCACGGCGGGCCTCTCGCCGCTGTACGCCGCCAAGGTGTGGGAATCGATCCGGAACATCGCCAACGCCGGTATTGGTGTGCTCACCATCGAGCAGAACGTGACATTTGCCCTGGAGCAATCAGACCAGGCATATGTCCTCGTGAACGGCCAGAACACCAGTCACGGCCGATCTTCCGACCTCAAGGGTCGCTCCGACGTCGAAGGTCTCTTCGTTGGTTGACCCGAGGCCGGACCTGGTGAGCGCGCAGACTGCCGCGCTCACCGCCCACATCGCCTCGGCCCTCGAGCGTGAGCTCCCGCACCACGTGGTTGTCAAGGTGGGATGTCATCTGCTCGACACCGTCGCTGCCGCCGTCTCCGGGGCTGGGATGGCGCCGGGCCGTCGCGGTTTCGAGATCGCCTCGGGCCTGGGCGGCCATGAGGAGGCGACGATCATCGCCACTCGAGGGCGAACCAACGCGGTGGGCGCGGCTCTCGCCAACGGCATGGCGGCCCATGCCGACGAGACCGACGATTCGCATCCCGCCTCCCTCTCCCACCCGGGCTGCGGCGTCGTGCCCGCGGCGCTGGCGGTGGCCGAAGCCCACGGACGAAGTGGCGTCGACCTCGTCCGCGCGATTGCGAGCGGATATGACGCGGGCTGCCGAGTCGGGCGGGCTGTCGGGCTCGAGGTCCTCGACCTGCGCTTGAGCACGCGCAGCAGTCATGCCCTGGTCGGGACCTTTGGAGCCGCGGCGGCTGCCGCCTCTCTGTACCAGCTCTCAGCGCGTCAATGCGGCCACGTCCTCTCGTACGCGGCGCAACAGGCCGCTGGTGTCACAAGCTGGATGCGTGACCTGCATCACGTGGAGAAGGCCTACGTGTTCGCCGGGCAACCCGCCAGTCAAGGGGTTCTCGCTGCGCGCATGGTGGCGGGCGGTTCAGATGGCGTCGACGACGTGTTCAGCGGCCACCCGAACTTCCTGGACGCGACCGGCCCGAGTCCACGCCGTGTCGAGCTCTCTGCCGAGCTGGGCACGCGCTTCGAGGTGGTAGAGACCAACATCAAGCGCTACAGCGTTGGGTCGCCCGCGCAAGCGGCCGTCCAGGCGGCCGAGGAACTGGTAGTGGAGCACGGCCGACCGTTCACGGCCGACGAGCTCGCAGGCATCGAGATTCGACTGTCTGCAGACCTGGCTCGCGTCGTTGACAACCGCTCGATGGCCGACATCAACGTCCAGTACCTGGTCGCCGCCACCCTTCTCGACGGCCGGTGCAGCTTCGCGCTCGCCCATGACGACGAACGCTTGAACGACGCCACCATCGAACAGCTCGTCACAGTCACCGAGCTCGTCCCCGACGAGGCGCTGCTCGGAGGCCGCAAGGCCGTCCTCACACTGGCGTTGAAGGATGGCGACAGGGTGTCCCAGCGAGTGGACCGCGTGCGGGGCACCGTGAGCAACCCGATGACGCCTGGCGAGGTTCGCGACAAGGCGGAGGACCTGATGGCGCCCGTGTTGGGCTCGTCGCGAACCAGCCAGCTCTGCCAGCTCCTGCTCGATCCGGCCCGAGTGGCCGACGTGCGCGAGATAACCACACTCCTCGCCGCAGATTGAGGTCCGATGGGGTCAGGTCTGACTGGTGAGATCGCGGAGCGGCTTGGTGCCCTGTCCGCGACCGACATTCCGAATCACTTCGTCGGATGGCCAGGCATCACCTACTGGCACGCGGACGTCGGCTCAGCCCCGGGTGGTCGGGTCGCTCACGCTCGCCTGTCCTCGGAGCGCGCTTCCCCCCACGAGCTTCGGAGCGTTGAGCGACCGCTCTGCGCAGCAGTGCGAGGTCGTCTCGGTCCTTGGGTCGCCGAGGACGCTCGGGGACCCATACGGGCATCATCTCCTTGATCTCGATCTGCGCCTCTGGTGAGATCACCCGGCAGCGGATCTCCCCGATCTGACCCGGCGTCGGCGCCAGCAGAGACGCAGGCCACGCCTTGCCGGCATGAGGGCCTCCGGCAACGACGACCTCGCCCGCGTCGTTGCGGGCGAGCAAGGCGAAGCTGACCACCTCCCCGTGCCAGACGAAATCCAGCTGCTGATCCGCTGGATGCTCAGGTGTGCGCTGATATTCGCGTTGGTCCAGAGCATCGACAAGGCGATCGGCGTCCTCCGCCCAGAGGAGCCAGTCGACATCACTGTGCTCTCGGGTGACGCGACCGAGGTAGAAGTCCATCGCCCATCCCCCGCGCAGCCAGCAGTCGATCCCCAACGCACCGCAAACCGCCGCCACCTCGGCGATGAGCGCGAGCTGCGTGTCGCATCTCCGACTCACCGGCCGCCGGCCGGGGCGTCGTTCGGTCACACGACGCTGCGCTGTCACTGTGCATTCGCCGCCTCGATGTGCCGAATCCGGGGGTGTCAGATCTTCCAGCCGTCGCCCGGCGTCCGCCCTCTCAGCCTCGCCAGAGGGGCTGCTCGATTCGACCAGCGAGCACGCGCTGATCAGCCTCCGCGTTGGTTGGCGCAACCTCCGGCGGCGGCGGCGGTGGGAGCGGCTCGGTGACGGCGATCAGCCGGTCGAGAAGCACGAAGGCGCTGTCGCGAAGAGTGGCGGCCGTCCGCCACAGGTGCGCCTGCGCCTGCTCGCCCTTCACGCCGGGACCGGACTCGGCCACCGACCAGGCGGCCGCTCGGGCCAGGACACGAGCTGCCTCCCACTGGCGACGAGCTCGGGATCCGCGCGCACGGTCGGCCACGTCCCTCCCCGCCAGGCAGGCTCCGGTGACGCCGCAGGCCGCGAGTGCATTGCTGACACATGCGGTGGTGCGGTCATCATCGGCGGGGCGGACAGGCGCGTACCCGTGGGCATCGAGTGCTCCGGTGGCGGCGTCGAGAGCGGTGGCGCGACCGGCGACCAGCGCGCCGGCGAGATCTGATCGCTGCGCAGCGGCGAGCCAGGTGGGGACGGCGGTGGCGATCATCCAGTCCCACAGCATCTGGCTCCGGACCACCTCGTGATCACGGCCACCGCGCGTGCCGATCATGCGCGCGGCCAGGAGAGCCAAGCGCTGGCGATGTGCGGGTTCCAGCCCATCGTTGAAGGACCGGCTGAACGCGGCGATCACGGGCGAGGCCGATCGTGGCTGATCGCTGTGCTTCTCACCGGCCATCCAGGCGACCAGTTCCATCGCGCACACGCCGTCGTCAGGCCGTCTGTGCTTGCCCTTCTGCAGGCGGACGATCTCGGCGAGCTCTCGCATCGGCGTCCCGGCCACTGGCTTCCTCCATGAAATTGCTCCCCCAGTCTGCACTAGTTTGCGTGGGCGGCCGCTACCTGTCCACGCTACGATGCCGAGAAGCCCGGGTTCGAACCGGGCCTGGCGCGAGCGCTCCACCAGGCACAGAATGACGAGGTGATCGTTCTGATCCTCGCCCTGGTCCTCATCGTGGGCTTCCTCGGCGTCATCTTCTGGCTGGTGCTCCGCAGTGACTCGAATGCCGGGCCCACCCTGGGGACGAACAATCCATACCCGGACGGCGTCGGGATACTCGGCCCGGGTGAGGACGAACCACCCTATCTGCCGGCACCGGTGATCAGTGACCGAGAGTTGTTCCTGCGCGATGCCGACCGCATGCTGGCCGACCTGCACTCTCGCCCACACCAGCCGCCGCCGAAGAGTTGGATGGAGGAACCGGGAGCGATGGAGGCCGCCGGGCTGGTGGACTGGGACGACCCGCTCTCTGAGGAACCAGCGAATCCGCCAGGAAGCGGCCCGCCGCCGCAACGATCCGACCCATGGCGAACGGCGTGAACGTTCACCGCACCTGCCGCGGAGCCATCCTGTGTTGATCCGAACCCACGCCTACGCTGCCATCGGCCCGGGCTCGCCGCTGCAACCGTTTGAGCTCGATCGGCGCCGGCCAGGGTCCCATGACGTGCTCATCGACATCCTCTTCTGTGGTGTCTGTCACAGCGACATCCACCAAGCCCGCGACGAGTGGGGCGGCGCGGTCTTCCCGATGGTGCCCGGCCACGAGATCATCGGCCGCGTGGCCAGCATCGGCGACGAGGTCCGCAGGTGGACCGTCGGAGACACCGTCGGCGTCGGAGTCTTCGTCGATTCCTGCCGCGAATGTGAAGCCTGCGTGGCCGGGGAGGAACAGTACTGCGAGCGGGGAATGTCGCCGACGTACAACGGGTACGCGCGCGACGGCACCACCCCGAACCATGGTGGCTACTCGGAGCGGATCGTGGTCGACGAGAGCTATGTGCTGAGCATGCCGCCGGGAATCACGCTCGACGCCGCGGCGCCGCTGCTGTGCGCGGGCATCACCACCTACTCGCCGATCCGTCACTTCGGCGTGCGCGCCGGCGAGCAGGCGGCCGTGGTCGGTCTCGGCGGTCTGGGCCACATGGCTGTCAAGTTCCTCGAGGCGCTCGGGACCCAGGTCACGGTGCTCAGCCACTCGCCCGCCAAGCGAGAGGACGCGATCCGCCTGGGCGCCGATGACTTCGTGGTCACCAGCGAGGCGGACTGGTTGGCGAGCTGTGACGGTCGCTTCGATTTCATCATCGACACTGTTTCGGCCACACACGACTACAACTCGTACCTCAGGGCATTGCGTCGTGACGGCACCATGGTGCTGGTGGGTCTGCCGGGTCCCTCACCGCTCGAGGCAGGCCCGCTGGTCAATGGCCGCCGCCGCCTGGCCGGATCAATGATCGGCGGCATCCGGGAGACGCAGGAGATGCTCGACTTCTGCGCCGAGCATCAGATCGCCTCGGACATCGAGGTGATCCCCATCCAACAGATCAACGACGCCTATGAACGCACGCTGAGGAGCGACGTGCGCTACCGCTTCGTCATCGACATCGAGTCGTTGCGCGGCCCCGACCGGAGGGTGGCAGGGCCGGTGGCGGACACCGCGGCAGCACGCTGACCAGCGGGTTGGACTCTCGGATGCTCCTGCACGGCGGCGCTCGCAGGCCCGCGCTGTCACTGCTGATGGCGCTGATGACGCTCACCGCCGGGTGCACCGCCGCCCCTTCGGCGTCGACACCCAGCCGTCCGCCGGCCTCCCCCTCGGCGTCACCCGTCGGGTCCCCGTCACCCGGCTCGAGCGCGGCCAACCCCAACGGCAGCTTCAGCTTCAGCGGATGGCTCACCGCCGCCAGCGTGGGCCCTGTCGACCTCCTCCCCTTCGCCACCCTCATTGGCGGGGTGCCCAACGTGCCGCTGACCTCTGACGCCGCCGGCCACACCCTGAGCGGTGCGGCACCGGGCACCCAGTGCTACCACGCCAGCAGCCGGGACAACCTCGACCAGTTCGAGGTCCTGCTGGTCTTCGTTGTCCGAGGACAGCGCTACCTGCTGTCCGTCGTCACCGACTTCACCCGACCCGGCCTGGGCGTCGGCGGGCCGAGCCCGCCGGCCGGTGGCCGCATGACCGACGTCGGCGGCAACAACGATGAGCTGCACTTCGATCCTGAGAGCGTGACCATCAGCGATGACCCGATGTTCCTGGCGTCCTTCAGCGACGGCGCCGTGGTGATCGCGCCCACGCTGCGGTCGGGGTCGATCGACGTGACCCTGCGCGGAATCGCTTCTCCCGGCAGGCCGGCGCCGGCAATCCACGTCATCGGCACCTGGACGTGCCTCTGAAGGTTTCGCCGGTCAGCCGGGAGAGCTGAAGCTCGCCCTCACCTCGGTGCCCTCGCCCACCACGCTGCGGATCTCGAGATGGCCGTTCTCGATCTCCGCGCGCTGACGCATGGTGATCAGCCCGAGGCCTGTGCTGCGACCCAGCCGTGCCTCGGTTGCGGCCACGTCGAAACCCTCGCCGTCGTCGCGAACCACCAGCGCCACGCGCTGAGGCTGGAACAGCAGGACCACCTCGATGTTCTGGGCGCTCCCGTGAGCGACGCTGTTGGTCACCGCCTCCTGGACGATGCGGAACACGGCCACCTCCACCCTGTGGCGCAATCGCCGGGCGCGACCCAGCACCAGCACCTGGTGATCGACGCGGGTGACGTCGCTGAGCAGCCGCCGCACCATGGGGACGAGGCCCAGCTGCCGCAGATCGTCGGGATGGATCCCGAACACCACGCGGTTGAGCTCGCGCAGCGCAGCGTCGGCCGCCTGCCGACATTTGGCAGCACCGTCCGCTGCCTCCTTGGGGTTCTGGCGGGCGACCCGTCCGACCAGTTCGGTCTGCATGGCCGCGCCGGCGAGCAACTGCATCGGTCCCTCGAGGATGCGTTGGGCCGCCGTCTGATGATCGCGCTCGATGAGGTGGTAGAGCTGCCTCACCGCCTGGTTCTGCGCCGCACCCGCCCCGTCGATGGAGGCGGTGTGCAGGCTGTCGATCTTGGCGAGGGCCACGCTGATGTCGCGCATGGTGCTGCGCTGATCTCGCAGGCTGTCGATCCGCTCGCGCAGGCACGCCACGCGCTCCTCGAGCCCGGCCAGCTCGGTGCCGAGCTCGAGATCCTCGTCGAGCCGCGTGCGCAGCTCCTTGCCGCTGCCGCGCCCCAGGCGTTCCAGCATCGCCCGCCGGGATGCCTGGTAGGGCAGCAGCCGCGTGCGCACGTCCTCACGTCTGGCGCTGGCCTCCCCATGGGCCAGCTCCAGGCGCTTGATGACGTCGTCGATGTCGGTGCTGCGGCCGTCGACGCCGAATCGAAGAGCAGTCAGCGGTGACCGCGCAACGCGGACGTCGAGCCTGAACGGGGCTGCCGAGATGTCTGTGCTCACGGTCTCCATTCCTGAAACGATTGGAGCGATAGCCCCCGGCCGCAAGTCTAGCCTGTTCGAGTCCCCGGCGCGCAGCCCGCCCCGGGCGGTCGGCGGCGCCGCAAGCGCAACTTGACCAGATCCAGCAGCACCAATCCGGAGTCGCGCATCGCGCTCACCCGCGAGGCCTCGCGGTGGTCCCAGCGGACAGGCACCTCCGCGATCTCCCACCCCTGGCGCCGGGCCAGCACCAGCGCCTCGGCGTCGAAGCCGAACCCCCTGGTGCGCATCGGCTCGAAGCACGCCACCGCAGCCTTGGCGGTGAACACCTTGAACCCGCATTGGGTGTCGTGCAGGCCCGGCAGCACCATCACCTGCACCAGCCGGTTGTAGTTCCTGCCCATCATCTCCCGCAGGCCGGGCTGGTGGACCCCGATGGTGGCTCCGGCGACGGCTCGTGAGGCGATGGCCACCTCGCATCGTCCCCCCAGCCGCTGGCGGAGCCGAGGCAGCTCTTCGATCGGGGTGCTGAGGTCGGCATCGCTGAAGGCGCGATGCTCGCCGCGGGCGGCGAGCATGCCCGCGCGGACCGCTGCGCCCTTCCCCTGGTTGCGCCCCAGAGCGACCAGCGTGAGCTGCGGCCAGTGTCCCAGCACTGACTCGACGAACTCCACAGTCCCGTCGGTGCTGCCGTCGTCGGCGACGATGACCTCGTACTCCTCGCCGGCGTGATCGAAGTACTCCCTCGCGCGAGCCAGGGTGTCGGGGAGGCGCTGCCGCTCGTCGTATGCAGGGATCACCAGGCTGATCACCGCGCCACCTCCCGGCGCTCCAGCCACCAGAACTGCGGCAGGGCCAGCTGGCGCCGCCAGCGCCGGGGCTCGAGGGCCAGTCGCCACAGCCATTCGAACCCAGCGGATCGGACCGCCCGCGGCGCTCGGCGCGCAGTTCCAGCAAGGTAGTCCAGAGTGCCGCCGACCCCGATGCCCGCAGCGGCGCCGACGGTGCGAAGGTGATCGCGCAGGAAGCGCTCCTGGCGCCCGGCGCCGAAGGCGACGCAGAGAAGTTGCGGCCGGAGCGCCGCCACCCTGGTCGCGGTGCCCGCGTTGGGATCGCCACTGTCAGCGATCACATCCAGCCCGGGGTGGCGGCGGCGCAACCGGGCGGCGGCGCGAGCCGCCACGTCCCCGGCGCCACCCACCAGGACTATGCGATCCCCACGCTCCACCGCATGGGGCGTGTAGGCGTCGAGCAGGTCGACACCGCCGATGCGCACCGCGTCCCGAAAGCCACGTCGACGGAGCGCCCGGACGATGCCCACCCCGTCAGGCACCAGCAGCGCAGCCGAGTCGAGGATCCTGGCGAAGTCGGGCTCGTGGCGCGCACGGATCACCATCTCGGGGTTGAGGGTCACCACGACCGCTGCGCCGGATCCGTCGCGCGCGTCGATCAGTTCGGCGAGCCGGTGTACCGCGGCGTCCATGTCGACCACATCCACAGGACAGCCGAGCACGCGCGCTCGTGTGGGAAGGGCCATTGCCGCGACAGCCTACAGGACGCCGGGCGCACCCGCCCGTGCCATCGAAGACGCCGCCAACACCTGGCCTCAGCGGGGCTGGGCGACAATCGGGTGATGCCCCTCCCGGTCCTGCTCGGCCACGGCGCGTCGGGCAGCGCCGCATCGATGCGCCCGCACGTCGACGGCCTGAAGCCGCACGGCGTGCAGGCGACTGCGATCGACCTGCCGCATGGCACAGCCGAGCGCGCTGTGCCCGTGTTCCGTCAGCGACTCGTCGAGCTGAACCGCCCCGCGGTCATCGGCGGCCAGTCATTCGGTGGTCGCGTGGCCAGCATGCTGGCCGCGGCGGACGGCACCGACCTGGTCGCCGGCCTGGTGTTGCTGAGCTACCCGCTGCACCGTCCCGGGCATCCCGACGAGCAACGCACCGAACACTGGCCCCACATCCGCTGCCCGGTGCTGCTCCTCACCGGCGGCGCCGATCCCTTCGCCGGAATCGCGCTGATGGAGGCGGCCCTCCCTGCGCTCGCAAACGTCGAGATGGTCGTCTACCCCCGGGCTGGGCACGGGTTGCGCGGTGTGCTCGATGATGCGCTCGAGCGCATCGCCGCATTCGTCACACGTGTCAGCGCCTCCGCGCCCACCTCACCGGACATGTCCGTCTGACTCGCCGATCCACGGCCGGTGCTGCGGGCCACTGCATCAGTACCCCCCGGTGGTCGCCGGGCTCGGCGAGGGACCGGCACTCGGGCCGGATGCCGCGGCCGTCCCCACAGTGATGGTTCCGGTCATCTTGGTGGGGTGGTACTGGCAATGGAACGAGATCGTCCCCGACTGCGGCGCGGTGAAGGTGGTGGTCTGAGTCGTGCCTGCGTCTCCGTCGAGGTTGACATTCGCGGCTGTTGCGGTGACGTTGTGCTTCACCGCGCCGGTGTTGACGAAGGTCAGCGTGACCGAGGCCCCTGGGGCCACCGTGAGCGCGGTCGGGTCGAAACCAAAGTCATGGGCGGTGACTGTGATCCCCGGGGTTGCACCGCCCGCCGGGCTGGCCGTGCTGGTGGCGCCGGCAGTGGCGGGCGAGCTCGGGGTGGTGGTGCCGCCGCAGGCAGCCAGGCCCACCGTGGCCACGAGGAACAGGATCCATCGCTTGGTCGGGTTGGGCATCACATCCGTCCTCCGGGGTTCACTCTGCTGCTGCTGAGTGTCCCGTCGACACGGTCCCGAGTGACAGCTGGACGATGGTCCTACGACCTGTCAGAGCAGATCGTGGCGTTGCGCCCACAGCGCAGCCTGGGTGCGGTCGGCCACTCCAAGCCGGTGAAAGATGCTGGTCATGTGAGCCTTCACGGTCTTCTCGCTGATGCCCAGGCGCCACGCCACCTGCTTATTGGCCAGGCCACGTCCCACCAGGCGCAGCACATCCAGCTCGCGGCCGGTGAGATCATCGATGGGAGATCGCTCGTGGCGGGCCGAGAGCACCGCGCGAGCGGCCTTGGCCGACAGCGGAGAGTCGCCGGCGGCCGCGGCACGCACCCCTCGCAGCAGCTCCTCGCTGTCGGCCTCCTTGAGGAGGTAGCCGACGGCGCCGCTGTCGAGTGACTCGATCACCTTCTCGTGGTCATGGAAGGAGGTCAACATGACCACGTTCGTCTCTGGGCACGCGTCGAGCACGCGGCGTGCCGCCTCGATTCCGCTCATCCCCGGCATGGAGATGTCCATCAGCACAACGTCCGGCGCCGCGGCCGCGGCGGTGGCGATGGCCTCCTCGCCGTCGGCAGCCGCGGCGACCACCTCGATATCCTCCTCCCCCTCGAAGAGCTCGGTGAGACCGCGTCGCACCATCGGATGATCGTCGACGATGAGCAGGCGAATCGCTCGGCTCACTGGCAGGGCACCTCGACCACCACGCGGGTGCCCTTGCCGGGACTCGACGCAACGTCGAGACTGCCGCCGGCGTCGGCAACCAGGTCGCCGAGCAGGCTGAGTCCCACGTGTCCCTCCCGGCGCCGTGTCTCCAGCTCGCTGTCTGAGAAGCCGCGACCGTCATCGTCCACCTCCAGGCGAACCCGGTCACCTCCATGGCGAAGCCGGACCTCCACATGCTGCGCGTGCGCGTGATTGCCCGCGTTGCGCAGCGCCTCCTGGGCGACCCTGAAGACCAAGGTGGTCATCGGCTTGGAGAGGCCGGCGTGGTGAGGCGCGTCAAGACGCGTGCTGACGCCGCGGGCGGCCAGCGGCTCGAGGAGGTCGCGCAGAGCGTTGTCGATCCCCCCGGCCAGGAGGTTGGGTGGGGCGATCTCCACGATCAGGGTGCGCAGATCACGCATCGCCTCCCGTGTCTCAGCCGCCGCCTCATCGACGGTGCGGACCACGCCGTCCGCGGACACGGGCTCGGTTACTCGGCGCGCGCCCAGCCGGCGCGTCAACGCGCCCAGCGAGATGCTCACCGCGGCCAGCTTCTGGACGACGCCGTCGTGCAGGTCGCGCGCGATCCGGCGCCGTTCCTGCTCGGATGCGTTGATCGCCCGCTCCAGCAGCGCCTCGCGTTGAGCCAGCGAGCTGCGCAGGCGGCCGGCCAGGCGCATGGACAGTGGGATCTGCACGATGAACAGCAACGCCAGGCCCGCGATCAGCACCGGAAGGAAGGACGACCACACCGATTGCTGGTATTGGCTGATCGCCGTGTACCGCTGGTAGGTCTCGAAGAGCAGCGCGGTCCCCCCCGGCGTATGCACCGGAAGGTAGACCTGCAGCAGCTTGCCGAACCCCTGCTCGTACTGGTTCTCCGGCTCGCTCAAGTTGGACACGTCGGCCGCAGCGACGCCGTTCTGCAGGGCTTTGGTCTCACCGGCGGGGAGGCCGAAGTGGCGGCCGATCAGCCGAGGCTCATCGGAGTACACCACATCGCCTGCGGCGCTCCAGAGCTTCACCCGAACCACGTCCGGGCTGAGGATCCGCTGATGCACCAGGTGATCGAGGCTGGCTATCGCACCCGGCTCACCGGTGAGGAGCGCGTCGCTGAGGGCGGGCTGGACGACGCCTCGGCCCTCCACCTGGGTGATGTCCGTGGCATGCCTGACGGCCTGCTGCTCGGCGTCGCGACTCACTACCAGGAAGGTGCCAACCCCGATCAGGCACGCCGCCAACAATCCGGCGGCCACGAAACGAGCCACCTCGCGGCCCACCAGCGACCGGTCGGCGCCGTGATGGCGCGCCTGGCCGCCGCTGTCATCCACCGCCGTCATCGCCAGCTCAGCGTACCCGCGCGTGGCACCGGCTGGTGGCGGGTCACTGCCCCGCGATGGGGCGGGTGGCGCACGCCACCCGCCCTCCGATGATCAGTGGCCGGAACGGCCGTGGTCGCCGCCGTGGTCATCGCCGGTGTCACTGCCGCCATCATGCTTGCCACGATCATCGGTGGCACTCTGCTGGGCGGTTGTGGGGTTGGACCTCGCCCCACTGGAAGCGCCCGGAGTGGTCGTCGCTTGGACGCTGTGGTCCTGGTCGAGGTCGGCTCCATCCGCCGCTCCGGCCGCATCATTGTCCTCCCCGACTTCCTGGCTCTCGTTCTCGTTCTCGTCACCGGCTCGGTTGCCGGCGGCCGGGGCGCCAGCGTCGTCGCTGCCGCGTGGGGAGATCGAGCTGACCGTGACGCCGTGCTCGCGCTCGATCTCCGCGCGGTTGTCGGGCCCCTGCGCGGAATGGTCGCGGTCCTGCTCATGGGTGCTCGACTCGGTGACGTGGGCTGCCGCGTGCATGGTTCCAACGCTGAGGCAGAGTGCGGTGACAGCTGCGGCCGTGGCAATGGTCTTGGGGATGCTGATCATGGTGGTCTCCGTGGGTCGCTGACGAGTGACCCTCATGATCAAAGCAGTGTCGTCCGACGACGATCGGACGATGGGCCTACGACCGCACTTCGCTGATGCCGCCCTGGGGCGCCGAATCTCGCGTCAGCGCTTGGTGTACTGAGGAGCCTTGCGGGCGCGCTTGAGGCCGTACTTCTTGCGCTCCTTCTCGCGAGGATCGCGCGTCAGCAGGCCGGCCTTCTTGAGCGCGGGGCGCAGATCCTGGTCCGCCACCACCAGAGCGCGGGCGATGCCGTGGCAGATCGCCCCGGCCTGTCCGGCGACACCACCGCCCTCCACCTTGATGGAGGCGACGAAGCGACCGAGGTTGTCGGTGATGCGCAGCGGCTGGGTGACCACTGTCTCGAGGTCACGGCGGCCGAAGTACTCGCTGGGCGAGCGGCCATTGATGACCAGAACTCCCTCGCCGGGGGCAAGCCGCACCCGCGCGACCGCACGCTTGCGACGGCCCGTTCCGTAGTAGTAGTGCTCGCTAGCTGCTGGCAACCTTAATCTCTCCCAGTTCGCCGAAGCTGATCGGCTGGGGTTGTTGTGCGGCGTGATGGTGCTCCGGTCCGGCGTACACCCGCAACCGCTTGAGCATCTCGGCTCCCAGGGTGTTGTGCTGGAGCATCCCACGCACCGCGTGGGTGATCGGATAGGTGGGGTCGCGCTCCATCTGCTGCTCGTAGCTGCGTTCGTGGCGCCCGCTGGGGTAGCCGGAATAGCGGTCGTACCTCTTGAGGGTACGCTTGCGGCCAGTGACCACAATGTCGCGGGCGTTGATCACCACCACGTGCTCGCCCGTATTGAGGTGCGGGGTGAACTGGGGCCGATGCTTGCCGCGCAGAACCCGCGCGATGTTGACAGCCAGCCGGCCCAGCGTCTGGCCGCGCGCGTCGACCAGGTACCAGTTGTCGGTCAGCGTGGCCGGCTTGGCTGTGTAGGTGCGCTGGCTGGTCTGGGTCATGCGCTGGTCTCCGAGGCGAGCGCCGCTGGCGGCGCCGCCGGGTATGTGACTGCCCATTGGTGCAGGCCGCGGGCGGGCGCCACGGTGACGGTCCGTCCGCAGGAGGGATCGGCGAGCATGCCTGCGAGCTCGTCGACACTCCTTCGGCCGCGGCCCACTGCCACGAGCGCACCGGCGAACCCGCGCATCATGCCGTAGAGGAAGGCATCGGCGCTCACCTCGATGACCAGCACCGGGGTTGCGGGGTCCTCGAGCGGGGCGATCCGGCGCACCCCAACGTGCTGCACTGTGCGCACGGTGCCTCCGCCGGGACGCGGCGACCGGCCGAAGGCGGCGAAGTCGTGGGTGCCCCGCAGAAGCGCGGCGGCACGGCGCATGGCGGCGTCGTCGAGCTCGCCACCGACCTGCCACGCGTACCGACGGAGCAGCGGGCTGCGCTCGCGGCGCGGCATCACCAGGTAGCGGTAGGTGCGACTGGTCGCGTCGAAGCGGGCATGGAAGGTGTCGACAGCCTGGGCGGCCCCGCGCACCGCCGCGTCCGCCGGCAACACCGCGTTGAGAGCTGTCGCCAGCGGTTGCGGCTCCCACTGGTGCTCGAGCCGCACACCCACCACCTGTCCGTGCGAATGGGCACCGGCATCGGTGCGCCCGGCTGCCGTCAGCCGCGGCGACTCGCCGGTGACCTGCTCCAGCGCGCTGCGCAGCACGCCCTCCACGGTGCGCGCGCTCGGCTGCGACTGCCAGCCGTGGAAGTCGGTGCCGTCGTACTCGAGGACCAGGCGCAGCGTGGTCATGCGCTCACTCGACCAGCTCGATGATCGCCATCGGGGCGGCGTCACCCGGGCGCGGACCCACGTGGATGATCCGCGTGTAGCCGCCCGGACGCTCGCGGAAGCGCGGCACCAGGGTGGTGAACAGCCGGGCGCTCACCTCGCGGTCGGTGACGTAGAGCGCCACCTGGCGACGGGCGTGCAGGTCATCGGGCTTGGCAGTGGTGATCACCCGCTCCACCCAACGACGCAGCTCCTTGGCGCGTGCCTCGGTGGTCTGGATGCGCCCGTGCCGCAGCAGCGAGGTGACCTGGTTGCGGGTCATCGCCTGGCGATGCGCGGCGGTGCGGCCGAACTTGCGTCCGGCGCGGTGGTGGCGCACTGCTCTCCCCTACCGCCCACCGGGCTGGAACAGGGTCTCCAGCTCCTCGGGAGTGACCATCTGGCGCTCGACCAGCTTCTCCTTGATCTCGTCGAGCGACTTGGCGCCGAAGTTGCGGAGCGTGAGCAGGTCCTCCTGGCGCATCGCCACCAGCTGACCCACCTTGGTGACGTCGTTGGCCTTGAGGCAGTTGAGGGCGCGCACGCTGAGCTCGAGATCCTCGATGGCGGTGTCAGCGAGGCGGCTGGGCAGGTCGTTGCCGCGCTTCTGGCTCTGGGGTGGCACGGCGAGGTTGTCGCCGAAGCGCACGAAGAGGTCGAGGTGCTGGGTGAACAGAGCGGCCGCCTGGCTGACCGCGTCGACAGGGCTCAGAGTGCTGTCGGTCCACACCTCCACGACCAGCTTGTCCCACTCGGTCTCCTGGCCGACGCGGGTCTTCTCGATGGTGAAGTTGGCGCGGCGCACCGGCGTGAAGATGGCGTCGATGGGGATGACCCCGATCGGCTGGCCCTCGTGCTTGTTGCGTTCGGCGGTCACATAGCCCTTGCCGCGCTCGACGGTGAGGTCCATGCGCAGCTGCGACTTGGGCCCGTCGAGGGTGCAGATGTGCACCTCGGGGTTGCGGATCTCGACGTCACTGCTGGTGGTGATGTCACCGGCGGTGACGTCCTTGGGTCCGCGCACATCGAGCGTGATCCGCACCGGCTCGTCACTGTGCGAGATCACGTTGATCTCCTTGATGTTGAGGAGGATCTCGGTGACGTCCTCCTTGACATTGGGGACAGCGGAGAACTCGTGCGCGACACCGTCGATCGAGACCGAGGTGATCGCGGCGCCGTTCAGGGACGAGAGCAGGACGCGGCGCAGAGAGTTGCCAAGCGTGGTGCCGAAACCGGGCTCGAGTGGCTCGATCTCGAACTTGCCGTAGTTGGTGGTGCTTTCGACTTCACGGACAGCGGGGGCGGCGATAGTGTCAACCATACGGGGAAGGTGCCTCACAAGAGTGCTGGCGCCGCGCGTCCGCGGCGCCATGCAATGGGTCTGCTGAGAGCCGTCGCTCCAGGTGGGAATTACCGGGAATAGAACTCGACAACCAGCTGCTCGTCGATAGTCTGTTCCATCTCGTGGCGATCGGGCAGGCGCACCACGGTGCCCCTCATCGCCGCCTCGTCAAGGGTGAGCCAGTCAGGCACCGTGCGACCCGCGACCAGCTCGCGCGCGTTGGTGATCGGCGGCAGATTGCGGCTGCGCTCGCGAACCTGGACCACGTCACCTGGGCGCACTTGCGCGGAGGCCACGTTGATGGTCCGTCCGTTGAGCTGGAAATGCCGATGCGAGACCAGCTGGCGGGCTTCGCGGCGCGATGCCGCCAGGCCCAGCCGGTAGACGACGTTGTCGATGCGCCGCTCGAGCTGCTGCAGGAGCACGGTGCCGGTGACACCCGTGCTGCGCTCGGCTCGGTCGAAGTAGGTGCGGAACTGGGCCTCGAGCACGCCGTACTGACGTCGGGCTCGCTGCTTGGCGCGCAGCTGGATGCCGTAGTCGCTGGTCTTGCGCCGCCGCGCCAGGCCATGCTGGCCGGGGAGCAGCGCGTTGCGCTTGTCGAAGGTGCAGTTGGTCAGGCACTTGTTGCCCTTGAGGAAGAGCTTGGTGCCCTCGCGTCGGCAGAGGCGGCAGACTGGTCCTGCTTGGTTGGCCATGGCCCTCTTCTAGACCCGGCGCCGCTTGGGAGGGCGACAGCCGTTGTGGGGGATCGGGGTGACGTCGGTGATGGCGCTGACCTCGAGGCCCGACGCCTGGAGGCTGCGGATGGCCGCCTCGCGACCGGCCCCTGGGCCCTTGACGAAGATCTCGATGCTCTTGAGCCCGTGTTCCATGGCCCTGCGGGCAGCTCCCTCGGCGGTGATCTGGGCCGCGTAAGGAGTGCTCTTGCGCGAGCCCTTGAACCCCTGTCCGCCGGCCGACCCCCAGGCGATCACGTTGCCGGTCGGGTCGGTGAGGCTGACGATGGTGTTGTTGAATGTCGCCAGCACGTGCGCATGCCCGACGGCCACGTTCTTGCGCTCACGGCGCCGGGTGCGGACGACCTTCTTCTTCTTTGCCATGGCTCGCTACTTCTTCTTGCGGCGCACGCCGACAGTCTTCTTGGGACCACGCCGGGTGCGCGCGTTGGTGCGGGTGCGCTGGCCGCGCACGGGCAGGCCGCGACGGTGGCGCAGTCCCCTGTAGGTGCCGATCTCCATCAGCCGCTTGATGTTGAGCGCGATTTGACGGCGCAGGTCACCCTCGACACGGCCCTGCAGCTGCTTGCCGATCAGGTCACGCAGCTTGCCCACCTGGGCATCGCTGAGCTCGCGGGTGCGCAGGTCAGGAGAGATCTGGGCAAGCTGGAGCAGCCGCCGCGACGTGGTCGGGCCGATCCCGAAGATGTAGGTCAGGGCGATCTCGATGCGTTTGTCACGCGGGATATCGATGCCGGCGATACGTGCCACTTGTGCCGTCTACCCCTGTCGCTGCTTGTGTTTGGCGTTTTCACAGATCACACGGACAGCACCGTGTCGCTTGATCACCTTGCAACGGTCACACATCTTCTTGACCGAGGCTCTCACCTTCATCGCTCTACTGTCCTTGACTCTGCTGTGGTTGCTGCCGGCTATGCCAGCCGTTGGAGGATGCGTCCCCGACCGGGGTCGGCGGCGCTGAGTTCGACCTGGACCCTGTCACCCGGCAGGATGCGGATCGCCTGGAGGCGCGCCTTACCGGCCGGATGGCAGAGAATCCTGTGGCCGTCGTCCAGTTCGACCCGGTAGAGCGCGTCGGGAAGGGGCTCGATGACCCTCCCGACCAGGGGCTCAGCCACGACTCTGCGAGAGGCGTGCCGAATCGGGCTGTGCGGCAGCCGCGGTCGACCAGTATACGAAAGAACCTCTCGACACGGCAATCAGGCGACCGCCGCGTGGCTGGGCCGCAGGGTCAGCACCTCGGGGCCGTGGTCAGTGATCGCCACTGTGTGCTCGAAGTAACAGGAGATCCGGCCGTCTGCGGTTACCACCGTCCACTCGTCGGCGAGCACTCGCACCTGGGCCCCGCCGGCGTTGACCATCGGCTCGATGGCCAGGACGTACCCCGGCTTGAGCTCGTTGCCGGTTCCCGGTTGACCGTAGTTGGGCACCTGCGGTGCCTCGTGCATGTTGCGGCCGATGCCGTGGCCCACATACTCGCGCACCAGCGAGTAGCCCTCGGCCTCGGCGTACGTCTGCACCGCGTGCCCGATGTCGCCGATGTGGTTGCCCGGCCTGGCCGCGGCGATGCCCCGATCGAGGGCCTCACGGGTGACATCGATCAGCCTGGCGACCTCGGCGCTGGGATCACCACAGGCAACCGACAGGCCGCTGTCCGCCCACCAGCCGTCCAGGATCAGGCCGCAATCGAGCGAGACCAGGTCACCATTCTCGATCACCCGCGCTCCCGGAATGCCGTGGACGATCTCGTCGTTCACTGACACGCAGAGCGAGTTGGGGAAGTCCTGGTAACCGAGGAAGCCGGGGATGCAGCCGTGGTCGCGGATGAAGGTGTCCGCTTCCCGGTCGAGATCCAGGGTGGTGATCCCGGGTCGCACTTCGGACGCGAGATGGGCGAGGCATGCGCCCAGGATCTTCCCGGAGGCGCGCATCTTCTCGATCTCGTCGGGGCGCTTGAGGCGGAAGGCACCGGCCATCAGGCCACCTCCCCCTGCGCCCGCTGATTCACCTTCTGCTGCGGTCCGAAGATGGTGAGGATCGACTCGGTGACGGCTTCGATGGGCGCGTTGCCGTTGACGTATTCCAGGCGCGTGCCGCGGCCTTCGTAATAGCCCACCACCGGAGCGGTCTTGGCCTCGTACTCGCGCATCCGATGCAAGAAGGCCTCCGGGGTGTCGTCGGCGCGGTGGTCCACCTCGGCGCGGTGGGCGATGCGCTTGGACAGCTCAGCCTCGGGGACGTCGAAGAACAGCACCACGCCGATCTCGCGGCCGGTGCGCTCGAGCATCTCGTCGAGCTCGCTGGCCTGCGGCACGGTCCGCGGGAAGCCGTCGAGCAGCACGCCGGGGATGGCGTCGGGCTGACCCAGCCGGTTCTCGATGACCCGGACCATTGTCTCGTCGGAGATCAGGCCGCCGGTCTTCATGATCGGCGCCACCTCACGGCCCAGCTCACTGTCGGCAGCGACCTCGTCGCGGAGCATCTGACCGGTGCTGATGTGGGGCAGGTTGAAGCGCTCGGAGATGATCGCCGCCTGGGTGCCCTTGCCGCTGCCGGGGGGGCCGAAGATGATCGTGATCATCGGATGAACCCCTTGTACTGGCGCATCAGCAACTGGGTCTCGATCTGCTTCATGGTGTCGAGCGCCACGCCCACGACGATGAGGATGGCGGTGCCACCGAGGTAGAGGCTGGTGGGGTTCGCCTGGGTCACAAGGGCCGTGAACAGCGGCAGCACCACTGTGATGATGGCCAGGAACAGCGCACCGGCAAGCGTGATGCGGCCCATAACCCGACCGAGGTACTCGGCGGTGCTCCTCCCCGGACGGATGCCGGGGATGAAGGTGGACTGCTTCTTCAGGTTGTCAGCGACGTCGTTGGGGTCGAAGACCACCGCCGTGTAGAAGTAGGTGAACCCAAGGATCAGCAGGAAGTAGATGAGGTTGTAGCCCACGTTGATGTACCACTTGGGCCCGTTGGGCTGCCAGTTGGCAGTGATCCACGCCGACGCGTTGCCAAGGAAGCCGCCGGCGCTGGCGAAGAGGTTGGCGAAGATGGTCGGGAAGAACATGATCGAGAGCGCGAAGATGATCGGGATCACTCCCGCGGTGTTGATGCGCAGCGGCAGGAAGTTCCGCCGGCCCTGGGATGCGGCGCCGGTACGTGGGTTGAGCACGCGTTGCGCGGACTGCACGGGGATCTTTCGCTGCGCCTGTTGCACGGCGATGATGCCGGCGGTCACCACCAGGGCGATCACCGCCACCCCGATGATCTGGATCACGTGGGTGCCGCCGGTAGTTCCGTAGTCCCCTATCGACGGCAGGAGACGGGCGATGATGCCTGTGAAGATGATCAGCGAGACGCCGTTGCCCACCCCGTACTCGGTGATCAGCTCGCCGAGCCACATGGCGATGATCGTTCCCGCCACCAGGGTCAGCACGATGCCGATCTCCTGGGTGGTGGTGGCGTTGGGGATGATCGCCTGCGGAACGCCGTTGACGGTGACCGCATTGGGGTTGGTGAACAGCGCCAGGAAGCCCCAACCCTGGAGTGCGGCCAGCGGGACGGTCAGCCAGCGCGTGTAGCGGGTGATCTTCTTGCGTCCCTGCTCGCCCTCCTTGCTCATCTCCTTGAGGCGGACCGAGACCACCGTCATCAGCTGCATGATGATGGTGGCGTTGATGTAGGGATTCAGGCCCTCGGCGACGATGGTGAATCGCTGCAGGCCGCCGCCGCCGACCAGGTTGAAGAGGCCCAGCAGGGAGTTGCTGCTGAAGAGCGCCGACAGCGCCTGCGGCGAGGCACCGGGGATGGAGATGTTGGCCAGGACGCGGAAGGCGAGCACCAGACCGATGGTGATCACCAGCTTGCGCCGAAGCTCGGGGATGCGCATCGCCTGGCCGAGCGCCTGGAGCAGGTTCACGCCTGCGGCTCCTCCGGTGCCTCGAGCAGGTCGACCCGACCGCCGGCTGCCCCGACCGCCTGCTGGGCGGCCGCCGAGGCACGATGCACGCGCACCTGGATGGCAACCTTGATGTGCCCGGCGGCGAGCAATTTCACTGGCTTGTCAGCTCCGCTGACCAGTCCGGCGGCGGCCAGCGCGGCTCCGTCGACGATGGCGTCCTTGGGGAACCGGTTGAGCTTGCTGAGGTTGACCACCGCATATTCCTTGCGGAAGCGGTTGTGGAAGCCACGCAGCTTGGGAAGACGCATCGACGCCTTCATCTGTCCGCCTTCGAACCCCTTGGGGACGCTGCTGCTCTGGCGCGAACCCTGACCCTTCTGGCCGCGACCAGAGGTCTTTCCCTGTCCCGCCGAGATCCCGCGGCCGACGCGTGTTCGCTTGGTGCGGCTGCCAGCCGCCGGCTTCAGTTCATGCAGTTTCACGACGTCGCCTCCGAGGTCGCACCGGCGGTCAGCACCGCCATCCCCTCCGGGGTGTCGGCCGGGATGCCATCGACGCTCACCAGGTGACGCACCTTGTGGACCATGCCCCGGATCGATGAGGTGTTCTGGTGGTCGACGCTGTGGTTCAGCTTCTTGAGTCCCAGCGCGGCCAGGGTGGCCTTCTGATCCTGGGCATAGCCGATCTTGCTCTTGCGATAGGTGACCCGCAACGTGCTCATGCGCTCACCGGGTGGGGCGAGGGCGCCGGCTCGCCGAGCATCTCCGCCGCGCGCTTGCGGCCCACCATCTGCTCGGGGGTGCGCCCGCGCAGAGCGGCCACCTCCTTGAGGGTGCGCATGCTCGCCAGGGCGGCGATGGTGGCGCGCACCACGTTGATGGGGTTGTCGGTGCCCAGCGACTTGGTGAGGATGTCGTGGATGCCGGCCGCCTCGACCACAGCCCGCATCGAGCTGCCGCTGATGACCCCGGTCCCGGGAACCGCCGGCTTGAGCAGCACCTTGGCAGCACCGAGCTTGTAGTGGACCTCGTGCGGAATGGTGGTGCCCACCATCGGGACGGCGATCATGTGCTTCTTGGCGTCGTCGACACCCTTGCGGATGGCGTCAGGAACCTCGCCCGCCTTGCCCAAGCCGGCACCGACCCGTCCGGCACCGTCCCCGACCACCACCAGGGCGCTGAACGAGAACCTCCGTCCGCCCTTGACCACCTTGGCAACACGGTTGAGGGAGACGATCTTCTCCTGCAGGTCGCTGGCGCGGTCGTCGCGCCGATCCATGCGCATTGCCATCTCTAGAACTCCAGTCCCGCTTGGCGGGCAGCGTCGGCGAGGGCCTTGACCCTGCCGTGGTACAGGTAGCCGCCACGGTCGAACACCACCTTGGTGACGCCCGCGCTCTTGGCGCGCTCAGCGATCACCCGGCCCACCACCGTGGCGCCGGTGACCGACGAGTTGCCCTTGCCATCGAGCTCCTTGCGCACGTCGGCGTCATGTGTCGATGCGGCCGCGAGGGTGCGGCCGGCGGCGTCGTCGATGAGCTGGACCACCATGTGGTTGAGGCTGCGAAACACCGCCAGCCGGGGGCGCGCGGGAGCGCCGTGGACGTTCTTGCGAACCCGGCGGTGGCGACGATCGCGCGCGGCGCGACGATCGAACTTGGTGTGCATGGCTACTTGCCCTTCCCGGCCTTGCCGGACTTGCCCGCTTTGCGCTTGATGACCTCACCGCGGTACATCACGCCCTTGCCCTTGTAGGGCTCGGGCTTGCGGAACGAGCGAATCTTGGCGGCCACCTGGCCGACAATCTCCTTGTTGCTGCCGCTCACGGCGATCTGCGTCGGCACCGGCACATTGATGGTGACACCGTCGGGCGGCGTATACCGAATCGGGTGCGAGTAGCCGAGGCTGAGCATCAGATCGTTGCCCTGCTTGGCGGCGCGGAAACCGACGCCAACCAGGTCGAGCTGGCGGGTGAACCCCTGGCTGACCCCTTCGACCATGTTGGCCACGAGGGTGCGGGTGAGCCCGTGCAGAGAGCGGTGCATGGTGGTGTCGGTGGGCCGGCGCACGCTGATCACGCCCTCGTTGACATCGATGATCATCGCGGGCGGCAGGCTGCGTTCCAGCGTGCCCCGCGAGCCCTTGACGGTGATGTGGCTGCCGGTCAGGGTCACGTCGACGCCGCTGGGCACGGTGATGGGCAGCTTTCCAATTCTCGACATGTCCGCTTACCAGACGTAGGCCACCACCTCGCCACCGAGGCCCGCGCGCTGCGCGGCCTGGCCGGTCATGAGACCGTGCGAGGTGGAGATGATGGCGATGCCGAGGCCCCCGAGTACGCGGGGGATCTCGCTCTTGCGCGCGTAGACGCGCAGCCCGGGACGGCTGATGCGGCGCAGACCGGAGAGGGCGCGGCCTCGTGGTGTGCGCGGCTTCAGAGTGACCGTCAGCAGCTGCTGGGGTGCCTCACCGTCCACCGTAAAGCTGTCCACGAACCCTTCGGCGGCGAGCACCTTGGCGATCTCCACCTTCATCTTGGAGGCGGGAATGGCCACAGTGTGGTGGTTGGCCGCGCTGGCATTGCGGATCCGCGTGAGCATGTCGGCGATGGTGTCACTCATCATGGCCGTCTACCAGGAGCTCTTCTTGACGCCGGGGATCTGCCCCATCGAGGCCATGCCCCGGAAGCAGACTCGGCACATCCCAAACTTGCGCATGTACGCGCGTGGCCGGCCACACACCCCGCAGCGATTGTGCTGCTGGACGGAGAACCGCGCTGGACGCAGCGACTTGGCGATCAACGACTTCTTGGCCACTTGTTACCTCTCCACGCCGTATCCGGAGGTGTCCCCGGACGCGCGCGGCGTTGCGTTCACTGTTGCTGCCCGGGCTTGCGGAATGGCATCCCACAGGCACCCAGGAGGGCACGGCCCTCGTCATCGGTCTTGGCGGTGGTGACGATGCAGACCTCGAGGCCGCGCAGCTTGTCGATCTTGTCGAAGTCGATCTCCGGGAAGACCAGCTGCTCGCGCAGGCCAAGAGTGTAGTTGCCGTGGCCGTCGAAGGCCTTGGGATCGATCCCCCGAAAGTCACGGATTCGCGGCAGGGTGACGCTGATCAGCTTGTCGAGGAACTCCCACATGCGGCGTCCGCGCAGGGTGACCTTGACCCCGATCGGCATGCCCTCGCGCAGCTTGAAAGCGGCCACCGACTTCTTGGCGCGGATGACGATCGGTGATTGCCCGGTGATTGTCTTCAGATCATTGACCGCGGCGTCGATGGCGCGCCCGTTCTGGATCGCCTCGCCGAGGCCGATGTTGATCACCAGCTTCTCGACCCGTGGCACCTGCATGGCATTGCGGTAGCGGAAGTCGCGCACCAGCCCGGGCACTATCTCGTCCTGGTAACGCTGGCGGAGGCGGGGCAGGTCGGCGACTGCGACGGCCATCAGCTCTCGTTCCTCACGTAGATCTCACCACACTGCTTGCAGACGATCGGAAAGCTGCCGTCGGGCTGCTCCACGCGTGAGATGCGGGTTGGCTTGTCGCAGCGATTGCAGACCAGCATCACATTGCTGTACGCGATTGGCGCGTTGAAGTCGACGATGCCGCCCTGGATATTGCCCGCGGCGCCGGACTTGGTGTGTCGCTTCAATCGGTTGATGCCCTCGACGACGATGCGCTGGGTGGCGGGGATGCTGCGAACCACCAGGCCACGCTTGCCCTTGTCCTTGCCCGCGATCGCCTCCACGGTGTCGCCGGCACGGATGTCCAGCAGGCGGTCCCTGCCCTGGGACCAGCCGCGGTGCACCAGGGCCATCTTCACACGTCGCTCGGTCTTCGCGCTCATCTCAGAGCACCTCCGGAGCCAGGCTGACGATCTTCATGAAGTTGCGCTCGCGAAGCTCGCGGGCAACCGGGCCGAAGATGCGAGTGCCGCGCGGGCTGTTGTTGGGCTGGATCAGCACTGCGGCGTTCTCGTCGAAACGGATGTTGCTGCCGTCCGGACGGTGGTACTCCTTGACGGTGCGCACCACCACAGCGCGCACCACGTCGCCCTTCTTCACCTGGGCGTTGGGCTGCGCCACCTTGACGGTGCCGATGATCACATCACCCACTGAGGCGTACTTGCGATAGCTGCCCCCGAGCACGCGGATGCAGAGAAGCTCGCGAGCCCCGCTGTTGTCCGCCACCTTGAGGACGGTCTCCTGCTGGATCACTACTTGGCCTTCTCGATCACGGCGGCCAGGCGCCACCGCTTCTCCTTGGAGAGCGGACGGGTCTCGGCGATGCGCACCCTGTCCCCGACCCCGCTCTCGTTGGTCTCGTCATGGACCTTGAAGCGGCGGTTGATGCGCACCACCTTCTTGTAGAGGGCATGCGGCTTCTGCTCCTGGACGAGCACGATGCGTGTCTTCTCCATCTTGTCGCTGACCACCACACCCTCACGTGTCTTGCGACGTGCTCGGGTGGCGGCCTCCTGCGGCTGGGTGCTCATGTCTTGTCCTTGTTGCCGGCGTCGGCGTTGCCGGCGTCGGCGGCCGCGACCGCAGTGCCGGTTGTGTGCGTGGCTGTGTCCTCGGTGTCCTCGGTGTCTTCGCGGGCGGCCTCGTCGCCGGGGGCGTCAGCCACGGCGTCGCCGTCCTCGGCAGCGCCGACATCGACGGGTTCCTCCTCGTGGACCCGCTCCACCTCCACGTCGCTGACCGCATCGAGCACGGGATCTGGCGCTGCCGCCACGGGCTGGTCCTCCGACTCCCTCGTCTCGGCGCGCTCCGCCTCCTGGGCACGCTCCGCCGCGCGCTGGCGGCGACTCCGAGACGGAGCGACCGCCCCCTCGGCCGCCGGGGCTCGACGGCCGCGTCGGGACGGCTTGGCCAGGACGCGTGGCGCGCGGGGCGCCTCACCGCGCTCCTCGGCAAGCCGGTATTCGACCTGGACGGTCATGGTCCGGGCGATCTCCTTGCGGATGGCCCGAATCTGCCGGTGGTTCTCCACCTGGCCGATGGTCTGCTGGAGGCGCACCTGGAAGAGCTGGCCGCGCTGCTCACGCAGATGCGCGGCAAGCTCCTCGTTGGACAGGGCACGAAGGCTGTCGAGAGCCACAGCACGCGCGGTCATGCGCTGGCCTCCTCGGTCTCGGGGATCTCGGCCCCCGGCTCCTCGCGCACCACGAAGCGGGTGCGGATGGGCAGCTTGTGTGCGGCCAGACGCATCGCCTCCTTGGCGACGTCCGGCGACACCCCCGACATCTCGAAGAGCATCCGCCCGGGTTTGACCACCGCCACCCAGCCCTCGGGCTGCCCCTTGCCGCTCCCCATCCGGGTCTCGGCGGGCTTCTTGGTGATGACGTGGTCCGGAAAGACGCGAATCCAGATCTTGCCACCGCGCTTGACGTGCCGGGTCATGGCCCGGCGGGCGGCCTCGATCTGTCGGTTGCTCATCCAGCAGACGCCCATCGCCTGGAGGCCATAGGTGCCGAACGAGATCTTGTTGCCGCGCTGGGCGGCGCCCTGACGGCGTCCGCGGTGCATCTTGCGGTGCTTGGTCCGCTTGGGCATGAGCATGGCGCTACTCCTCCTCGACCGCGGCGCCGGCTCCGGAGGCTGGCTTGCCCGCCACGGGCTTGCGCGCCGGCGCCGGCTTGGCAGGGGCACGCGCGGTCGACTTCTTGGCGGCAACCGGCGCCTTGCGCTTGGACGCCAGCTTCTCCACCTTCTCGCCGTCCTCGGGGATCTCACCGACCGCGGCCACGACCGCCTCGTCGGGGTCGGTCTCGGTCTCCGTCTCGGGCTCGGCGTCAGTGTTCGCCTCCTGGGTCAGGACGGCGGCGGGCGCCGGCGCGACCGCGGTGGCCGTGACCGGCTCGGCGACGGCTGTGGGGACGGCGGCGGCGGCGCGACCGCGGGCTGCGGCCTCGGGGGAGGCCGCGGCGGGCACCCGCTCCAGAGCCTCGGTGCTCTCGTCGTCGGACTCTCGGGCCCCGGTGCCGCTGATGGGATCACCCGTGGCGGTGACGAAGTCGCCCTTGTACACCCACGCTTGCACGCCGATGCGTCCGAAGGTGGTGCGCGCCTCGGACTGGCCGTAATCGATGTTGGCCCGCAGGGTGTGGAGCGGCACGCGGCCGCCGCGGTCCCATTCGCGGCGCGACATCTCCGCGCCACCGAGACGTCCGCTCACCTGGATCTTCACGCCCCGAGCTCCGGCCCGCATCGAGCGCAGCAATGTCTGCTTGAGCGCACGGCGGAACGCGATCCTCTTCTCGAGCTGCGAGGCCACGTTCTCGGCGACCAGCTTGGCGTCGAGCTCGGGCGTCTTGATCTCATGGATGGTGACCCGCACCTTCTTGGCGGTGATCTTCTCGAGCTCGTCGCGCAGGGCATCCACCGAGGCGCCCTGCTTACCGATGACGATGCCGGGCTTGGCCGTCTGGATGGTCACTGTGAGCTCGTTGCCGCGGCGCTCGGTCTCGATGCGCGCCACCCCCGCGTTGCGCAGCCGGCCGCCGATCAGCCGGCGGATGGCAATGTCCTCATGGAGGAGCGCGGTGTAGTCCTTGTCGGCATACCAGCGCGAGTCCCAGTTGCGGTACACGCCCAGGCGGAAGCCGATGGGGTGGACTTTCTGACCCATTACTTGGTCTCTCCCTCGCCGGTGTCGGTGGCCGGCTCCTCGGTGGCGGCGACCGGCACCGTGTTCTCGTCGATCTGGTGGTGGTGATGCGTGGCCGTGGCCTGTTCGTCCGCCACGGCGCCCGTGGGCTGCGCCTCCGCGACGGCCGCGGTGGGCTGCGGCTTGGCTGCTGAACGCCGTCGCCGCGGCGGGCTCGAGGGTGTCGCAGCCGTGGTCGCCGCGGCTGGGGATGGCGCGGCGTCGCCGCCACGGCGTCGACGCGACGCCGGCGCCTCGCGGGACGGTCCAGCCGACGGCGCGGTGACCACTGTGCGCGGCATCTTGATCTTGGAGCGCACCCGCTTCGCAGGCGTCGGCTCGTCGTCGGTGACAAAGGCGCGCAGGTGGGCGGTGCGCTTGAAGATGCTCCCCGCCATGCCTCGCGGCTTGGGGCGGAACCGCTTGATGATCGCCGCAGCCTCCACCTCGACTCGCGCCACCCGGAGGCTGGAGACGTCGAGGTTGTAGTTGTGCTCGGCGTTGGCTGCCGCTGACTTGATCACGTTGGCGACGTCGTGCGCGGCGGCCCGCGGTGTGAACCGCAGGATCACCAGCGCCTCGGCGACGGGCAGGCCCTCGACGGTGGCCGTCACCAGCCGCGCCTTGCGCGCGGTGGTGCGCACCCACTTGGCCGTTGCGACTACTTCCATCTCTGTTCTTCCGCCTACTTCAGCGACGCGCTGCGTTCGGTGTGATGCCCATGGCCGCGGTAGCGGCGGGTGGAGGCAAACTCGCCGAGCTTGTGGCCAACCATCGTCTCGGTGATGAACACCGGCACATGCTTGCGTCCGTCGTGTACGGCGATGGTGTGTCCGACCATGTCGGGAAACACGTCGCTGCGACGTGACCACGTCTTGATGATCCGCTTCTCGCGGCTGGCATTCAGCTGCTGCACCTTCTTGAGGAGGTGGTCGTCACAGAACGGACCTTTTTTCAGGGAACGGCTCATCTCTCTACTTCTTGCGACGCCGCACGATCATCTGATCGGTCGACTTGTTGCGACGGGTGCGGTAGCCGAGCGCCGGCTTGCCCCATGGGGTCTGCGGATGGCCGCCGGCTCCGCTGCGGCCCTCGCCACCACCGTGCGGATGGTCGAAGGGGTTCATAGTCATGCCTCGCACCGACGGGCGCCAGCCGCGCCAGCGCGACTTGCCAGCCTTGCCGACCGTCTCGTTCTCATGGTCGACGTTGCCCACCTGGCCGACGGTCGCCGAGCAGCGGATGTCGACGCGGCGCACCTCGCCGCTGGGCATCCGCAGGGTGGCCAGACCGCCCTCCTTGGCGAGCAGCTGAGCGGCGCCACCGGCGCTGCGCACCATCTGGCCGCCGCGCCCCAGCTTGAGCTCGATGTTGTGGATGGTCGTGCCGAGAGGGAGGTTCGCCAGCGGCATGCTGTGCCCGGGCTTGACCTCCGCCTTGGGGCCCGCCATGACCGCGTCCCCGACCGCCAGGCCGAGCGGGGCCAGGATGTATCGCTTCTCCCCATCCGCATAGTGGATCAAGGCGATCCGCGCCGAGCGGTTGGGGTCGTACTCGATGCCGGCGACCCGACCCGGCACGTCGAGCTTGTTGCGCTTGAAGTCGATGATCCTGTAGAGCTTCTTGTGGCCGCCGCCACGGTGGCGCACGGTGATGCTGCCGGTGTTGTTGCGCCCGCTGTGCTTCTTGATGTGCTCGGTGAGCGAGCGCTCCGGGGCGGTCCTGGTGACCTCCTCGAAGCTGCTCACGGACATGAAGCGGCGACCCGGGCTGGTTGGCTTGTAACGCTTGATCGGCATGGCTATACGCCCTCGAAGAGCCCGTCGATCTTCTGACCCGGGGCCAGGGTGACAACTGCCTTCTTCCAATTGGGGCTGTGGCCGACCACCCGGGCGCGGCCGCGCGAGCGGCGCCGCATCTTGCCGCGGATGTTGATGGTGTTGACCTTGAGAACCGTGATCTTCTGGGCGGCGAACAGCTCCTCGATGGCGTGCCCGATCTCGATCTTGGTGGCCCAGGGCGCGCAGCGGAAGGCGTAGCGGCCCATCGCCATGGCTCCGTACGACTTCTCACTGACCACCGGTCCGAGGATCGCCTGCTCGGCGGTGCGGCCGATGCTCATGACCAGGCCTCCTCCACATGCTCGAGCGCGTCGCGGGTCATCAGCACCGTATCGGCGGTGAGCAGGTCGCGCACCGACAGGTTGGAGGCGAGGATGACCTTGACCTCGGGGAGGTTGCGGGCGCTGCGCTCCAGTGATTCGTTATGCGAACCGAGCACCACCAGCACGCGGGCTCCGGCCTCGATGGTCCTGAGCAGGTCGACCACAGCGCGGGTGCGCGGTGCCTCCAGCTCGAAGCTGCCGAGCACCGAGATGTGGCCGTCCTGTGCCTTGGCCGCAAGCGCGCTGCGCAGCGCCAGGCGGCGCTGCTTACGCGGCATCTCCTGCCGGTAGCTGCGCGGCGTCGGTCCGAAGACGATGCCGCCCCCGGCCCACTGCGGTGCCCGGATCGACCCCTGGCGGGCGCGTCCGGTTCCCTTCTGGCGCCACGGCTTCTTGCCACCGCCCCTGACCTCGGTGCGGGTCTTGGTGTCATGGGTGCCCTGGCGCGCGTTGGCGAGCTGGCGGAGCAGGGCCTGGTGCATCACAGCGGTGTTGACGGGCCCCCCGAAGATGGCCTCCGACAGCTCCACCTCTCCGGTGGTGGCCCCAGTGTGGTCGACGACGTTGACACTCGCCACTACAGCGTCTCCGCGCGGTCGCTGGGCCGGATCAGGACCACCGCGTTCTTGTGGCCGGGCACCGCGCCCTTGATCAGCAGCAGGTTGCGCTCGCCGTCGACGCGCACCACCTCGAGATGGCGGGTCGTCCGGCGCACGCTGCCGTAGTGGCCCGACATCTTGACGCCCTTGAAGGTGCGGGCCGCGTCGACGGAGCCGATCGAGCCGGGCTGCCGCGTGTTCATCGATCCGTGGCTCACCGGCCCTCGGCTGAACCCATGGCGCTTGACAGTGCCGGCGAACCCCTTGCCCTGGCTGGTGCCGGTCACGTCGACCAGTTGGCCAGCGCTGAACATCTCCACGGTCAAGCGTCTGCCCAGCTCCGCCTCGCCAGCGTCGCGTATCTCGGTCAGCCTGCGCAGCGGACGCACACCGGCGCGGCGGAAGTGACCGCTCATCGGCTTGTTCACCCGCTTGGCCAGCTGCTCGCCGAACCCGATCTGAATCGCGTCGTACCCGTCCTTGGACGCCGTCTTGCGCTGCACCACCAGGCAGGAGTCGGACTCCAGCACGGTCACCGGGACCACCGTCCCTCGCTCCGTGAAGACCTGGGTCATGCCCACCTTGCGGGCCAGGAGTCCCTTAGCCACGCTGGTCTCCGAGCTTGATCTCGATGTTGACCCCGCTGGGCATGTTCAGGCGCATCAGGGCGTCGACCACCTTGGGGTTGGGGTCGAGGATGTCGACGATGCGCTTGTGGGTGCGCATCTCGAACTGCTCACGCGAATCCTTGTCGATGAAGGGGCCGCGGACCACTGTGTACTTGTTGATGGTGGTGGGCAGGGGAACCGGTCCGGCCACGCGCGTGCCTGTCCGCGTGGCCGTGTCGACGATCTTCGACGCGGCCTGGTCCAGGACCCTGTGGTCGTACGCCTTCAGGCGGATGCGAATCTTCTGTGCCATGAGGTGAAACCGAATTCCTTTGCCCTGACGCGAGCTACTTCTTTGTGGTCGTCTTGGTGGTGGTCTTGTCGATGCTGGTGACGGCGCCGGCGCCGACCGTGCGGCCACCCTCGCGGATGGCGAAGCGCATCCCGTCCTCGACGGCGATCGGGGTGATCAGCTCGATGCCCATCTCCACGTTGTCACCGGGCATGCACATCTCCTGCCCCTCGGGCAGGCTGATGCTCCCGGTCACGTCGGTGGTGCGAATGTAGAACTGCGGACGGTACCCGTTGAAGAAGGGCGTGTGCCGGCCTCCCTCGTCCTTGCTGAGCACGTACACCTGGGCCTTGAACTTGGTGTGTGGCGTGATCGTGCCGGGCTTGGCCAGAACCTGGCCGCGCTCGACGTCCTCACGCTTGACACCGCGGATCAGGCAGCCCACGTTCATGCCCGCCTCGCCGGTGTCCAGCAGCTTGTGGAACATCTCCACGCCAGTCACAACCGTCTTCGAGGTGTCCTTGATGCCGACGATCTCGACGGCCTCGTTGACCTTGACCACACCCCGCTCGATTCGGCCGGTGACCACAGTCCCTCGACCCTCGATCGAGAACACGTCCTCGATGGGCATCATGAACGGCTTGTCGACAGGCCGCTCGGGCACCGGGATGTAGCTGTCGACGGCGTCCATCAGCTTGACCACGTTCTCGGCGGCCTCCTTGTCACCCTCCAGCGCCCGCAACGCGCTGACGCGCACCACGGGGATGTCGTCGCCGGGGAAGTCGTACTTGCTGAGCAGCTCGCGAACCTCGAGCTCGACCAGCTCCAGGAGCTCCTCGTCGTCGACAGCGTCGCACTTGTTGAGCGCCACCACGATGTAGGGCACACCGACCTGGCGGGCCAGGAGGATGTGTTCGCGGGTCTGGGGCATGGGACCGTCGGTGGCGGCCACGACCAGGATGGCACCGTCCATCTGGGCGGCGCCGGTGATCATGTTCTTGATGTAGTCGGCATGACCGGGGCAGTCGACATGTGCGTAGTGACGCTTCTCGGTCTCGTACTCGACGTGCGCGGTGGCGATGGTGATGCCGCGTGCCTTCTCCTCGGGAGCGTTGTCGATCGAGTCGAACGAGCGGAACTCGGCCCCACCCTTCTCGGCGAGCACCTTGGTGATCGCCGCGGTCAACGTCGTCTTGCCGTGGTCGATGTGGCCGATCGTGCCCACGTTGACGTGGGGCTTGCTGCTGTTGTACTTCTTCTTGGCCATCTCTGCCTCTGCTATCTCCGCTGCTGCTATGACTTGGACTTGGCGATGATCTCTTCCGCAATGTTGTTGGGAAGAGCCCGGTAGTGGTCGAATTCCATCGAGTACGTGGCACGCCCCTGGGTCATGCTGCGCAGCTCGGTGGAGTAGCCGAACATCGAGGCCAGGGGCACGTGAGCATGAACCATCTGGGAAGTCCCGCGTCCTTCCATGCCCAGGATGGTGCCGCGGCGGCCTGAGAGGTTGCCCATGACGTCGCCCATGTACTCCTCGGGCATGCTCACGTCCACCTTCATGATCGGCTCGAGCAGCACCGGCTTGGCCTTGCGCATGCCGTCCTTGAAGCCCATCGAACCGGCGATGGAGAACGCTTGCTCGTTGGAATCGACGTCGTGGTACGAGCCGTCGACCAACGTCACCTTGACGTCGACCACCGGGTAGCCGGCGAGCACGCCATTGGTCAGGGTGTCCTCGATACCGCGCCCGGTGGGGGCGATGTACTCCTTGGGCACGGACCCGCCGACGATCTTGTTGACGAACTCGAAGCCCTTGCCGGTCTCGTTGGGCTCGAGCTCGAGCTCGACGTGGCCGTACTGGCCGCGGCCACCCGACTGGCGGACGAACCGCCCGGTGCCATGCGCCCTGGCGGTGATGGTCTCGCGATAAGCGACCTGTGGCTTGCCGACGTTGGCATCGACCCGGAACTCGCGCAGCATCCTGTCGACGATGATCTCGAGGTGGAGCTCGCCCATGCCGGCGATGATGGTCTGGCCCGTCTCGTCGTCGGTGCGGACCCGGAAGGTGGGGTCTTCCTCGGCCAGCTTCTGCAGAGCGATCCCCATCTTGTCCTGGTCGGCCTTGGTCTTGGGCTCGACGGCGATATGGATGACGGGCTCGGGGAAGCTCATCGACTCCAGCACGATCGGATGCTGCTCGTCGGAGAGTGTGTCTCCGGTCGTGGTCTTGCGCAAACCGATGGCCGCCGCGATGTCGCCGGCGCGAACCTCCTCGATCTCCTCGCGGTGGTTGGCGTGCATCTGGAGCAGCCGGCCGACGCGCTCGCGCTCACCCTTGGTGGCGTTGTAGACGTAGCTGCCGCTGCGCAGAACCCCGCTGTACACCCGAAAGAAGGTGAGCTTGCCCACGAAGGGGTCGGTGGCGATCTTGAAGGCCAGCGCCGAGAACGGCTCCTCGTCGCTCACCCGGCGGGTGGTGGCTGTGTCGTTCAACAGTCCCTCGATGGCTGGTTTGTCCAGCGGCGACGGCAGGAAGTCGACCACCGCGTCGAGCATCGGCTGCACGCCCTTGTTCTTGAGAGCGCTGCCACAGAGCACCGGAACCAGCCCGGTGGTGACGGTCCCGGCGCGAATTCCGCGCACCATCTCCTCGGAGGTGAGCTCACCGCCGTCGAGGTACTTCATCATCAGCTCGTCGTCGCACTCCGCGATCGCCTCGAGCAGGGTGTGACGGTACTCGGCCACCTTGTCGAGCATGTCGGCAGGGATCTCCGAGCGGCTGCTGGTGGTGCCGAGGTCGTCGGTGTAGACGATCGCCTCCTGGCGGACCAGGTCGATGACACCCTTGAAGTCGCCCTCAGAGCCGATCGGCAGCTGCACGCAGACGGGGTTGGCGCCGAGGCGGTCGCGAATGCTGGCCACTGACGCGTAGAAGTTGGCCCCGACGCGGTCCATCTTGTTGATGAAGCAGATCCGGGGCACGTCGTAGCGGTCGGCCTGGCGCCAGACCGTCTCCGACTGCGGCTCGACGCCGGCGACGGCGTCGAAGACCGCCACCGCGCCGTCGAGGACGCGGAGGCTGCGCTCGACCTCCATCGTGAAGTCCACATGCCCGGGCGTATCGATTATGTTGATGCGATGGCCGCGCCATTCCGCGGCTGTCGCCGCCGACGTGATGGTGATGCCGCGCTCCTGTTCCTGGACCATCCAGTCCATGGTCGCGGCACCCTCGTGCACCTCGCCCATCTTGTGGATGCGGCCTGTGTAGAAGAGCACGCGCTCGGTGGTGGTGGTCTTGCCCGCGTCGATGTGGGCCATGATCCCGATGTTGCGGGTCTTCTCGAGGGGGAATGCGCGCGTCGCCACTGCAGCCATCTACTAATACCGGAAGTGCGAGAAGGCCTTGTTGCTCTCGGCCATCTTGTGGGTGTCCTCGCGGCGCTTGATCGACGCCCCCACGCCGTTGGCGGCGTCCATCAGCTCCCCGGCGAGGTTGTCGGCCATGCTCTTGCCGTTGCGCGCGCGCGCGTAGCGGATGATCCAGCGACGGGCCAGGGCGGCACGACGGTCGTGGCGGATCTCGACAGGCACCTGGTAGGTGGCCCCGCCGACCCGCTTGGGCTTGACCTCGAGGACGGGGGTGACGTTGCGCATCGCCTGGTCGAAGACGTCGAGCGGCTCACGGCGCTGGGAGCGACGGATCTTCTCGAAGGCGTCGTAGACGATCTTCTCGGCTGTGCTCTTCTTGCCGGCGAGCATCACGCAGTTGATGAACTTGGCCAGGCCAGGGTTGCCGTAGATGGCGTCGGGCAGGATGGTGCGTTTCTGGATACGGGCACGGCGAGGCATCTACTTCTTTGCCTTCTCGCGCTTGGCGCCGTACTTGCTGCGCCCCTGCTTGCGGTTCTTGGTGCCGGCCGTGTCAAGAGTGCCACGGACCACGTGGTAGCGAACCCCGGGGAGGTCGGCGACCTTGCCACCGCGCACCAGCACCACCGAGTGCTCCTGGAGGTTGTGGCCGATGCCGGGGATGTAGGCGGTGACCTCCACCTTGCTGGTCAGACGCACACGGCAGACCTTGCGCAGGGCCGAGTTCGGCTTGCGTGGGGTGGTGGTGTAGACGCGGACGCACACGCCGCGGCGCTGCGGACAGCCCCGAAGTGCTGGCGCCTTGGTTTTCTTGACCGCGGTGCTGCGGCCCTTTCGGACCAGCTGCTGGATGGTGGGCACGCTACTCCGATCGATGATGAACAGCGCAGCCGGGCGAACTGCGCGCGAATACTCGGTCGCCACGGCGGCGCGAGGGGATATCCTACCAGCGGCCTGGTCGGCCCGTCAAACCTGTGGAGGGCTCAGCAGAGCGTCGGCAGGCATGGCGCGGGTGTGGCGCTGGGCGTTGGTGTCGGTGTCTGGGTGGGCGCGGGTGTCGGTATGGGCGTCGGGCGTGGCGTCGGCGACGGAGTCGGCCGGGCAGTCGGCGACGGAGTCGGCCGGGCAGTGGGCGACGATCCCGCCTTGGCGGTTGGCCTGGCGCTCGGCTGGGACGTCGCCCCCGGGGCCGGCGAGGACCCCGCTGACGGCTCTGGCAGCGGCGCACTGCTCGACGGTGATGTGCTGGGCGCATCGATCACCAGTGGCGGCAGCGGGTCGTTCACCGGGTTGAGGCTGGAAACCGCTGTCGACACCGGCGGCGGCAGGTTCAGCGACGACCCCGAGGCGGCAGGCTGCATCAGCACCAACGAGACGCCCGCCACCAGCATGGCCAGCGCGATCGCGGCCGCGATGCTGCGACCGCGCCCCGCCAGGCCGCCCAGGCCGATCATCGTCCAGGCCGGCCGCGGCTGTCGCTCCGGAGGCTCCACCACCGGAAAGGAGGCGGGCTCGACGATGGGGTCGTCGGAATGGCTGGAGGTCATGAGTGCCATTGTGAGCACGCGTGCTGCAACTTGCGAATCGCCGCTGCGACGCGGTCGATCCGATCAGATGAACCTGGGGTAGGTGGACATCCCGCCGTCGACCACCAGGGTGGTGCCGGTGACATACGCCGCTTGGTCGCTGGCCGCCCAAGCCACCGCGCCGGCGATCTCCTCGGGCTGGCCGAAGCGCCCCAGCGGGATCTCCTCCTCCACCTGGTGCTTGGCCTCGGCATCGTCGAGCACGAAGTCGTTGATCGGGGTGGCGATGGCCCCGGGAGCGACGTTGAGGCAGCGCACCCCCTGCGCGGCCAGCTCGCGGGCGACGGTCTGGGTCAGCAGCTTCATGCCGCCCTTGCTGGCGCAGTAGTGAGCGAATCCCGGCCAGGGGATGAACTCGTGGACCGAGCTCATGTTGACGATCACCCCGCGCTTCTGGGCGACCATGTGCTTGCCCGCCTCGCGTAGGCACAGGAAGGCACCGGTCAGGTTGGTCCGAAGCACGGCGTTCCACATCTCCAGGGGCATCTCCAGCGTGGCCACCTGCTTCTCGATGCCGGCGTTGTTGACCAGCACGTCGATGCCGCCGAAGCGGTCGACGACCGCGGCGATCATGGCGGTCACCTGCTGCTCGTCCCCCACATCCGCCTGGAAGGCGAAGGCGCGCGCCCCCGAGGGGTCCAGCCCGGCGCAGACTGCCTGCGCGTCCGGCTTCTCCTTGTCCGAGAAGTAGTTGACGCACACCAAGGCGCCCTCAGCGCCGAACCGCTCGGCGGTGGCCTTGCCGATGCCACTGGAGGCACCGGTGATCAGGGTTCGCCGTCCCTCGAGGAGCAAGGCGTGCCTCCATTGGTCGATTCAGCCTGACGGGCGAGAGTATCGCGTCCCCGCTGGCAACAGCCGCGGCGCTGTCAGGTGGCGGTGCTATCCTGGGTGACTCAACCAGCCAATGGTGCCGTCGAGGCAACCATCTCGCCAGAGACCGCAGGCGGAGCGGCGCGCTCCTCAATCTCCTGCGGTAGGTGAGTGAGCGGAGCGGTTGGGCGTCCACGGACGCTCGCCCCGTGATGCCCACCTCACCCAGCGGTGGGTGTCGCTCGGAGGGGCCGCAACTGAGGAGGAGACGCATGTCAGTCAACGCCGCCAACCAGAGCGGCACTCGCGCCGGCGCGCGCAAGCAGGAGTCGGTGGCCCGGCTCACCGACAAGCTCACCAGGGCGACCTCGGCGGTGGTCACCGACTATCGTGGCCTGACGGTCCATCAACTTGAGGAGCTTCGCACCCAGCTCCGCCGGCAGGGCGTGGACTACGTGGTGGTCAAGAACACGCTGGCCCGCCGCGCAGCCGACGCCGCCGGCATGCCCCAGTTCAGTGACGTGCTGATCGGCCCGGTGGGGTTGGCGCTCGGCTACGAGGACCTGGCCACCCCTGCCAAGGTGCTCAGCGACTACTTCCGCGTCAATCGGCGGCTGCCGTCGGTCGCCGGCCTTGTCGAGGGCACGGTCCTGGACGCCGACGGAGTCAAGATGCTCGCCGAGCTGCCCTCACGTGAGGCGTTGCTCTCTCAGCTCGCCGGGACGCTGCTGTCACCGCTGACCCAGCTGGCCGGCACCCTCGACTCGATCACATCCACCTTCGCGTCCACGCTCGAGGCGTACCGCGACAAGCTCGCCGCGGCCGCGTAGCGCCGCGCCAAGGAGACATCGCATGGCAACCAAGACCCTGACCCCCGAGGACTTCGTCGACGCCCTCAAAGACTGGACGGTTCTCGACGTCGTCAACGCCGTCAAGCTGATGGAGGACAAGCTCGGCGTCAAGGCTGCCGCCCCCGTCGCCGCGGCAGCTGCACCCGCCGGTGGCGCCGCCGCCGAGGCAGCCCCCGAGGAGCAGACGGAGTTCAGCGTGGTGCTGACCGGCGCTGGCGACGCCAAGATCAACGTCATCAAGGCCGTCCGCGAGATCACCCAACTCGGCCTCAAGGAGGCCAAGGACCTGGTCGACGGCGCTCCCAAGGCGATCCGCGAGGGCGTGTCGCGCGAGGACGCTGACGCTGCTGCGGCCAGGCTCAAGGACGCCGGCGCGGCGGTCGAGGTCCGCTAGCCTCGACCGACCTCGACACAGGAGGCCCGCGTCCCTCCCCACGGCGCGGGCCTCCGTCCTTTAATACGCGGGTGAGCCTCCGCATCCAGTGCACCGTCATCGACTGCACCGACGCCCTGCGCGTCGGCACCTTCTGGGCCGATCTGCTCGGCAGGCCGCTGGGCGGACCGGAGGACGACGGGGTCTACTGGATCGAGCCCGGCGAGAACCTCCCCGAGCTGCTCTTCATCCCGGTCCCTGAAGCGAAGTCGGTCAAGAACCGCCTCCACATCGACCTCCGTCCCGACGACCAGGCGGCCGAGGTGGAGCGCGCCCTCGCGCTCGGCGCTGGCCACGTCGACATTGGCCAGGGCACGCAGACCTGGGCGGTGCTGGCCGATCCCGAAGGCAACGAGTTCTGCATCCTGAGAGCGCTGCGGCCTGACGAGAGCTGATCCAGAGAAGGCGGGCGTGGGGGTGAGGGCACAATCCCGCCCCGCTCAGACAGGCTTCGCGGGCGCTGGAGCGCGGCCGGACGAGGGCTTCGCCTGCAGGAGCTGGCGCGCAGCGGCTGACGCAGGGTGTTGACGGTGTGCGGTCCGTCCGAGTCGCGGGAGCGCTTCGCTGAGACGACCGGCGGCTGTGAGTGGTGCCGGTGGGTCGCCGGTGCCGGGCCGGACAATCTGCCTGTGCGCCCGATGAAGTGGACTGGGGCTGAGGTCGCGTCGCGACCGCAACGTCCACGCGGCACAGTCAAGCGGCCAATCGCGCCCAGGCCAATCGCGAGATCCGGCTCGGGCACGGGAGGCGTCGCGAGGCCAATACTGGCAACCCGAGTCAGACACCCGGGGCGCAACTGACCTCCCGAGAAGCACCGCCGTGCCGTCGAGCGCCGGCCGACGCCGTCCGAACACCGCCACGGCCCGCGGCGCGACTACGCACAAGCCCCTGATGAGGGCGCCCCCAACGCGAAGCGGCTGGCCCGCCCAACCAGTTCACCCACGAGAGGAGAGGGGTGGGGGACGGCTCGGCGGCGCAAGTTCTGCAGCAGCCGAAGGAGCGAGAACTCCCGGGGGGAGTTCGCAGCGACGCCAACGGCTGCGAAGCCTGTCCGAAGCGCCACCGAGACGTCCCCCACCTCTCTCTGGCGCGCTTGAGCGAACTCTTTTCCGGGTACACCCACCCATGGCGGGGCACAATCAATCAGAGGGCGCCGATCGCTGGATTTTTGGTACGATACGTCCTTGTGCCCGTCTCCGTCGGTACCCGCACGCCCACCTTGTCGAGGGAACTCTAGCACATGGTTTTGAATGCTTCCAGACTCTCCACCCGCCACAACTACGGAAAGATCACCGACAGGCTGGAGGTGGGCAACCTCATCCAGACCCAGTTGGACAGCTTCCGTTGGTTCTGCACGGAGGGACTGCGCGAGCTCTTTGACGAGATCAACCCGATCACGGACTACACGGGCAAGAACTACGAGCTGAGATTCCTCGACTACGAGTTCGGGGCGCCCAAGTTCGACGAGGAAGAGTGCCGCCAGCGCGACATGACCTTCTCGGCGCCACTGCGCATCAACACCCGGCTGCACATCAAGACCGGCGAGAACGCCGGCGAGATCAAGGAGGCCGAGGTCTTCATGGGCGACTTCGCCATGATGACCACCGAGGGCACCTTCATCGTCAACGGCACCGAGCGGGTGGTGGTGTCGCAGCTGGTGCGTTCCCCCGGGGTGTACTTCACCGCCGCCGAGGACCGTACCTCGGGTCGTCTCCTCTACTCGGCCAAGCTCATCCCCAACCGCGGCGCCTGGTTGGAGATCGAGACCTCGAGCAAGGACGTGCTCACGGTCAAGATCGACCGCAAGCGGAAGGTGCCGGTCACCACCCTGGTGCGCGCCCTCGGCTACGCCGGCAATGACGACATCAAGTCGTTCTTCGCCGAGCAGGACATCGACCCCGAGCACCAGTACATCGCGGCCACCCTCGACAAGGACCCGACCACCAGCGTCGAGGAGGCGTTGATCGAGCTGTACCGGAAGATCCGGCCCGGCGATCCACCAACTGTGGAGAACGCGCGCAACCTGCTCAACTCGCTCTTCTTCAACGGCCGCCGTTTCGATCTCTCCAAGGTGGGTCGGTTCAAGCTGGACAAGAACCTCGGCGTCCCCGAGGACGAGGCCCGCGAGCGCGCCCAGGACCGCGATCGCCGGGTCCTCGACAACCACGACTTCGTCTCGATCATCCGCAAGCTGATCTCGCTCAACAACGGCACCGGTGAGGCCGACGACATCGACCACCTCGGCAACCGCCGAGTGCGCGCCGTTGGTGAGCTGCTGCAGAACCAGTTCCGGATGGGCCTGATCCGCATGGAGCGGATCATCAAGGAGCGCATGACCATCTGTGACTCGGCGACGGTGACGTCGGCGAGCCTGATCAACGCGCGCCCGGTGGTGGCTGCGATCAAGGAGTTCTTCGGCAGCAGCCAGCTGTCGCAGTTCATGGACCAGACCAACCCGCTCGCCGAGCTCACCCACAAGCGCCGGCTGTCGGCGCTGGGACCGGGTGGGCTCTCGCGCGAGCGCGCCGGCTTCGATGTCCGCGACGTCCACCACAGCCACTACGGACGCATCTGCCCGATCGAGACCCCCGAGGGTCCGAACATCGGTCTGATCGGCTCGCTGGCGACCTTCGCCCGCGTCAATGAGTTCGGTTTCATCGAGACGCCGTTCCGCCGGGTGTACCGTGAGGTGGCTACCCAGAACAGCCGGGTGCTCGAGGGCCGAACGGCGTCCCGGGCGTACTCGGAGGGGGCCGTCAAGGAGGGGCAGGTGCTCACCGCCGAGGCTGTCGAGAAGCTGTCCAAGGCCGGAGTGCCCACCGTGGCCATCACGCCGTGGGTGAGTGACGACATCCTCTTCCTCTCCGCCGACGAGGAGGACAAGTACACGGTTGCGCAGGCCAACGCACCGGTGGACGAGCAAGGCAACTTCATCGTCGCGCACGTCGCCTGCCGCAGCCGTCACACCTTCAAGGACCTTCCCGTGGTCGAGGTCGACTACATGGACGTGTCGCCGAAGCAGACGGTGTCGGTAGCCACGTCGCTGATCCCGTTCCTCGAGCACGACGACGCCAACCGCGCCCTGATGGGCTCCAACATGCAGAAGCAGGCTGTGCCTCTCCTGGTCAGCGAGGCGCCGATTGTCGGCACCGGCATGGAGGTGCACGCCGCTCGCAACAGCGGTGAGGTGGTGCTCGCCCGCAAGCCCGGGGTTGTGGTTGGTGTGGGCTGGCCGGAGCCCGCCGACAACGATCGCAGCGTCGAGAAGATTCGCAGTGGCCAGGACTTTGGCATCGGCATCCTGGTTCGCCCCGACGACGGTGGCGCCGATCAGTGGTACGGCATCCACAAGTTCGTCCGCAGCAACCAGGGCACGTGCCTCTCGCAGCGCATCGTTGTCAAGGCCGGCGCCAAGGTCGACGTCGGTGACCTGCTCGCCGACGGTCCCTCCACCGACAACGGTGAGCTGGCGCTCGGCCGCAACGTGCTGGTCGCGTTCATGCCCTGGGAGGGCTACAACTTCGAGGACGCCATCCTGATCAGCGAGCAGGTGGTGCGCGAGGACATGTACACCTCCATCCACATCGAGGAGTTCGAGGTCGAGGCCCGCGACACCAAGCTGGGACCCGAGGAGATCACCCGCGACCTCCCCAACATCAGCGAGGAGACGCTGCGCAACCTCAACGAGCGCGGCATCGTGTACGTCGGCGCCGAGGTGCATCCCGGCGACATCCTGGTCGGCAAGATCACGCCCAAGGGCGAGTCCGAGCTGAGCGCCGAGGAGCGACTGCTTCGCGCCATCTTCGGGGAGAAGGCCCGCGAGGTTCGTGACTCCTCGCTGCGTGTGCCTCACGGCGAGCGCGGCACAGTTGTTGACGTCAAGGTGTTCAGCCGCGAGAGCGGCCACGAGCTGCCTGCCGGGGTCAACGAGCTGGTGCGGGTCTACGTTGCCCAGAAGCGCAAGATCGCCCAGGGCGACAAGATGGCCGGGCGTCACGGCAACAAGGGAGTGATCGCCCGCATCCTGCCGATCGAGGACATGCCCTACCTCCCCGATGGCACCCCCGTCGAGATCGTGCTCAACCCGCTGGGCGTGCCCAGCCGCATGAACCTCGGGCAGGTGCTCGAGACCCACCTCGGGTACGCCGCCCATGCGCTCGGCCTGACGGTTGCGTCCCCGGTGTTCGACGGAGCCAGCGAGGAGCTCATCGAAGACGAGCTCGAGCGCGCCGGTCTGCCACGCACCGGCAAGGAGAAGCTGCGCGACGGCCGCACCGGCGAGGCCTTCGACCGCGAGGTCACCGTCGGCTACATCTACATGCTCAAGCTGGCCCACCTTGTCGAGGACAAGATCCACGCGCGCAGCACCGGTCCCTACTCGCTGGTCACCCAGCAGCCGCTTGGTGGCAAGGCACAGTTCGGCGGCCAGCGCTTCGGCGAGATGGAGGTGTGGGCACTGGAGGCGTACGGCGCCAGCCACATCCTCCAGGAGATCCTCACCGTCAAGTCCGATGACATCGTCGGCCGCGTCAAGGCCTACGAGGCCATCGTCAAGGGCGAGAACACGCTGGAAGCGGGCATCCCGGAGTCGTTCCGGGTGCTCGTCAAGGAGCTCGAGGGATTGGCGCTCGGCGTGGAGATCCAGTCCGAGAACGAGAACAAGATCGTGCTCGGCGAGGAGGACATTCCCGACATCCCGCTCGACCTGGGCATCCACCTGGAGCGCGACGAGCGCGACGACATCGACGAGACCGTTAGGTAAAGAGAGCACATGCTGAAACTCGAGAACTTCGACGCGCTCCGCCTCTCCATCGCCAGCCCGGAGATGATCCTCTCCTGGTCACACGGCGAGGTGACCAAGCCGGAGACCATCAACTACCGCACGCTCAAGCCCGAACGGGACGGCCTCTTCTGCGAGAAGATCTTCGGCCCCACCAAGGACTGGGAGTGCCACTGCGGCAAGTACAAGCGCTACCGGTACAAGGGCATCATCTGCGACAAGTGCGGCGTCGAGGTGACCCGCAGCAAGGTGCGCCGCGAGCGCATGGGCCACATCAAGCTGGCCTCGCCGGTGTCGCACGTTTGGTACTTCAAGGGCATCCCGTCACGCATGGGACTGCTTCTCGACATGAGCCCGCGCAACCTCGAGAAAGTGCTGTACTTCGCCAACTACATCGTCACGGCTGTCGACGAGAAGGCCCGCACCGAGCTGGTGGCCAGGCTGGACCCCGACACCGATGCCCGCGTCGTCGCCCTGCGCGAGAAGGTCGCGTCAGGTGACCCGGGCCAGGAGGACGAGCTGGCCGCGCGCATCGCCCAACGCCAGGCGAGCCTCGCCGGTGAGCGCTCAACTCTCGAAGGTGAGCGCGAGCAGCGCCTGACCGCGCTGCGCGAGTCGGCGCGCGATCTGGACGAGCGCATCCAGGAGGCCAAGGGCCGCAAGGCGGTGGCCGCGATGGCCCTCACCGACGGCAAGGACACCGAGACCGTGGTCACCAAGGGCACCGCCCTCGACGAGGACGTCTCCGTCGAGGTGCAGCGCCGTGCCGGTGAGCGCGAGGAGGAGCTGACCGCCCAATTCGCACATCGACTGACCGACGTCGAGGACGCGGCGGGTGCGGAGATGGCCGGCTGGCGTGCCGAGCTCGAGGCCGGCCGCGCCGGCGCCGAGGACAGCGGACGCAGCGAGCTCGAGGCACTGCGCGCCGACATCGTCAAGCAGCGCGAGGAGCTCGAGGCACTGACGGTGCGCGACCTGCTCACTGACACCCAGTACCGCGAGCACATCGACAGGTACGGCAAGGTGTTCAAGGCGGGCATCGGCGCGGCAGCGGTGCGCGAGCTGCTCAACCAGATCGACCTCGCCAAGGAGGCGCTGCGCCTCCGTGAGGAGTCCAAGTCCACCAGCGGCCAGCGCCGCCAGAAGGCGATCAAGCGACTGCGCGTGGTCGAGGCATTCCGCAAGTCGAGCACCGCCCCGTCGTGGATGGTCCTCGACGTGCTGCCGGTGATCCCGCCTGAGCTTCGCCCGATGGTGCAGCTCGACGGCGGCCGCTTCGCAACCAGCGATCTCAACGACCTCTACCGCCGCGTCATCAACCGCAACAACCGTCTCAAGCGGCTCCTCGAGCTTGGCGCGCCCGAGATCATCGTGCGCAACGAGAAGCGGATGCTGCAGGAGGCCGTCGACGCGCTCATCGACAACGGCCGCCGCGGCCGGGCGATCACCGGGACTGGCAACCGCAAGCTGAAGTCACTGTCCGACATGCTCAAGGGCAAGCAGGGCCGGTTCCGCCAGAACCTGCTCGGCAAGCGCGTCGACTACAGCGGCCGCTCGGTGATCGTGGTCGGCCCCGAGCTGAAACTGCACCAGTGCGGCCTTCCGAAGAAGATGGCGCTGGAGCTGTTCAAGCCGTTCGTGATGCGCGAGCTGGTCAGCCAGAACTTCACCCAGAACATCAAGAGCGCCAAGCGCATGGTGGAACGCGTGCGCCCCGAGGTCTGGGACGTCCTCGACCAGGTGATCACCGACCACCCGGTGCTGCTCAACCGCGCGCCGACCCTGCACAGGCTGGGCATCCAGGCGTTCATGCCGGTGCTCGTCGAGGGACAGGCGATCCAGATCCATCCGCTGGTCTGCAAGGCCTTCAACGCCGACTTCGACGGCGACCAGATGGCCGTGCACGTGCCTCTTTTCAGCGGCGCGGTGGCCGAGGCCAAGAACCTGATGATGTCGTCGAACAACATCCTCAGTGCATCTGACGGACGGCCGGTGGTCACCCCATCACAGGACATCGTCCTGGGCTCGTACTACCTCACCCAGGAGATGACCGCGCCTCCAACGGCTGTCGAGGAGGTGCGCAAGCTGCAGGCGTTCGCCTCACCCGAGGAGGCCGAGCTCGCCTACGAGCACAATCGCATCGCGCTGCACGACCACGTGCGCGTGCGCATGCCTCGCCGTCACGTCGAGCCCTCCCGTGCCTCGGAGGAGGCGGCCAGCGGCACGTCCCTGGTCACCACCACCGTCGGACGGGTGCTCTTCAACGCCGTGCTGCCATTGGGAGAGCAGGGCAGCCACAGCGACGTGCGCTCGATCACCTTCCGCAACGAGGTGATGGACCTGCGCAAGTTGGGCCAGCTGGTCAAGGAGTGCTACGACCTCCATGGGTCCGAGCGCACCGCCCAGATCGTCAACGAGATCAAGCGTCTCGGGTTCCACTACGCGACCAAGGCAGGCGTCACCGTCAGCGCCATGGACATCAAGACCCCGGGCGCCAAGGCCGGGATCATCGCAGCCGCGGAGAAGATGGTCGAGGACGTCGACCTGCAGTACCGCCGCGGCCTGATCACGGATGACGAGCGTTACCTGAAGACCGTCGAGATCTGGACCAAGGCCACTGACGACGTGACCGAGGTCACCATGAGGTCGTTCGACCGCTTCCACAGCGTGCTGATGATGTCGCAGTCAGGAGCGCGCGGCTCCACCCAGCAGATCCGTCAGATCGCCGGCATGCGCGGCCTGATGGCAGACCCGACCGGTCGCATCATCGACCTGCCCATCAAGGCCAACTTCTCCGAGGGCCTCAACGTCCTCGAGTACTTCATCTCCACGCACGGCGCTCGCAAGGGTCTGGCAGACACGGCTCTGCGCACCGCCGACTCGGGCTACCTGACCCGCCGTCTGGTCGACGTGGCCCAGGACGTGATCGTCCGCATCGACGATTGCGAGACCACCGCGGGCATCTGGGTCGACCTCGAGGATCCACTGCTCGGCGACCGCACCATCGACAGGATCGCCGGACGGATCGCGGCCCAGGACGTCGTGGTCGATGACCAGACAGCGGCCGTGGCCGGCGAGGAGATCAGCGACGAGGCGGCACGACGAGTGTTCACGCGGCGTGAGTCGGTGCCCCGCGTTCGGGTGCGCAGCATCATGACCTGCAAGGCCCGCGAAGGCGTTTGCCGTCTCTGCTACGGGCGCAACCTGGCCACCGGCCGGTTGGTGGAGATCGGTGAGGCGGTCGGCGTCATCGCCGCCCAGTCCATCGGCGAGCCAGGGACCCAGCTGACCATGCGCACCTTCCACACCGGTGGTGTCGCCACCGGCGGCTCTGACATCACCCAGGGTCTGCCCCGCGTCGAGGAGCTCTTCGAGGCGCGGGTCCCCAAGGGCAAGGCGCTGATCAGCGAGACCGACGGGGACGTCGAGATCATCCGCACCGAGGCCAAGGCGCTCAAGGTGAAGGTGACCTCACGTGACGTCTTCGACACCACCTACCCCATCCCCCCGAAGTTCACAGTCCTCGTGACCGACGGCGAGGTGGTTGCCGAGAATGCCGAGCTGGTGCGCGGCACCGACGAGAACGGCAACGAGGTCACGCTGCGCGCCAAGTACGCAGGCGTGGTCAAGGCGACCAAGAACGAGCTGCTGGTGCGCACCACCGAGGAGGACGCGCGTGAGTACCCGGTGCCCGTCTCGGCTCAGGTGATCGTTCACGATGGCGACCGCGTGGTGGCCGGTGATCGCATCACCCAGGGATCGATCAGCCCGCAGGAGCTGCTGCTGGTGCGCGGCCGCGAGGACGTCCAGAACTACCTGGTCCGCGAGGTGCAGAGCGTGTACCGCAGCCAGGGAGTCGACATCAACGACAAGCACATCGAGGTGATCGTCCGGCAGATGATGCGCAAGGTGCGCGTCGACAACGCCGGTGACACCGACCTGCTTCCGGGCGAGATCGTCTCGCAGTTCGAGTGGGAGGAGTCAAACGCGAAGGCGCTCAGCGAGGGCGGCGAGCCGGCCATCGCCGGCACGGTTCTGCTCGGCCTCATCAAGGCGGCGCTGAACACAGCCTCGTGGCTGTCGGCGGCGTCCTTCCAGGAGACCACCCGGGTGCTCACCGAGGCGGCCATCTCCGGCAAGATCGACAAGCTCCGCGGTCTCAAGGAGAACGTGATCATCGGCAAGCTGATCCCCGCGGGGACCGGCCTGGACTATTACCAGAAGCTCCGCGAGGAGGCTGCCCGCCTCTACGAGGAAGAGGAGGCAGCAGCAGCGCTGGCCGAGCTCGCAGCCGCGAACGAGGACGACGAGGACGACGAGGACGACGAGGATGTGCCCAGCGCCGGCGGCGTGTCCGAATTCGTGGCCGAGGAGGTCCCCACCGCCACCGCCTGACCTCGTCCGACAGCACCGTCGAGAGGGCCCGTCACAACTGGCGGGTCCTCTCTGTTGTCCTTACCGTTTCGTTGCAGGAATGTCAGCAGCCGGCGCGTACCCTAGAGCGGTGCACCTGATCAGCGACCTCGACATCGCCGGACACCCCGTCAACACAGCAGTCCTGAGCGTCTTCCTGGCATTCCTGCTCGCCTGGATCGCCGCCTACCTGGTCTACAAGATGTTCTGGCACTCCGACTTCGGCCTGCCGGTGCGCCGCCGTCTGCTCTGCACTCGCATGAAGATCCAGCGCGACCAGATGGCTGTCGTGCCCCTGTGGTGGTCCGACCTGCAGATCCAGCGTGCCGTCAGCGCGCACTGGAAGAACAGCCTCCGTTCCACCGTCGCCCGGGCCCCCGGCAGGGACCGAGGCGACGCACCCGCTCGCTGATCCACCACCGTCGGACGAACTGGAACGTCCGATGCGATCGCTCCGCTCACACGGCTTCGTAGGTTGCTGTGACGGAGTTGTATCAGCCGGGTAAATGCTTTCGAGGAAGCTGCCCGGGCCGCGCACGATTCCGCCATGCCCCGGGTGCTCATCGCAGACGACGACCTGATGGTCCGCCGGTTCCTGACCGATGCGCTCGCGGCCGGGGGATACGAGGTGGTGGCCGGCGCGGACGGCGCCCAGGCGATCAAGCTGCTCGGCTGCGGCGGTGCCTTCGACCTCGTCGTCACCGACTACAACATGCCCGGCGCGACCGGCATCGAGGTCATCAATCAGGCTCAGCGGGTCGACCCCACGCTGCCATGCATCATCGTCACCGCCTACCACGACCTCGACCTGGCGATGCGCGCCATGCAGGCGGGTGCCGTGGGGTTCATTCCCAAGCCGTTCAAGGCCGAGCACCTCCTCACCGTGGCCGGCCGAGCCCTCGAGCGGCGCCAGATGGCGGTCGAGACCACCCGGCTGACGCTGCTGCTGCCCATGCTCGAGCGATTCACCATGCTCCTTGCCAACACTCTGGAATCGAAGGACTGCGCCACTCAACAGCACGCCGAGCGTCTGGTCGAGCACGCCGAGGCCGTGGCCCGCGAGCTGGACCTCGACGACGATCAGCGCTTCTCCATCCGCGTGGGCGCGTGCCTCCACGACATCGGCAAGGTGGGGGTTCCCGAGGAGCTGCTCCGCAAGGCGGGGCGCCTCACCGCGGCCGAGCGCGAGGTCATGCAGCTGCATCCCGTGATCGGCGCCGCCATCCTCGAGGACATCGACACCTGGGAGGACGTGCGCGTGATCGTGCGCCACCACCACGAGCGCTGGGACGGAACCGGATATCCACTCGGGCTGCAGGGATTCGACATTCCCCTGGGCGCGCGGATCGTCAGCGTCGTCGACGCCTTCGACGTCATGACCGCGGGCCGTCCATACGCGGCGGCGCGCACTGTGCCGATGGCGGTAGCCGAACTGGTGCACGAGCGCGGCAGACAGTTCGATCCCGAGGTTGTTGACGCCTTCATGTCCACTCTCTCGGGCACCGGTGCGGGTCACTACCATGATGTGGTGAACACCATTTCCGAGTTCGAGCTGATCGCGCGGCGCTCCGCCGCGCACCAACCCCACAGCACGGTGGCCGGGGCCCTTCGTTGACCGGGGCCCTGCACTGGGGGGTGCAGGCAGAGTACGAGGATGCTGCGGGCCGGCTGATCGCGGCGCCGCCGGCGACGGTGCAGGCGGTCGGAGCCGCGCTCGGCGGCGAAGGTGGTGCTGTCGGCGTTCACGCGCCGCCCCCGCTGATGCTGCATCCCGGGGACCGGCTGGAGCGCCCGCTGGACCTGGTCACCGAGGACCGCCGGCCGCTCCACCTGGAGGTCACGGTGGGCCCGGGCGTCCCGCTCGGTTACCACACAGCGATCGGTCCCGGTGGCCCGCGAGCCGTGATCGTCAGCCCGCGCCGCTGCCACCTCCCGGCCGGCTTGCGCAGCGGCGGCTGGGCGGTCCAGGTGTACTCCGCGCGCTCCGAGCAGAGCTGGGGGATCGGCGACCTCGCCGACCTTCGCGACTTCGGCGGGTGGGCCTCGGCGACCGGTGCCGGTTTCGCGCTGCTGAGCCCGCTGAACGCCGCGGTGCCCTCGGTGCCGATCGAGCCCAGCCCCTACCTTCCCAGCAGCCGTCGCTGGAGGAACCTGCTGTACCTGCGGGTGGAAGAGGTGCCGGGGTGTGCGGCCGCCCTGGGAGCTGACCTCGACCGCCTGGTGGCGGCCGGTCGAGCCCTCAACCGGCACCGCCACATCGACAGGGACGCGGTCGCGGCCCTCAAACTCGACGCCCTGCGCCGGATCGATGCCGCCATCCCGCCGACCCCTGAGTTCCTGGCCTGGCGCCGGTCTCAAGGGGAGGACCTGGAGCGCTTCGCCACCTTCTGCGTCATCGCCGAGGACCACGGTGGTGACTTCCGGCGGTGGCCCACCGAGTTGCGCGTCGCGGGCGGTCCCGCCGTCCGCGAGCTCCGTGAACGCGAGCCGCGACGGGTCGGCTTCCACGCCTGGCTGCAGTGGCTGCTCGACGGCCAGCTGGCGCGCGCCGCGGCCGCGGTGCCGCTCATGGCCGACCTCCCGATCGGTGTCGACCCCGGGGGTGCCGACGTGTGGTCCGACCCCGACCTGTTCGCCCGCGACTTCTCAGTGGGCGCGCCGCCCGACCTCTTCAACGCGCTCGGACAGGACTGGGCGCAGCCCCCCTGGAACCCGCGAACCCTGCAAGCTCGGGGGTACGCACCGCTGGCAGCGGTGCTGCGGGCCGGCTTCAGACATGCGATGGGGATCCGCATCGACCACGTGATGGGGCTCTTCCGCTTGTTCTGGATCCCGCGCGGCAGCGGGCCCGATGCGGGGGTCTTCGTGCGCTATCCCGCACCGGAGATGCTCGACATCCTGGCGCTTGAGAGTGTCCGCGCCGGAGCGGTGGTGGTCGGCGAGGACCTGGGGACCGTGGAGGACGTGGTCCGCGAGGAGATGCAGGCGCGGGACATCCTCAGCTATCGCCTGCTGTGGTTCGCTGACGATGAGCCGTCAGCGTTCCCCGTCCGCGCGCTCAGCGCGGTGACCACGCACGACCTGCCCACCATCGCCGGGATGTGGACGGGCACGGACACCGCGAGGCTGCGGGCGATCGGCGTGCCCGTCAATGACCAGGGAACCGCGGTGATGCGTCGGCGCCTCAGCCGCGCCGCCGGTGACGACAGCCTCGAGACCGCGGACGTCATCGTCAACGCCTACACAGCCCTGTGCGCATCGCCGTCGATGCTGGTCGTGGCGGCGCTCGAGGATGCCGCCGAGGTGGTCGAGCGGCCCAACATCCCCGGCACCACTGTCGAGCGGTCGCCCAATTGGAGCCTGGCCCTCCACCGTCCGCTCGACCAGATCACCGCCTCACCGCTGGCGGGGCGCATCGCCCGAGCCCTGCGCCGCGGCTGACCGGGTGCGGCGGGCGCGCCGCACTACCCCGCGCGACGGTGGCTGGCGCCGGGTAGTGCGGACGACAGGTCGTCGGCGAGGATCTGGTCGATCAGCTCGCGAACACCGTCCCCCGCCCGCCCGGGCATGAGCAGGTCGGCACGCTCCTTGACACTTGTCAGCGCGTTGCCCACCGCCACCCCGCAACCGGCCATCCCCAGCATCACCAGATCGTTCTCGGCATCACCGACTGCCACGGTCGCCTCGGCGGTCTCACGGAGCTCCTCGAGGGCTGCCGTCAGCCCTGTCGCCTTGTTGACACTGGCCGGCAGCACCATCACCGAGTGCTTGTTGAACAGGATCTGAAGGTCGAGCTGCATCTCGTGGATGGTGCGCACCACCACCGCTTCGTACGGCTCCCAGGTCGAGCAGATGGCCCGGCCCACCGACAGCGGGGTCACTCCCTGCGCCTGGAGAGCGCTGATGAAGCGGCGTGGCAGGGTGGGGGCGAGGAGCCTCTGCTTGCCGGTGGCGGGGTTGTAGATGAGCGCACCGTTCTCGAGCACAGCGAGGTTGAAGACGTCGAGGTCGTCGCAGATGTCGAGCAGCTCGTCGAGGATGCGGCCGGTCACCAGCACCGCGCGGCGACCGCTCTCACGCAGCTGATGCAGGGACTCCACGGTCTCGGGCGCCAGGATCCCCTGCGATGCGATGGTGCCGTCGTAGTCGCAGGCCAGCACCCGAAATCGCATGGTCACCAGGTGATTGTCCCGCACCATCGCCGCATGAGGGTGGCCTCTCGGCGCGGTCAGAGGCGAAACGAGGCCCGCACCTCGGTTCCGCGCCCGGTCTCGGAGCGAATCTCCATGGTGCCCTTCTCGAGGTCGGCGCGCTCGCGCATCGAGATCAGACCGAGGTTCTTGTTGCCCTCCAGTCGTGCCTCGACAGCGGCGACGTCCATGCCCACCCCGTCATCGCGGATCACTGCCGTGACAGAGTCGCCGTGGAAGTTGATGAGTACCTCCACGTTGCGCGCCACCGCGTGCTTGCGGGCATTGTTGAGCGCCTCCTGCACGATCCGGAAGATGGTCGGCTCGTAGGAGCCCGGCAGCCGGGTCTCCTCCCCCATCACTCGCAGCTGGGCGTTCACCCCCGCCTTGTCCCCATAGTCCTTGACGAACTTGCGCAGGGTTGGCACCAGGCCGAGATCGTCCAGGGTCATCGGCCGCAGGTCGAAGATCAGGCGACGGGTGTCCTCGAGCACCGCCCGAACCCCATCCTTGAAGTCGGCCAGCTCCTTGACCACCTGGGCAGGGTCGCGCTGGATCAGACGCTCCAGGATCTCGGCCTGGAGGACGAGGTTGGCCATCGACTGAGCAGGACCGTCGTGCATGTCGCGCGCGATCCGCATCCGCTCCTCCTCGATGATCTGGAACACCTGCCGCGAGGCGCTGCGCACCCGGGAGTTGTCGACGTGAGGGGCCACCTCAGCGGCGAGGTCGTCCAGGCTCCGAAAGACCGAGCGCAGCACCTCCTGCTCGCTGCGAAGGTCGATGAGCCGGGCGCTGACGTCGCGGAAGCGCTCGTCGACGGCGGCGAGATCGGCGCGAAAGCGCGCCAGGCTACGAAATGCGTTGTCCAGCTCGTCGGGATCGACGCCCGCGAGGTGTTCGAGCAGCCCGCGCCAGCGCTTCTCGCTCTCCTCAGTGCGCCGGCGCAACTCCTCGCGCGCGTCGGCGGCGTCAGCCAGGCGCGTGTCCAGGCTGGCGGCCGATGTATCCAGATCCTCGATGCGCTGGGTGAGGAGAAAACGAACCCCCGAGAGCGCGGAGGGGTTGACGGCAGATGCCTTCGCCGACGTGGTCATGGCGCGCAGAAGCTGTGGGCGTGCGGCATGTCTGGCATGATACCGGCGACCCGCCGCCCCTCTCGGCCGCGTGGCCGGAGCGTTTCACCCCTTGGCAAATGCCGTCCTCCGTCCGGCTGGGTGGGACCGGCCGGCGGCCGAACCGGCTGCTCAACCGACCACCTGCCGGCAAGGCCGGGCGACGCGCGCGGTGTCAGTGGAAGCAGGGTCACAGGGTGGTTGCACGTCGGCGGTCCCGCCCCGACCCGGCTATAACCACGTGGTCAGAACCCCAAGGAGCCTGTCCCATGGGCCTGCCCAAGCAGGACGCGGCCCGCATCCTCATCGTCGAAGATGACGCTTCTCTGCGCCGCCTCCTCGAGATGCGTCTCGGCCTCGACGGCTACGCGACACGCAGCGCTGGCGACGGCGCGGCTGCGCTGGAGGTCCTCGCCGGCTGGACCGCCGACGTGGTCGTGACCGACGTGATGATGCCACGGCTGTCGGGGCTCTCACTCTGCCGCGCCATCCGGGCTGAGCAGCGCACCACTGCGATTCCGATCATCCTGCTCACCGCGCGCTGCCTGGACGACGACATCCAGGCGGTGGTGGATCTGGGCGAGATCACCTTCATGAACAAGCCCTTTGACGCGCAGGCGCTGGGCGAGGCGCTGGGCGCCGCCCTGGCGGGTCACAATCGCACCCCCAGTGAATCGGCGGCAGAACCGATCCGTTGACCGAGCGTGACCAGCGCGCGAGGTCACTGATCACAGTGGCGGGGGACAATGACCGGCGACGTGACACTCACGGCGCCCGCGGCCGCGCCCATCTCCGCTGCCCCGCCACCGCACCCCGATGGGCTCCGTCAGTCATTGATCGACAGGCTGACGTCTCCGGGCGGGCTGTTCCTCAGCGCGGTGATGCTGGCGCTGGCCTTCCCGATCACCAGCGCCATCCGCGATCCCGACTTCTGGTGGCACCTGCGCAGCGGTCAGCTGATCCTCCAGTCGGGCGCCCTCCTCCGCACCGACCCCTTCACCTACACCGTGGGCAACCACGCCTGGACGATGCACGAGTGGCTGACCGAGGTTCTCTTTGCTGCCCTCTATCGGTGGGGCGACTTGTCCGCCGTCGTCCTGGCGCTCAGCGTGGTGACCTGGCTGGGTGTGCTGTGCGTCTTTCTGCGCTCACGCATGGACCGGCCCGGTCCATTCGTTCTCGGCGGCGGAATGGTGCTGGCGGTGATCGCCGGCTACCCGATCTGGGGACCTCGCGCGCAGATGATCACGTTCGCCCTGGCATGCTTGGTGCTGCTGCTCACCGAGCGCCACCTCCGCTCCGGCGGCCGCCTCTCCTGGCTGCTGGTGCCTGTGTTCCTGGTGTGGAGCAACCTTCATTCCGGGTTCGTCATCGGCCTGGGCTTCATGGCGGTGGTTCTGGCAGCGGAGGGTCTCGCCCACCTGCTCCACCTCGACGGTCGTGCACCCGCGCGACGGGTTCGCAGCCTGGGGGTGCTTCTCGGGGCATGCCTGCTGATCTCGGCCGTCAACCTCAACGGCCCCTCGATCATCCTCTACCCGCTGGCCACCCAGGGCTCGCCGGCTCAGCAGTCACTGATCCTGGAGTGGCACTCACCAGACTTTCACGACTGGTCGGTGCGCTGCTTTGGGCTGATACTGCTCAGCCTGGTGGCGCTGATCGTCGTCAACCGTGCCATCCGGCTGCGCGACGCGGCTCTGGTGCTGGCGACGGTGGTGCTCTCGTTCCAGTCGGTGCGCCACATCGCGCTGTTCGTGGCCGCGGCGACACCTGTGTGGATCACGCAGGCGGACATGCTGCTCCAGCGCCTGCGGACGCGGCCCCAACGGCGGTCGTCGCTTCCTCCCGCCCCGGTCCGAGTGGTGACCTGGTTACTGCTCTGCGCAGCGGTTCTCGGCGTCTTTCTCGGCAGCCGCCTGATCCCGGCGATGCGCACGCAGGAGGATTCGCTGGTCTACGCACAGGACTATCCGGTGTGCGCGGCCCGCTGGCTGGCGGCTGACCCGCTGCCCCTGCACATCTTCAACCAGTACGGCGAGGGCGGCTATCTCGCCTACCGTCTCTCCGCCCACGGCGACCGGGTGTTCGTCTTTGGGGATGCCGCCCTGATGGGCGACGCGCTCCTGTACAGCTACGGCGACGTCGAGACGGTGAGCCCGCACTGGGACGCGATCCTGCGCAACTCCGGCACCGACGTGGTGGTGTTCGACACCAATGCCCCCCTCAGCAACGTGATCGCACAGGCCAGGGATTGGGTGCAGGTGTACTCCGACCCGCGCAACGTGGCCTTCGCGCCTCGCGACCGGGTCGCCCAGCTCCGGCTGCCGCCGCAACCAGTCTTCACCGGCACCGGCGACACCTGCACGGCGCTGGTGCACACCCCGTCCTCGCAGCTCGACCAGGGGCCGGGATGATCGCCGCGCGGCATCGCATCAGCTGGCTGATGGCGGCCGCGCTCCTCAGCCTTGTGCTCACCGTGCAGCCCTTCCGGGACAGCGACGTGTGGTGGCATCTCGCCATGGGGCACTACATCATCGCCCACGGCATCCCCACCGCTGAACCGTTCAGCTTCCTGCATGCCGCCAACCCGTGGGTCGGCCAGCAATGGCTGTACGAGGTCGGCCTGGCCAGGCTCGTCGACCTCGGCGGCGCCGGGCTGGCATCGCTGGTGATGGGCGCGGTTGCCTCGTCAGCGCTGCTCGTCGCCGTGCTCTCGATTCCTCGCGAGCGGCGCCCCTCGGGGCCCTGGTTGGCCGGCGCACTGCTGCTCAGCGCACTCGTCGCTGGCCAGTTCGTCGGCGTCAGAGGCCAGGTCATCAGCCTCCTCGGTGCAGCGGTGGTCCTCAACGTGGTGACGCGGTGGCGTGGTGGCTCGGCACGTGCGCTGCTGGCGCTTCCCCCCCTGTTCCTGATCTGGGCCAACCTGCACGCGGGGTTCATCATCGGGCTCGGCATCGCCCTGGTCGCGTTGCTGACGGTGCGCACCACCGACTGGCGGCTGCGCCGCCTGCTTGGCGCAGCCATCGTCGCTGCGGCGCTGGCCACGCTCGTCAATCCCTCGGGCACCGGGTTGTGGGCCTACGTCGTCACCACGTTCACCAACTCCACCCTCACCGGGGTGGTCACCGAGTGGCAGTCTCCGGACTTCCACGACGCCTGGCTGCGGCTCTTCGAGGCCGAGGCGATCCTGCTGGTGACCAGCTGGACGCTCAGCTCGCGCCGCCAGCCTGTCGACCTCGTCCTCGCCGGAGCGACATTCGCCGCCGCGCTGCAGGCTCAGCGCAACATACCGCTGTTCGCCGTGATCGCGGCCCCGCAGCTGGCCGTGTACGGCGCGGCGGCATGGTCGGCGCACGGCGCGCGGCTGTCGGGCCGACGGGGGCCGGCGTGGTGGCC
>JAEKNN010000032.1 GCA_016464795.1 Candidatus Amunia macphersoniae | reverse complement strand
CCACCAGGTTGGCCGCGACCCGATACAGCCACGCGGAGTAGGGGACACCGCGCCATTCGAAGCGGGGCAGCTCCTCGAGCGCCTTGGCGAAGGTGGCTGCAGTCACATCCTCGGCATGCTCCCGATTCCTGGTCAGCGTGTGGGCATAGGCGAAGATCTGGTCGACATAGCGCTCGTAGAGCGGCGCGAAGGCCGCTCGGTCGCGCTTGGCGGCCTCGATCATCCGGCGCTCCGCCTCGAGCTCATCGACGCTTCGGTGGGCCACCTCAGCGCTTCCGCGCTCGTGGAGTCGTCACCGGGAAGAATCCGTGCTGCCCGGCCGGGTTACGTGCGCTCGGATGCGTCAGAGCAGCCCGATCGCCTTGCCGGCCTCGCTGAAGGCTGCCAGGGCGGCGTCGAGGTGGGCTGTGGTGTGGGTCGCGGTCACGATGGTGCGAACCCGGGCCTGGCCACGCGCCACAGTCGGGAAGCCGATGCCCTGCGCAAACACGCCACGCTGCATCAGCTGATCGCTCAAGGCCATTGCCTGACCTGCTTCACCGCACATCACCGGTGTGATCGGCGTCTGGCTACGGCCGATGTCGAAGCCGGCATCCGCCAGGCCCTTCTTGAGGTAGCGGGCGTTGTCCCAGAGCCGCTCGATCAGCTGTGGCTCCTGCTCGAGAACGTCGATGGCGGCCACGCACGCCATCACCACCGCTGGCGGATGGGAGGACGAGAACAGGAACGGTCGTGCCTTGTGGATGAGGTGGTCACGCACGGTCTGGGAAGCGGCCACATAGCCACCGACCACACCGACTGCCTTGCTGAGGGTGCCGATGTTCAGAGCCACCCGTCCGTGCAGGTCGAAGTGGTCGGTGCTGCCACGTCCATTGCGGCCGAGCACGCCGGTGCCGTGCGCGTCGTCGACCATCACCGCGGCGTCGTACTTCTCCGCACGCTCCACCAGCTCGGGCAGCGGAGCGATGTCCCCGTCCATGCTGAAGACGCCGTCGGTGATCAGCAGGACGCGCCGATATCCCCTGTCCCGCGCCTCTTTGAGGGCTCGTTCGGCATCATCGGGATCGGTGTGCTCGTAGAGGATGCGGTCGGCCTTGGTGAGCCGGATGCCGTCGATGATGCTGGCGTGGTTGAGCTTGTCGCTGACCACGCAGTCGCCCTGCTCGAGCATCGAGCCGATGACTCCGACGTTGACCGTGTAGCCGCTCTGGAAGGTGAGCGCAGCCTCGGTTCTCTTGAAGGTGGCAAGCCTGGCCTCGAGGTGCTGGTGCAGCGACTGGGTGCCGGCGATGGTGCGAACGGCGCCGCTCCCAGCGCCCCACTCCGTCGCCGCCTCGACCGCCGCCTCGATGAGCCGCGGGTGGGTGTTGAGCCCCAGATAGTTGTTCGATGACAGGTTGACCAGCCGGCGCCCGCCGATCACCACCTCGGCCATCTGCGCCGATTCCAGCACCCGAAGTGGCCGGAAGAGCCCTTCGCCGCGAAGCTGTTCCAGGTCCGCCTGGAGCGAAGCGTCGAGGGTGCGGACGGCGTCGGAGGTGTGAATCGAGTCGATCACCATGCCAGAACCATAGCCGTCCTCGACGGTGCCGCGGCGATCAGCCGGGGTGGAGCGACACCTTGCCGCACTGGCCAGATTTCATCAGCTGGATGGCGCCCTCGATCTCGCTCATCGCGTAGTGGTGGGTGATCAGGGCACCCGCGTCGATGGCGCCGCTGCGGACGTACTCCATGGTCCTCTCCCAGGTTGTCGGGATGCGGCGTCCCACCACCCCGTGGAGGCTGATCCCCTTCATGACCACGTTCTTGGACAGATCGAGGACCGCGGGTTCGTCACCGATACCGAGCAGGGTGATCCAGCCTCCAGGACGCACCAGCCGGGTGGCTGCAGCCACAGCCCTGGGAGCGCCACTCATCTCCAGCGCGCAGTCGACGTCGGCACCGCCGGCTGCGGCGCGCACGCCGGCCTCGACATTCTCGTCGGCGATCACCAGATGAGCGGCTCCCATCCGCTCCGCCAGCTCGAGCCGGTATCGGTTGCGGTCGATGGCGATCACGCACGCAGCACCCTCGGCGCGTGCCACGGCAATGGCGGCGCAGCCGATCGGGCCACACCCGAAGACGGCAATCGTCTGGTCCGCGAGGTCGCCGTAGGAGCAGGCGTGAACCGCGTTCCCCAGCGGCTCGAGGGCGGCAGCCACCTCTGAGCTGGTGTCGGGAGCAATCGCGAAGAGGTTGGCCTGCGGCACCGCCACCAGCTCGGTGAACCCGCCGTCGACGTCGACGCCAAGGATCCGGGTGTTGGCGCAGACGTGGAAATCGCCGCGACCGCATGAGTTGCAGTGCCCGCAGACGATGTGTGACTCGACTGCCGCTCGGTGACCGTCCTCGAGATCTGCGCCGGGGCCGCGACCGACGACCACTCCACAGATCTCGTGCCCGATCACACGTGGCGGGTGCACCCGCGCGGCCGCCCAGGGATTCCAGTCGTAGAGGTGGATGTCCGTACCACACACGGAGGCGGCCGCCACGCGCAGCAGCACCTCCTCCTCTCCCGGCACGGGTTCGGCGACGTCGGCGAGCGTGAAACCGGGCGCGGGGGCTGGTTTGGTGACGGCCTGCACTGCCGCGGATTATCCGCGCGGCGGCCGGCGCACCGTCCCGGCGGTTGTCCGCGGTACGTCCGCCGGCTCCGGGGACACTCCTGGGCGTCGGACGAGGACGCACGGAGACGCAGAGATGGAGCTTGAGGGTGGCTACGAACGTCCCCTGGTGCGCCCGACCGCGCGGCGGCGTGAGCAGGGGGTACGCCACCTCGGGCCGTCGACCCCGGTCACCGTCGAGCCTCTCGAGCTGTATGAGCGCAACGGCGACGGGCACACAGTGTCCCGACACTGCGGCAGCAGCCCAGCCGTCGAGGCTGACCGGCTGGCGCGGCACCGTGAGTTGCCCGCCACCGGCTCGTTCACAGACCTGGACACTGCCCAGCGAGCGGTGGAGGCGTGCGTCGCCGCCAGCCACGACGAGGTCCTCGGCTGGCGCCACGGGGGCACCGAACGACTGGCCATCGACCACCAGATGGACGAGGTGATCGGTGGGGTGTTGCGGCGCAGCCACTGGGCCGCCGGGGACGCGCTACCGCTTCCCGCCAGCGCGCTGCGGGTGGTGCTGCGCCGCAACCAGGCCTACCTCTCCGGGTTTGCCGTCGTCACCGCCTACCCGATCAGGCACGACCCGCCGTCGAGCACACTGCCGCAGCCACCACTGCCGGGCGACGTGCCGGTGTGGGACGCGCCGGGAGTGCGCAGCGGCTGTGACGAGACCACCCTGCGCCGGCGGCTTCGCCAGGACCCTGGCATGGGCGAGGCATCGGCGTTCCTCGACCGAACGGTGGCCGGGACCGCTGTCCGTCGCGCCATCGACGCCGCCGGAGCCGACGTCGATGACTGGCTGCTCTGCGACCACCGGCCGCGACTCTCGATCGACACCTGCCTCGACGCCTTCCTGGGTGTGGTCCTCACCCGCGACGCGTTGCGTGCCCGCGGCGCCCCCGTCCCCGCCCACAGCGTCCATGTCGTGCTGCGCAAGTCACCGGACCAGCCCGGGGGATTCCACGTCGCCGCCGCCTATCCTCGTCTGCCATGAACACCGGAGGCCTCACCATGTCCCGCCAGGAGATGCCCGACGATCAAGAGTTCGGATTCCCGTTGCTGCGGCAGTTGCTCGGGGGCTACTTTCACCAGGACTGGCCACTCGATGGGGGTTCGTGGGAGGAGGTGACCGACGACTTCATCGCTGAGTCGACGGGGCCTTCGGTTGCCGCCACGGCTGACGAGCTGCGCTCACTGCTCGCCGGGCAACTCAGCGATCAACAGCTCGAGGACACAGTCGACGAGCTCGGTGGCAGCGTCGATCCCTCGGCGTTCGATCTCAGCGCCCGGGAGTGGCTGGAGGCGGTGGCGGCGCGGCTGGCCAGACCACGGTGACCTCATGGCGGGACCACCTCAGGCCACCCGCGGTGCCTCCACCATGCGGCGGACCAGGGCGATGCTGTGGAGCACGAAGGTGGGCAGCAGCAGCAGCGGAGCGATCACCAGCGCCGCGGTGTTCACCGGGCCCCCGGTCAGGCGAACGATCATGAGCACGAACAGGACCAGACCGATCGCCGCGGTGTTGCGCCTGCCCCAGACGGTGTGCACCAGCTCAGGCCGCTTGCCCGCAAGGAAGACGAAAGGCGTCACCAGGAACGGCCCCAGGTACCGAAACAGGATCCCGGCAGCCAGCCAGCCCGGAGCGATGCCGAGCAGCCAGTTGCCCACAGCCGCCATCGCGAAGAACACGGCGTCCATGGCCGGATCGATGGCCTTGCCGAGCGCGGTGATCGGCCCGAATCGCCGTGCGATGTACCCGTCGACGAAGTCGAGCATCCCGGTGCTCCCGCCGACCGCGCACCACAGGTAGAGGCCAAGCGAACCGGGCAGGGAGATCGCCGCACACATGACCAGCGGGAAGCAGAGCCAGGCTCGGATGGCGCTGATGCCGTTGGGGATTCCGTACCGGTCGACGCGGCGACCGTCCGGGGTCTTCAGGAGGGGGGCGCCGAAGACCAGGAACAGCGAGGCCACCAGCCATGAGGCCGCGGCACCGAGCGCAAAGGGCACCACAGTGCCGCTGTCGTGCAGCACCGCCAGGGCGATGGTGAATCCTTCGCTGAGGGCGAGGCCCACCACCAGCCAGAAGACCAGCGACCGGCGCAGTGGCGCGCTGCCGCGCAAGAGCGCCAGCGACTCGCCAACAAGCCCGCGCAGGCCGCCCGACGTCACCTCCCGGACTGACAAGCGGCTACTGGACCGCCAGGCAGGTGATCGTCTTGAGCACGCCGCTGGCGGCCTGGACACGGTCCACCACCAGCCGGCCCACCCCCGCGATGTCATCGGCCTCGACATGCGCGATGCAGTCGTACTCCCCGGTGATGGCATCCGCAGCCAGCACGCCCGGAGAGTCCCGCAGCCGCTCGACCACCTCGAGCGCCTTCCCCTGCGTCGCGGTGATCAGCACGTAGGCCCGGACCATATGGGGGCGACGATAGCACCGGCTCGCGGGGACCATGCTGTCCGGTGCCGCGAAGACGGTGGAGGGGGCGGGCGTGCGCTGCGGTCGCTGTCCTCGCGGGCGCTCGGAGCCAACCGTCACGGCCGGTCGTCTCACTCGCTGCTGCGGATGCTCCCTTCGCTATCGCGCGCACCCTCCACCTCCGTGGCTCCTGACATGCGGCCACGTCATCGTCCCTGCCATCTGGTCGGTGGGAGGCGCGCGGACCGTCAGTGCTCCTGCCGCCCGATCGCGCGGTGAGGTTGGCAGTGGCGAGAACTGCCCCCGCTCTTGCCACCAAGGTGCGGACGTGAGGTGGGGGGGACGGGGCATTCGCGAAGGGAGCATCCGCAGCAGCAAGAAGACAACCCGTGGGTTGGCTTCGCAGCGCCCGCGAGGACAGCGACCGAAGTCGAATGCCCCGTCCCCCCCACCGGCGCACCGCTACCGCAGCCCCCCGCTGGATCACAATGGACGCATGCCCTGGTCGATCCTGATACGTATCGCGAGCAGTCTGCTGTTCTGGCGTTTGGCGGGGGCTCGCCGGCGGGGGTCTGCCGCTCAGGCGGCCGGGAGGGCCGCGGGGCGCGCGGTTGTGAGCTCTCCGGCGATGAGGCGGCGAGTCCGTGAGGCACGGGAGGCGGCGTCGCTGGCATCCCATGTGCTGGTGGCGGTCGGTTTTGGGATCGCGACCGGGCTGTGCCTCACCGGCGGCTTCAGCAGCGTGGTGCTGAGCCCCCGCTGGCTGGGCGGCGTGCTGTTGGCGATGGGCTTGGGCTTTGCTGTGCTCTTCGTCCGAGAGGCGCTGCTCGCCCGGGCCCTGGTGAGGACCCGGCGGTTGCGCCGCCGCGACCGCCAGCTGCGCGCCGAGGTCTGACGGCTACGAGAGGTAGGGGGCGACGCCGGCCGCTTGCTGGGCGGCGTCCATGATGTTCTCGCTCACCGTCGGGTGGGCGTGGATGATCGAGCCCAGCTCATCGACGGCGAGGCCGTCGGCCATGGCAGCAGCCACCTCATGGATGATCTCCACAGCGTGCACTCCCATCACGGTGGCGCCGAGCAGAAGGCCTGTGGCGGCGTCCGAATACAGCTGCGCGATCCCATCGGGCTCGCCCTCGCCAAGCGCCTTGCCGTTGCCCAAAAAACGTGACTGTCCGACCTTGACCTCGTGGCCGGCGGCCTTGGCGGTCTCCGAGTTGAGGCCAACCATGGCAATTTCCGGGTGGGTGTAGATGCACGATGGCACCACTGTGCGATCCATCGCCATCACCTCGTGGCCGAGAGCGTTCTCAACAGCTCGGGCCGCCTCGGCGCTGGCCAGGTGGGCGAGCTGCAGGCCGCCGATGCAGTCACCGGCCGCCCAGATCTTCGGATTGGCCGTGCGCAGTAGGCCGTCGACCTCGACGTAGCCCCGCTCGGTGACCTCGACACCCGCGCTCTCGAGCCCGACATCGCGCGTGTCCGGACGGCGGCCGACGGCGACCAGCAGGAGGTCGGCAGCAACCTCGGTGCCATCGTCGAGGTGGGCGGTCAGGGACGCCTCGCCGTACTCGACCCTCTCCACCCGGCGTCCCGTGTGGAATGTGATCCCCTCCTTCTCGACCAGCTTGCGGAACTGGGTGACGATCCGAGGATCCACGCCGGTGAGAATCTGCGGAAGCAGCTCGACGACGGTCACCTGCGAACCGAGTGGGGCGAAGAGGCTGGCGAACTCACAGCCGATCACCCCGCCGCCGATCACCAGCAGGCGCTTGGGGATGCTCTCGAGCCGCAGGATGCCGTCGGACGTCACCACCGTCGGCTGCTCCATGTCGATGCCGGGGAGCCCGCTGGCCACCGTGCCGACGCACACGATCAGGTGATCGAACTCGAAGCGCTCACCGGCAGCGAGGACCGTCCTCCCCTCGATGACGCCCTGCTCGCGAACCACGCGCACCTTCTTGCGCTTGCAGGCAGCCTCGACGCCGGAGCGCATCTTCAGAACCACCTCCTGCTTGCGCTCCATCATTCGGCCGAAGTTGATGGTCGGCTCGGACACCTCGATGCCGAAGTCGCCCGCCCTGCGGATCTTCCGCACGAGGTCGGCGGCCGCCAGAAGTGACTTGGTGGGGATGCAGCCCCAGTTCAGGCAGGTGCCGCCCAGCTCGTCGCGCTCGACCAGGACGACCTCGGCGCCGAGTTGGGCAGCGCGCAACGCAGCCACGTCGCCCGCCGGGCCTCCGCCCAGCACCACCACGCGTTGGGTCACGCGTCCCCGGACGTCTTCGGGTCGGTCGAAGCCTGCAGCTCGGCCGGTTCCAGGCTGGCGATGTCGGCTTGCTTGCCGGCGAGGGCCTGCGAGGTGGAGAGCGCGGTGCTGACGATCCGCTCCTGCTCGAGGTGATGGGACCCGGCGTAGCCCTCCGACGGGCTGGCGCGACGCGGCCGGCCGATGTAATCCCAGCGGATGTCGTACGGGCGCCTGGTGCCGATCGGCCGCGCCACGTGCAGCCACGCGCCCATGTTCGACGGCTCCTCCTGCACCCAGTAGATCTGCTCCAGGTTGGGGTAGGTGCGGATCAGGGCCAGGATCTCCTCGATCGGAATTGGGTTGAGCAGCTCGACACGAGCGATCGCGAGGTCGTCCGCCTCGGATCGGCTGGGATGCAGCTCCAGCTCGTAGTAGATCTTTCCAGTGCAGAGCAGGAGGGTTCGAACCTTCTTGCGCTGCCTGGCATGTGCCGACATCACCGGGTCGTCGATCACCGGCCTGAACTCGCCCTTGGCGAGGTCGTCGAGCGCGCTCGCCGATTCCTTGAGACGGAGCAGGCTCTTGGGCGTCATCACCACCAGCGGTCGTGCCGTCGATGCGGTCGCCTGGTCGCGCAACAGGTGGAAGTACTGCGCGGCGGTGGAGACGTTGGCGACCCGCATGTTGCCGTGGGCGGCGAGTTGCAGGAACCGCTCGAGGCGCGCGCTCGAATGCTCGGGACCGTTGCCCTCGTACCCGTGCGGAAGCAGGAGAACGAGACGCGAGCGCTGCCCCCACTTGGCGCGCGCTGAGGAGACGAACTGGTCGACGATCATCTCGGCGTTGTTCACGAAATCGCCGTACTGCGCCTCCCAGAGCACCGTGGAGTTGGGATCGGCGGCGCTGTAGCCGTACTCGAAGCCGAGGCAGGCAACCTCGCTGAGCGGGCTGTTGTACACCTCGAAGGTCGCCGAGGCGCCCACGAGATGATGCATCGGCACCCACTCGGCGCCGGTGCGGTCGTCGTGGAAGACCAGATGGCGCTGGCTGAAGGTGCCGCGCTGCGTGTCCTGCCCGCTGAGACGAACCGGATGGCCCTCGATCACCAGCGACGCGAACGCCAGGGACTCAGCGGTGCCCCAGTCGATCGCGGCCTGCTCGACCGATGTGCGCCGGCGCTCCAGCTGCTTGGCCAGCTTCGGATAGATGTGGAAGTCGTCAGGGGCGAGCGAGAGCTGTTCGTTGAGCGACAGCAGCGTCGCCACCGGCACACTCGTTGAGGGACGTCGCGACTCCGTCTCCGCGGCGGTCGACTCCTCGGAGTCCTCCTGGGGCTGGGCGAGCGTCGCCTTGACGCGCTTGTGGGCTTCGGCGACCGCGCTGTACGCGGTCTCGAACTCATTGGCTCCGTCGGCGTGGGTGATCAGTCCGTCGTTGACCAGCTGACGCATGAAGATCTCACGCACCGTCGGGTGTTCCTTGATCTTCTGGTACATCAGGGGCTGGGTGTACGACGGCTCGTCGGTCTCGTTGTGACCGAAACGGCGGTAGCCGACGAGATCGATGACCACGTCACGGTGGTAGGTGCGCCGGTAGTCGTACGCGAGCCGCGCCGCGTTGATGCACGCCTCGATGTCATCACCGTTGACGTGCACGATGGGGACATCGAATCCCTTGGCCAGATCACTCGCGTAACGGGTGGACCGGCCATCACGAGCGTCGGTGGTGAATCCGATCTGATTGTTGGTGATGATGTGCACGGTGCCGCCTGTCGAGTAGCCCGGGAGCGACTGCAGGTTGAGCACCTCGGCCACGACCCCCTGGCCGGCGAAGGCGGCGTCGCCATGGAGAAGCACGGGGACGGCGGCCTTGGGATCGACGTGCAGCTGTCCGGAGTTGCGTCTGGTCTGCACCGCGCGTGTCCAGCCCTCGACGACCGGGTCGACAGCCTCCAGATGTGACGGGTTCGACAGCAAACGCACGGTGATGCCCTTGCCGGTGTCGGTGATGTAGGTGCCGGTGGCTCCGATGTGATACTTCACATCTCCAGTCGGGGCGTCGCTGATGGCACCGACGGCGCGTCGCTGCTCACCCCGCTCGAATGCGGCGAGCACGGCTTCGTATGGTCGGTTGACGACGTGTGCGACCGTCGCCAGCCGCCCGCGATGGGCCATGCCCATGATCACCTCGCCGATGCCGTCGTCGGCGATCGCGGCGAGCAGGTACTCGAGCATCGGGACCATCGCATCCACGCCCTCGGCCGAGAAGGTCTTCTGGCCTAGGAAGGTGCGGCGCAGGTACCGCTCCATCGCCTCCACCTTGGTGAGGCGCTGCAGGAGGCGACGCCTGGCCTCTGCGCTGAAGGGCATCCTGTAGGCGCCGGACTCGATGTGTTCGCGCAACCAGACCCGCTGCTCGTGACTGGCGATGTGCTCGATCTCGTAGGCGATGGTGCCGCAGTACGTGCGACGCAGATTGGGCAGCACCTCGGCGAGGTTCTGTCCCTGCACGTAGACCCGGAGAAGGCCGGCGGGGATCTTCTCCATGATCTCGGGGGTCAGCCCGTAGGTCTCCGGCTCCATCGCCGGGTCGCCGATGGGCGGCGTCCCCAGGGGGTCGAGGTGGGCGCCGAGGTGGCCGTGGGTGCGGTGGGCCTTGATCAGCGAGGTGGCGGCCTGCATGGCGCCGAGCAGCTCTCGCGAGGGTGTGAGGGGCTCTGCGGCGGCGGTCGTCGCGGGTGCCGGCTTGGGACGAGCGTCGACCCCGCCCAACGAGATCCGGGCTGCTGGGGCGCCGAGTCCGAGGCTCTTGAAGACCGCCTCGTAGAAGCCCTCGGCACCACCCAGCAGGGCCTCGACGCGTCCCAGGAACTCGCCCGACTGCGCGCCCTGGATGACCCGGTGGTCGTAGGTCGAGGTCATGGTCATCACCTTGGCCACGCCCAGCTCACGAGCACGAGCGTCGGGCAGGTCCCGCCACTCCGCCGGGTAGCCGATCGCTCCGACCGCGATGATCGTGCCCTGACCGGGCATCAGCCGCGGCACCGACGCGACCGTGCCAATCCCCCCGGGGTTGGTGAGCGTGATCGTCGCTCCGCGCAGGTCGTCGGCGGCCAGCGCGTTGGTGCGAGCACGCTCGATCAGCCTCTCGTACTCGTCGCGGAAGTCGGCGAAGCTGCGCTCCGCCGCGTTGGTGATGACCGGGACGACAAGCGAACGGGTGCCATCCTTGCGGCGGCTGTCGACGGCGAGACCCAGGTGGGCCGCGCCCTCGACACGAGCGGGCCGGCCCTGCTCGGTGCGCACGAAGTGGGCGCACATCTCGGGCATGTCGGCCGCCGCCCGGGCGATCGCGTAGCCGATGAGGTGGGTGAACGACACCTTCATGTCCCTGCCTGCCGTGGCCAGTCCGAGGCTGAGCTCGCGGCGGCGGCCATCGAGGACGGTCACCGGGAGGGTGCGGAAGGAGGTTGCGGTGGGAATCTCGCGGCTCTGCTCCATGTAGTCGACGAGCGCGGCGGCGGGGCCGCGCAACTCGACGATCCCCTCACCGTTGCGAGCTGGCGCAGGCGCAGGCACGGAGCCGGCGGCGGGGCCCGAGGCGACAGCGACGGTCCCGGCGGGCGGGGCGGCCGTGACGTCAGCGCTGCGGACCATCGCCTGTGGTCCGGTGCCGGTGACGGTGCGCAGGTCGATTCCGCGGAGCGCGGCCGCGCGCCGGGCCAATGGCGACGCGTCGACCTCTGCGTCGAGGGCTGACGGCGGAGGCGACGTGGCGGTGGGTGGTGCCGGCCGAGCGGGGGGACGCTCGGCAGGGGCGGCCTCAGCGCCGGCCGCCACGGCCTCGCCGGCGTCGGGCGCAGGGGTGGTGGCTGAGGACGCCGAGGAGCCGTTGGAAGCCTGGAGCCGCGCGGCGCCGTCGGAGGGCCCTGCGGCCCCGTTGGGGCTTGGGGTGATGGTGGCCAACGTGGCGCCCACCACGACCGACGCGCCCTCTTCCGCGACGATGCTGGCGAGGATGCCCGCGGCCGGCGAGGGCACCTCGACGTCCACCTTGTCGGTGGTGACCTCGACCAACGACTCGCCCTCGGCGACGGGGTCGCCGACGGCCTTGAGCCAGCGGGAGACGGTTCCCTCCGTGACGGATTCGCCCATCGCGGGGAGGGTCAGCGGAACGCTGTCAGGCACTAATTGAAGAACTTCCGGTCACGGCGCCAATGGTCGCACCGTGTTGTTGATTCGGGTTGATGCCGCACCATCATCGCACCACGGGTTGCGTCGAGGCTCCCGGCCGCCCCCGCGCAGCTCGGACGATCCGGGTCAGGCGAGGCGGTAGATGTGCCCCGTGTCGGACACGTACACAGCGTGCTCAGGGCCCTCGACAACAGCCAGGGTGCACCGTGCCGAGCCCGCCGCGACGGTGGCGTGGGGCGTTCCCGGGGTGACCACGAGCATCCCACGGGCGTAGGTGCAGAACACCAGGTGCCCCGCCAGGGCTGCCGGGCCGGCGCCATCGATGAAGGCGGCACCGGTGGGGATGACCGTCTCCGACTCGCTGCTCCAGTCGGGCGCGGTGCGGCCATTGCACCCCGAGGATACCGCCAGCGGGTGGGAGTAGCCGTAGCAGTCCGGCCATTGGTAGCCGGCTCCTCGCGGCACCGAGAGGATCATGGTGTCGTAACCGGTGCCCGGGCTGCCGGCGTCGCCGGATGGACCGTTGTTGGTGATGGCGATCTGCCCATTGGCCGCCACCGCGATGCCGAACGGGTTGCGCAGGCCATAGGCCCACACCGGGTCGGTCGGGCCGAAAGGATTGTCAGAGGGGATGCTGCCATCGGGGCGGTAGCGCAGCAATTTGCCGCGCGCATCGGACGTGTTCTGCGCCGCGGCCGCCGCATGCTCCTCGCCAAGGGTCACGTAGAGCATCCCATCGGTGCCGAAGGCGAGCCGACCTCCTTTGTGGCAGCAGTCAGATCCCGATGGCAGGGTGATCAGCACCGAGGCATCGACACCGACGCCGGCGCAATCGCGCCAGCGGATCACGTGCTGCTGGGTGCGGTTGGCGTCTGAGTAGAACGCGTAGACGAAGCGGTCACTGCCGTAGGTGGGACTGATCGCCAGGCCGAGCAGGCCCCGCTCGCTGTACGAGCCCCCGGCCTCGGTGGTGACTGTCGACACTGTCGCGAAGGTCTTCGCCGCACCGTTCTGCCAGACGCGCACGGTGCCGGAACGCTCGGTGTAGAAGAGCCGGCCATCGGGGGCGAACGCCAGCGCTGTGGCGAAGTTGGCGGGAATGATCGCCGGGACTGGTGCCTCCGGCGCGACCGCGCAGGCGTCCGCGCCGGCGCTGGGGGCCGGGCTCGCCGTGGCCGCGGGTGAGGAGGCTGTGGCCCGCGCAGTTGGGCTCGGAGATCCCGTCGCGCCGCAGGCGGCGACAGCCGCCACCGCGCTCGAGAGCACACAGCCGCGCAGGCGCGCTGCACTGGATCCCACGCCCACAGGCTGGCACACCGGACGACCCCGATGCCCGCGGTCCACAGCCGGACATGCAAACACCACAGATCTGTGTATACTGGGCAGGCCGGGTCGGGTTCGCGGCGGTGGGGGCGGCGCGGTCACTGGAGCGAACGCGATGCCACTGTTGTCTTCACGCGTGCTGGTTCCCGTCGCCCTGGTCGTGGTCGCTTGGGGCGCTGCCCACCTCCTCGCCTCCCACGACGTCGCTGTGACCCCGTCGGTGTGGCCGGTGCCCACAGCCTCGTCGGCACCGGCTTCTTCAGGCGCCATGACCGGCCCGGGCCTCCTCCACCCGTCGCCCGCGTCGACGCCGACCCCCGAAAGCGCCGGCACTGTGCCCATTCTTCCCGGGGCCCTCGAGCAGTTGAACGGCAACACCCGCGACACCGCGGTCGGCCTGTACGGAGTGATTCAGGAGCTCGAGGGAGCCCTGCGCGACCACCTCCAGCAACTCATCCACCAACTCGAACCCGGTCGATGAGGCAATCGCTCAGCCAGCGTCGTCTTCCCGGGCGGAGTCTGCTGCCGCATCGCGGTGGCGCCCGGGACCATGCTGCAGCGCGGCACGTCGCTGTCGGCGCAGGTCACCGACGCGTCGGATCTCGGTGCCTTCGACGGAGACGGACAATCTGTCCTGAGGGCTCACCGGTGACAGCGGGGGGCCCGGACGAAGCCGCGGGCCCGACCACAGCGCTGGGACCACGTCGAGCTCGGCTGCGAGCGCGTACGCCGCGGCCTCGTAGTTCACCCGCCAGCCTTTGAAGTGCGCCCATGCGGCCTCAGGCTCGCGCTCGAACTGCATGCCGGCGCGGCGGGCTCGCTCTGCGGCCTGCAGGAAGTCGTCGACAGTCAGGTGGATGTCGTCGTCAGGGCTGGGGTCAGAGGCCACCGGGTGATCGATCGCGGCCGCCAGCTGGCGGAAGGCGAGGTAACCGATGCGCATCATGTTGCGCGCCGGGGCCGGCACCGACACAGGACACAGCGACAGGTGCATCGCGCCGGCGTCGAGAATCGAGAGCAGCGAGATCACCCATGACCTCTGCGCCGAGGGCGACCGGAAGTACAGCAGCACGGGGTAGGCGGTGTGGCTCTCGGAGACGTCGGCTGCCCATTCCATCCACCGGTCGTACATGTCGCCGACACCGTCGAGATTGTCGATGACCGCAGACCGCACCAGGATCTCCGGTCCCCAGCCCGGGGAACCGGCGAGGCCTTCGAGCATCGTCACCAGGGTCTCGCGTCGGTTGTACGCGGCATACACCACCGGCAGGTAGGCGATCTGCAGGGTGATGACGATCAGACCGGTCATCGCGGCGACGTACACGATGGCGATGGGAACGCTGTCGTGCGGGGCGGCGATGCCAAGGGTGAACATCGACGATCCGCTGATGCGGAAGGCCTCACCAACATCGGTGCTGTACGGCCACAACATGAAAGCGAAGCCCACCAGGAAGAGCAGCAGCCAGGCCAGCAGAGTGGAGATCAGGTAGGCCGCCGACGCGTAGGCCCGAAGCCGGTCACGACGCTCAAAGTCGTCGACACCTGAGCTGACCAGGCGAACCGGCAATCTCAACACCCGCAGGATCAACGCGGTGAGACTGGTCCGGCTGCCCCGCGGCACCACTGTGGTCTCGAGGACGCTGGCCCAGGTCAGCACGACCAGCACGATCCCCACCACGAACGCGATCCACGGGATCACCGCCATGGCTTGCTCTCCTGGTTCATGCGCGGACGATAGCAGCGGGCGGATCGAATACCCGCCGGGCTCCGACTGGGGCCGGCGCGACCAAGGGACACGGTGTCCACCATCCGCCTCGCCGCGTCACCGTGTGGTTGGAACGTCGCCGTGGCAGTCAGCCCTGTCGCAAGGTGGTGTCCAGGGTGCGTCATTGTGGTGATGGGGCTGTAGCCTGTTGACCATGGCCATCCTCAGCCGTGCACCGCGTGCTCAGGCCGCTCCTCGCGCCCACCAGAGGTGGACGCACGGTCTGCACCCGCGCGAGCTGTCCGGCGGAACCGCCGGGGTTTTGGTCTCGGCGCTCTGCGTGGTGGCGCTGGCCTCGGTGTTCCTCGGTGACCTCTCGACCAACGGGAACAGCACGGTCGGGGCGCTGGGGGTGCTGCCGGTGATCGTTGCCGCCTGGTTCCTGTCGCGGCGGCTGACGCTGGCGATCACCTTGGCGGCGTTGGGGTTCAGGGTCTTGGCCTGGCGCGTCGGTGACGTCAGCGGCCTCACCTGCCTGTCACAGGCCATCGTGGTGGCAGCGGTCGCCGCCGCCGGTCGGGCCGCCTCCACCACCGTGGCGCAGGCGGCGGTTGCACAGGCGCTCGCCGCCCAGGCGGTGCACGCCAAGGTGATCCTCGACAGCGCGTTGGACGCCGTCATCACCATGGACGAGAACGGCGTCACCCGCGGCTGGAGCCGGGGTGCCGAGCTGCTGTTCGGCTGGGCGGTTGATGAGGTTGTGGGGCAGCTGCTCGTCGACCTGATTGTTCCGGCCGCCTACCGAGAGGCGCACAACCGCGGCCTCGCCCACTTCAGAGCAACAGGCGAGGGACCGGTCCTGGGAAGCGTGTTGGCGATGAGCGCGGTCGACCGCAGCGGCCGTCACTTCCCCATCGAGATCGCCATCTCGGCAGGGACCAGGGTCGACGGTCGCACCACCTTCATCGCGTTCCTCCGTGACATCAGCGAGCGGCGCCAGGCCGAGGAGACAGTGGCCAACGCTCTCGCGGAGGCGCAGGCTGCCAGCGAGGCCAAGACCGAGTACCTGTCGCGCATGAGTCACGAGCTGCGCACGCCGCTCACAGCGATCATCGGGTTCGCGGGGCTGCTCGAGATGGAGCAACCGCGACCGGAGCAGATGGTGGGCATCGAGACCATCCTCAAAGCCGGCGACCATCTCCTGGCGATGATCGACGAGCTGCTCGAGATCTCCAGGATCGAGTCGGGGCGCGAATCGCTGTCCCTGGAGCCCGTCCGGCTCGACGATGTCATCGCAGAGTGCGTCGACCTGGTGGCACTGACCGCTGAGAGCCGCGGCCTCTCGCTGCATCGCGATGCTCGTGACATCACATCTGAGTCTGTGATCGCCGACCGCCAGCGGCTCAAGCAGGTGGTGCTGAACCTGCTGTCCAACGCCATCAAGTACAACCGCGCCAACGGGACGGTTCGGGTCAGCGCGCAGAGTGCAGCCGGCGACCGGCTGCGCCTGTCGGTGAGCGACACCGGGCGGGGGCTCTCGCCGGATCTGGTGGCCCGGCTCTTCCAACCGTTCGATCGTCTCGGCGCCGAACGCACGGAGGTGCAGGGGACCGGACTCGGACTGGCCTTGTGCAAGCGGCTCGTCGAGGCGATGGCCGGAAGCATCGGCATGGAGACTGTCGCCGGCGAAGGGTCCACATTCTGGGTGGAGTTGCCGCGCGCTGCCCCAACTGAGATGGTCGCCAAAGGGGAACCAGCCGCAGTGTCGGCGGCAGCCTCGAACGGTTCGGAGGCGCCGGCCCGGACCGTGCTGTACGTCGAGGACAACCTCGCCAATGTGGAGCTGATCGAGCGGATGTTCCAACATCGTCCGGGCATCAAGCTGATGCCGGTCATGCAGGGTGGCCTCGCTCTCGACCTGGCCCGCGAGCACCACCCTGACGTCGTGCTGCTCGACCTTCACCTCCCGGACATCGACGGTGACGAGGTGCTCCGCTGCCTGAAGGACGACCCGCGCACCAGCCGTATTCCGGTGATCATGTTGAGCGCGGATGCCACGGAGCGGCAGGGGTTGCGTCTTCGCGAGGCCGGGGCGGCTGCCTACCTGACAAAGCCGATTCGGGTGCGGGAGTTGCTCCGCGTTGTCGACAACGCGCTCCTGACCGCTCGGCGACCGCCTGACCTGCCCACTCTCTGACACCATCACACCACTTCGATACTCTCACCGGGCCATGCCCACACCGGCTCTCCGCCTCGCCCACCTCTTCGGCCAGACGCTGCGCACCGCGCCCTCCGATGCCGAGAGCGAAGGTCATCAACTGCTGCTGCGCGCGGGCTTCGTGCGGCCGCTGGCAGCCGGCATCTTCTCCCTCCTCCCCCTCGGTTGGCGCAGCCTCCGCCGGATCGAGTCCGTGGTTCGCGAGGAGATGGACGCCATCGGTGGCCAGGAGATGGCCATGCCCGTGGTCCATCCGGCGGAGATCTGGCAGCGCAGCGGGCGGTGGCACTCGGTGGGGCGCGAGCTGGTGCGCTTCCAGGATCGCGGTGGCCGCGACATGGTGCTGGCGATGACGCACGAGGAGATTGTCACCGACCTCGCCAGCCGCGAGATTCTCTCCTGGCGCCAACTGCCGATGGTGGTCTATCAGCTGCAGACCAAGTTTCGTGACGAGCCGCGCTCGCGCATGGGCCTGATCCGGGTGCGGGAATTCACCATGAAGGACTCGTACTCCTTCGATCGCGACGTCGAGGGATTGCAGCGTGCCTACGACGCGCACCACGCGGCCTACATGCGCATCTTCGAGCGCTGCGGTTTGGGCAATGTGGTGGCGGTGGAGGGTGACATGGGGATGATGGGCGGCCTCCGCGCCCACGAGCTCATGTATCCGACTCCGATCGGCGAGGACACGCTGGTGCGCTGCACCGCCTGCGGTGACTCGGCCAACCAGCAGGTGGCGCGCTTCGCGAAGACGGCAGAGGACAATGGTGCGGCACGAGATCTGGAGCGGGTGGCAACACCGGGCATGGCCACCATCAAGGCGCTGGCGACCTTCCTGGAGGTGTCACCGACGCAGACAGCCAAGGCTGTCTTCTTCACAGCAGACTGCGGCGACAGGGGCCGGCGGCTGGTCATGGCATTGGTCCGCGGCGACCACGACGTGGAGGAGACCAAGCTTGGCAACGCCGTCTCGGCGCATGCCCTGATGCCGGCGACCTCAGAGGAGATTCGCGCTGTCGGCGCCGAGCCCGGCTACGCGTCACCGATCGGCGTCGATAGGGAGCTGTCGCTGGTGGTCATCGACGATCTCCTCGCCCAATCCGCCAACTTGGTCGCCGGCGCCAACGAGGTCGACGTCCACTTTCGAAACGTCAACGTTGGTCGCGACTTCGAAGCCGACGTGGTCGCGGACATCGCCGCCGCCGCCGACGGGGCAGTCTGCGTGAGGTGCGGCGGCCCGCTCGAACTGTTCCGTGGGGTCGAGGTGGGCAACATCTTCCAGCTGGGCACCCGCTACAGCGCCGACCTCGGGGCTGTCTTCACCGACGAGCACGGTGCCCAGCATCCGCTGGTCATGGGTTCGTACGGCATCGGTATCGGTCGCCTCCTCGCCTGTGTCGCGGAGGAGCACCACGACGATCGCGGGCTCAGGCTCCCGCCAACAGTGGCGCCGGTGGATGTGCACGTGGTTGTTCTCGATGAGCTGGCGCGCGAGCCGGCCGACACGCTGGTCGCGGCTCTGGAGACCGCCAACGTCAGCGTCCTCGTCGATGATCGCTCGGTCAGCGCCGGGGTGAAGTTCGCCGATGCCGACCTCATCGGGGCGCCGGTGCGCTGCACGCTCTCCAAGCGCTCGCTCGCTGCCGGCGGTGTTGAGGTTCGCAACCGCGCCGACGGCGCCACCACTGTGGAATCCGAGCACACGGCTGCGGCGACGGTCGTGGCGCGGTGCAGGGGCGCCTAGACAGGAGACCTCGGCGGCGAGCCGGTGAGCGCCAGGCGAAGTCGCAGCTCGTCGAGACCCGTCCCATGGTCATGTTCTCTGCCGCCGTCGGCTGCGAAGCCGTAGCGCGAATAGAACCTGCGCGCCGCCTCGTTGTCGACGAACACCCACAGGGTGGCGCGGCGCCACCCATCGGCGCGCATGGCGTCGAGCGCTGTCGACAGCAGCGCGTGACCGATGCCTGTCCGTCGACGTGCTGTGGTCACGTAGATGCTGGCGACCTCGGCCGTGGTCGCGCCGGCGCCGGCGTCGGCGTCGCGACTCGGGAGGGCCAGGCGACAATAGCCCACCACCTCGCCACCGATGACGGAGACCGAGGTTCGTGCCCCAGGGTCACCTCCGCCGAGCCTCGCCCGCCACTGCTGCTGGCGGTGGTCGAGCGAGATCGAGTCCAACACGGCGTCGGGAACCAGACCGCGGTATCCGACCCGCCATGCATCAACCCAAACGCGGCCGATGCCATCCGCATCACGCTGCTCGGCCGGTCGCACGATCGGACCTGCCATGACGTCGGTCCTACAGTGGATCGACGAGCGCGAGCTCCTCGGCTGTGGGCGTCCGTTTTGCACGCGCGCAGGCTAGCTGAGTCTGTACCCGACCCAGGTCGAGACCCTCTTCGATGATTGCCGCCGCGTCACCGACGGTCAATGAGGAGGTGTCGACCGCGTTGGCCTCATACGGCCCGAGGTGGCGAAACTGGCGACAAAGCTCGACGATCAGCCCCTCGTCTCGAAGCGGTTCAGATAGTGGGTCGAGAGGCTGTCGTGAGACGGCCCTCGGCAAACAAACAGTGTCAGCAGGTCTGAGCACCACGTAGTGGAGCTGCTGCGAGGTCTCAGAGGCGGCACTCCTGAAACGGTCGATGAACCAAGGCCCCACCACCCCGTCGAGGAAGACTGCGTACCCGCCAAGCACGAACCTCATCGAGGCGGCGACAAGGGCGTCGATGACGACGCCGTTCTGCCTGTCGGCCTGAGGCAGCCAAGGTTCGATCCTTCCCCTGCGGATGAGGTTCCAGAAGGAATCGGACGGGAGATGGACGCTCTTTGTAGCGCGCTCGGCCAACGACTCGGCGACGGTTGTTTTTCCGGCACCGGGAGGACCGGAGTTCAGCGTCAGGCAACCGGTCGTCATCAGCGGCTTGATGCGGGGTGCGAGCGCGTCGTAACCCCTCCCCACAGGGCTACGGCTGTTCGACGACGGCAACCAGGGCTCCGAGCAGGAGGTTGAGAACCGTCCCGAACAGCTGGGGAGGTACGGATTCGGGATCGGCGAGGCTTTCGATGGCCAGGCCGTTCGAGAGTGCCAAGACGGCGATCGCAAGATGCTCGGCCGGCACGGGTAGCTCCACCCCGGCATCGTCCGCGGCTTTCTGGATCAGCTCGGTGATTGGGATGCGTGCCGGGCGACGGCGCTGCACGAACTCTTCGCGAAGCTTCGGGTCTCGCACAGCGCGTGCCCAGAACTCGATGAACAGCAGGTGCCACTCGGGCTGTTCGGCCAGCTTCTCCGTGAGCCGCCGTCCAACTTCGATGGCCTGCGCGCCGCCTGGGGGCACCTGCGCAAAACCATCCCTGGCGGTCTCCACCCGCTCGGTGATGCGCTCGGTCATGAGCGCGTAGAACAGCTCATCCTTGCTCGTGAAGTTCGAGTACACCGCTCCTTTGGAGAACCCAGCCGCCTCCGAAATCTCATCCAAGGTTGCCGCACCGAATCCGCGTTCGGCGAAGACCTTCGTCGCAGCCGTGAGCAGGCGCGCACGCGTCTCAGTTCGAGGAGGCCGGCGGGAGCGAGCTGGTCGCTCGGCCGCCCGGGTCACGACTGCTTGGGCGGGAGGCGACCGGAGGCCCGACCTCGTGCGGGTGGTGCAACTGCGGTTTGAGACGAGGAGAGTGCCGGCACGCCGACATGATACCCTGGGTACTCAATACTCACCAGTATCCAGTGGGGAGCGTACGGCAAGGACATGACCGCACCGCGTGCAGAACTCGCGCTGCCGAAGGAGGTGACAGGCCGGGCCCCCGGCCGCGGTCGGCTGGCGGGACGACGTGTCCTGGTGATCGGAGCGGGCCAGCAGACCCACGACGTCGAGGATCCCCCGATCGGCAACGGGCGCGCGATCAGCGTCCTGTGCGGACGCGAGGGTGCGTGGGTTGCGATCGCTGACATCGACGGCGACGCCGCCGCTGAAACCGCGCGGCAGGTGCGCTCCGAAGGCTGCCGGACGGTGACCGTGGTGGGCGATGCCGCTGACGAGACGGACGTCGAAGGTATGGTCACCTCCGCCGCACGCGAGCTCGGCGGCCTCGATGGACTGGTCATGAACGTTGGAGTCCCCCACGGCATTGGCTTCGAAGGCACGTCTGCAGACGACTGGGACCGATCGTTCGCAGTCAACGTCCGCTCGCACTTCCTCGGTTGCAAGCACGCACTTCGTCTGCTCTCGGCTGGAGGGTCGGTGGTGTTGATCTCGTCGATCGCAGCGCTGATCCCGGTCAACGAGATTCCGGCGTATCACGCATCCAAGGCCGCCCTCGCCGGGCTGTGCTGTTTCGCCGCCCACGATGCCGCGCGCAAGGGCATCCGGGTCAACCTGGTGGTGCCGGGGCTCATCGACACGTCGCTGGGGCGCCTCGCGACGACCTTTGACCCGGCCCGCGCGGACAAGCAGGTCCCGCTGGGCCGGGAGGGCACAGCTTGGGAGGTGGCCTACGCGGTCAGCTTCCTACTGTCTGATGAGGCGAGCTATATCACCGGCCAGTCGCTCGTGGTCGACGGTGGTTACGCCGCACTGCGTTAGGACGTTCGGAGAGGATGCTTCATCCCGTAGGCATGGACCCTCCATGGCGAATAGCCTATGGATCATGGTCGAGAAGGCGGATGCACACCGATGACCGCGCTCTGGAAAGACGATCGAATCGGGGCGGCACAGCGCGGGGAGAACCCGACAGTCTTGCTCCGGCTGTCGGTCGGCTTCGCGGTGATCGGCGACACGCAGTTTCTGCCCGGGTACTGCGTGACACCCGTCACCGAGCTGATGGAGGAGTTGGCCGCTCTCAGGTCCGCAGCTGCTCGAGAAGGACTGTGAATTCCGACCGAGCTCTGTACGACCGGATCGGCGTCGGTTACCGCGTCGGTCGCAGGGAGGATCCGCGGCTCGCAGCGGCGATCCATGAAGCTCTCGGCACAGCCCAGACAGTGCTCAATGTCGGAGCCGGCACGGGGTCATATGAGCCGACGGACCGCGACGTCACGGCGGTCGAGCCGTCGTCGGTGATGATCGCGCAGCGTCGCCCGGGCTCGGCTCCGGCGGTCCAGGCCACAGCCGAGAAGCTGCCCTTTGCTGACGGCGCTTTCGACGCTTCCATGGCAGTGCTGTCAGACCACCACTGGACGGACCGGATGGCCGGGCTGCATGAGATGCGCCGCGTCGCACGCTCGCGGGTGGTGCTGTTTCAGTGGGACATCCGCTACGTCGACTCCTTCTGGTTGACGCGCGACTACCTCCCCGACTTCAGGCACAAGGTGGCGGGCGGCATGACGGCGGACGACCTTGCACTGGCCATCGGGGGCGGATCCGTGGAGCAGTTCCCCATGCCGTTTGACATGCGGGACGGCTTTCTGTCGGCCTACTGGCGCAGGCCTGAGGCGTACCTTGACGTTGATGTCCTGGCGAACATCTCGGTCTTCGCGCTCATGGCAGCGGCTGATGTCGAGACCTTCGTCGCATGTCTCCGGGCAGACCTCGACAGTGGTGAGTGGCATCGCCGCAACGCGGAGATACTCGACCTACCGGAGCTGGACTTGGGCTACCGGCTGGTGATCGGCTGACCTGCTGAGGCCGACGCCGGTTGATTGTGCCTCAGACGTCGCCGCTCAGCGCCAGGTCATGTCGACCTCTCGTTCGTACTCGACATACCCGGCTCTTTGGAAGGCCTGCCTCATCGGACCATTGCCGACATCTGTCGATGCGCGAATTCGGGGTGTACCGTCAGCGGCCAGAATTCGTGTGCCTTCGGCGAGGAGATCGTCGATGTAGCCGTGCCCGCGATGGGCCGGCAGCACCCCCACGTAAGCGATGATCGGCCCGTACGGGTTCCGAGCCGGGATCACGAACCCGACACGCTGGCCGTCATCTGCGAGCGCCACCGCCCACCATGAGCGCGGGCTCGAGTAGCCCTTCAACTCCTCGTCGTACTGTGCGGCGGCCGTCTCAGCTGCGGACATGCGCGCCAGGTCCGCCCGGCTGTGTGCATCGAGCGTGCCCTCCAGCACCTTGGCCATCAAGCCCACGAGCTCATCGCGATCGGAGACAGGGCGGAAGGTCAGCCGGCCGCTCGTTGCCATGATTGGCGTGCCTGGCCTCCACTCGAGGCGGAGCCGCTCGACAAGAAACTGCGCGCCGACCACTTTCAGGGCGGCCATCCGATCATCGACGGCGCGCCGCTCGACCACGTCGGCGCGCCAGTCTGGCGTCGTGAATCGGATGTACAACGGCTTCGGTCCCTCCGGCATGACCGCGCCCATGGCGGCGCGGAGGAAATCCGCGCCTACTCGAATTCGATCCATCCCCTCAGCTCGGTCGTCCACATCGAAGATGTCGAGGCAGGCGGGGCTGTCATCACCGTCGCGGGCCCACCACGCCGCTCTGGCGAGAAGGTGCTCGCCGCGCATGCACACCCACATCCAGCTGGGCTGTCTGCGACCGCCTTCGAGATCGGCGGCAAGTTGGTGGTTGAGCACGTATGGCAGCCGACAGAACAGATCGAGCTCGTCAGCGCCAGTGATCGGGCGGACGACGACACCTGGCATTTCCACTTCCGACGCCACCTGCCCAGTATTGGCGGTACGTCACCGTACGTGGATGCGTGAATTGATGGCGACGGACGGGGACGAACTGCACATGGTGATCGGCGCTGCGGCCGCCATGGGCCCCCAGGCGCGGACCATGGGCGAGACGCGCGGATGGATTCGTCATCACCAAGACCCGTACGCGAGGTATGGCTTCTCGCTGTGGGCACTGATCGCCAAGGACGGAGGAGAGCTCATCGGCGATTGCGGGATCGTCAGCCGCAGCAGCACCGGCAGCGACCAGTTCGAGTTGGGTTGTCGCCTCAGGCGCGACCATTGGGGCCGGGGCGTCGCCACGGAGGGCGCTCGTCGACGGGCGATAGGTCGCCACGGGAGTTAGACGGCGCGCCGCCAGCGGACCACATATCGCGCACGACCCCATCCATGAGTTGCGGCGATGCATCGACGTTCAAGGAATACCCAGCTCGTTGCTGCCAGGACCAGTGAAACTACCAGCAAGATCGCGGTGACGACCAGCCATTGAAGTACCGCCATGAGCGGCGAGGCCGGCCGAATCAATCCGACACCGCCGAGCCGGATGCTGGCGATCCAGTGCCAAACGTAGATTCCGTACGAAACAGTTCCTATTCCCGCCAGCAGGCCAATCACACGTCGTCCTGGGCGCTGCGCGCGCAAGCCGAGGAGCAACGCACCACCAAAGACCAGCGACATGAGCAGATCATGGCCAACCGCGTGAACGGCACTGGGGGGGAGCGCGCTCATCATGGCGACCAAAATCCAGCCCGCAATCAATAGCGGGGCCAGGATCATCCCCGAGAGTTGTGAGAGCGGCAGAGATGTCCGGCGAGGATCGGCTGCGAGGACCGCGATGGCGATCCCCGGACAGAACAGCATGAACTTGCTCGGCAACGCCAAGAGAAGCAAGTCACTGACCCGCTCAGCATTGACGGCCTGGTTGCCACCGTGTAGAGCAAGGACGAGGGCGGGGCCGAGCTCGGTTGCAACAAGCGTCCAGGCAACGGAAGAAGCCCATCCGATGAGCAGCCAACGCAGCAGTGTTCGGGGAGTGATCGAAGACTTGTGAAAGCGTCGTATGGCGCCGCCAAGGATGGGAACAACCGCGTAGAACTGCACCTCCACGCCCAGCGTCCAGTAGGGGCTCCCCACCGTATACGCCTCGTGAGGCACAAGATCGTGAACCATGAAAACGTGAGTCAGGATCGCCTTCCAGTCGGTCACTGCCGCCGGTCCCACCAATGCGACGGCGCCGACGATCGACAGCCAGTACGCAGGCAACAGTCGTCCGCCGCGTCGGACGACGTAGGGCGCAACCGCGGGCAGTGGCCTGTCTTCGAGCAGAGCTCGAAGCCACGGAAGGCTGATGACAAAGCCACTGACGACGAAGAAGAGGAGCACCCCAGTCGAAAATTCTCGCTGGAAGCGAAGCAGGCCATCATCTGGTCCGGACCAGCGGCCAACAAAGGCTGCATGGACAGCCACCACCATGAGTGCCGCGGTCCCCCGCAACGCGTCAACGCCGGCGAATCGCCCCCCAAGTCCCCCAACTGAACCTGCCTCAACGGGGGCAACGGTGACAGGCCGGCTTGCGGGGCCGAAGCCACCCTCTGCTTCCCTCACCCGCGGGCTGTTGGCAACTCCCGTCACCTCAAAGCCCTTGATCTCTTGGTCCGTTCGACGCACCGTCACGCGCCCTGTGTCGTCACCAACCGACAGTAGCCGGCCAGGTGAAACCCACAGAGTTGTGTGGCAGATCGTTGCAGGGACGAAACTCACCGTCATTCGTCCGGACTGCGACCGGGTTGTGCGCGAACAGCCGCCGCGCCCTAGCGATCTGTCTCACGGAACCCTGCCGGAGACGCAGCTAGGAGCCAGGCCGCGCACCCGGCACCACTTCTCGATCGCCGCGGCGATTCTGCATGCGTATGGCTGGCCCGCGCGCCTTCGTTGGCTGCGTCGATGGTGGGATAAGGCCCAACGGTCCCCCGTGCGTAATCGTCGGGACGTCGCCGCCGCGTTGGAGAACGATCCAACTCTCTTCGCATCCCCTGATGCGACACGCCACCGACTTCTGAGGGCAAGGTGACGTTGGTCGACGACGTTGATCCCGCGACGGACTGAGCGGACGCGGTGAGACACCGCCCCGGCACTGCCGTCGCTATCGCGTAGAGCGACGATGTGACGTGGTTGGCGCGTTCACCTTGGCGAGTAGCTGGTTACCCCACCTTTCAGACCGACGCTAACGAGTCAAGCAGGTCCTTCGAGGCCGCCGCCACCGCTGTCGAGGTCGGCCGAGCACGCGACCGGATGTGCCCGCAGGCGACGTCGCGGTTGGTCAGCGGCAGCCCTCCCGGCCATCCCCGCTAGCGCTCGGTGCTGCCGACATACGGGGATATCTTCCGCTGCGCGTGAACCCTGCTGCACCGCTCTGCGTGTGTGGCGAAGGGTACCGCTGGGTATGCCCTAGTTGGGTCGCTCGAGACGGCCATCCTGAACACCTAGGGAGTAAACCCTCGTGCCCACCTTCCTTCGCTGGCTGTTCGTTGACTTGATCGTCAGGCGGGTCCTCCGTCACCGCTTGGTTCGTCCGTACATCGACCGCGCCTACCCCGTGGCATCGCAGCAAATAGGCCGCTTTGGTCGCCGCGTCTACCCGTCCATGGCCGGCGGCTATCGCTACGTGCGCCGGCGTCGGCGCCTCGGTTGCTGTTCAGGCTGCTTTCTCATGCTCGTTCTCGCCGCAGCCGGGCTGTTCGCGCTGGCGGGGCTGCTCCACTGGACCCTTTCGTTGTAGAGGTTGCGCCTGCGGCCACGTTCATGCGCACTGACGCCGCGACCATCTCCGTTGTGGACGGTCGCAGCCCTCCATCATTGCCGACGTCCCCGAACCAGCCGGCGAGCGAGCGGTTCCGGCCAGGGGCTCCATTGGGCGAGCTAAGGCGAGGTGCGCCAAGCACCAGATACGTGCTAATTGACGTATGGCTAATCTCACCCGAGACGCGGAGCCCACAGCTTGCCGGCAGAAGGTGCGCGGCCGAGGGCGCCAGCTGCGATCTTCGCCACCTAGATCTGCCTTGACATACACAAGTCTGTGTAGGTAGACTGCAAGCGAGCCGGCAATTCACCGGCCGGCCGGAGGGGCGACCGCTACCGCGTGTCGGAGGTCGCCCGTGACCCAGCTGAAGAGCCTCGTCGACAACTGGATCCTGCTCGCGCAGGGACTGATCGGCTCAATCGGAGCTCTCGCGTTCCTGATCGCGTTCATGTACAAGATCGTGGCGGTCGATCCTCGCAGCGTCATGGAGGCCAAGCGTTGGATCGGGAGGATCGTGTTCGGCACCATTGGGGTGGAGGTCGCCGGCACCCTCACCCACGCGATCATCTCGAGCATCCCGGGCGGCGTGCACTGAGGTGTCGCTCGTCAACGACATCACAGGTGTCGGCCAGGCGCTGACCGACCCAATCGGGTTCCTTCTCCAGGGGATCACGGGGTTGATGGGCCACCTCATCTCGGTGGCGCGTGTCGACATGATGGGAGTGCTCGACCGCTTCCTCTTTCGGACTGTCGATCCCACTGTGTCGGGCAACCGTCCGATCACCGCCAATCCCAACCTGGCCAGTCTCAACCTGGGGCTGACCCTGGCGGTCGACGTCCTCATCGGGCTGGTGGTGCTGTTCACATCGCTGCGCAGCATCTTCGAGCGGTCGATGCGTGCCAAGTACGACCTCAAGGTGATCCTGCCCAGGATTCTGCTGGCGATCGCGCTTGCCCACGGATCGCTGCTGCTCATGCAGATGGCCGTCGACCTGAACAACGCCATGGACAGCGTCGCTCTGTCCCTCGGTGGACCGCTGACCGGTGACAACCTGCCCTGGTCGCCGAGCCTCTCCCCCGGGACCATCGCAGGGCTGGTCACCGGCCAGGACCTGTTCCAGGTGTTGATGGCGCTGGCGCTGGTGGCCGCGATGGCCATCCTGGTGCTGTCGTATGTGATTCGCACCGCTCTGCTCAACGTGCTGATCGTCACCGCACCCCTGGCCGCCCTTCTCAGCGTGATCCCGGACACGCGCAGTCACGCGCGCACCTGGCTGCGCCTGTTCCTCGGTACCGTGTTCATGCAGGCCGTGCAGTTGATAGTCCTGCGCGTCGCGGTCACCACCGAGTTCGACTCGAGCGGCGGCCTGATCAGCACGGTGTACGCGCTGGCCACCTTCTGGCTGCTGCTCAAGGTCCCGGGCGCGATGAACACCTCCACTCATCTCGAGAGCAAGGCCCACACCATGCTGCACGGCCTCGAGCGCTCGGCGAAGCACGCGCTGCTGCCGGCACACCATGCGCGGGCTCCGGCGCGCCACAAGGCCTCGTGAGATGAGTCCTCGATCGTTGCGACAGCCAGATCAGACACGCGTTCAACCAACACAGGAGGCACGACCATGATCAACAGAGTCACCCTGGTGGGCAACCTCACCCGCGACGCGGAACCGACGGCGGGGCCGGCGACCACGCTGACGCGAATGCGCATCGCCACCAACTCCGTGTGGCGCGACAACGACGGCAATCGCCAGGAGCATGCCGAGTTCCACAACGTGGTCGCCTTCGGCAAGCTCGCCGAGATCTGCGCGAGCTACTGCCTCAAGGGTCGCCGCGTGTACATCGAGGGCCGACTGCGGACCCGCGAGTACGACGGCAGCGATGGGCTGCGCCGTCACACCACCGAGATCGTCGCCGAGACCATGAAGCTCCTGGACCGGCCCCACACAGACGACGGTGCTCAATCGCCAGAAGATGGCCCGCACGAGGCCGCCCGCGAGGCGGAGACTTCGGACGTGCAGGCGGACGGCGAGCCTGCGCGGCAGCGACGTGCCCGCGCCACCGTGGCCGGCGCCTCCTGAGCACGGACATGGTCCCGCCCGTCACCGACGGCGGTCGCCGGGGGCGGCGGGCGGGACTGCCTCAGGACGCCGCGAGCCCGCTCACCTTCTCCATGCGCGTGACCAGATCGTCGAGCACCCTGTCCTGCGCCTGGAGGTGGGCCTGCAACTGCAGGCATTCATGGAGGATCGCCTCGGCGTCGCTGTAGGTCTGCTCGGAGCGCTTGTCGGCAGCCGCGGACTGGACGTTCTGGCCCACGATGATGATCGGCAGCAACACCAATTGGAGGAAGGTCTGCGCGATCCAGCCCACGATGATCACGGTGTTGCCACTGGATATCGCCCCAGGCAGGCTGATCAGTGCCAGCAAGGTGAAGATGTAGGCCGCCCACATGGTGCCCACCACCGTGGTGATGAACACCCCGATCCTCCCGTTGATGCCCACGGCCTGGTCGGTGGTCTTGGCCGGGTGCTCGTTCTGCCCGTTGCCCGATGCGCGGATGGGGGACGTGCTGGAAGATGTTCGTGCGAGGGCTGGCGCCGCTGGCTTCGGTTGCGTCGGTCACGTCGGCCTCCTCTAGTCTGGCTCGCTGGAACTCTCACACGGCGCGACGGTTTTGGGTGCCTCTGCTAGCGTCGCCTGGTGAGCAATCGTCTTGCCGGCGAGACCAGCCCGTACCTCCTCCAGCACGCCGACAACCCAGTCGACTGGTACCCGTGGGGTGAGGAGGCATTCGCCCAGGCCCGCGAGCAGGACAAGCCCGTGCTGCTCAGCATCGGCTACAGCGCCTGTCACTGGTGTCACGTGATGGCGCACGAGTCCTTCGACAGCGAGACCACTGCCCGGCTGATGAACGAGCTCTTCGTCAACATCAAGGTCGATCGCGAGGAACGTCCTGACGTCGACTCGATCTACATGCAGGCGGTGGTCGCCATCAGCGGGCAGGGTGGCTGGCCGATGACTGTCTTCCTGACCCCCGCCGGCGAGCCGTACTTCGGCGGCACCTACTTTCCCCCGGAGGACCGGCATGGGATGCGCGGTTTCCCCTACGTACTCAACGCGGCGTCCGACGTGTACCGCAGTCGCCGCCACGAGGTGACCGCGGCAGCCGAGCAGCTGCGCCGAATTGTCGAGCCCCCCACCCTCGCACCGGGGTCGCTCACGGTGGCCACGCTCGACGCCGCCACCGGCCAGCTCATCGCCCAGGCCGACATGCGCCATGGCGGCTTTGGGGGAGCGCCCAAGTTCCCCCACCCCGGAGCGCTCGACTTCCTGCTGCGCCGGCACCGCGCCACCGGTGAGCGCCGGCCGCTGGACGTGGTCACTGTTGCGCTCGACCAGATGGCCCGCGGAGGCATCAACGACCAGCTCGCCGGCGGTTTTCACCGTTACGCCGTGGACGGGACCTGGTCGGTGCCGCATTTCGAGAAGATGCTCTACGACAACGCCCAGCTCGCCCCCGTGTACCTGCACGCATACCAGCTGAGCGGTGAGGCGAGATGGAAAGGGGTGGTCGAGGCCACGCTCGATTACGTGGTGCGTGAACTGAGCCTCGAGCAGGGGGGGTTCGCCTCCTCGCAGGACGCTGACTCACCCGGGGGTGAGGGTTCGTATTTCGTGTGGACGCCGGGCCAGCTGGTCGAGGTGTTGGGTGAGGGCGACGCCACTCTGGCGGCGCGCGTGTTCGGGGTCAGCCAGGGTGGCAACTTCGAGCACGGGGCGACAGTGCTCTCTCTCCCCTACCCATTGGCCCAGGTGGCTCTGAGCCTCCGGCTCGGCGAGGCCGATCTGGACCACCGCATCGACTCGATCCGGTCCCGGTTGCTGGCCGCCCGACGGCATCGTCCGGCCCCGGGGCGCGACGACAAGGTGCTGACGTCGTGGAACGCGCTGATGCTGGGCGCGCTCGCCGAGGCTGGAGCCGCCCTCGAGCGGCCGGACTATGTGGATGCAGCCAAGCGCAACGCTGATTTCCTTCTCGAGGAGCTGCGGCCCGACGGCGTCATGCTGCGCACCTGGAAGGACGGCAAGGCCAAGATCACCGGCTTTCTCGAGGATTCCGCGTTCCTGGCCGACGCGCTGATCAGCCTGCACGCGGCGAGCGGGCACTCGACATATCTGGCGGCGGCGCGACAGCTGGTCGCCGACGCGCTGGTCCGGTTCGGTGACGGCGGCGGCGTCTTCTATGACACGGCCTCCGATGCGCCGCCGCTGCTGGTGCGACCGCGCACTCTCGATGACAATCCGATTCCCGCCGGTCAGTCGGCACTGGCGTCTGCCCTGCTCCGCCTGGGCGCGCTCAGCGGCGACACGGTGATGCGCGACCGAGCGTTGGAGATCCTCGGCCCAATGGCCGCTCCTGTCGCTCGCGCGCCTCTCGGGGTGAGCTCGCTGGCGTGCGCTATGGACCGCGCGCTGGCGCCATCGCGCGAGATCGCCATCACCGGTGGCGCTGACCGTCTAGCAACCCAAGAGTTGGTCGGAGTGGTCAACCGCACCTGGATGCCGGACACCGTGGTGGCCTGGGGCGACTCCGACGGGATCGAGCTCATGTCGAATCGCTCATTGGTCGACGGAGAGCCGGCTGCCTACGTGTGCCGGAACTTTGCCTGCGCGCTCCCGGTCACCAATCCTGCGGAGCTGGCAGCCATGCTGGAGTCGAGGTCAAAGGACAGCTGAGCCGCCCCTGCTGTCAGCAGGACAGGGAGTTGAAGAGCACCAGTGTCGCCACCAGGTTGAAGGTCCCATGCACCAGCACAGTCGGCCAGATGCTCCTGGCGTGGTGGTAGAGGACAGCCAGCACCAGCCCGGTGGTAAACACCGGCAGGAACAGGGTCAGCTGCAGGAAGCTGATGTGCTCCAGGGAGAACAGGCTCGCCGACACCACCACCGCCCAGGCCAGCGGCAGGCGGCCACGCAACCAGCCGAACACCATGCCGCGAAACACGATCTCCTCCACCAGTGGGGCGACGACGGCCACGGCGATGATCGCCAGCCACAGCGCGCCGGCGAACGCGTCGCGAATGTCCACGCACTGATTCGCGGGCGCCTGTGGGAACAGGCTCTGACTGAGCAACCCACTGACCGACTCGAGCAGGAATGCGGCGAATGCGAAGGGCAGCGCTGCCAGCAACCAGCGCCATTCCGCGCGGCGCAATCCGAGGGATGCCAGCGGCGCGTGGCGGCGCAGCCTCACGAACAGCAGCACCAGCAGGAACACAGCTCCGTAAGCGGTGACGCTGGAGACGAGGGCCTCGATGGGTCTTCGGGTGGCCAGGGCCAGGCCGCCCAGGAGCCACTTGAGCGCCGCGACCGTGACGTACTGGACACCCAACGACAGCGGCAGCAGCAGGACCAGGACCGGCACCACGTCCGTCCATGTCCAGGGTGCCCGCTCGGACAACGACGCCGGGGCGACAGCCGGAGCAGTTGATGTTTCCGCCGCCGGTTGCCATCCCCAGACTGCAGGCGATGGCGCCGCCGGCGCACCGCTCACCGGCGGGGGCGGCGGCGGCGGTGAGGGCGGCCACGCGGGCTGCGGCGGCCACGCGGGCTGGGGAGGCCAGGGTGCCGGCGACGGCCAGGCGGGATGCGACGGCCATCCTGAGGGGGATGCTCCGGGCCACCCGGCCTGTCCCGGCGCCCCGCCGGGCGAGCCGGCCCACGTGGTCGTCGCCCACACCGGCCAGCGCGGGGTGTGCACCACGGTGGTGCGCGCGAAGAGGTCCGGCCAGCCACGACGATCGCTGCGTGTCAGCCCCCAGATCAAACCCAGGCCCGCAGACGCCAATGAGAACCACAGTCCGCAGAGGCGCAGGAGCACCTGCGAGGTCGTCGGGGGCGTCAGCAGGTCCGACGAGCGCAGGCTGCACTGTCGGGCGCGCATGCCCACGGTGCCTCCGCGCCGCCAGCCGACGTAGAGGTAGACGCCCGGACCGAAGAAGAGCGCCGATTGCGTGAAGGCGCGGGCCACGCCGGCGGCGACGCCGACATGGCCGGTGCGGAGGTCGGCAGCGCTGACGCCTGAGGCCTGGATCAGGCTGCCGCCCAGCAGCAGGGCGACGATCTCGCCGGCCACGACGATGCCAAGGTCGATGATCGCTGCCGTGGCTCGGCGGCCGACCCCCGCACCCGGCGGCAGCCCGGTCTGCGGTGCAGCGGGGATCACTGCCAAGGTGTGGTCAGAACTGTCCGCAACCGGCAGTGTGCCCCGCCGTCTCCAGGGGCGGGAGCCCATCGAAACGCGGCCACGTCCTGGCGTCGCCGAGCGGCAGGAAGTCGCCCGTGTGCTCGTCCTGACGGTACGCCAAGCGTGGTCCATGCGTGATCAGCTCGTCCAGGGCCCCGATCAGCACGTCGATGTCGTGCTCCGTTGTGCCGATGCTGAAGGACGCCCGCACCGCTCCCGGGATCCCCGCCCGTTCGCCGCGACGCAACGAGATGCGCACCGAATCGGCTGCGACGGCGTCGATGCCGAGCAGCTGCGTGATGTATGGATGGGCGCAGAAGCAGCCATGGCGGACGCCGATGGCGTGCTCCGCGCTGAGCGCAGCCGCCACCAGCGCGTGGTGCATGCCGTCGACGGTGAAGGTCACAACCCCGAGTCGGTCGACGTCAGGGTGGTCCCAGAGCCGGAGCCGGTTCACCCCGCGGAGCCCGGCGAGCCCGCGGTCGGCACGTGCCAGCAGCTCACGCTCGTGCCCGGCGATGCGCTCCATGCCCGCTGCCGACAGCGTGGTGGCGGCGACACCCAGCGCGATCGCCCCGATGACATTGGGGCTGCCCGCCTCGAGCCTGTCGGGCATGCCCGTCCACAGCACGTCATCGACGGTGACGAAGTCGACTGCGCCGCCACCGGCGAGCAGGGGCTCGGCGTCGGCGACGAGCGCGGTGCGGACCACCAGCGCGCCTGCCCCGAACGGGGCGTACATCTTGTGGCCACTGAACGCGAGACAGTCGACGTCCATCGTGGCCATGTCGATGGTGCGATGCGGGGCCAGCTGGGCGGCGTCGACGCTGATGATGGCGCCGTGGCGGTGGGCGAGCTGGGCCATCGCACCGACCGGCATGACCTCGCCGGTGACGTTGCTGGCGCCGGTGACGGCGACCACCGCGACGCGGCCCGCTGCGGCCCGCAGGGCCGCATCCATGGACTCGAGCAGCGCGGCGGCCGACCGCGGTGGCGGGAGGTGCTCGACAGAGCCCAGCCGCCGCCAGGGGAGCATGTTGGCGTGGTGCTCGATCTCGGTTGTCAGCACCGTCGACCCGCTCGGCACCCTCAGGCACGCGGCGAGGTGGTTGATGGCATCAGTGGTGTTGCGGACAAAGACGACTGAATCATCGGGACGGGCACCGACGAAGTCGCCGACGGCCTGCCTGGCCGATTCGTACAGGCGGGTCGACACCTGTGAGAGGTGGCCGGCGCCACGGTGGACGCTGCTGTACCAGGGAAGCGCTTGGTTGACAGCGGAGACCACGGCGTCCAAAGCCGGAGTGCTGGCGGCGCAGTCGAGGTTGACGTAGCGCCGCGTGGTGCCGTCCGCCAGAGGCACCTCGAGGTCCACCCCGCACAGGCGCGGCCAGGTGCGGGCACCGGTGATCATCTCCACACCCTACCCGCCCCGGCCCGTGCTGTGGCTCATCCGGCGAGGCCGGCACCGACGACGACCTGGCCCCCCCTGATCACCGTCGCCACGGGGTTGGCGCCCAGGTGATAGGCGACGTCGATCCAGTGCGGCGTCGACAGGATGGCCGCGTCCGCGCGCAACCCGCGCCGGAGGATCCCGCGGTCGTCCAGCTGCAGAGCCGCCGCACCTCCCGATGTCGCCGCGACCAGAGCCTCGGACGGGCCGAGGCCCGCCGTCGCCACCGCGAGAGACATCATCAGCGGCATCGACTCGGTGTACGACGTGCCGGGATTGCAGTCGGTGGCGATCGCCACAGTGGCCCCGGCATCGCGCAGGCGCCGGCCAGGCGGCGGCGGCCCGCCGAGGATCAGGGCCGCGCCCGGCAGGATCACCCCGGTGACCCCGGCTGCCGCCAGGGCACGACAGTCGGCCTCGTCGGCGAACTCGAGGTGATCGGCGCTGGCGGCGTGCAGCTCGGCGGCGAGCTGAGCGCCGCCAGTGTGAGTCCGCTGATCGGCGTGAACCTTCAGCGACATCCCAGCGGCCCGCGCCGCCAGCAGCACGGCGCGGCACTCGTCAACGGTGTATGCGCCCTCGTCGCAGAACACGTCACAGAAGCTGGCCAGCGCGGCCGCATCGCCGACGCCGTGCGCACACACCTCGGCTATGAAGTCCGCGCGGTCACCGTCGGGTGCTGCGTGCAGGGGCAGGTAGGTGGCGATGGCCAAAGGCATGCCGTGATCAGCACCCAGGTCCGCCACCGCGTCCAGCTGACGCATCTCGGCGTCGTGGTCGAGACCGTACCCGCTCTTCACCTCGACGGTGGTGGTGCCGTGCGCGATCATCAGACGGGCGCGTGTGGAAGCCGCGTCGCGGATGGCCGCAGCGGATCCGCGCGCTGTGTCTCGCACAGTGCTCCGGATGCCACCGCCGCGCTGGGCGATCTGCTCGTAGGTGAGACCCGAGGAACGAAGCGCGTACTCCTCGCCCCGGTCCCCCAGCCAGGCGATGTGGGTGTGGGCGTCGACGAACCCCGGGATCACCGCCGCGCCCCGCGCATCGATGTCGACGATGTCGTTGTCCCCGGTTGGCCGCGGAGCCGCGTCACCGCGGCCGGCATACACGATCACCTCGCCGGCGCACATCAGCACCGCGTCCCTGATCACCCCCGGCGCATCGCCGTGGGCCGGGTCGCAGGTCACCAGGGCGCCGATGTTGCGCACCATCAGTGTCACCGGGTCAGGCAGGGGCACGGAGCTCTCGGGCGTGCGACACCAGGCCGGCGCACAGGGCCGTGAAGACCGCAGCCATCAGGCGCACGGTGATCCCGGCTACGTCGGCCATGGCGTCCACCTCGCAGAGGTCGAACGCCCCGACCGCGGGCTCGCCTCCCAGGAGCAGCGCAGCCGCGAGTAGATCAGCCGGGCTGAGGCCGCCGGGCAGGCTGGCCGGGCACGCCGGGGCGGCACTGCGCTCGACGACATCGACGTCAAGGTCGACGTAGACGGCGTCGGCTCCGGCGCCCCGCAGTTCCGCCAGAGCGGCGGTGAGCACCGCCTCGATGCCCCGGGCGCGGACCTCGTCGAGGCCGTGGATGTGGATCCCGTGGTCGGCTGCCCACTGCGCATGGGCGCGCGCGTTGCCGAGCGGGTGAATGCCCACCTGGGCCACTCGGTTCCCCGCCAGGCCAGCGTCGATCAGCTCGCGCACCGGGGTGCCGTTGGCGGAGCCGTTGGTGGGCGGGCGGCAGTCGTGATGCGCGTCCAGGGTGAGCAGGCCCCACTGGCGATCCGCTCGCGCTTCGCCGATGCCGAGGAATGCCGGACGGGTCAGCGAGTTGTCGCCACCGATGACAACAATAGTCGGGCTGTCGGCGGCGGCAGCTGCGACGGCGGCCCTGATGCGCAGGTGCGCGGCCGATGCGTCGACGTCGTCCCGGTCGCCCTGCACATCACCGCGGTCGCGAACCGCGAGCTCCTCCACGTCGACGCCTGCCGCTGCGTGCCAGGTGGGGAACCGGCTCAGCGCCTCGCGGAAGGCAGGTGGCGTCGACCAGGCCTGTGAGGGGCTGAGCGACGCCTTGGCGATCGGGGCCCCGACCAGGCTGACGTCGGGCACCTGGTCACCCCGGGCCAACCACTCGCGCATGTTCACCGTGCGTTGCGTCCTCAGCCGGGCAGCATCGGGATCCGCACCCCGCGCTCGCGAGCTGCGCTGCGCGCCTGCTCGTAGCCGGCGTCGGCGTGGCGCATCACACCTGTCGCCGGGTCGTTGCTCAGGACCAGCTCGATCCGACGGTCCGCCAGCTCGCTGCCGTCGCACACCACCTGGGCGCCGGCGTGGATGGACCGGCCGATGCCCACGCCGCCACCGTGGTGCACGGCAACCCATGTGGCGCCGCTGGCGGTGTTGAGCAGTGCGTTGAGGATCGGCCAGTCGGCGATGGCGTCGCTGCCGTCCCGCATCGCCTCGGTCTCCCGGTAGGGGGACGCCACGCTCCCGGAGTCGAGGTGGTCTCGTCCGATCACGATCGGCGCCGCCACCTCGCCGGCGCGCACCAGCTGGTTGAATCGCAGCCCCGCTCGGTGGCGCTCGCCGGCGCCCAGCCAGCAGATCCGCGCCGGCAGACCCTGGAATGCGACCCGCTCCGCAGCCAGGCCGAGCCAGCGGTGCAACGACCGGTGGTCGGGGAAGAGCTCCATCAGGGCTGCGTCGGTGATCTCGATGTCATGGGGGTCGCCGCTCAGCGCCACCCACCGGAACGGGCCGCGCCCCTCGCAGAACTGCGGCCGGATGTAGGCGGGGACGAAGCCCTGGTATGTGAAGGCGTCCTCGAAACCGCCCTTGCTGGCCTCGCCGCGCAACGAGTTGCCGTAATCGAACACCTCAGCGCCCCGCTGCTGATAGCCGACCAGCGCCGCGCAGTGACGGGCCATCGACTGCCGGGCGAGGTTGACGTACGCCTCCCGATCGTCGACCCGCAACCGTGCAGCGTCCTCGAGGGACATGCCGGCGGGCACGTAGCTGAGGGGATCATGGGCGCTGGTCTGGTCGGTCACCACGTCGATCGCCACCCCGGCGGTCAGCAGGGCCGGCAGCGCCTCGGCAGCGTTGGCGACCACGCCGACCGACAGCGCGCGGCCCTCCTCGCGGGCCAGGTCACACCGACGCACCGCGTCATCCAGGTCGTCGGCCACCTCATCGAGGTATCGGGTCTCCAGCCGGCGGCGCACCCGGGCCGGGTCGACGTCTATGCAAAGAGCGACGCCGTCGTTCATGGTCACCGCCAGGGGCTGGGCGCCGCCCATGCCGCCGAGCCCCGCTGTGGCCACCACTCGACCGCGCAGGGTTCCCCCGAACCGCCGCTGCGCCACCGCGGCGAACGTCTCGTAGGTGCCCTGGAGGATCCCCTGGGTGCCGATGTAGATCCACGATCCGGCAGTCATCTGCCCGTACATCGTCAGTCCGGCCGCCTCGAGCTCCCAGAACTGCTCCCAGGTGGCCCACTGCGGGACCAGCAGCGAGTTGGCGATCAACACCCGGGGAGCCATCTCATGGGTCCGCGCCACCCCCACAGGCTTGCCGCTCTGCACCAGCAGGGTCTCGTCGTCCCGCAGCTCGCGCAGCGTCGAGACGATGGCGTCGAAGCACTCCCAGCTCCGCGCCGCGCGCCCGCTGCCCCCGTACACCACGAGCTCGTCGGGATCCTCGGCCACCTCGGGGTCGAGGTTGTTCATCAGGCAGCGCAGCACCGCCTCGGTCTGCCAGCTGC
>JAEKNN010000024.1 GCA_016464795.1 Candidatus Amunia macphersoniae | reverse complement strand
CGATGCTCGTTGGGCCGGCCCTTCTTCATGGCCGGCCAGCTTCCATACTGACTAGTGCGCGGACGTCCACCCTCCTCAGCTGAGCTTCAGGGAGTCGTCGCCAGGCGCAAGAAAGACGCGCACCAACGGGTTCTCGCGGTGTTGGGGAGCGATGCGCAGGTGGAGGTCGTCTCCCTCGGCGTCGAGGCGGTCGCCGAACTCGGCGGCCAGGAACAGCGCAACCCGCGGCTCCACTGCCCCGACGCCCTCGAAGCGCGGCACAGCAATGGTCAGCCCGTAGGCGGCCGCGACCTGCGGGGCGCGCCGGTTCCAGGTCTCGCCGGACACTCGGTCGAGGTCACCTCCCAGCAGGGCGGCGAGGATCGCCGCCAGCGCCACGATGCGCGAGTTGGCAGGATCCGGCACGCTCTCCCAGAGCGCACGCTCGTGGACCATGCCGTCGAGCACGTCGCGAGCGCGATCGAGGACGTCGTCCCGCGGGATCGCCAGCCAGGTGTTGCCGCCGGCCACCGAGCGTCCCGACCAGCCCTCCTGCTGCACGATCGCGCCCGGCACCGTGGCCGCGGCGGCCGAGCAACGAGCTGCCCGGCTCTCGGGGGGCACGACGCTCCCCGGGATCAGAGAGGTCTCCTCGTCCCAGGCTCGGGTGGCCTTGCGGACGGTGACGCTGTGGGTGCCGCCGAGCAGCGCCAGCGGCAGCGCCAGGCGGTTGAGCCCGACCTCGAGGACGGCGCTGCGCAACCCGGCAGCATCCTCGGCCGGCGGGTAGACGACGCCGCCGATGGCGTCGGCAGCGATGCGCGCGAAGCCCCAGCCCCAGCGCGCCCTCGCCGCGCGACGGCGCGCCGTGGCCACCCCAGACGACCGCTGCGAGCCCGGCCAGGCGACCGTAAAGGTGAGCTCCCGCGCCGACAGCATCACAGAAGCGGCGCGGTCATGACGTTCGGCATTGGCCGCCAGCTGGACGAGCACCAGCGCGGCCACCGATGGCGCGAGCACCGCGAAATCCTCGACCTCGTGCACCGACACCGCCAGCGCGGTGCGAGCAGCGATCCCGGCGCAGGCGTGCTCCAGCACCTCCGCACTCCTGCCGGTGGGGCCGACGCCACCGCCGGCGACGATGCGCAGCGCCGCCGCCAGCATGCTCACCCGAAGGGACTGTCGGTGAGGGAGTGAAGCGGCGGCTGCGCCGATCTCCTCGAGCAACCGGGTGACTACGGGAAGGCACATGGGGTGGACGTCGGCGGCGGTGCTGACCACCAGCGAGCTGCGGTGGCTGCGATAGGTGACGGCACCGGGGCCGGCAGGGCGCCATTCCGGCGTGTGCGCGAGCACCTCGTCACCGTCGAGCAGCGCCGCCGCCAGCGGCAGCTCGGCGACCTCGGCCACGGTCAGGTTCACGCTCGGGGCCCGAGCCGATACTTGCGGTTCCCGTGACTGACCACGGCCATCGACGAGCCTTGGCGAGTGAGCCACTCACCGAACCTGCGCACCGCCTTGGTGGCGGTGTCGGAATGAAAGGTGACGATCTCCGGGTGGTGAACCAGCAGGCGGACCGCCTCGCGATGGTGGTGCTCGGCGAGGGTGGGCAGATGAATCACCACCGAGCCCTCCTTGACGGTGAGATCGGCGACTGTCTGGTCGAGCATGCGGTCGACACGCTCCATCAGCGATTGCTCGCCGTCGCGCTTGTCGTGCAGCCATGCGCGGGGGTGGGCGCGGTAGATCTCGCTGCGGACTCGGAAGGAGTCGATGTTGGCTGAGTACACGACGGTGAGGCAGTCGGCGAGCTCGCGGCCCAGCATCCCGAGCACATCGCGACTGGTCAGGGACTGGTCGGGCGCTTTGGACAGATCCCAGTCGACGATGGCAAGGACTGGCCGGGTCGACTCAGCGTTGTTGCGCAGCGCTTGCACGGCGTGGGCGGCGCTGCGCGTGGCCAGCGGATGGAAGCGCTTGCGTGTGAAGTGGACGCGCAACTCCTCCAGCGTCTGGGCATCGTCCTCGACGATGAGCACCTCGACATTGGCACGCATCAGCCCCCCTCCGCAGAGACCAGGGCCACCCCTGCACCACTCAACTGCGCAGGACGCAGCGGCATGCCGTGTGCTGCCAGGGTGCGGGTTGCTGAGTGGAAGCGCCACCAGGGAGCAAAGACCGGACGCGGATGACTGGCGACCAGCGCTTCGAGCGCCGGACAGGACGCGTGAGCGCCGTCCGGCATGCTGAGGCCGTCACCGACATCGAGGGTCATCCCCGCCGCCTCGCCTGCCAGTGCGGCCTCGATCGACCTCGCGATGTGCGCGAAGCTCCGCCCGGCCACTGTGTGCGCAGGCAGGCAGGGCGGCTGTGCACCCTGCCAGATCACCAGCACCGGAGCCCGACCGAGCCGGTCGACAACGTCTGCGATGATCCGGGCGGTGCCGCCAACCACCATCCACGGCCACGGATGGCACGCGGCCACCGCCTCATCCTCTTCTCCGGGGCGAACCTCGAGCACGGTGACGTAGGCACGGTCGAGGCGGTCGCGCAGGGCGGTGGCCAGTTCCTGGTCGTCGCCGATCACCAGGATGGCGCGACCTCCTGCGCCGTGCGTCGATGGTCGCTCGGCGAGCTCGCGCCTGCGCGGGCTCGATGACCTCATCATGATCGGCGGCATTGCATGGCTGCAGATGGTAGGCACGGCGGCGGCTGCCCTCACAGCCCCACGCTGCCGCCAGACGGCGGACACCGCACGGACATCGCGCCATCAGTTCCGCGGACGTTCAGCTCAGGCTTCCGATCAGCTCGAAGTGCTGAGGACCTCGAGACCCATGAACGTACCTGACGAGTTCACGAAGGGCACGATTGGCTCGCTCATCGCAAGTCCCTCCTTCTCCAGGGTCAGCTCAGCCATCTGCCAGATGGCGTGGGCAGCGTCATCCCACGCCTGGGATCCCCGCCTCAGCTGGTCAGCATTGCCATCCGGGCGTCCCGGCAGCAGACACACGTCAGCTCACAGTGGTCCCAAGGCGCTTCGGCAAACTGGTGTTGAGCGCTTACACCAAAAGCCAGGTCTGACTTTGTCAACTCCCCGCGTGGACGCGACGCCCCTGGGTTGGGCCGACGTCATGCTGCCACTAGGGGCTCGCCCACCTCCAGCTGCCGAGCATGCCCTTCACGTCCGGGACCAGCGCCGCGGCGGGCGCCTGGTCGCCGGGACTGATGAACACCTGCAGCGGCGCGTTGCCGCCGTGCTGGATGTACATGTGGTAGATCGTGGCGCCCGCCCCATTCTTGGTGCTGATGAGGTAGGCCTTCTCTCCGGCCACCGGGCAGGTCATCACCGAGGTCGACATGTTGTGTGCCTGCGTGGCCGCGATCGCCGCCGAGTCATGCCCGTTGGCGGTTGAGGCGTCGGACACCTCCAAGAAGCTTCCGTCGGCCTTGACCGCCTTCCACACGTTGAGCGTGCCCATGTCGTCAGCCGTCTTCCAACCGCTCGCCACCGCCATGGTCATGTACCCGCCCTGGCTGTTCAGCACCGGACCGCTCACGCCCGCAGCGGTGCAGTCGTCCTGCGCCAGCGCCGTTGCCGAGCCCGATGCGCCGGACGCACTGCTGTTCGCATTCGTCGGCGTCGACGCGGCGCCCGATGACGCGGGCGACGATGTGCCGGCTGATGAGCCGCACGCCGCCAGACCGGCGGTCGTGATCAACAGGATGGCAAGACTTTGTGCCATATCAGCCCCCTGATGATGAGCAGCACGGGGACGTCGTGACGGACCTGACACAGCGAGACTCTATGCGCGCGGCGGCAGGATCACGGCGGCGCCATGGCCGAGCCGCCCTGTTCGCCTCGACGTGCAGGAGGAGCATCCCGGGCCCCACGCAGCTTCTCGGTCCGTTTACCCGACCAGGACGGGCGGGGAAGGAGGGGCCTCACCGGGCGCAAGTTTCTGCAGACGCCGGAGGTCGCGAGGGACGCGCCGGCGGCGCGTTGATCGCGACCTCTTACGGCGTCGAAGCCCTGTTCGAAGCGCCCGGTGAGGCCCCTCCTTCCCCGCCCCGCCCCGCGCCGGACACGGCCACCCTCACTCCCGCCCCGTCCCGTCCCCGAGGTCATCATCGGCATCGTCGAGGTACTGGACGATGTCGCTGTCGTACTCGGTGCGCGCCGCATGCAGGGTGCGGCCGATGATGTCGACGGCCTCCGGCGTCCAGTTCAGGGCGCCCGCCAGCTCCAGGGTGGTGGGCTCACGCTCGAGGCGCCTGCGCAGCACCACCTCGGCCGCGTCGAGCAGCTTGACGTTGGCGATGAGCAGCTCGTCCGCGACCCGCTGTGCCTCCTCGCGCTCGATGACGTCGTCCAGGAACTTCTCGACCACGCGCCTCACATAGGGCCGCAGACTGTCGGGCTTGCCACCGCGCGCCACGTACTCGTTGACGGCGACGGTGGCGGCGACCGACCCCTCCTGGTAGAGGTCCATCAGGTCGAGATCGGGCGACCGGCGGGCCAGCACAGCCTCCAGAACCACGACCAGCTGCTGCTCCACGAGGCGGCCGGTCGCCGGTCCCGCGGGCGCGGCCTGGGACTCCGCCAGCAGCCCTCGGACGTCGTCGTCGCCGAGGGTGGGCAGCGACCGCAGCTGCGCCGCGATCGCGTCCAGGGCGGTGTCGTCGGGAAAGCGACTGCTCACCGGCTCCGGCTCTCGGCTGCCGGCTCATCGTCACGGCCGAACCGGGCCGAGAGCTGCTCGACCGCCCGTGCCACCTCGCGGCGGGCGGCCGGCTGGCTGGCTCGCTCCACCGCTCCGCCGAAGGCACCGCCGACCGAATATCGGGCGGCGACGCGGAGCTCGCATCCGGCGCGCACCGGCTTCAGCTCGATGATGACAGTGAGGTCGAGGCCCTCCTCGAGGACCAGCACCATGCGCTTGGGCTCGACCATCTCCCGCACCTCGAGGATGCCTCGCAGGTGGCGACCCACCATCCCGGCCTCGACCTCGAACCGGGCGCCGACGCCGCGTTTGGGGCCACCGACGTGACGGACGCCTCGAACCGCGGGCAGCCAGTCGGCGTTGGAGACGTCGCTGACCACGGCGAAGGCGCTCTTGGCGGGAACGGGCAGGATGGCGGTGGCGCTAGCCTCGATCATCTCCTGATGTTCGCTCAGTACATGACGGTGGCGTATTCGGCGTGCTGCTCGAAGCCGACCCGGCGGTAGAGCCGGATGGCGGCGTCGTTGTATCCGTTGACGTACAGGGTCACCAGCGGCACCGTCTCGAGGAGCAGCGAGCAGAGTGCCACCATGCCGGCAGTGGCCACGCCCTGGCCGCGACGGCCGGGAGCTGTGAAAACACCCTGAACCTGAACGACGTCAGGTGTCCAGGCGCTCAACTCGGCCTTGAACACCACAGAGCCGTGCTCGATCCATGCCCAGCTCCATCCGCGGTCGACCAGCTGGGTCATGCGCGCCCGCCAGGCGCTGCTGTCAGGTGGCGCGCTGTCACCGCCCATCTCCTCGCGGTGCATCATGCCCGCCGCGTGGGCGAGCAGGTCGACGTCCTTGCGGGTGGTGGCGCGAAGTGGGGCTGGGGGAAGGACACGCAGGCGCCGGCGGTCGATGATCATGACCGGCTGTGGGTCGCGCACCTCCCGGGCGCGACGCCGGTGCTCGTTGCAAGCGTGGAGAGCAAGCACAGCGTTGCGCGGTCCCACCAGCAGGTGTGGCGGCGTGTGCGCACGGGTTGCCTCGGCAAGCCGGGTTGCATCGCCCGCATCGGGGGCGTAGGGGACGGTCAGGGGTCCTACCAGGACGGCCGCGCGCAACTCGGTGCCGTCCGAGACACACCACCACGGTGCACCGAGCCCAAGCAGTCGCAACTCGCTGCGCAGATATACGTTCTGCACCCGGTCGCCGTCGAGCAGCCTCTCGAGCGCTCGAGCCTCGGTGGGACCCACTCGTCCCGCTGTCAATTGGGCCACACAACGATTGTGGCGTAGGCTCCGCCGGCACAGTCCGGCCGGTGCTCCTGAGGGGCGCACTAGACTGGGCATGATTCCAACCCCGCACACCGCTGAGGGCGGCGATCCTGACCAGAGCTCACCGTTCCATCGTGCTGGCGCTGCTCGCCGGTTTGGCGATCACCGCCTGTGGCGGCGGCGCGAACGCATCCGCGGACCCCGGATCGACAGGCCCCGGCGCGTCGTCAGGCGCCCTCTCCGGCGCCAAGATCGTCAACGACAAGTTCTCGTCGGTGGTGCCGCAGGGCTGGGAGAACACGCTCGGCAACCCAGCCGAGGTCCAGAAGCTGAGCGCTGACGGCAAGCTTCTCTATCTTGTGGAGCAGGGTCCCCCCGGACAGTCTCCGCAGCCGAACGTCAACGACGTGCGTGCCAACATCAATGTGGTGTTGCTGACGCAGCCGGTGCCGGACGACCAGGTGAGCACCTACCTCACCAGCGTCTCGCGCAACGGCGCCAGCCATCTCAGCGCAACACAGGCGTTCGCCATCAGGGCTGACAGCGGCCTGTACATCACCTATGACCGTGACATCCAGGGCACCCCCGGCGAGAGCCGTGACATGATCATCAACCACGGCGGCGCCACCTTTCACATCGTGCTCAACACATCCCACTTCGCGTTCGCCCAGCAGCTCCCAGCCCTGCAGGCGCTGCTCACCGCATGGAAATGGTCGTCCTGAGCATTTCTGGGAGGATGCGCGGGTGCTGATCATGATGAACGCGCAGGCGACCGAGGAAGAGGTCGCCAACGTGATGGCCCACGTGCGTGACCGCGGCTATCAGCCGATCGAGCTTCCGGGTGCTGACCGCCTCGCCATCGGCGTGCTCGGGAGCAACCCCTCCACGATTCGTGACGCGGTGGCGGCGCTGCCCGGGGTGGTGGCGGCGATCCCGGTGAGCAAGCCGTACAAGTTAGTCGGCAGGGAGTGGCACCCGCAGTCATCGGTCGTGGATGTGGCCGGGGTGCGCATCGGCGCGGGTGAGCTGGTCGTCGCCGCCGGACCATGCGCGGTGGAGAGCGAGCGACAGCTGGTCGACACTGCTGAGCATGTCAAGGCGGCCGGAGCGCAACTCCTGCGCGGCGGCGCCTACAAGCCGCGCAGCTCGCCGTACTCGTTCCGCGGGCTCGGTGCGCCCGGGCTCGAGCACCTGCGGCGCGCGCGCGAGATGACCGGGCTGCCCGTCGTCACAGAGGTGTTGACCCCCGCAGACGTTGCCGCGGTCGCCGGTGCTGCCGACATGCTCCAGGTGGGCACCCGCAATGCGCAGAACTTCAGCCTGCTGGAGGCCGTCGGCGAGTCGGGCAAGCCGGTTCTCCTCAAGCGGGGGCTGAGCAACACGGTGGAGGAGTGGCTGCTCAGCGCGGAGTACGTCCTCGCCCACGGCAACCCTGACGTGGTGCTCTGCGAGCGAGGGATTCGAACCTTTGAGACGGCCACGCGCAACACCCTCGACCTGGCCGCCGTCCCGGTGGCCAAGGAGCTCTCGCACCTGCCCGTGATCGTGGACCCCTCACACGCCACCGGCCACCGACATCTGGTGCCATCGATGGCGCTGGCGGCGGTTGCCGCAGGTGCTGACGGCCTGCTCATCGAGGTTCACCCAACTCCGGACGAAGCGCTCAGCGACGGCCCCCAGTCACTGACCTTCGAGCAGTTCAGCTCGCTGATGGATGACGTGCGCCGCCTCAGCGCGGCATTGAGACACCAAATCGTTGTCGTGCCGTCACACGCCTCGCGGTAGGATCTGGTCAGGCTGACCAGCAATTCCCATGCCATTGTTTCGCCGCCGTCCTCCCGAGTTCGCCATGCCGACCGGCACCCTGCCGTGCGCGGAGAGCCACTGCGCCAACCAGACTGCTGTGGCGTGCGCGTACAGGGATCGCCGCGGACGCAACTGCGCGATCGCCTTCTGTCCGCAGCACTGGACGTTGGTCGGCGGTGTGGTGTACTGCCGTCGCCACGCCGGCACCATCGCGGCGCTGGGCAGCGCGGCTGCGACCAACGGGTCGTTGCCTGAGCTGGGCAACCGTGGGCCGTCGCTGGTGAACTGGGTCGCTGGAGCGATCGATGACGGCGTCGTGGGCCTGCTCGAGCGGGTGGCACGCGTCGGCGAGACGGTGAAGACCGAGACCGCCGTCACAGTGATCTTCGACGCCAAGCGCCGGCGCCGGTGGGAACGGAGTTGGAAGCTCATCGAGAACACCGGGATCAACCTGAAGGTTGCTGTCGAGGTGGCAGCTGACGCGGACGATGCGCTGATCGATGCTCGGGTGGGCTCGTGCGTGGTCGCTCGGGGCGTGCCTCCCTGGATCGCCCGGCGCCGCGCCGGTGTTGATGTCTCGGCTCAGGTCGACGAGGAACAGCGCAGGCTGTTCTCTCAGTTCTTTCTCGACAACATTGCCACCGAGGTTGCACAGCAGCGGGCCGAGGACTTCGCTGACCGACGGGCCTGACCGGCTCAGCGCAAGGGCATGCGCACCCCGAGGATGTCGAGCATCGGCGCCAGCACCTGCCCGGCGGTGACACGCGCGGCGAGCTCGTCACCGGGAACCAGCGGACGACCGGCCACCTCGTCGAGGATGGCGAGCGCTCCGGGTGTGTCGAGGTCATCGTCCAGGCGCGCCATGAAGTCGTCGTACACCGCCTGGGCGTCGGTGTTGGTGAAGCGTGCGCCGGCGGTGAGCGCCGTCAGGTAGTCGGACCAGCGCGATTGCGCTCGCGTCAGCTCGCCGTCGTCGTACTCCCAGGCTGCGCGATGGTGATGGGCGCACAGCATCAGGCGCACCGCACCGGCGGGAACGCGGTTGAGCAGGTCGCGGACGAACACAGTGTTTCCCAGAGACTTGCTCATCTTTTCGCCCCGGTATCCGACCATCGCCACGTGCACCCAGTGGCGCGCATACGACGGCACGCCCGCCCCCACTGTCTGGGCGATCTCCGACTCGTGGTGCGGGTAGATGAGATCATCGCCGCCGCCATGGATGTCCATGGGCAAGGCGAGCTCGGTGGCGGCGAGCACAGTGCACTCGATGTGCCAGCCGGGACGGCCCGGGCTCCATGGCGATGGCCAGCTCGGCTCGTCCGTGTCCGACGGCTGCCAGAGCACGAAGTCGAGAGGATCGCGCTTTCGTGGATCGTCGGGATCGGCGCCGCGGGTGCGCGACAGCTCGATCATGGTTGCGCGACTGAGGCCGCTCAGCGCTCCGTAGCGCGGGAAGTTGCGCACGTCGAAGTACACCCGGCCGTCGGCGGCGTAGGCGACACGGCAGTCGATGAGGCGTGCTATCCACTCGACCATCTCAGGGACTCGCGCAGTGGCCCGGGGTGACGCCTCGACGCGCAGCAGGCCGAGGTCGGACATGTCAGCGTCGAAACGTTGCGCCTCACCGGCGCCGAGGGTGTGATAGTCGACACCGCGCAGCCGGGCCACCCGCAGGATGTCGTCGTCGACGTCGGTGACATTGCGGACGCTGCGCACCTTGACCCCCTCAGCGCGCAGCCGACGGGTGATCAGGTCGAACGTGTGATACGTGAATGCGTGGCCGATATGGCCGCCGTCGTAAGGGGTGATGCCGCAGACGTACATGCTCACCCGGCCGCCCCGCGGGATCAGCGGTGTGACCGCCCCAGCCGCGGTGTCGAAGAGTTGCACGTGGGCAGATTGTATGCGGGCGGGTGTCAGGGCAACGTCGCGGCAAGCAACGAGCGCGCGGCGGTGAGGGCTTTGCGTGTGTCAGGGAAGCTGGCCCGCTCGGTGGCATCGTCCAGCGACAGCCACTGAGCTTCGTCGATCTCGCCAGCCTGGGGAATCAACTCGGTGTCCGCGGCCGTGAGCACCAGGAAGTGGTGCACGAGCTTGAATCTGAGCCGCCCCGCCCGCCGGTAGACGTATTCGGACGGCGGCAGCTCAGAGCAGATCGAGAGGGATGACCGGAGGAGTCCGCACTCTTCGGAGATCTCCCGAAGCGCCGCCTCTTGGGGGGTTTCGCCGGCCTCGACGTGACCCTTGGGAAATCCCCAGTACCTGCCCTCGCGCACCATGCACACCTCCCAGTCACGCCCGGTCACACGCGCGAGCACACCCCCGGCGGAGATCTCGTTGGGACGGCGCGCGGGCATCAGGGCAGCGTAATCGCGCGGCCGGGTGGCCGAAACCCCGATGCTATGATCCGCTCTCCGCGGCCCCGTGGTGTAGCCTGGCCTAACACGCCACCCTGTCAAGGTGGAGATCGTCGGTTCGAATCCGATCGGGGTCGCCACCTTGACGAAGACAGGGAAGCGTGTCAGGGCGCGACAGCGCACCGCGACGGCCGGCGGCTACGGCCACTCCGCAGCCACCAGGAGACGCCTCAGCCGGTCGATGCGCTGATCCTCCAGGCCAACCCTGCGCAGGAACTGGGTGGGACCTCCGTGCTCCGATTCGATGCTCTCGACAGTGTCGACCATGGCGTCACGGCGCACTGTGAACAGGCGCTCGGCGCGGACGTCGTCCATGCCCCTCTCGACGGCGCTGACGCGGTCGCGAGCGAGCACCTCGGCGAGCTGAACCCCGCTGAGCGCGTAGTCGTCGGCGATGGAGTCGACAGGGACACCGGCCAGGACGAGCACCAGAGCGATCACCACGCCAGTGCGGTCCTTGCCCGCGTGGCAGTGGACCAGGATCGGAGCCGACGGTGAGTCGGCGATGCCCGTCAAGGCCGCGGCGATGCCGGTGCCGCGCTCGCGCAGCCACCATCGATAGACGTCCTGGGCGGTGACCGCGTTCTCAGGAAACACGTCCTCATCGTCGAAGATCGGGGCGTGGTGCCCGCGGATGCCTTCGACATCCACGAGCAGGCTCGGATGGCTGTCGCGCTCGGAGAGAGTGCGCAGATCGACCACGGTGCTGATGCCCTGAGCGACCAGAGTTCGCCGTCCGGCGTCGCTCAGCCGGTGCGGTGAATCGCTGCGCAGCAGGCGTCCGTATCGGGTCGTCCCGCCGCCCACAAGCGGGAGGCCGCCGAGGTCACGCAGGTTGTCGAGTCCCTCGACCGCGAGCGCGTCGGCTTGATCGGTGACCACGCTGTCACCCTACCAAGTGGAGTGGTTACCAAGCCCGGACGATCAGCGTGCTCCCGGCCGCGCACGGCATCAGAACCTCACCGAGTCGCGCCAGGCGCGCAGGACATCGGCGTCACCCGCCACTTCCAGCCCCGTAACGCCGCGTCGGTTCATCACCAAGGCGAAGAGATCGGCGGCCGGTGCGCGCACCGAGAAGTCGCCCCCGGGCCCGCCCCACCGCACCCGCAACCCCTCGGCGCCGAGCTCGACCTGCCACTCACCGTCGGTGTCGGTCGTCTTCAGATGCAGCCGCCGGCCGGCTCCGTCGGGCACCCGGCAGCGCCGCGACGCCAGGGCCAGCCATTCGTCGATGCCGTCCGCCGCCGCCGCGGGCGGGAAGGTGGTCGGAATCCCCGCCGCCTGATCGATGTCGAGGCGGTGAATGGCGGTCTCGTGCGCCTGGCGGCGCGCCCAGAATGCCTGCGGGTTCGGAGCAGGGCCCCAGGTCCAGTAGTGCTCCTCCTGGGAGGATCCGGAGAGGGCCGCGAGGAGCTCCTGGTGTCCCTCGTGGTACCAGGCCAGCAGGCCCTCGCGGTCGCTGGGGCCGGCGAAGTCGCGGTGGGGTCGTATCTCCAACCGCTCGCGGACGATGGCCGCCGCCCACCGGTGAACGTCGCCGAGGTGCGCGAGCAGCGCCTCGACGTCCCAACCCGGGCAACCGGGGACGGCCGCGGCAAACCGTGTGGCGGCGGCGACCTCGCCCAGCCGCGTGCCCTCGAGGCGCAGTCGTGCCAGGTGCTCGTCCGTCGAGAGCCAGGTCGCTCTGCCTGTGTCAGGCGTCACGCCGCGTGTGGGTCAGGAGGTGGCGGCCAGAGTCAACGACAGCGCACCCCACAGTCCAGCCACGCCACAGACGCGCATCCGGGCGCCGGAATCGGTGAGCAGCGCGGCACAGGCGGCGGCGTCGCCGAGATCGAAGAGGCCGCGCAGGGTCAGCGCCAGACGCAGCGAGCTCCGGTCATGGACACGGAGGATCGAGATCCCTGACACCAGATCCCGCGCGCCGAAGGTGATCGCGAGAAGGCGCGTAGAGGGGTCATCGGGGTTGTCCAGACCGCACTGCTTGGCGAGGCTGCTGGGACGCACCAGCAGGCTCAGACCGTACGCCGCCGTCCCCGCTCCGATCAGCCTGGTGGCGCCACGCCTCCACTTGGCCATGTCTCTTCCTCCATGAACGCGCATCAATGACGACAGGCCGATTCAACCACGCGCGTCCCTAGGGCGGCACGCCATGAAGCCACGATCGCGGCCTGGTGGAGGGCGGCACTTCACTAGACTCGGCGCATGTGCAGAAGCATCAAGACCCTCCGCAGCGAATCGCCCGCCAGCGACGACGAGGTGCACGCGGCCGCATTGCAGTTCGTGCGCAAGGTGAGCGGCTACCGCCTGCCGTCAGCCGTCAATCGAGATGTGTTCGACGCCGCCGTCGAGGACGTGGGCGAGACCACCCGGCGGCTGCTCGACCAACTCGCACCGGCGCGGAGATCGAGCCGGTCCTGAGTCGATCAGGGCGCCTTGGCGACCGTGGCCGCGTGAGCCTTCAGCCAGGCGGCGACGTCGTCCAGGACAGCGTCGCGCTCGGGCTCGTTGAAGACCTCGTGGTAGAGACCTTCGTAGATGTGCAGGGTGTGATCGGCTGACCCCGTGTGGGCGTCCACCCACGGCGCGGCACGAGGATCGACGAGCTGGTCGACGGTGCCCTGCAAGGTCAGCAGCGGCATCCGCAGGGTACCGATGTCGCGCTGCACCTCGGTGATGGCGTCGAGCACCTCGGCGCCGGTGCGGGCGCGCAGCCTGCCCTTGTGCACCAGCGGGTCGTCCATGTAGGCGCGCACCACCGCGGGATCCCTGCTGACCCTGTCGAGCCGCAGCGCCACCACCGGCAGGTTGGCTGCCACCCGTGACAGCACCCGCCCAGCGCGGACGGTTCGCGGCGACATCCCGGCAGGTGGCATCACGCTGGGGGACGAGAGGATCAACCCCGCCACCACCTCGGGGTTGCGCAACGCGTACACGGAGGCGATCAGGCCCCCCAGGCTGTGGCCCACCAGGAACAGCGGTCGTGGCGCGTCGACCAGGACGCGACGGATGTAGCTGTCGAGATCGGTGGTCCAGTCGTCGAAGCGCTCGATGGCGGCTCTCCGGCCTCCTGAAAGGCCGTGGCCGCGGTGGTCGATGGCGGCGACCAGCCAGCCATCGCGCACCAGCCGCTCGGCGACGTGAGCGTAGCGGCCACCATGCTCGTTGACGCCATGGGCGATCACCACAGTGCCGCGGGCGTCGCCGTCTGGCAACCACTCACGGTGGGCGATGGGGACGCCGCGCACCCCGCTGAAGGTTCCCCGGCGCTGGCGCAGCAGCCCACCGTCAAGTTTGGCGACGGCCATGTCCACCGGCCTCAGGCGTGCACCGGCCGGCGACCGTGCTCACGCTCCCCGCCACCCTGCATGCCGGTGGCGTCGGCGGTGCGAGGCAACTTACCGACGCGCAGCAGCAGCTCGTCCTTGAGCCGGTCGGGCATGAATCGTGTCAAGGGGATCAGCAGCTTGGCCTGACGTCCCACCGGGTACCTGGTGCGCGGGCGCGACGCCAGGAGCGCGTGCTCGACGGCTCGCGCAACCTCCAGCGGATCGACGCCTGTCTCGTTCTCATGCACTGCCATCTTGGTGGCGATCTGCACAGCGGCGCCATAGAGCTGGCGCAATTCAGCGGGCGCGCTGCGCAACATCTCCTCGCCGGCCTCCAGGCCCTTGTTCCAGATCGGCGTCTTCACAGCTCCCGGCTGGATCAGCGCCACCCTGATGCCCCACGGTCGCAGCTCGACTCGGAGCGAGTCGCTGAGGGCTTCGAGCGCGTGCTTGCTGGCGCAGTAGGGTGCAACCATGGGCTGCGAGAGGCGACCCCCCAGCGACCCGGTGCTCACGATCCGGCCCTTGCTCTCCCGGAGCAGAGGCATGAACGCCTGCACCATCGAGACGATGCCGAAGAGGTTGATCTCGAACTGCTGCCGCCATCTGTCCAGGGGGATGAACTCGACCGGACCCGACACGGCGATGCCGGCGTTGTTGACGATGCCGGCAAGGCGCGAATCCGCCGCCGCGTGCCCGACGATGTCGGCGGCTCGCTCGACATCACGCTGGTCGGTGACGTCGAGCCGGATCGGGGTCAGCCTGCTGGTGGCCTGGTCACGCAGGGCCTCGCCGTCCTGGTCACGCCTGACCCCCGCGAAGACGCGCAGGCCAAGGCTGTCCAGATGCAGGGCTGTGGTGCGGCCGATGCCAGTCGACGCGCCAGTGACCACGACAGTCTCGTCCATGCCATGACCTCGGTTGGCTCTGAAGGGGTGTGATTGTGAGCGCACCCGCGGCGGAGGCGTCAAATCGCTGCTGCCAAAAAGAGAGAGGCCCGGCCGAAGGGACCGGGCCTCTCCAGGAAGGGCTGGGCCTGCTCAGACGCGGGTTGTGCCCGTGCGCGGCGTTGACATGATCCTCACCAGCTTGGTGACGATCCAAGCGGCAATCGAGTAGATGGCAATGGCCAGCAGGTCCGCCCAGCGGAACACCGAATTGCCATTGGCGACAGCTGTGGTGTTGAAGATGCCGTCGAAGGGGGCTGCGAGACGGCGGCCCACCCCGTAGATGAACCTGGCAAAACCGGTGTCGTTGGCGCCGGTGGCCCTGAAGACGAAGTCGAGGGCCAGCAGGAGGTCGATGATGCCGGCGATCAGCCAGACGGTCTGGATGGCCCGATAGCCCACCGGGTAGACACCTGTGCGGCTGCTGTAGACAGCGCTGCCGGCCGCTGGGGCCGCTGCGACGGGTGCGGCGGCCGCGTACGGCGCCACCGGCTGTGGGACCACTCCGCCCTGCGGAACGCTGGTTCCAGCGGCGACTCGTTCCTCGCGAACCTCGATCGGGTCCATGGTCTCCTCCTTGTGAGAGGGCCCCGGGCGAGGCGTGGACCCTCCAAGCCGAGCATGCATTACATCTCAGCTATCACGTTTCACAGTAGCACACCCACGAGGCGCTGAACCAATGAATACGCTTTGTTACGGATCCGCAGCGCAGTGATCGTCGCTCAGGCACTCTCCGCGCGGAGCCGTCCCAGGGTGCGGTCCATCGCCCTGTCGTACACAGGCGACGTTCGCATCCTCGCCGGCAGGGTGGGGCGCATCCGTCGCACCGACAGACGGATGGCCGCGTGTGCGGCGCTGTGGGCCGGCGTCCAGCCGATGTCGTAGCCACGCCTCACCGCCGCCGGCAGCAGTCCCACAGTGGTGAAGTTGAGCGCCGCGAACGCCGGGCGCAGCCGCGCCGAGGACAGCGGAGGGTTCAGGATGGTCTGCGCCACCAGCCGGGATCCCGCACCGGGCAGGACCAGACCGCTGCGTACCTGCTCCTCGACGTAGGCGCTCAGCGCGGCGCGGTCCGACCACAGCATCGACGCAGGCACGCCCATCAGCGCGGCGACGGCGTGCCACTCGCGCACGAACCTGTCGGCATCGGCTGCGGAGAGGCCGCCGACGAAGGCATCGTGGGAGGCGAGCATGGTGTCGACGAAGGTCGCGTGCACCCAGAGCAGCAGGCCAGCGTCCTTGCCGCTGTATGCGGTGCGAGCGCGGACGCGCGTGTTGCCGTGCCCGCGAGCCAGGCTTCCCCGCACCTCACCGTGCAGGCGATTGACGTGGCGCGACACCCGCCGGGCCTCAGCGGTGGTGCCGAAGCAGACCACTGTCACCCACTCCACCGTCCGTTCGAAGCGGCCGAACGGGTCCGAGGCATAGGTGCTGTGCTCGATGGCACCCTCGGCAACCAGTGGATGAGCGGCCTGCATCAGCAAGGCGCGTCCGGCACCGAGCATCAGCAGTGGTTCGGCCATCACCCGCCAGGTCACCGAGCCGGGACCGAAAAGGCCGGGGTCGGGCGCGGTGTCGGTGATGGGCAGGCCGCGGCTGGGCACGGGCAGGGGGCTGCGCAGCAGCGACGCCAGATCGGCACGGGTGGGAATGCGCATCAGTGTCAACGGTACGCCGCGGAGGCATCACTGGTACCGCGATCCGTTCAGCTCGATGTAGCCTCCCTCGTGGCGGCCGGTCGCGTGGTGGGTGTAGTGGATGACGGGGTGGCCGGGGTCGGGTTCGAACTGGCCGTGGACGACCACTGTGTCGGCCACCCCCACCGGCACCCGCTGGGCGAGCCCCAGGTTGTGGTCGATCTCGACGGTAACTCCGTCGACGGTGATGTTGAACCGCTGGTGCGGCCCGTCCACGCCAGCCGGCGTGTCCGGCAGCAGCACGGTGACGGTGGCCCGAACGGTCACCTGGCTGGCGGTCATCGAGTGGTAGGCGGAGTCGAAGGCGGCGTTGTCCACGTCGTCGCAGGCTGCGAGGAACAGCGCCAGCGCCAGCCCCAGCGCACAGCACCACCCCGACCGCCTCCACCCGACCGCCTCGACGATCACCCCCCGACTGTACTGTGGGGCGGGCACCGTCGCGAAGGGAGCATACGCAGCAGCAAGAAGACAAAGTGGTTGGCTTGGCGGCGCCCGCGAGGACAGCGACCGGAGCGATGGTGGCCGCCCCTGCAACGGCTACCATCGGGCCTCGTGACCGAGAACGCCGACAGCGCCGATCCCATCCTGGTGGTGGTGGCGCATCCCGACGACTGCGACTTCGGATGCGCCGGCAGCACGGCGCGCTGGACCGCGGAGGGTCGCCAGGTGTCGTACTGCATAGTCACCGACGGAGACGCCGGCGGTTCGGACCGTTCGATCAGCCGCACCGAGATGGCCCGCCTTCGCCGCGAGGAGCAGACAGCCGCCGCCGCCGCGGTCGGCGTCACCGACATCGCCTTCCTCGGCCATGCCGACGGCCGCGTCCAGCCCACCATCGAGCTGCGACGCGACATCACCAGAGTGATCCGGCAGCGCAAGCCGCAGCGGGTGGTGACGCAGTCGCCGGAGCGGAACTACCAGCGCATCTTCGCCAGCCACCCCGACCACCTGGCCGCCGGTGAGGCAGCGCTGAGCGCGGTGTATCCCGACTCGCGCAACCCGTTCGCGCACATGGACCTCCTGGAGAAGGAGGGCCTGGAGCCGCACACGGTGGCCGAGGTGTACCTGATGGCAATGGCCAATGGGGACACCGTGGTGGACATCACCGACACACTGGAGAACAAGCTGGCGGCGTTGAAGTGTCACGCCAGCCAGTACGACAACTGGGAAGACCTTTCGGAGCGCATCCGCGGCTGGGCCCGCATGAACGCCGAGCAGAAGGGCCTCGGTGAAGGTCGCAGCGCCGAAACCTTCCTGCAGGTGCCAACCGGCTGATCAGGAGATTGCCATGCAGCTGACCAACGGCGCCGCAGTCGCCGGCGCCGCCGACACCGCCGTCTTTCTCGCCCAACGACCGCAGATGTTTCGCCAGGCTCGCGGGCGGGCGCTCGGCAGCGCCGGCTTCGGAGCGCTGTGGCTTGCCCTCGCCGCGAGCTCGACAGCGCAAAGGCGGCGCCCGGGAGCTGCCACGCTGGCGCTCGCCGGTGTGGTCGCCGCCGCCAACGGCGCGATGCTCGCCGTGCACCTGCGCCACAAGATCGCCAGCCCCAGGGTGTTCGCGGCTGCCGCCCTCAGCGGAGTGGCGCTCGCCGACGCGCTCCGCCGCCGCTAGCCAGCCAGCCCCTCCCCGGTTGAAAAGGCCGGCGCGGAGTCGCGCGGAGGGGTGGGGCGAGAGCGGACGATGTCGACAGACAGCGGCCGGTCTCAGGGGGAGGGGATCTGCCCCTCCCCGGTTAGAAGGCCGGCGCGGAGTCGCGCCGAGGGGTGGGGCGAGAGCGGACGATGTCGACAGCCAGCGGCCGGTCTCAGGGGGAGGGGATCTGCCCCTCCCCGGTTAGATAACGGTGATGCTGCAGATCCCCATCGCCTCCGCAGCGACCACCAGCCGCGCCGTGGTGGGATCCCAGCGGCTGGACTCACCGCCGCAGCTGGAGCTCACCTGCGGCGTCCGCTGCGCCGCGGGGTAGGCGATCTCGATCTCCGCCCCCCGGTACGACCTGTCGACCGTCAGCGTCAGAGCACCTCCGGACACCTTCGTCGTGGATGCGGAGACGCCCGCGGGCGCCGCCGCCATATAGGGTCGGGCCAAGTGGCTGAGGGTGTTGGCGTTGGTGCGCCCGGCGGAATCGCGAATCCCCCACGCCGAGTCCTCGCGCCACTGCCACCACGCCCAGCCGGCGCCGGCGTCGTCGAAGGCGTGCAGCGCGTCGTCGATCCAGGTGTCCGACTGTGCCTGCGTCGCGCCCATCCCCCACTCGCCGATCCAGAGTGCGCCCGGCACCCGCGACGCCTCGCTGCTCACCTGCCGCACATGGCTGTCGAGGGGCTCGGCGTTGCCGTCGAAGGTCGGCGGCACCAGCGAGCCCGTGTACTCGTGCGGCGAATAGACCAGGTTGGGCGCCCGCAGGGGCACGATGGTGGTGCCGAAATCGGACAGCAGCTGGCCCTCGACGATGAACATGTGGTTGGCGTCGACAGCCGCGATGGCGTCGATGGTGCGCGCGTACAGCGGCCACATGAAGTCGCGCTCGAAGCGGATCGGGGGCAGCGGGAGCGCGTGCGGCTCGTTGTAGAGGTCGTACCCCGCCACCCCGCTGTCGCCGCTAAAACGCTGCGCCAGCAGCTGCCACGTCTGCATGAAGTCGGCCTGCCAGTCGGGTGACACCCAGAAGTAGGTGGTGGCCGCGTTCACCGCGGGCGAGAGATGTCGCTGCCAGTCGCCCAACGCCGGCAGGTGGAGGTTGGGGACCCCGCCGAGCGTGGCCCAGTCGGGCGCGCCGGATCCCCCCAACTGCGAGCTCCAGTCGAGGAAATGCATGTCGAGCACGACGTAGAGGTGGTGGCTGTTGAGCAGCTGGACCTTGTCGGCGATGGCACGGAGGTACCCCTGATCCCAGTGTCCCCGCTGCGGTTCCAGCCGCCCCCAGGAGAGGGCGAGGCGTACGACATCGAACCCGTTGCCCTCCATGATTGCGGCGTCCTCCAGATCGAGGGGCGCGCGAGACACCGACGGCTCGAGCAGTGTCGAGGTGTTGAACCCGCGGAGCAGGACCGTCCTCCCTGCCTCATCGACCATGTGCCGGCCGCGCACCGACAACCAGGGCAGGTCCCACCGCGCGGCCGGGCGGTGAGCCGCACCAACGCTGGTGGTCAGGGCGTTGGCGGGCATCTCGAACCACAGCAAGGACGCCACCACGGAGAAGAGCACGGCCAGGGCGCCGCGAGGACCGCGCGCCGTCTCACCGCGCCGCCGCCGGCGCCTCACCACGCGGTTCACGTCCGCATGGTCGCACCGAAGAGCGTCGCTGAGCACTGAGACATATAGTTAGCCTCTATAATCAAGGGGTGGGGGACGAAGCGGTGATCGAGAGGACCCGACCCGCAACAGGGGTGATAGCGCCCGCGCTCGACCCGGTGGCGCTGGCCAACCGCCTCCGCCCCGTCCTGCTCCATCTGAACAGGCATCTGCGTCGAGAGCTGCACGCCATGGGCATCGGCGGCAGCCAGGTGTCGCTGCTCGCCTCCATCGCCGGCACCCCTGGGGTCGGTGTCGCGGAGCTGGCCGCGCGCGAGGGCACGTCGGCGCCGTCGGTGTCGAACCACATCGACAGGCTGGAGGCGTCGGGCCTGGTGACCCGCACCCGCAGTGGCGGGGGCGACCGCCGCCGCGTCGGCCTCACCTGCACCGGCGAGGGTCAGCGGGTCTTGCGCGCCGTCCGTTCGCGCCGAACCGCCTGGCTGGCCGCACGGCTCCGCGACCTCCCTGAGGACCAGATGCGCGCCATCGACGCGGCCATCGAGGGGCTGCAGGCGCTGGTGGAGCGATGAGCGCATGACCATCGCCTCCGCGTCGTCGCGCACCTTCGCGTCGCTGAATCGCCACCGCAACTACCGTCTGTACTTCGGCGGCCAGGTGGTCTCGCTGACCGGCACCTGGATGCAGAACATCGCCCAGGCCTGGTTCATCATCGAGCTGACCCACGGGTCGGCCTTTGCCGTGGGCGCGCTGGCCTTGTGCCAGTTCGGACCGTATGCCCTCGGCGGTCTCTTTGGGGGCTCTCTGGCCGACCGGCTCAACGGGCGCCGGGCGCTGGTGTTCACCCAGTCGGCATCGATGCTGGTTGCCGCCGCCCTGGCCGGGCTGGCGCTCACCCACAGCGCGCAGGTGTGGGAGGTCTTCCTGCTGGCGGCGGCCTCTGGCGCGGTGCTGATCCTCGACACCCCGGTCCGCCAGGCGTTCACCATCCAGATGGTGGGTCGAGCCGAGCTACCCAACGCGATCGCGCTGAACTCGAGCCTCTTCAACGCCTCGCGTGTGTTCGGGCCCGCCGTCGCCGGTCTGCTCATCGCCACCACCGGCGTGGGCATCTGCTTCCTGCTCAACGCCATCAGCTACATCGCGGTGATCGCCGCCCTGGTGATGATGCGTGACAGCGAGTTGCATCCCGTCGACCACGGCGACGTCAGGCCGACGCTGCTGCGCGGTGTCGGAGAAGGGCTGGCCTACGCGTGGCGGACCCCGAGCGTGCGTCTGGTGCTGGGGCTGATGCTGGTCATCTCCACTCTGGCGATCAACTTCAACGTTCTCCTGCCGGTTCTCGCCGCGCACACCTTGGCGTCCGGCCCCGAGGTGTTCGGCATCGTCAGCGCCGCGTTCGGCGGCGGTGCCCTCGTCGGCGCTCTGACATCGGCGGCGCTGTCGCGTGCCAGCCTGAAGGTCATGCTCGTCGGCGCACTGGGGTTCGGCGCCTCCCTGCTCTTGCTCGCCCCGGTGACCAGCGTGTGGCTGGCGTGCGTGCTGCTGGTGGTGACCGGCTTCACCTTCTCCCTCTACGGGTCGCAGAGCAACTCCTCCTTGCAGATGGTGGTGCCCGATCGCCTCCGCGGACGGGTTCTCTCCCTGTACGGCTACGTCTTCTTCGGCACCGCTCCTCTCGGCGGCCTGTTCACTGGCTGGCTGTGCGACGGGTTCGGGACCTGGCTGTACCTGATCGTAGCCGGGGGCGTCAGCGTGGCCGCGGCGGCCGGGGCGGTGGCCCTGGTGCGGGTTGGCCGCACCGCCTTGCCTGAGCGCACCTCACGCCTGGGCATGGGCGGCGCGGATGCGAGTACGGTCACAGCGCGCGAATAGGCGCATCACGGAGGCACCGCAGTGTCGCGGCCGCGCGTGGTCATCGTTGGCGCCGGCTTCGGCGGCCTGAGCGCCGCCCGGGCTCTGCGCCAGGCGGACGCCGACGTGCTGGTGGTTGACAGGCACAACTACCACCTGTTCCAGCCGCTCCTGTATCAGGTGGCCTCGGGGCTGCTCGACCCATCGGAGATCGCCCATCCGATCCGAAGCATCCTTCGCGGCCACCGCAACACCGACGTCCGCATGGCCGAGGTGGAGGCCATCGAACTCGAACGGCGGGTGGTGCGAACCGACGCGGGTGAGCTTGCCTACGACTACCTGGTGGTGGCAGCGGGCGCCATGACCAACCACTTCGGCCACCAGGACGTCGCCGCGCACAGCATCGGCCTGAAGAGCCTCGACGACGCGCTGGCGCTGCGGGCGATGGTTCTCGCGCAGTTCGAGCGCGCCGCGGAATGCTCTGACGAGCGCGAGCAGCACCGCATGCTCACCTTCGTCATCGCCGGTGCGGGGCCCACCGGTGTCGAGCTGGCGGGTGCTCTCGTCGAGCTGTTCTCGCATCTGCTGCCGAAGGACTTCCCGCGGCTCGACTTCTCGCCGGTGAGAGTGATCGTCGTCGAAGCTGCCAACCGGGTGCTCAGCGCATTCCATCCGGCGCTCAGTGCCCGGGCCGCCACCGTGCTGCGCCGGCGCGGGGTGGAGCTCATGCTTGGACGCACGGTCGACCACGCCGATGAGCGCGGCGTCACCCTCGATGACGGCTTGGCCATCGAGGCGGCCACCGTGATCTGGACGGCCGGGGTGCGCGCCTCAACGCTGGGCGAGCAGCTCAGCCACGTCGGTCGGGGCGGCAGGGTCGCGGTGGGGCCGACGCTGCAGCTGGCCGGTCACGAGGAAGTCCAGGTGATCGGCGACATGGCGGAGGTGAGGGACCGAGGGACGGCGCTGCCGATGCTCGCTCCCGTCGCCATCCAGCAGGGCCAGCAGGCCGCCCGCAACATAGTTGCCATGCTCGCCGGAGGCCGGGCAGCCGCGTTCGGTTACCGTGACAAGGGCACGATGGCGACTGTGGGGCGGAACGTCGCTGTGGTCCAGCTGGGACGGATCCGGGTGGCGGGCTTCGTCGGCTGGCTGATGTGGCTTTTCGTCCACCTCACCTACATCATCACCTTCCGGAGCAAGGCGGTTGTGCTCATCAACTGGGGATGGAACTATCTTCTCGAGGATCGTCCGGTGCGATTGATCACCGGTGCGTCGCGAGAACAACCCACGCGCGAACCAACGGAGGCAGCAGGATGAAGCGACGCAAGCTCAGGGATCTCGAGGTGTCGGCGATCGGACTCGGCTGCATGGGCATGTCCGACTTCTACGGGTCGGCGGCGGATCGCGACGAGAACGAGGGAATCGCCACCATTCATCGCGCACTCGAGCTCGGTGTCGACTTTCTCGACACCGCGGACATGTACGGGCCGTTCACCAATGAGCAATTGGTGGGCAGAGCGATCGCGGGCCGGCGGGATCGTGTGGTCCTGGCCACCAAGTTCGGGTTTCAGCGCCTGCCCGACGGGAGCCAGACGATCAACGGGACACCCGAGCACGTGCGCAGCGCGTGCGAGGCCAGCCTGGCACGCCTGGGCACCGATCACATCGACCTGTACTACCAGCACCGGGTCGATGCCAATGTCCCCATCGAGGAGACCGTCGGAGCCATGGCCACGCTGGTGGGAGCTGGCAAGGTGCGCTTCATCGGTCTCTCCGAGGCGGCCGCATCCACCATCCGCCGCGCCGATGCCGTCCATCCGATCACCGCCGTGCAGAGCGAGTACTCGCTGTTCGCGCGGGACATGGAGGACGAGGTGCTGCCGGCACTGCGCGAGCTGGGCATCGGCCTGGTCGCCTACAGCCCGCTGGGGCGAGGCCTGCTCACCGGGACCATCGCCGGAAGTGAATCGATAGCGGCCGACGACGTCCGGCGCGCCCGCTTCCCGCGGTTCGCGGAGGAGAACCTCGACGCCAACGTGGCCCTGGCGCAGCGCGTGGCGAGCCTGGCGGCCGGGCGTGGAGTGACAGCGGCTCAGCTGGCTCTGGCGTGGCTGCTCCATCGAGGCGACGGCGTGGTGCCCATCCCCGGCACCAAGAAGGCCTCGCGGGTGGCGGAGAACGCGGCTGCGGCGGACGTCCAGCTGAGCGCTGACGAGATCGCTCAGCTCGATGCCGCCATCCCGCGCGATGCGGTCAGGGGCCAGCGCCACTGGGACATGGCCGCAGTCAACCGCTGATCAACAGGTCAGTCCGCTGTGGGGCGTCGGGCGGTCAATGCCCGGTGGCGGGTCAGCCCCTGAACCCGTCTCCGCTCGGGTGCACCTGGAGCACCACCTCGAGGCTTCGGCCGTCCTCGACGTAGCCGAGGAGTCGCGCCATGCGCACCGCCGCACCGTTCTCGTCCAGGACTCGGCACTGGGCAGCCGGGCTGTGGCTGAGGGCTTTGGCGGTCAGGGCGCTGAGCATGGCGGCACCGAAACCCTGGTTGCGATGACCGGGGTGGGTGAGCACGCCGATGTTGGCGGGAACGCCGCGGAACGGTGTCAGCGTGCCCGCACACACCAGCTCGTCGTCCACGAAGCAGCCGTACGCCTGCGCGGCTGGGATCTCGAATCCGGCGTCGATCCACTCGTTCTCGCTCACCATTGTGCGCATGGCACTGAGACCGTCCTGGTCGGGCGGTGCCTCGCCGAGGAGTCGCGCGCCCCGGGAATCGACAGGGTGGAAGGTGTCCTGGGTGGCGTAGCCGAGCCAGAACGGGCCGTGGATGCTCGACACGGCATCGCCGTACAGGGTGCGCACGAAGGCTCGGTCGAAGACGGCGGCTGACGGCCAGGAGGCGCACGCGATGGTGGTGCTGCCGACCAGCGCCTGCGGCACCACGATGATGCAGCTGTCCTCGCGACGGATCAGGTAGACATGGTCGGTGTGAGAGGGCTCGGGGTGGGACGCCACCACCACGTCGGCGTCGCGCCACACCGACTGCTCCACGTTGAGCGTCGCGGTCCAGTGCTCGTCGAGCAGCTGATGGATGTGACTAGCAGCCTGGGAAGACGCCACGCTCGCACTCTACCGCGCTCGCAGGGCACGGACGATGGCCGTCCGGTGGCGAGATCGCAGCGCCGTCAGCGCCCGCGCAGCCTCTCACCCTGGACTGAAGGGAAGCGTTGGGGGTGGGGACGTCGTCCTGGCGCAAGTTCTGCAGCGGGCCGAGGAGCGAAGCGCTCGCTGCGCGAGCGCGCAGCGACGCCACTGCCCGCGAAGCCTGCTCGAAGCGCCATGACGACGTCCCCACCCCCAACGCCGCCGCTCTTCAGCCGTCCCCCTCCTTGCGGCACACCGCAAACGTGTTCAACCCGAACTTGTGGCGAAAGCAGCGGATGTGGTCGGGCCGGAACCCGGCGTGACGCAGCAGCGGCCACAGGTCGCGGGGGTCGTAGTACATGGTGTGGTCGTTCATCTCATCAGGTGGGCTGACGCCGAGGCGGAACGCGGCCAGCTCCAGGAACCACTTGCCCCGCCAGCTGGGCACGTTGATGAGCAGGACGCCGCCGGTAGCAGTGATCCGAGCGAGCTCGGCGATGGTGTCCTGCGGCGTCCACAGGTGCTCGACCACCGAGTTGCACATGACCACGTCGAGCGAGCCCGTGGGAATCTCCTCCAGCGCCTGGGGCAGCCTGCCCTCGATCGCCCGCACAGCCGGCCTCGCCTTGAGGTCCGCAGAGAGCGAGAGGTCGACGAGGACCAACGACCGGACCACCGGGATCAGCGTTCGAGCGAAGCTGGCGTGGTAGCCGCAGCCGACGTCGGCGACCCGCATGCCCTGGAAACCTCCGCTGGCGCGGTGCATCCGGCGCGCCGAGAGCCAGACCCCGAAGCGGTCCACGGGTGTGGGTGTGTAGTCCTGGCCGAACGAGCGTGAGCGCAGGTCGCGCTGGGGCGCCTGCGTCATCGCGTCTCGTCGGGCGCGACCACCCGATGCACGTGGTCGCGCAGATGCTCCTCGAGCTCTTCCAGCCCGGCCGGCGAGCCGATCTCGTAGAAGCGCCGGGTCACCTCGAAGCCGGCCACCCTGCCCTCGGTGCTGAGCCGGTGGAAGAGGTCGGCCAGATCGCCACGCTGGCCCGGCTGCAACCAGCCGGCGATCACCTCCGAGGACGTCGCGGAGAGGCCGTAGTCGATCCACTCCATCTCACCCTGGGTCCGGACGGAGCTGCCATCCCGGGCAACACCCGGCGTGCCTGGGGCGCTGCCGGACCCGGTTCGCGCGCTCTTGTCGTAGCTAACCCGGCCGTCATGGAAGGTGGCGTTGCTGCGGTCCCACCGGCCCTGGTTGCGCATCACCGTCATGATCGCGGCCAACCCTGAGGCATGCCAGCTGCGCTCCACCTCCCCGAGCGACACGGTGAGATACGAATCGCCGTAGAGGATGAAGAACTCCTCGGGCAACACCCCCAGGTCCAGCGCCAGCCGCAGCGCGCCGCCGGACCCGCGCAGATCGTCGCCCTCGTCGACGTACTCGATGCCGACGCCGAACCGTTCTCCCGCACCCAGCGCGTCGCGGATCAACCCGCCTTTGAAGCCGATGCTGTAGACCACGCGGTCCACCCCCTCGTCCGCCAGCCACTCCAGCTGGAGCTCGGCGAATGGCCTGCCCAGCACCGGGATCAACGACTTGGGCACGGTCTCTGTGATCGGGCGCATCCGGGTGCCCAGACCTCCGGCCAGGACGACACAGGGAAGCACCTCAGCCCCTGGTGACGGTTGTCGAACCGTCGAAGTCGAAGTGGAAGCGCACCTCGCTCAGGCTTTCCCGCGCCAGGGCCAGCCGCAATCGCGCCGGCTCGGGCGTGTAGAAGAGCAGAAACCCCCCGGCTCCGGCCCCGACCAGCTTGCCGCCGAGTGCCCCGTTGGCCATCGCCAGGTCGTGCCAGCCGTCGGTGGCGCTGGTGGACATTCCCGGCGTGCGGCGGCGCTTCAGCTGCCAATGCTCGTGCATCAACGCGGCGAACTCCAGGGTGTCACCTCGTTCCAGCGCGTCCTTGATCCGCCTGCCGATGCCGGCGATGGACGCGAGGTTGTCGATCATCGCGGTGTCGCCGGCCTCGGTCTTCTGCCTCTGGTCGGTCAGCATGGTGTCGGCATCGCGGGAGTAGCCTGTGAAGAAGAGCAGCATGTGCTCCTCGAGGTCGTGGAGCGTTGCCTGCGAGATCATCAGCGGCGACACCTGGACGTGGCCGTCGGTGGAGAACTCGAAGCAGGTGATGCCGCCGTACGAAGCGATGTACTGGTCCTGCTTGCCTCCGGACCGGCCCAGCCTGTCGATCTCGATGCGACAGGCTTCCTCGGCGAGCTCGCCGGCGGCGACGTGCTCGCGCTTGAAGGCGTAGAGGGCCCGGAGCAATCCCACGGTGAAGCTGCCGGAGGATCCCAACCCGGTGCCGGACGGGATGTCGGCGAGGCTGACCAACTCGAGGCCGGGTCCGACGTCGTGCATCGACAGTGCCTCGCGGACGATCGGGTGCCTGATCTCCGCCACCGATCGTGTCCGCTCCATGTCGGAATACTTGATGAAGTAGTCGTCGGTGAAGGTGCGGTTGATGGCGATGAAGATGTACTTGTCGATGGCCGCGGACACCACCACGCCGCCGTGGCGCAGGTAGTACGAGGGCAGGTCGGTTCCGCCGCCTCCAAGAGAGATGCGCAGCGGTGTGCGCGTGATGAGCACCGGCTCAGACGGTCCCGGCGGGTCCCGCTCTTGGAACGCGGGCGATGCCCACCATCTGCCATCCCCACGGGCTGCTGGTGAGGTTGAATCGAAACAACCAGCGAAAGACGCGCATCACCAGTGATGCCAGGGTCGAGCCGGCCTTTCCCTGGCTCTGTGCCGAGACGTCGTCGATGAGGCTGCTGCCGCGGAGGATGACAGTCAGCCGGTAGAGGTTGAAGAAGGGGAATCCGGCGCGGAACACGGCCACCGTCTCCAGCCCGGCTCGATCGATGATGGCGCGCAGTGAGGCCGCGGTGTGGTGGCGGCGATGGCCGATGTGGCGATCGAACGCCGACATCGGTCCCCCCGGCACTGTGATGACCACGCGACACCCGGGGGCGAGATAGTCGGTCGCGTTGCGCAACAGACGCGAGGGGTCGTCCACGTGCTCGAGCACCTCTGAGCACACCGCCAGCTCGCCAAACCCGGCCAGGTCCGCGGGAACGGGTGCCTCGGCGAGGAGATCACGCTGCACGAACCTGGCCGAGGGCACCTTGCCGCTGGCGATGGAGACGCCCTCGGCGCTGAGCTCCACCCCGAGAACCTCGGCCTGCGGGTGAGCCCGCGTGAGCATCGCCGCGACGTCCCCCTGCCCGCTGCCGATGTCGACCACCCGGCTGGTGGGCGTCATGAGCAGGAAGCGCTGGACCAGCTGGGCGCGCATGATCTCGGCCGGATTGTCCTCGGCCGTGTTCGCGTACTGGCGCCAGTGACTGTCCCAGTCGTCCCTGGAAGCGCCCTGCGCGGTCAGAGCGTGAAACCGGCGCTGGCGGCGTCGCGATGGAACATCCGCACTGTGTCGAGCGAGAACTCGTCGAGATCCTTGCCGATGCTGGACAGCTTCTTGAGCAGATCGTGGGTCACCGTGATGACGTGACAGCCGATCTGGTCGGCTTGCACGATGTTGAGGATCTCGCGCGGGCTGGCCCAGATCAGCTTGAGGTTGGGGTGGGCCGCCATCACCTCGAGGCTGTCGACCATGATCGGGATGGGGTCGCGGCCGCTGTCGGCAATGCGGCCGGCGAACACCGAGATGAAGGCGCGCGGGCCACCGGCGAGCGCATCCACCACCCAGCGCACCTGCTCGACGGTGAACAGAGCCGTGACGTTGAGCTGCACACCCTCCTCGCTGAGGGTGCTGACCACTCGATCGGTTGGCCTGCCCTTGGTGTCGGTGACCGGGATCTTCACGTAGACGTTGTCCCCCCACTCCGCGATGCGTCGGGCCTGACGCTCCATCTCGTCGAAGTCGTCGGCGAACACCTCGAAGGACACAGGCATCCCCGGGACTGCGGTGAGCACCTCGTGAGCGAAGCCCTCGTAGTCGGTGACGCCGACCGCGCGCATCAGAGTGGGGTTGGTGGTGAAGCCCTTGATGAGCGGGTTGGCCGCCAGCTGCAGGATCGAGGCGCGGTCGGCGCCGTCGGCGAAGATCTCGACGGCGAGATCGCTGGGGCTCAGAGTCTCCGCGGCGGGGCGATCGAGGGTGGCATCTCTCATGGTGATCCTCAGAGCAACCTGGAGAATTTGCGGGACGACGTCCAGAAGCCCAGGCCCCGTGATGTCCGGACGATTCGGCTGACGTTCATCGTATCGGTTGTCGATGAAGATGGTGGTGACACCGGCCCTTCTCCCCGCCTCGATGTCTCGCCAGCGATCACCGACCATGACACTGCGGGCGAGGTCGACGTCGAGGCTGTCAGCGGCTGCCAGCAGCATGCCGGGAAGCGGCTTGCGGCACTCGCAGCCATCCCTGTCATCGTGAGGGCAGACCAGGACGGCGTCGAGGTTCAACGCAGCGCGCAACTCGCGGTTGGTCGCATTCACGCTCTCGATGTCGGCAGTGCCGCGTGCGACATCCGGCTGGTTGCTGACGCAGATGAGCAGCAGCCCTGCCCGGCGCAGGCGTGCGCACGCCTCCTCCACACCCGGCCGAAGCGGCAGCAGCGTGCCGTCGGAGTGGGCTGGTCGAGGCACGCCGTCGACCACGACCGACTCGGTGAGCACACCGTCTCGGTCCAGGAACACCGCGGGCCGGGGGGTCATCTGGTCTCCGGCCATCCGCTCATCCCGTCATCCGTTCATCCGAAGGCGCCCGACCTGGCGAGGGGAAGCATCGCGCGCATCGACTCCAGCAGCGCTTCGCGCGAGGTGCGCGCGTTGCTCCAGCCCAGCGCGCGGATGCGCGAGGTGTTCAGCCGGATCACCGGCACATCCCCCTTCCAGCCCCGAGACCCGCCGGTGTAGTCGAAGGCGGTGTCACCCCGGGGGCGACCGACGACCTCGACCGCCAGATCGGCGATCTCGGCCACTGTGATGTAGTCACCGGTGGCCACGTTGTAGGCGCGAAATGGCTGCCGTTCCTCGCGAGCGGCCAGCAGCACCGCGCTGACCACGTCCTGGATGTCGACGTAGGACTTGCTCTGGTTGCCGTCACCGAGGATGCGCAACCGTGCGGCGTCGGCGAGAAGGCGGCGCACGAAATCGAAGCCCACCCCGTGAGTCTGGCGCGGGCCGACCACGTTGCCGAATCTGAAGACCCGGCCGCGAAGCCCGAACATGTAGCAGTACGAAGCGATCAGGGCCTCCCCGGCCAGCTTGCTGGCGCCGTACGTGGACACCGGGATGAGCGGGCCCATGTCCTCATCGGCCTCGGTGTCGCCGATGTCACCGTACACCCCGCTGCCCGAGGCATAGAGGATCGTCCCCACCCCGGCCACACGCATCGCCTCGACGACGTTGTGGGTGAGAACCGTCCCTTCATGAAAGTCGACGGTGGGCTCGGTCATGGCCTTGGCGATGTCGGGGTTGGAGGCGAGATGGATGGCGGTGTCGTGCCCGCGCATCGCCGCGGTCAGGGCCTCGGTGTCCTGGATGTCTGCCCGGACGATGGTCAGCCGCTGGTCAGCCGCGTGCTGTCGCAGATGCCATTCACGGCCGGACGTGAAGTTGTCATACACCGTGACCCGGCGCACACCGGGCTCGGCGAGAAGGCGATCGACGAAGTAGCTGCCGATGAAGCCGGCTCCGCCCGCAATCAGGATGCGCTCCAGCGGGGCCCCACTCATACAGAGACGTGGGTGGTCACCGACTCCCACTTGGTCTGCGCCACCATCAGCGCCGGATGGGTGACCAGGAGGTGCCAGATCACGGCGCAGAGGCCCTCGGTGTGTGGGGTGACGTGATCGGCGTACGCAGGCGGGATGACCACGCAGACGTCGGCGGCCTGACGGGTGAAGCCACCGTCGCGGCCGACCACCCCGTAGATCGCTGTGCCTCGTTGGCGAGCGAGCTCGAGCGCCAGCACCAGGTTGACCGAGACCCCGCGCTCGCGGTTGCCACCTCCGACGGAGAACACCAGGACTGCGTCCCTGGCCGCCAGCCGTGACCCTTTGAGCCACTCCGCGAAGCTGGTGTCCCAGCCCTCGTCATTGATGCGCGCAGTGAGCTCCGAGACGTTGTCGGTGGGTGTGTACGCCTCGAACTCGCAGATCTTGCGGAAGTCGTTGACGGCATGGCTGGCATGGCCTGCCGACCCACCGACACCGAGGATGAACAGCCGGCCGCCACGCTCGCGAACCGCACCCAGGCCCGAGGCCATGGCCTCGACCTGGTCGGTGTCGATGGACTGCAGGATCGCTATCGACTCGCTGATGAACTCATCTGCAAAACGGCTCATGTGCACCTCCTCACTGATCGACCGGCCCCGCCTGGGGGCCGCGCAGGGCGGCGGCGTGGACGAGAAGGGTGGACGCGAAGGTCATGAAGCTGGTCATCACCAGCAGCAGACCGGTGACCGCGTAGTAGATCTCGTGGGTGTGGCTCAGCGACAGCCGCAGCCCCGAGCCCACGTAATCCGCGACCAGCCCCACTGCCAGGATCACTCCACCGATGAACATCGCGCCGCTGATGACCATTGTTCGTGTGTACCTGAACACGGAGAGCCAACGCCGCGTCGCTCTCCCCGTGTAGTCGTGCAGCACCTGCACGATGCAGCCCAGGTAGAAGCTCTGCAGCCCGAGCACGGTCATGGTCAACCCGAAGAGCATCCAGTACAGCGACAGCACCACGGGACCGATGGTGATCGGTCCGAAGGTCAGGGGCAGGGTGATCAGCAGGCCCAGCATGGTCACTGCCAAACCGGGTTTGAGCAGGAAGAAGTCAGCGCCATAGATGAACATTGCCTTGAGGTTGATCCAGGCCGCCTGGAAGGGGGACGTCCAGCCCAGGCGCTTGTGATGGCTGACCCGGCCCTCGCGATCCTTGAGGAAGGTCACCGGCACCTCCGCCGTGCGCAGCTTCATGTGCACTGACTTCAAGACCATCTCGGAGGCGTATTCCCAGGACTGCGACTGCAGTCGCATTCGAGCGAGCGCGTCGCGGGTGATGCCCCGCATGCCGCAGTGGATGTCCGAGAACCGGCTGTTGAACAGGATGTTGAGGATCAGCGTGGTGATCGGAGTCCCGAAGTGCTGATGAAGGGCCGGCATCGAGCCCTTCTCGATGCTCCCCTTCCACCGCGAACCCATGACGAACTCGTATCCCTGCTCGAAGCGTTCGACGAAAGGCGACAGCTGACGGAAGTCATAGGTGCAGTCGGCGTCACCCAGGATCACCCAGCGCCCGCGGATGTGGGGCACGGCGTCGATGTAAGCACGGCCGAGCCCACGCTTGGGGACGCGCAGCACTCGCGCCCCGGCGGCGATCGCCAGCTCTGGAGTGCGATCCGTGGAACTGTCGACGATGAGGATCTCGCCGGTCATCCCGCAGCTCTCCAGCCCGGCACGACACCAGGAGACGAAGTCGCTGATGGTGAGCTCCTCATTCATCGCCGGGATGACGATGGAGATGACCGGGTCCGCCACATCGGCGTCAGGGACGAGGAGATTGGCCGCCGGCGCCGCCGCCCGAGGCGCAGCCTCCGCGCCCGTCAGATCGATCACGTCAGCTTCTCGGGGAGACGAGGTGAGCGGGGCCGAGCGAGGCAAAGGCGGATTCCCTCACGTGAGCTGGGACTGAGGCTGCCGCTCGTCCGGCAGCGAGCACACCGGCGGGCAAGAACATGGTAGACGTTCGGTGCCCGAACGTCAGAGAGCGGGGCGCCCCAGCCGCCGCGCCAGCGATCGGCTGACCTATAGACTGCCAGCGGGTGGAATGCTGTCGTCCATGACGAGCCGCCAAGTGGGAGATGACGCCGTGACGTGGGTCGATAGGTATGGACGTCACCTGCGCCTCGAGCAGGCCCGACCATTCATCAGGAAGGGAGCTCGCGTGCTCGACATCGGCTGCGGGGATGGCGCTCTCTTCAAGGCCTTCGATGCGGTGATCAGCACGGGTGTGGGCATCGATCCCGACGCGCGGTCGACATCAGGGTCGAGATTCCAGTTCATCCGAGGTGCATATCCCGAAGACATGGATGATGCGGCCCCCCCATTTGACGTTGTGGTCGGGCTTGCCGTGCTCGAACACCTGACCCCGTCCCAGCAGTCAGCCATGGCCTCCGCCAGCTTCGATCATTTGCGCCCATCCGGCCGGCTGATACTCACCGTGCCGGAGCCGATCGTCGACCCCATATTGCGCGTCATCCAGCGCGTGGGCCTTGGCGATCCCGACGGCCTGCACCTGCACGAGCATCATGGCTTCGAAGCATGCGAGACCCCTGCCATCTTCAAGCGCGCCGGATTCACTCTGACGGCACGCCGTCGCTTCGAGCTCTTCCTCAACAATCTGTTCGTGTTCACCAAGCCGGCCAAGCCGGCCAAGCCGGGTTGACCGTGTTCACCAGGCCCCGAAACGCGTAGACGGCATCGCGGCTCGAGCGGAGCCCTACGGCAGCAGCGAACCGCCACCCGCCTCAATGCGTTCCATAAAATGGGGTGTTGGCCCAGGCGTTGGGCGCCGCGAAGCTTCCACCGGTGTTCAGCTTGACCCAGGTGGTGGTCCGACTCACCGCGACCGCTGACGCTCGACCGCTGCCGTCGACGTCGGCCATGTACTCCCAATCGGCGTAGAACGCGCCAGTCGCCCACTGTCTGGGCGAGGCGAAGGCTCCGCCGCCGGTATTCGACTCGACCCAGATGCTGTCATCGTTGATGGCCACGGCCGAGGCCCTCCCGCTGCCGTCGATGTCGGCGATGAAGGTGCCGCGCGAACCGAAGAAATTGGCGCTGGCCCAGAGCCGAGGGACCTCGAAGGAACTGCCCAGGTTGGCCATCACATAGATGCTCGATTCATTCACCGCCACCAGCGAGGCTCGGTGACTCCCGTCCAGCACCGCGGCAAAGGTTCCGTGGGTCCCGTAGAAGGGCCCTCCCGACCACTGCGCCGGATGGTCGAAGCCGCTGCCGTTGTTGTGCATCACCCAGACGCTGGACTCGTTGACGGCCACGGGAGATGCCCGGCCGGTTCCATCGACGTCTGCCACCAATGTGGCCACGGTGCCGTAGAAGGGCACATTGGACCACTGCGCGGGATAGTCGAAGCCGTTGCCGTTGTTGTGCATGACCCACACGCTGGAATCGTTGACGGCAATCCCCGAGGCCGGTTTCCCAGGTCCGTCGACGTCCTCGAAGAAGGTGCCGCGGCTGCCGCGGAACGGTGTTGACGCTAGGCTCTGCGGAGCGCTGAATGAGCTCCCGTTGGACCTCATCACCCAGCTGTTGCTGTCGTCCACAGCGATGGCCGCCGCGCGCTTGCTGGCCGGGTCGACCGCCCCCATGTGGATGCCCGGTCCCGGAGACACCACCACTGCCGAGCCCATCTCAGCCGCGAATCGGTTCTCGAAGAGCCCCATCGAATAGACGTGAATCTGGTTGTCATAGGGATCGGCAAGCGTCACCGTGGATGCTGCGTAGTCGTACGCCATCAGCACCTGGGCATGGTCCACCGGGGTGTACCAGACACTGCGCCCATCCCACGCCGTCCAGTAGCCGACGGACACGGAGTGCATCAGGTGCGGTACGCGCACCACCACCGGGTGACCAGCAGCGACCTCGGCGTACAGATCGCGAGGAATCCAGTGTTCGCCGCCGTAGGCGGTGGCGCCAGCTGCCTGAGCCGCGGCGACGATCGGGGTGTAGTAGACGCCGTAGCCGGTGACCACGAAGCGACCGCGGACGTCACCCACGAAGGTCTGGTAGGGATCCGCCCAGCGCACCGGCCTGCCGTTGCTCATCACCGGGGGCGTGGTGTCGGCGCCAAATTGACCGAGCGCCCAGTCCTGGGAGATGTTGATACCGATCGCCCCCAGGGCGCTCTGCAGCGCCGCCGCCTCGCAGTCCAGCGGGTAGATCTGCTGCACTGGTGTGACATCGAGCTTGGCACTCTGCGGGACGATCGAGGCGTGCGCGGTGAGCGGTCCGCCGGGGCCGCCCCCGAGCATCCCGGTCATGACCAGGGCGGCCCCCACGGCCAGGACTGCCCGCCTGGTTGGCGGCGAGGAGGTTGGCATCGCGCTCCTTGTAGCGGATCTAGTGGGTGCCGTCAAATGGTTCCGGGAACCAGTGCTCAGGTGCCCCAAAGGCCCCGCCGAGGTTGCGCCTGACCCAGATGCCGCCGGGGCCGGCGACGATCGCCGAGGCCCTGCCGCTGCCGTCGACGTCGGCGACGTACGCCCAGCTCGAATAGAAGTCTCCAGTGGCCCAGCGCTGGGGCGCGGCAAAGCCGCCTGCGCCGGTGTTGCTCTCCACCCATATGCCGCTGTCATTGATGGCCACGGCCGAGGCCCGGCCACTGCCGTCGATGTCGGCGACGAACGTTCCCCTGGTGCCGAAGAACCTGCTGCCGGCCCACGGCTGCGGTGGCCCGAAGGAGCCACCGAGGTTGGGCAGCACCCAGATGCCGGCGTCATTGATGGCGATCAACGAGGCGCGATGGCTGCCGTCGACGACGGCCGCGTAGGTGCCCTGGCTGCCGTAGAACTGAGCAGAGGACCACTGTGTGGGGGGGTCGAACCCCGAGCCATTGTTGAGCATCACCCAGACGCTGAAGTCGTTGATCGCCACCGCCGACTCCCGGCCGCTGCCATCGACGTCGGCCATCACCGTGGCCCGGCTCCCGAAGAAGGGCACAGCTGACCACCGTTGCGGGGCGCCCAGAGTGGTGCCGCTGTTCAGCATCACCCAGATGCTGGAGTCATTGATGGCCACAGCCGACGCCGCCCTGCCAGGTCCCTGGAGGTTGGCGAAGCTGGTCGACCGGCTTCCGAAGAAAGGGGTGCTCGACCACGTCGCCAGCGCGCCGAATGAGGAGCCGCTGGGATTGCGGGCGTAGACCCGGTTGTCGTTGATCCCGATGGCCGCGCTTCCCCGGGCGGCGGTGTCGAGGCTGGCGAAGTGGATGCCCACCAGCGCGCCCCAGCCGGTCTGGGTGGTGCAGGCGTAGTCGCCGTCGTAGCCGTTCAGCGGGAACTGGGTGAGCCACACCGGGCCGCCGGTGAAGGAATTCGACTGGCTGCAGAACGCTGCGGCCTGGTTGACGTCGGACGCTCCGGCGTACCACACCGGCACCTGCGGCCTGTAGGAGGAGCCGGCGATCAGGCTCCACTGGTAGCGCGTGGAGTAGGTCCCCGCCGTCTTGCCCGCGACGCGCAGGGCGTCGATACCCCCCTGGATGGCGCTGGCGTTGGCTGGGTTGTTGTAGCTGCCGTCGTCGTTCGTGGCCCAGTAGTTGGTGGTCTCGACGTCGAGCCACCAGACCTGCGCGGTGACGCCGTTGGCCGAGGCGTAGTTGAGCGAGTACTGGGCGTTGTTCCAGCCGTAGTTGTAGCCGTAGCAGTTCAGATCGGATGGAGCGCACTGCCCCGCCGGTCCGTTGGCACCTTGTGAGGGAGTGGTCTGCGTGTAGTCGGCGTTGATGTAGACATCGGCGGGGAGGCTGGCCTGGCGGCTCCACTGCAGCTCGCTGTTGATGCACGGGTTGCCGGAGAAGCCGTGGCCGTCGTTGATGCCGATGATGGCAATGTCGAAGGACGGTGCTGGCATCGCCTGCATGCACTGCGGCCACGAGATGTCGTAGCCGACCACGCCGTACGTGTTGTCTGCGGCTGCGTGCTGGGCTGGCGTCACCAGCGCAGCTCCCGACGCCACGGTGGCAGCGAGCGCGAGGAAGACCGTTCGGATCGCTGGGCGCTTCAGGAGGAAATTCATGTGCGAGATGGCCGCCGGGTCGAGGTGGACGAGACAGTGGAGCGCGGCGGCGTCAGCGGCCTGGATGGGTTTGCGAAGGGGGTGGCAACCGAAGGTATCGCAGGTCGCGGGGAGGGTGGCACCGCTCGTGACGCACTTGTCACCAGCGGCCCGGCACGCCCAGGTATCCACCGTATGCCCGCTGCCCAGATCGCCCAGGCGCTGCGAGATGCAACCGGAGCGAACCCCGGAGCGCCGTTCGTCGTGCCAGACTCGCCCGACGCGGGGCTCCGAGCACTAACCAAGGCGGTTGGCTACCATCCGGCATCGTGCGCCTTGCTAGCGAAAGCGTTTTCTTATCGGACACCAGACTGACTGTCGATTCCCCGCGACGCCCACGACGACGGCCCGCCGGTAATCGGCTACGTTGGGGGCGGTGTCGAACTCAGAACCCGTGTTGCCCGCCCACACAACCACCACCGCCAGCCTCCTCGGCGGGGTCCTGCCCAGCGTGGCCACCGAGCTGCGCCGTCGCCGCCAACTGCTCGGCTGGAGCCAGGGGGGGCGGCCCGATGCAGCGGGTGAGCCGGACGGTGATCTGTGAGATCGAGTCGGGCCGCCGCGTCCCCCAGACCCGCGCCTACGAGAAGCTCCAGATCCTCGCTGCCCGCCTAATGCCGATCGAGGCGGGACCCTAGCTGTCCTCGCCGACGCCACCGGGGTCTCTATCCCCGCCGCCCGCGAGGGGGTGCTCGCGCCGGCTGATCGGTTGGCCGCCCGTGGCGTGGGTGAACCGAGGTCCGCTTGTTCCGCCGCCTTCAGCTCCGCCCGGGCGGCTGTGGTGCGAGACCCGGTCGCCGGCGTGCAGCGGTAGCTGCGACTCGGTGGTAGCCCGCAACGATCTCAATTCTCCGTCCTGCTGGCGCTCGACAAGCACGACAGTGAGCACACCGTGCTGCCGGATCGATTCCGCCAAGGACTCGAGGTCACCGAGTTCCTGGCCGACGTTGCCGGCCCGCCGGATGTCGGCGAGGGGGATGACGGCCACCTCTGTGGCGGCGGCTGGCGTCGAGACTGTCGTGGTCATCTCTGACCTTCGTGTGGTCCGAATGATGCTTCTATAGGTTGTCAAGCGGCGGCTGTGAGTTCAGTGGCGGGAGCCAGGACGCGGTACACCTCGCGAGCCACGTAGCGCTTGAGGCAACGGATGATGTCCTTCTTGGAGAGGCCTTCCTGAGTTCTGCGGGCCATGTAGTCCTTGGTGGGTTGATGGCAGTTCAAGCGCACGATCACGATGCGCCACAAGGGTGCACTCGCCTGGCGGTCACCCCTCTGTTGAGTCGGTGACGTCCAGTTGTCTTTCCCGATGACGCTGGCAGTGGGGCCACCCCACAGACGTCGGCGAATGCGCTGTCGGAACGCACCCTCTTGGGGTTGTCACCCATCGCCACCAGAAGTGCACCAGCCACGTCGCTGCCGACACCGGAAAGCGCACGGAGTGCTGGTGCTGCTTCGGTTGTGAGACGCGCGAGCTCGGCATCGAGGGTTGCCAATTCGACGGTGAGGAACTGATGGCGCTGCGCCAGCCCTTTTGAGGGCCAGTTTGGCCGCAGCTGTCGGCGTGGTGATGGGCCCGGGTCGCAGAGCAGCCGCAGCCGCGATCAGATGACCGCCAGCGAGGAAGCGCAACTGCTCGCGCAGTTCCACCGGCGCATTCACCATCAACGCTTTGATCTGGTTGGTGTTTGTGTGGTGGCCTTCACCGCGGATCGCCGCGCCACTCGCAACGAGCGGATCATGCCGACGCGATTGTCATCGCGTTTGGCAACGGCGGTTGCTTCGCCAGATAACACCGCGCGGGCAGCCGCTTCTGCATCGACGGGATCCGACTTGCCACGGGCGTGCCGGGTCTGGCGGTTGGGTCGATTCACCTCGAGCACCGTGTAGCCGGCGTCACGCAGGAAACGTGCCAGGCCAGCACCGTATGAGCCGGTGCCCTCGAGACCAAACTGCAAGTCGTCAGCCAGTCCGCGAGCCCACGTGAGCAAGCGACGGTACCCGGCGGGGTGGTCTCGATCTCGAGGTGACCCAATGGACGCCCGAGATCACTGGTGAATGCAGCGGCGACGTGAATGTCACCGTGGGTGTCGCGCCGACATGGTGGTGCTGTGCCATGCTGTGAGAAGCCATCCTCATGTCCTCATGTTCCCGGTGCTATTCGGGGCTGACTGTGGTTGGTGAGTCAGTGGGGCGGGCGGACGGTACTGGGACGAGCTGCAAGGCACGCTTATATCAAGTCACGTTCCGTCCCACTGACGAGCACCGAAGAACCTCTCGCGATCGAGCCGACAGATCAAAACAAAGGCACGAAGCCGGTATTCAAACGGGTCAAGCCCGGAGGAAGGTTCCCCGGTGCCAATCATGGCACTGGGTGGTTACGGCGACCGGGACGAATCGTTGGTTGTCCACACCGTCGACCACGGCGCAACCCTTCTCCCGCACCCTCATCCCCGGCTACTACGACTACTTGTCCACATAGCTCAGGATCATCCCAGT
>JAEKNN010000027.1 GCA_016464795.1 Candidatus Amunia macphersoniae | reverse complement strand
CCTCCTTGTCCTCGCGGAGGATGAAGGTGGCGTTGTTGTCGGTCAGCTCCAGCCAGGAGCGGACCACCCATCCCTCGCCATCGGGGTTGAGACGGTTGTTGTCGTCGAGATGCAGCTGGCGGCGTGCAAATGGCTCGTCGCTGGGATTGAGCTTGATCACCCGGACACGGCCGTATCGAGTCCCCACCGCCTCCACGTAGCTGACCAGTGAGGGTGCGATCTCCCTGTTCTTGGTCCAGATGCCGTCCTTGTCGGGCTTGCCGTGGTCCCAGAATCCCGCGCATTCCATCTCCCCCATGGCCGACGCGAGGGGGGCGAAGTTGGTGTCGCCCCCACTCTTCCAGTCCATGTACTCCAAACCCAGCCACTCGCTCTGCGGGATCGCCGGGCCCTGGTGGTCACGGAGGATGACGAAGCCCTTCTCGTCGAAGATCGGCAGCTTGGGGTGGGACATGGCTGTGGGACTCCTGTGGAAGCGGGATGCGACGAGGGCAACGCCGGGTGCGACGACTAGGGTACGGCGCCGCTGGGGTCCGGGTGGCCGGTAGGCTGTGCGCGGTGACCACCGAGCTCCCCGTCGCCGCCCTCGAGGAGGAGCTCGCCTTCGCCAATGGGCTGGCCGACATCGCCGACAGCATCTCCATGGAACGGTTCAGGGCGCTCGACCTGGTGGTGACCACCAAGCCCGACCTGACGCCGGTGACCGAGGTCGACCACGCCATCGAGCTGGCCATCCGTGACCTGGTCGCCCAATCGCGGGTGGAGCACACAGTGGTTGGCGAGGAGTTTGGCGGCGACCTCAGCGATCGTCGGGAGTGGCGCTGGGTCATCGATCCCATCGACGGCACCAGGAGCTTCGTCCGCGGCAACGAGACCTGGGGAACGCTGATCGCTCTCCAGCGTGATGGCGAGACCATGGTTGCCGTTGCCTCGACGCCGGCCTTCGGTCACCGCTATTCGGCGGTGCGCGGAGCCGGCGCCACCGTCGACGGGCGGCCTCTGCACGTCTCCCGCGTGAACGCCGTCGACGAAGCCATGATCGCCCACTCCTCGGTGTCCGGATTCGCCCGCGTAGGGATGGCGGACGACCTCGTCGACCTCGCCAGCCGGTGCGGCGACGCGCGTGGCCTGGGCAACACGCTGTCCCACCTCTCCGTCGCCCGCGGCACGGCTGACATCGGCTGGACGGCGCGTGCCAACCTGTGGGACTACGCCGCTCTCTCGCTGATCGTGGAGGAGTCGGGAGGGCGCTTCCTCGACCGGTCGGGCGACGGTGTGCTGGGTGGCACCGGTCTCTCCACCAACGGCCTCCTCCATGCCCGAGTGCTCCAGCTCACCGGCGCCGATGTCAACCGCCATCCCTGAACGCTGCCCAAAGGAGCCGATGCCGCTGCCTTCGTCTAGGGCGCCGCGCCGACCACACCGAGCATCTGCACCTGGTCGGCAGCGGTGACTGTCAGCTTGGTCTCGGCGCCCGTGTCGGCGTTGATCACTCCCAGAGTGGTGGTGTCGACGCCAACCATGAGGTGGGTGGAGTCGATCCAGCCCAGAATCGTGTACTTGCGGCCGAGGCTGTGGAAAGAACCACCGCTGCTCAGGAAGCCGAGCGCCTGGGTGGAGCTCGAGGTACAGGCCATGCGTGAACCATCCGGCGAGAGAAAGCACCCTGCCGCCGGGATGCTCTGGCAGGGGCCTGACTGGAAGTTGCGATGACCGCCGCGCAGGTCCACCGCCGCCACCGTGCAGGTTGAGGGGGGAGGTTGCGAGCTGTCGCCGGTGGGCATGTACAGCGACTGGAGGCAGGCCACACCGGCGGGGGTGACCAGCCCGTTCAGCGACCAGGTCACGTTGGTGCCTGTTGGCGAGGCCGCCGGTGCCTCGCACATCGTGGCCACGCGATTCTGGCTGGCCGAGTCGACCACATGCAGTGAGGTGGCGCAGGTGATGCCGGCGCTCGGTTGGCCTGATGACGCCTGACCATAGTCGCCGTGGCAGGGGGCACTGCCGACTGCATCGACGATGTCACCGCCGTACCACGCGATCGGCCATCGATAAGCGTCTTGCGAGGTGTTGTTGAAGATCTCGGCATGGCCGCCGCTGTCGCGCAGGTCCTCGACGTATCCGCGGCCGGTCGTCTTGGTGTCGTCGGTCTGTTGGGTGATCACCGAGACGGCGATGCTCTTGCTGTCTGGGCTGATCGCAAAGCCGAGCAGCGACGACGCGCCCTGGGGGATCGTCTTGACCAGGCTCTTGGAGCCATCAGCACCGAGCAGATGGATCGCGGCGTCGCCGTCGAGGTAGTAGGCGCCGTTCGAGGAGGCATAGGCCAGCGGGAGCGAAAGCTGTTGATGCGCTTTGATCAAGGGCAGCTTGGCGGTCACCCGGGCGACGACCCTTGCACTGCTGTCGATCAGAAGAACGTCGTACGACGCGCCGCTGCGGTTCTGGTTGGTCAACAGCAGAGCGAACGGCCCCGCCGCCGGCCTGGTGGTGGGCGTGACCGACGCGGACGGTGATGGCGTCGGGCTGGCCGACCCGCATGCGGCGACGGCCAGGGCTGACGCAATCAGGGCCACGGGTGCACGGCTCGGGGACATCGGCACTACAGATGGATGCCGCGCATCAGCATGCCGAGCGCGTAGGCCTCCGCGGTGACCGGCGCGTCCTCCTTGGGACCATCCCCCTTGGGTCGGCCGCCGCTGTCGGGGAGCATGTGATAGGCAGCGCTCATGATCAGGTTGTGCAGGCCGGGCAGCATCGCATGGGTGAGCTCGCCGAACTTGCCGAGGCGGGTGGACACCTCGTGCGGTCGGGTGATCATCGCCTGCACCACCATCTCCGCAGCCTCCTCGGGGCTGATGGTTGGGAAACTCTTGTAGATGCCGGTGGGGGCGATCATCGGGGTGCGCACCAAGGGCATGTGCACAGTGGTGATGTCGATGCCGTCGGCGGCCACCTCGGACGCCAGGCAGCGGGAATACGCGTCGAGCGCGGCCTTGCTGGCCACGTAGGCGGCAAAGCGGGGAGGGTAGGTCTGCCCGCCGATCGAGGTGATGTTGAGGATGTGGCCGCCACCCCGGGCCTTCATGCCCGGAAGGGCGGCCATGATCAGGGCGATGGCGCCGAAGTAGTTGAGCTGCATGGTGCGCTCGAAATCGTGGAAGCGGTCCAGCGAATCCATCACCGAGCGCCTGATCGAGCGGCCCGCGTTGTTGATCAGCACATCGACGCGCCCATGGTCGGCGATGACGCGCTCGAGCATCCGCCTGCATGCGTCGGGGTCACTGAGGTCGGTGGGATAGAGATGGACGGTGCCACCGAGCTCCTCCACCTCGGCCCTCATCTCCTCGAGCTTCTCGACGCCGCGGGCCACCCCGATGATGGTCGCGCCGGCGCCGGCCAGCGCCGCGGCCACGGCGCGTCCGATGCCGCTCGAGGCACCGGTGATCACCACCACCCTGCCGCCGACGGCACGGCGGATGTTCGGCGCGGTGGGCAGGTCGGGGTCGAGGTGCCGCTCCCAGTGGTCCCAGATCTTCCAGGCGTAGTCGTGCAGGCGGGGGACGCTGATCCCGCTGCCCTCGAGCGCGGCCTGCGCATGGGTTGCGTCGAAGCTCGCCGGGTAGTCCATGTACGCCAGCGCGGTCTCGGGGATGCCGAGCCGGTCGAGGATCTGGGAGCGCACCCGCTGGATGGCGGGGAGGCCGCCCACCACCTTCATGGTGTCGCCGGGGATCATCTTGGTCATCCGCCGGTCGAAGCGCAGCGCGAACTCCGGAGCGTGGGCGGCGCGACAGAAGGTGTTGAGCGTGTCGCCCAGCGAGAGCGGCTTGGGATCGACGAGGTGGAAGGCGCGGTTGTCGAGCCCGTCGAGATGGGCGATGTGGTCCATGGCGCGGGCCACGAAGTCGACAGGGACGATGTTGAGCGGGCCACCCTCGGGCCCGACGAACGGAGCCCACTGGGGGAACTGGCTGCGCAGGGTTTGGATCAGCTTGAAGGCGTAGTACGGGCCGTCGATGCGATCGGCCTCGCCTGTCTGCGCGGAGCCGATGACCATGCCCGGCCGGTAGACGCGCCAGGGAATGCGCGTTTGCTCCCGCACGATGCGCTCCGCCTCGTACTTGGTGGAGAAGTACGGGTGGTCGAGCTCCTGGCCCTCAGCGAACATCTCCTCGGTGAAGACGCCCTGGTAGCGACCGGCCACGGCGATCGAGCTCACATGGTGGATCCGCTCGGCGCCGATGCTGTCGGCGAACTCGACGGTGTTGTGAGTGCCGGTGATGTTGGCCCGCTCGGTGTCCTCGGTCGAGGCGGTGAGGTCGTAGACGGCGGCGAGGTGGAAGACCGTGGCCCCGCGCAGCCGGTCGCAGTCTTGCTCGACAACTCCCAATCCAGGCTCGGCGATGTCGCCGACCACTGGCTGAAGCCGGCTGCCGTCGGGATCGAGACGCTCGCGCAGGGCTGCGAAGCGGTGCCGGGAGCCGGGACGAACGAGGACGTGCACGTCACCCTTCCGGGCCAGCAGCAGCGGCAGCAACTGACGTCCGATGAACCCGGTGGCACCGGTGACGAAGTACCGCACCCTCGACCTCCTCCCCGTGAACGAAGCGCACATGGCCCTCGTGCCACGCCGAGAATAGCCTCCGAAGCGGTCCGCCCACCCACCGCGTCACAATTGACATCCACGTCAACTTTGCTTGGAGGCCTTTGCCCACATGCCTGAAGCCGTCATCGTCGCCGCCGGCAGGTCCCCGATCGGCCGGGCCATGAAGGGATCGCTGGTCAACGTTCGCGCTGACGATCTGGGCGCCCACATCGTCACCAAGGTGCTCGAGCAGGTTCCGGAGCTGGACCCCCAGGAGCTGGAGGACCTCATCTGTGGCTGCGGTCTCCCCGGTGGTGAGCAGGGCTTCAACCTCGGCCGCGCGGTGAGCATCCTGGCCGGCCTGGACGTGCCCGGCACCACCGTCACCCGCTACTGCTCGAGCTCCCTGCAGACCACCCGCATGGCGGCGCACGCCATCAGGTCCGGGGAGGGGGACGCCTTCCTCTCGGTGGGCATCGAGTGTGTCTCGCGTTTCGTGAACGGTGTCAGCGACAACCCCCAGAACCAGAACCCGCGGTTGCAGCCCGGCAATTCGGAGGCCCACCCGGACATCTACATTGCCATGGGACAGACCGCCGAGAACGTCGCCCGGCGCGAGGAGATCTCCCGCGAGGAGCAGGACCAGTTCGCGTTGCGCAGCCAGGAGCGCGCCGTCGCCGCCCAGGACAGCGGCTTCTTCGACCGCGAGATCATCCCGGTGCCACTGCCCGACGGTGCTCCGGTGATGACCACGGACGACGGGCCTCGTCGCGGCACCACGCTGGAGAAGCTGGCCGCGCTGGCACCGGTGTTCCGCGAGGATGGCACCGTCACCGCGGGCAACGCCTGTCCGCTCAACGACGGCGCCGCAGCCGTGGTGGTGATGAGTGACACCAGGGCGAACGAGCTGGGGATCACTCCGCTGGCGCGGGTGATCAGCACCGGGCTCAGCTCGCTCAACCCGGAGTTCATGGGGCTGGGACCGATCGAGGCCAGCAAGCAGGCCCTGGGACGGGCAGGGATGGGTATCGACGATGTCGACGTCGTCGAGCTCAACGAGGCATTCGCCGCGCAGTGCATCCCCGCCGCGCGGGGCATCGGGATCGATCCGTTCGACGACCGCTTCAACCCCAACGGCGGGGCGATCGCTCTCGGGCACCCCTTCGGCATGACCGGCGCGCGCATCCTGTGCACGCTGCTCAACGATCTGCGGACCATGGACAAGGCGATTGGGCTGGAGACGATGTGCGTTGGTGGGGGCATGGGCATGGCGATGATCGTGGAGCGGCTGAACTGACGGGTGGTGCACGCCGGTGAGCGGCGGGGAGGAGGGCCTCGACGACCGCTTCGGGCAGGCTTCGACGGCAGTGGCGTCGCTGCGTGCTCGCCACCGGCGAGCACTTCGCTCCTCGGCCGTCTGCAGAATCTATCGGTCGTCGAGGCCCTCCTCCCCGCCTTGCGGCGTGCTCGTCCGTTCTCCGGCTTGCCCTCTAGGTGAGGGCACGGCGGGCCGTCACCACGCTCCGGGTGTAGCCGTCAGCCCAGTGGAGGGCGGTGTGACTCCGTTATAGGAGCGGTGCTCTGCGCCGGCTCAGGTCGGGGCGCTCGGGATGGTCAATCGGATGCCGGGCAAAGCGGAGGAAGTCGCGGTCGAAGGACGCGAGGCGCGCGCCGTGTTCGACGGCCAGCGCGGCCAGGTGGGCGTCGGTGATCAGGTTGCCGGCGCTGCCGGTCTGGGCGAGGAGACCGCTCAGGATGGCGAGGTGGCGTGAGGTCGGGCTGATCACCACCGCCGCCGGTTGCCTGAGCCACTCCTCCACGTAGGCCGTCGCCTCGGGGGCGGTCAACGGGGTGCCGAAAACTCGCGAGCTCGTGGCCATGCGAAGGAAGGCGAGGATCACCACCCAGGAGAAGGCGACCGATTCTGCGCTCCCGAGCGCGCTCTCCAGCCAGCGTCGCGCCGGCACATGGGTGGGATCGTCCGCGTTCACGGCATACAGAAGGACGTTGGCGTCGACGACAGTCATCGCCGCTTCACTTGCGCTGCATCAACTTCCGCGCGATCTCTTCATCCTCGAGGTTGGCGGCCACTCGCAGCGCCGCACCCAGCGGCAGCGCCGGTGCTCCCATCCGAGCTGGGGTGAGGCGGTAGTCGGTGGCGATCAGCCCGGCTCCGGCCCGGTCGCCACCGGCCGTTCCGGATCGCTGACCCATTCGCTCCAGGAGCCCGGGTAGAGAGCCCCTGCCACGCCGGCGAGCTCCAGAGCGAGCACCTCGTGGGCGGCGGTCACGCCAGATCCGCAGTACGCGCCCACTGTCGACCCGGGCTCGACGCCGGCGGCAACGAAGTGCTCGCGAAGCTCGTCGCCGGGGAGGAAGCGACCGTCACTCCCGAGGCTTGCAGTGGTGGGCGCACTGCGCGCTCCGGGGATGTGGCCGGCAACCGGGTCGATGGGCTCGACCTCTCCGCGGTAGCGCTCGGCCGCGCGGGCGTCGAGGAGGACACCGTCGCGGGCCAGCCGGGCCGCGGAGTGGGCGTCGAGGAGAGGCATGGCGCCGGGAGTGGCGCTGAAGTCACCGGGCCTGAGGGGAAGCTCCCCCACCTCCGTCGGCAGGCCATACCCGGTCCACGCCGCGTAGCCGCCGTCGAGCAGGCGGACATCGGGATGCCTGAAGTACCGCAGCAGCCACCAGGCGCGGGCGGCACTCAGGCCGCCGGCCGCGTCATACACGACGACAGGCCTCCGCGCGCAGACGCCGGCCTCGCGCATGGCAGCCTGGAACCAACGGGCGTCGGGCAGCGGGTGGCGCCCGCGTCCGCCGCCCGGTGTGCCGGCCAGGTCGGTGTCCAGGTCGACGAACCGCGCACCGGGCAGGTGGCCGCGCCGGTACTCCTGAATCCCCGCAGGACCACCGAGGCTCCAGCGCACGTCGACCAGGATGGGCGCTCGGCTCTGGCCCATCGCCGCGGCCAGTTCCTCGACCGAGATCAGCGGACCAGACACCTCGTCAGCCCTCCCGCGAAACCTTCGCGTTGCCCGCGCCGTTGTTCAGAGGTCGCGGGGCGCACATCCGTACTCTCGCGCGGCATCGGATCAGTCAACGCATGGTACGGTTCAAGTGATGAGTTCTCGGCGCCCGCTCGTGCTCGCTGCCCTCCTCGGTGGGGCAACGATGGTGGCCGGCTGCAGCGCTCCGAACGGCACCGGTGGAGTCGTCGCAGGGGGTGGCCAGGCCGCCATGGTGGCCCCAACTCCACCCGACGTGACCATCTCTCCTTCCGATCGCGCTGCCGAGGTTCCCCTGGACGCGCCGGTCAAAGTGTCCAGCAGCACTGGCTCGCTGAGCACTGTGGTGGTCACCCGGGTGGATGGGGCGCCTGTCCCCGGTGCGTTCTCCCCTGACCAGAAGACGTGGACCGCGACCGACGGGCTCGACCCGGCGGCCAGCTACCAGGTGAGCGTCACCGCCGCTGGGGTTGCGGGTACGCACACCAGCGCGCTGGCCACCTTCGCCACCATCAGCAACGTCACCGGGCGTCTGCTCACCGACGCCACGCCGGCCGACGGCGACACGGTGGGTGTGGCTGAGCCCATCGATCTCACCTTCAACACGCCGATCGCGCGGGCTCAGCAGCCCGAGATCATCAAGCACCTCAAGGTGGTCTCCACACCGGCGCAGGTGGGCGCATGGCACTGGTTCTCTGACACAGTCCTCCACTACCGGCCGGCCGAGTACTGGCAGACGGGCACCAAGGTGACGGTCAGCGCCAACTTCCACGGCGTCAACGCCGGCAACGGTGTCTGGGGGATGGCAGGATGGTCACAGTCCTTCACCGTCGGCGCCAAGCACGTCTCGATCCTCAGTGACGTCACCCACCAGATGCAGGTGTACGAGAACGACAAGCTGATCAACACCTGGCCGATCAGCATGGGAAAGCCCGGCTTCGAGACGCTGTCGGGGAACCTGATCGTCTTGTACAAGGCCGACAAGGTCAAGATGAAGTCGTGCCAGACGTTCGGCGGGGCCGCTTGCGTCCCGGGCAGCGCCAACTACTACAACGACTACGTCTACTACGACACGGCGATCTCCACCAACGGGTTCTTCATCCACTCGGCCCCCTGGTCAGTGGGCGACCAGGGTGCCCGTGACGTGTCCCATGGCTGCGTCAACCTGAGTGAGGCGCACGCGATCACCTTCTACAACTGGTCCCTGCCGGGTGATGTGGTGCAGGTGAGCCCCACCGTCAACATCGCGGACATCAACAATGGCGAGGCCGACTGGCAGACCCCCTTCGCCCAGTACGACAACACAGGTGTGACCGCGGCAGCGGTGACCCCGAACAGCGCCACTCCCGCAGGCGCCTGACCCCTCCAACGCTGAGGCGGTCAGACCGGTGGGGCGGCCCTGGCGGTGCGCGGGCGCAGCGCTCGGCGAATGATCGACTGCTCCTCGTCGTCTGCGGCACGAAGGATGTAGAGCATCAGGGCGTAGATGACAGCGGCCAGGGCGCTGACCAGCAGCACGGCACTCCGCCCGTGCGGATTGCTGACAACCACGAATGCGCCCATCACCAGCCCCGCCACCAGCGGCTTCCAGCACAACCTGACGACCCGCAGCGGGCCCAACACATGACGCAGTGTCAGCCAGCCCACGGCCACCAGTCCCACCTCGGTGACTACGGTTGCCCAACTGGCGCCGATGTACCCGAAGCGAGGGATCAGCACGATGTTCAGCCCGAGGTTGAGAACCAACCCGCTGAGCGCCACGTAAGCGAACAGCTTCTGCCTGTCGATGGCGTTGAGCACCGCAGCGAACGTGTTGTCGACGAACATGAACACGATCGCCAGGGCCAGGATGCGCAGGGCAGCTCCGCTCTCCGGGAACTGGTTGGAGATGAGGGCGATGTACTGCGGGGCGAGCAGGAAGAGGCCGACGGTGATCGGCAAGCCGATCACGGCCAGTCCCTTGAAGAACTTCTCCGCCGACGCCAGCACCCGATTGGGCGCGTTGCGGTAGTAGATCGCCAGCACCGGGAACATCACTGTGCGAAGCGTGCCAGGGATGAACAGCAAAGCCTCGAATGGGCGATATGCGAACGTGTACCACCCCACCTCGGCGTACGAGCGATAGTGCTGCAGGATCGGCACGTCGAGCTTGAAGTACACAGTGGTGAGCACGTAGGTGATCGCCAGGGGGATGCCCGCCCTCACCCAGCGCGAGAACAGGTCAGTCTCGAGCTGCCAGCGAGGACGTACGATGCGCTTGCTCAGCAGGACTGTGACGAAGTACACGGTGGCGAAGCCGGAGCTGGCCGCGTACGCCCAGAGAAAGTAGCCGGGGCCGGCATGGATGCGCGAGCCGATGAGTGCCAGCACCAGGATCACCGCGGTCTCCGGGACGATCTCCGCGATCTCGAAGTTGAGCCGCTGCAATGCGTAGAGGCTGCTGCGCAGCAGCAGTGAGTAGCCGCTGAGGATGAGCAGCGCAAAGGCCGGGAGCAACAGTGACTCGATGCCGGAGAACCACAGGCATGCCGCCAGCAAGGGCAGCGAGATGGCGATCAGGAACAGCTTGATCGAGGCCACGTTGTTGAAGTAGCGGGGCAGCTGACCCGGCTCACGGGCGCCCTCGCGCACATAGAGCGCGGTGAAGCCGATGTCGGTGATGGCGCCGACCAGCGCGGTGTAGGTGATCGCCGTCTGCATCTGGCCGAACCCGCTGTCGCCGAGCGCGTTGCCGATGGCGACGACGGCAACCAGTGCGAGCAGGCGGGAGACGATCCGAGCCACCAGGATGAGGACTGTGAAGCGCAGCGCTCTCGAGCCCAGCCCGCTGGTCGAATCGGGCGTGACGGTGCCGGACGCGTCTGGCGGCGACGGCTCCTCCTGCAAGGTGGGCATTCTACGAATGCAGCCGGCGCTGCAATCGGAGCCGGCGACGATCCCAGTCGAGGTCGCCCTCCTCTCCGCCGCCGCGCAGACGGGCCCACCAGGGCCCGAGCTCGGCTCTGACGGCCCGGACCCGAAGGCAGACCTCGAGGGCTGCCGGCAGGTCGCCGGTGCGCTCGAGGCGAATGGCGTATCCGCGGGCAGCACGAAGGTCGCGTCGATCACTCTCATGGAGCCGCCGCCAGATCTCGATCGACTCGGCAGCGGCGCCTCGCCGCTGCAGCACCAGCGCTAGGCGGTGAGCCGCCTGCCGCGCCCAGGGGTCGACCCCCTCGTCCACCGCAGCGCGCAGTTCCGTTTCGGCGCCATCGGCGACTCCCTGGCGCTCGAGGTGGCGGCCGAGCAGGTACCGATCAGCAGCGTGGGCAGGCCGTACCCGCTCCCCTCCGACATGCGCCGCCAGCCGCGCTCCCACCACCACGGTGCTGACGATGTCCTGCAGGTTGTGCACCACGACGCCGGCGAGAGCGCGATTGGGAGCGCCGCGCAGCCAGGCTCGATAGCGCCCTGGAGCTTCGAAGCCGGGGACGTCGTCGACGCGATGATGGTTGAGCAGGGACATCTCCGCATGCCGGAGCGTGCAGGGGCCGAGCCGGTCACGGAAGAGGCGACGGACCGGCCCCAACAGGTCACCGTGGAGGCGCGGTTCGATGGTGCTCGGATCGAGCCGGTTGATGGTGCAGCGGGCGGCGAGAACAGGCACGTCAAAGCTGCGCCCGTTGTAGGTCAGCCACAGTCTGTGGGCGCAGATCCGGGCAGCGATCGCCCCCAGCATCGCCTCCTCGCCGTCGGGGTCGACCAGCAGGTACTGCTCGGCCTCGAGGACGTCGCCGCGTTGGATTCCGAGCCCAACGAGGAACGCCATCACCCCGCTGCCATGCAGCCCGAGGCTCTCGATGTCGAGCACCCCGACGCCCTCCCCGCTCACCCACGCCGGTCCTCCCGGGGCGCAGGGATGTCCGACCAGTGCCAGCAGCTGGGCTGTCGGGGGCATGGCGGACAGACCGGCGCGCCCCAGGAAACCGCCCAGGTCGACGGCCAACCGGCGCACGAACACCTCTCCCCGACTGCTGGACTCGGCGACAAATCCCAGGCCGGCGGCACGGTCGGCCGTGCCGAGCCCAAGCGGGCGCGCCACCGCGCGCTCGACTCCCGTTCCGCCCAGCGCGGCGAGCCGGGCTCGAAGCGCGCTGATGGTGGCCGTCTTCGGCTCGATCACGACCGCAGGGTAGCGAACACTTGTTCGCCGCGCAAAGAAAACAGTGGCGTTCGAAGCAATCGCAGCGATTGCTCGTCCGCGCGGGTCAGGCACCCGCGCGTGGGCTGACGAGGGCGCTCCGATTCGTATACTCGGGGGGCAGCGAAAGCTGTATCCCCCTTCCTGCGGAGCGGCTGAAGTTCGGCTTCGGCCGCTCCCACTGGGGAAGCTCCGGTCGCTCGTCGGTGACACCCAGCCTAGAATCCGCCCGGATGGTTTACAGGCTGAGAAACGCGACAGTCGTCTGGTCGGCGATGGTTCTCGCCGCGGTGGCGGTGGTCACAGCCGATGGCGACACCTCCCCTCTGGCCCCCGCGGTCTTCGTGGCCGTGGCGGCGACTGGTGTGTGGGTGGTCGTCCTGCTCTCCTGGATGCGCAGGCTCGAGAAGAAGGTGGCGCCAGAGGGTTCCGCGCAGCCGGCGATGTCGGCGGACCGCACGCCGCTCTCCGCACTGGCGCGCCTGGACGACATCCCGGTCTCGCTCGCCGGGCGGCCGCACCGACAGTGGACACGGGGGCGCAAAGGAGTGACGGTCCAATCGTCGACGCTGGAGCAGGCTGACCCCGATGAGGCAGCCGCAATCATGCGGGCCCTGCGACGCCGTCGAATGCTGGTGGGACGGCAGCCGGTCGACCGAACCGGGACCTGAGTCTCCCCGCCGGGCCTGAGCCTCCCAGCGGACCCGACGACCGCCCGTGGTCAGGGTGTGATGGTGTCCACCGCCCGCCAGCAATACCAGGCCGCTGCGGACCGATGGGGGCGCAGTGCGTCGCCGAGCCTCATCAACTCTCTGGGAGACGGCATCACCTCAGCCCCGTGAACCAGGGCCCACCCCTTACGAACCCCATAGTCGTCGACCGGCCACACGTCAGGACGGCGGAGGTCGAAGAGCAGGAACATCTCAGCGGTCCACCGTCCCACTCCACGCACCACCGACAGCCGCGCGACCACCTCGTCGTCGGCCATCGCCGGCAGCTCCGCCATCGGGATGGTGCCGTCAGTGCACTTGGCAGCGAGATCGAGGATGGCCCCGGCCTTGGCACCCGACAGCCCCACTCCGCGCAGAGCGCCGGCAGGCAGGCGCAACACCGTTGCCGGCGTGGGCGCGTCCTCGTCGAAGAGGGCGACGAACCGTCCATGGATCGCGGCGGCGGCCCGCCCAGCCAGCTGTTGGTACACGATCGCCCTGGCCAGCGCATTGAAGGCGTCCCGGCCCGGCGGGCGCGGCGTGAACGGGCGGGCGGCACGCACCACTGTGGCGAAGGCGGGATCGACCCGCACCAGATGCTGCCCGATCGACCGGGGAGACGTCAGACGCCGACGCGGCTTGGGCGGGTTGACGCTGGGTGGCGAGGCGTCAGAGAGCACGAAGGCGACGCTAGCAGCAGGCCGCAGTCGCGGGGGAGCCGCTCAGCGAGCGAGGCCGAGCAGGTGCCGGGTGGCGGCCTTGGCGTCCACCCGGGCAGGCGCCGGGCCCACGCATGAGGGGCAGCCTCCATCGCAGCCGCAGCCGTCGACGAGCTCCAGCGCCATTCGGGCAAGGTCCGAGTGCCGCTGATGGCAGCGCTCAGCGAAGCCCACCCCGCCCGCGACGGAGTCGTAGAGGTAGCAGGTGGGCCATCCCACCTCGACCGGAGCCGGCATCGGAGCCGGCTCGGGTCGCCATCCCGCCACGAACTCCGGCGGCTCGGGCGCGGCGGCCGCGGTGGCCATGGCCGGGATGCCGAGCACGGCCGCCGGGGGTGAGGCGGCGCGCAGCGCTGCGTGGGTGCCGATGTCGTGGGGATCGCACATGCAGAGCAGGCAGGCGGCGGCGTGGAGGCTGGCAGCGAGCCCGGACAGCCCGGCGTCGAGATTGGCTCGGTCGAGGCCACCCAGCTCTCCGGGATCGAAGGCCAGCCACGCGGCCACCGAGTGCAGGTCCTGCTCCGGGAGCGAGATGGGGCCCGAGCCGACGTTCTCGTGGGTGAGGAAGCGCACCTTCTTGTACATCGTGGCCAGCCGGCTGATCCGCACCTCGCCCAGAGAGCGGCGACAGGCGGTGCCCACAGGCCCCTCGTAGCGCTCCAGGATCTGCAGGGTGGTGCGGGTCTCGGCGAGGGTGAAGTGCTCGACGCTGACGGGATGCACATAGGCTCGCTTCTCCTCCCAGTCGAGCCGCTCGACGTGGAATTGGCGCCCCTGGTGGAGGTAGATGGCGTCGTCGTGAACCAGCACCGGCGCGGCGAACTGGTCCACCTCCCCGATCACCCGGCCGTCGCTCCCCGGACGCCCTCCCCCACTGGCCGCCCACGGGCCCTGGGGGCCCTGCCCGGGACCGCCGGCCCCGGTGGAGGTGTCGATGATGACCACGTTGGTGGCGGCGGCTCGGCGCAGGGAGATCGCCTCCGCGGGGAAGGCGTCCGCCGCCCAGTGATAACGCGAGCCGGTGCGGTGAACCAGACCGTCGTCACGGAAGAGGTCGAGGAGCGCACCGGTGGTGTCCACCCCTGCGCCGCCGAACGACTCCTCGGTCTCGAAAGCCAGCTCGAACGCCGCAGCCTGGAGGTGGGCGCCGAGCACCAGCAGGTTGTCGGGGTTGACCAGGCCGTGTTCGGGCGGGGCGTCGAGCAGGTAGCGCGGGTGAGTGACCAGGAACTGGTCAAGCGGCGAGTCGGTGGCGATGAACACGCCCAGCGATTCGCTGTCACGTCGCCCGGCGCGGCCCAGCTGCTGCCAGGTGGACGCGATGCTTCCTGGGTATCCGACAAGGATGGCAGCATCGAGATTGCCGATGTCGATGCCCAGCTCGAGCGCGTTGGTGCTGACCACGCCGCGCACGCTTCCGTCGCGCAACCCGGCCTCGATGGCGCGCCGTTCCAGCGGGAGATAGCCGCCGCGATAGCCGCGCACCGGGGAGGCGCCCCCCTGTCGCGGTGCAGGATGGAGGCGCTGCAGATAGTTGAGCAGGACCTCGACCCCCGACCGGCTGCGCGTGAAGGCGATGGTCTGCAGCTTGCGCGTGAGCAGCTCGGTCATCAGCCGCCGGGCCTCGAGCGTCGCCGAGCGACGCACGCCCATGGTGCCGTCGACCATTGGTGGATTCCAGAACCACAGGCGGCGGGCCGCGCGCGGGGCACCGTTGCGATCGACCAGCTGGACGGGCCGCTCCAGCAGCTTCTCGGCGAGCTCGCGCGGGTTGGCGATGGTGGCGCTGCACGCGATCAGAGTGGGGTTGCTGCCGTAGAAGCGGCAGAGGCGGAGCAGGCGGCGCAAGACATTGGCGAGATGCGAGCCGAAGAGGCCGCGGTAGGCATGGAGCTCGTCGACGACGATGTAGCGCAGGTGCTGGAAGAGCCGGACCCAGCTGGTGTGGTGAGGGAGGATGCCGCTGTGCAGCATGTCCGGATTGGTGACCACGATGTTGCCCTCGTTGCGCACCGCCCGACGCAGCCCCGGCGCGGTGTCGCCGTCGTAGGTTGCCGCGCGCAAGCCGGCGGGCAGGTGGATGGCGATGTCCTGGAGGCCGGCGAGCTGGTCCTGGGCCAGTGCCTTGGTGGGAAACAGCCACAGTGATCGCGCCTCGGGGTCGTGGAGCCACGCATCGATGACGGGCGCCGCGAAGGCAAGCGTCTTGCCGCTGGCTGTCGGTGTGACCACCACCACGTCGCGGCCGGCCAGCGCGTGGTCGATGGCCTCCCCCTGATGGATGTAGGGCCGGTGGATGCCCCGCGCCCGAAGCGCGGCCACCAGACGCGGATCCAGTGCCGTAGGCCACGGCGCGTACTCGGCAGTGTTGGCGGGGATCAGCTCCTCGTGGACGATGCGGCCGGCGACGGTAACGCTGGCCCGGAGCTGATCGAGCGCGTGGGCAACCGGATCGATCAGCGTGGTCATGGTGGCCGGCAGTGTAACGAACATCTGTTCGTGTGGCAACACCACGGAGTCGGCGTGTGGGAGTCGCTGCACCAAACCCGACCGACGCAGACGTGCCAGGCTGAGCGGCTGCCATGAATAGCTCATACCGCGTCCGGACAGCGTGCGTGGAAGACCTGCTGGCCGTGCTGCGGCTCTACGAGCATTCTCCGACTCTCGAGCAGGACACCATCTCCGGGCGCCAGCGTGACATGTGGCAGCGGATGATGGCGACGGACGACCTGACCGTGTACGTCGCCGAGACGGACGGCGAGGTGGTTGGCACGAGTTGTCTGTTGGTGATGCCGAACCTGACCTATGACTGCTGCCCCACGGCGTTCATCGAAGCCGTGGTGGTGGCGGACGCCCATCGCCGGCGCGGCGTCGCCCGGATGATGCTTGGACGGCTGCTCGACGATGCACGGAGCATGTCCTGCCGGAAGGTGCAGCTGCTGACCCACAAACGCCACGCCGGCGACGGTGCCCACGACCTCTATCGCTCATGCGGCTTCGAGGCCGAAGCCGAGGGCTTTCGCCTGTATCTCGATCCTGCCGGTGTGCTGTAGATCCGCGCCGACCGAGAGCTGCTCGCCAGTTGCAGCCGGTCGACTGATCCTCGACACACTGACATCAGAGCTTCGGCGACGTGGCGTCGTGGTGCTGATCGCCGTGTGCGGACATCACGATGAGCTCAAGCGCCACCTTCTCATTGAAGCCGGACTGGCTCTTGCTTCGGGTCCTACGTGGAGGCGCTGAATTGACGCACGGGTGGGCAAGCCAGAACGACTACGACGTGCGCTTCGAGTGGGGCGCGAGCGGTGTGACCGCGCTTGTCCATGACGTCGCGGTCGTGGTGATCGTCGACGTGCTTCGCTTCACCACCGCCGTGGCTGCCGCCGTTTCCCGCGGCGCCGTCGTGTATCCGTACCGCTCGCGCGACGACGCCGCCCGCAGTTTCGCCGCATCGATCGGCGCTGTGCTCGCGGATGGCGACAGTGCCACAGCACCGTCGCTGTCGCCCCTCAGCCTCCTCCACTTGAGAGACGGCGAGAGGGTGGTGTTGCCCTCGCCCAACGGGTCGACATGTGCATCACTGGCCGCGGAGTCCGGCGCAACTGTGGTGGCGGCGTGCCTGCGCAACGCCGGGGCGGTGGCCGACTGGCTGCGCGGTCGCTCCCAGCCGGTGCTCATCGTCGCTGCCGGGGAGCGGTGGCCGGATGACTCTCTTCGACCCGCCGTCGAAGACCTCGTCGGCGCAGGAGCTGTCATCGATGCACTGGGTGAGCGCGCATCTCCGGAGGGCGCGGCGGCCGCTCGAGCCTGGCGAGGAGTTGCGGCCGATACGCCGGCATTCCTCAGCAGTTGCTCCTCGGGTCGGGCCTTGATCTCGACAGGCCGTCTGGAGGACGTGCGGTACGCATCGCAGGTGAATGCCAGTAGAGCCGTCCCCGTGCTGGTCGATGGCGCATTTCGACTCGTGCGCTAGACCGCGCGGTCGAGCCAGCGGTTGATGCGAGCAACGCCGGCGGCATGTGCGGGGCTGACCGCCATGCGGCTGAGGAAGTCGATGCCACACAGCCCGGCGTACAGATGGATCACCCGCCGCTGGTCCTGCGTGACATCGGCTGCAGTGCAGAGATGCTCGACGTAGCTCATGCAGCTGTCGGGCAGGTCGAAGCCGACCGCCGTTTGGGTAAGGCCGATCTGAAAGAGTGGATCGCCGTAGCAGACGACATCGAAGTCGACAACGCCGCACAGAGCGCCGTGGTCCACGATCACATTCTTGGTGGTGAGATCGTCGAGGAAGCAGGTGGGTCGAATGCTGTCGAGATAGGGCGCGAGATGCTCGACGGCTTCCATGGCTCTCTCCATCAACTCGGCGTCCACGGCGTCCGGCGCGTACCCCTGGGAAAAGGCGCCGAATGCGATCGCCTCACGCCAGCTTCGGTGCGGCGGCGTCTCTCCGACGCCGGCATAGCCGTAGCCTTGGCCCTCTGGGAGTTTGCACACACGTCTCTCGAAGTCCATCACCTGAGCCGCCACCAGCCGCTGTTCTTGATTCGACATGGTTGGCAGCGCGAATCGGAGATCGGTTCCCGGAATCGCCCGCAAGATCATGTACGCGAACGGGTGGTGGGAGCAGCTGAGGTCTTCGGCCAGCACCTTCGGGACCAGGATACCGAGCTCGCGCAGGACCTCGAGATTTTTGACAGTGCTGGCGAACCTAGCCGGCTGGGTGTTGATCCGGACGATGACTGTTTGGTCACCCTGTTGAGCTGTATAGGAGAGGCTGCGGTGGCCGAGGGGGTTGTGATGCACGGCCGATGGCGCTGTGCCGAAGTGGGCATGCAGAATCTCTCGTAGGGCGGTGGCGTGGCTCTCGGGGGGAGTGTCTGGTCTGCCGGCCGACCGGCCGTGCCCCAGCTGGCGGATTGGAACCACCGGACTCCCGATCCGTCAGGCGCGCGGTGACAGGATGATGCGGACGACTCGCACAGCCAGGTACGCAAGGGCCGCGTAGACCACCATGGCCAGCAGTGAGCCCACCTCAAAGGGATGCTGGTTCACCGACTGATCGGCGAAGACCGGGTGGAAGGGCTCGACGAACGGCGAGCTGACCCGGTACACGAAGCTGGAGAAGCCGGCCTGGGCGTTGGCCCCGGTCACCTTCAAGACGATGCGGAGCGCGACCATCGCCTCGACCACCAGCAGAGCCAGGCGAAGCAACTGACGCAGCCGCACGACGATGTCGAATGCGAGGAATCGAGCGATGCGGGAGAGCAGCGACGGGGCCGACCGAACAGGGGGGACACGCGCGGCTTCTCGCTCGGCCGGCGGCGCAGGCGGATGCCGAAAGAGCCAGTTCGGGCCGGGTGACACGCAGCGAACCTCCTCTGGATCCTGAGCCCAGGCAGCCCCCGGGCGCCGCACCCGGACGAGTCTGCATCACGAGGATCCGTTCAGGTACGCCATCTCACGAGTGACGCGATGTCTGCGCTATGCCAGGCGTCATCGAGGTGGCGCCGGCCGGCGCCGACGACAGTCGGCCAGTCATCACCGATCTGGTTGCGAAGGGTCGCCAGTTCGAGCCTCGCCTCCCGCTCCCATTAGGGTAGCCTACGATGTCGGTATCCGTTGGACGGGTACCGCGGTGGGCGAGGGTGATGCAAAGACCAAGCCGATTCATTGCCTGCATGCTGGGGCTGAGCGCCATGACTGCATGTGGGTCGACCACGGCGACGTCACCGTCCCCGTCCGCGGTGGCGGCCAGCCCCTCCGCTTCCGCGACGTCGACGGGGGGCGCGCCCAGCTCGGCGCCATCGACGACGGCAGCGGTATCGCAGTTCGACGGTTGGAAGACGTACACCTCAGCCAGTGAGGGGCTGCACTTTCGGTACCCGCCGACTTGGTCGCTGAAGCAGCCCGATCCCAATGCCCAGGCATGGCCCGGTCGCGAGACGGCGGTGCTGACCAGCCCCAGTGGCACCCGGCTCACCTGGAATGCCGGGGTGACTGGACGCGGAGGCAGCTGTGATCCCACCACCGATAGCCATTGGTTCGTGAGGACGGTCACACCCCTTGCCGGCGTTCCTCAAGCCTACGTCGTGGACGTCTACTACAAGTCGTCCTCAGAGAGGCCATACCTCGCGATCATCGGCGGTATCCCCGCACCCGGCAACGGCACCACCATGAGGACTCCCACGGTCGGAGACAGTGGCAACTGCTACCCGGTGACCACGTTTGACAGCAAGAACTTCAATAGCGAAACCGGCCAGTACTTGCTTGAACTCACCAGCGATGCGCCCACGGCCGCTGATGCGGACACGGTGAAGGTGGTCCTTCAATCGGTCAGCTACTGAGCCTATCCGGGACGTCATCGCGCGAGTCGCAGGCACGTGATCTGCGACCCGCGCTGGGGGGTGGGGCACAGTGAGTAGTTGTCCGCGTCGGTGTCCGTGAGCGGGGGTGCGACGCTTCTATCGCCGACCTGGGGGATCGCGCGGTTGGTGTTCAGTTGGACGCCGTGGGATCGGTACGGGTCAACTCAGTCGCGGTTCCAGTGGCGGTGCCAGCCGACCGCGGTGATCAGCGGCGTGGCGATTGCGTTGGCGCTCTCGCCGGTAACCACACCAGGCCCGTCGGCAATGGCTGCCGCCGCCAGGACCGCGCGACCGTCAGCCCACGCCCCGACCGTCTTGTGATGTCGGTACGCCTCCTGAAGGAACAGCGCGACAGCGGGCACGGCTGACAACTCCCGCGCGCCGGTGCCACCGGCCACCACCACAGCGTCGAACTCGACGGATTGCGCGCCGAACAGTGTCTTGGTGGCCTCCACGGCGCCCGCGCCGGACGTCGTCAGCATGCCGGCGTGAGGCGCCACCACATGCAGCACGGCATTGGCCGCCTGCACAGCGGCTCGGACCGCGGCAATACCCTTGGCGTCGGCGCCGTCGGTGGCGATCACTGCGATCACCCGTCCATCGATCGGTCCGGACGCCGCGGCAAGCATGGAGAGCGCAGGCGACGGCGCGATGTCGGTGGGAGGCGAGCCGGCCGGCGCCGGAAGGCCGAGGTTGGCAGCAACTCGACGGGTCAGATCGGCGTCGACGCTGCCCAGCCGCTCAAGCATCCGGGCGCGAATCTCGGCTGCCTCGACGTGGCTCAACTCAAAGGAGAAGGCATCGACAATGTGCTTCTGCTCCACCGCCGACATGCTCTGCCAGAAGAGCGCGGCCTGTGTGTAATGGTCCTCGAATGACAAGGGTCGCTCGCGCACCTTGGGCCCGTCGACGGCACGCGGCAGCACCGTATACCCACCGACGAGCCCGTCCTTGGTGTGAATTGGGGTGCCACCGTCGAGGGAGTTGGGCACGTACGGTGCCCGACCGAGCGGCACCGCCTGCTGGCCGAAGCCATCGCGGAGGTTGTCGTTGACCGGGGCAATCGGCCGGTTGATCGGAAGCTGGTTGAAGTTCGGGCCGCCTAGGCGGGTCAGCTGAGTGTCCAGATAGCTGAACAGCCGCGCCTGGAGCAGCGGGTCGTCGGTGGGCTCGATGCCGCGAACGAACGAGCCCGCGCAGAAGGCCACCTGCTCAGTCTCGGCGAAGAAGTTGATGGGGTTGCGGTCCAGGATCATTCGGCCGATGCGGGTCACCGGCGCAAGCTCCTCGGGCACGATCTTGGTGGGGTCGAGCAGGTCGATTCCACGGAAGGTCTGGTCCTCGGTGTCGGGCATGACCTGCAGGCCAAGCTCCCACTGGGGGAACGCACCGGACTCGATCGCGTTCCAGAGGTCGCGGCGGTGGAAGTCGGGGTCGATGCCGCCCAGCTTCTGACTCTCCTCCCACACCAGGGAGTGAACGCCGGCCGCCGGCTTCCAGTGAAACTTCACCAGCGTCGACTTGCCCTGCTCGTTGACCAGCCGGAAGGTGTGGATCCCGAACCCCTCCATGGTCCGGAAGGATCGTGGGATCGCGCGATCGGACATCACCCACATCAGCATGTGAGTCGACTCCGGCGTCAGCGAAACGAAATCCCAGAAGGTGTCGTGAGCCGTCTGCGCCTGCGGGATCTCGCGATCTGGCTGTGGCTTGGCGGCGTGGATGACGTCGGGAAACTTGATGCCATCCTGGATGAAGAACACCGGGATGTTGTTGCCCACCAGGTCGAAATTGCCCTCGGCCGTGTAGAACTTAACCGCGAAGCCACGCACGTCTCTCGCCGTGTCGGCGGAGCCGCGCGAGCCCGCCACGGTGGAGAAGCGCAGGAAGACAGGCGTCTCCCTCTGGGCGGTGAGAAACGCGGCGCTGGTGAGTTCGGGGATCGGCGTGTCGAGGATGAAGCGACCATGTGCTGCCGCTCCGCGGGCATGGACCACGCGTTCGGGGATGCGCTCGTGGTCGAAGTGCATGATTTTCTCGCGGAGGTGGAAGTCCTCGAGGAGCGTCGGCCCTCGGCTCCCCGCGCGCAGCGAGTTGTCGGTGTCGCTGACCCGCACCCCGAGAGATGTGGTCAGCGCGTCCCCATCCTGCGCCCAGCCCGGCGACACCGCGGCCACCTCCGGCGAGGGCAGGCTCTTCGTCGTGGCCCGACGCGGCGTCGCCTTCTTCTTGGTCATCTCGTTCCTTCGGCAGTTGGCTTCGGCTGTTGGCTTCGGCAGTTGGCTTCAGCAGTCCACTCTAGTCGCGTGTACCAATCGCTTGCCTGCGTATCGCAACGCCCCGACGGAAGCTTGGGCAGCCACACGCGCAGTGCTCCAACCAGCCTGGGCTCCAACCTCCACCGAAGGTCTAACGAATGGCAGGCGTAACAAGGCCATCACCGCCGTGGCCCGCGAGCTCGCCGGGTTCGTGGTGTGGCGGGTGCGCTGGGATCGCCGCGGCCTGACACCTCACCGGCCGTCTCCTCTCCCCCACCCACACTACCCTCGCCGACGGTCGTCGGCCTTCCTTGGGCGCCAACGTCCTGAAGGTGGCGGATCTCGTGCCGTAGCAAGGCGATCTCAGCAGTCAGGTGGTCGACACGCTGTCCGACATCAGCCGTGATGTCAACCTCCGTGTGCATGGCTCTGATGAAGAGCTGAGCGACGGCGCCCGTCAACACAGCTATGTAGCCCACGCCAACCAGCAGGATACCGATTGCCACAACGCGACCACCCGTCGTGCGCGGGAAGATCTCGCTGCCCGACGTGGTGACCGTGTTGATCGCCCACCACACGCCGTCCCAGGTCGACAGATGCTGCTGGGTCTCCACGTCCGCAAACAGCGCACCCGCCCCCAGGACTCCAAACACCGCGATGAGTGTGGCGAGCTTCAGTCCGTTGAGGGAGAAGAAACTCCGCATGGCTCGCGCCGTCATGACGACGCGCAGCAGGCGCAGGAGTCGGAGGATCCGCGCAGACTGCAGCGAGGGCGGGAGGAAAGGCGGAGTGAGCACGATGATCAGAATCTCGAGGACGTGCCCGCGAAGCCAGTGCCGCTTGTCCTGAGTGACCGCGAGCATGGTGGCGACGTGCGCCAGGAACACCCCCCAGATGGTCCAATTCAGCAGCGACGCAACCAATTGCCACGTCTCGGAGAGCCCGCTCTCTTCGATGACGATGGTGGGGATGACGAGGAGAGCGGCAACCAGCGTGGGCACGGCAAAACGCGCCTCCCAGCGCTCTTCGCGACTCGGAGACGGCGAGAGCGCGCCCGCATCGTCAGGCAGAACGGCCATGGGCTACGGGTTGAGCGGCCGCAGGTTTCCGCCGTGCGATGAACACGAACCGGGGCGACCGCCGGAGTGCGAGTACATACCGTCTCGGCACTCCTCGACATAGCCATTGGTGTAGTCCGCGAACGAACGGATGCAGTTGAAGTAGTCGCAGAAATTGCTCGGCGGCGAGCTGATCGTGCCGCCGCCACAGAAGTTGTAGTTCCAGGGGTTGTCGGGCGCACCACACAGATTCCTGGATGGCGGCGCGGTTGGCGGAGGTGCGGGGGGAGCGGTTGGCGGAGGTGCGGGCGGAGCGGTTGGCGGCTGCGTGGGACGCGCAGTCGGCGGCGTGATTGGGGCTTCCGTCGGTGGCGGAGCAGCCGTCGGGACGGCGGTCGGAGTGGCTGCGTCTGTTGGCGTTGCTGATGCGATCGGCGCGGGGGTGACCGACGGCGCCCCGGTCGGCGAGACCGAGCCGGTGTCGCTCGGTTGAGTCGATGGTGCACCACCCCCGACGCCTGCGAGGGGCGGCGGCGATGAGGGCGAGCTCGAAACGGAATTCCCCGCGTGGGTGAGAGCAAATGCTCCGATCGGCACCGGAACGGCATAAAGGAAGAGCAATGCCGCAAAGGGCGCGGCGCCCGCGGAGGCGCGGCGCATGCCAGGGATGCCCCACCAGCCAGGCGATTGGCGCAGACGACCGCCGAGACCACCGGGATTGAGGATCACCAGCAGGGCAAGAAGGATCCCGACGACGGCGACGAATGGTCCTATGAAGCCGAGCACCGCCACCACAACGACCACGGCGAGGACAGCGGCCACCATGAACAGGAGCACAGGCATTGTCGACGGATGGTAGGCGCCCGTACCCTCTGACACACTGTCCTCGACACACTGTCCTCGAACGCAACCGCGCTCGTCAGTGCCCAGGAAGGACTCCGCCCGATGTCACATCGAGATCGCTGAACGATGCCCGGCTACGCCCGATTCAGACGAACGCTGCGGATCGCTCCCGGCGTGCGGCTCAACCTGTCCAAGAGCGGTGTGAGCACGAGCTTCGGACCACGTGGTTTCCACTACACGGTGGGCCACGGCCGGCGCCGGACGACGGTGGGCCTCCCCGGGACCGGGCTCTCCTACACGACGTACTCGCCGACGCACGCGCGAGGTGCCAAGGGCACGGCTCACTCGAGGCCGGTGTGTCCGACCCCACCTCGACCGGCGAACCCATCGGCAAGCTCCGCGAAGTCCGGCGTGCAACAGCTGGCGAACCTCGCACCGCCGCAGAAGATCGCGTGGGGGATCGTGTTGACCTTGCTGGTCATCACCTCTCCGATCGGCCTGTGGCTGCTGGTGGCGGGCCTGTGGCAATTGCACGTGCCGGAGTGGCGAATCCGTTCGTACGTGCACCAGGCTGCGCTGGAGCCGGCGAACGCCCGCGACCTCCTGTTGCAGGCCGCGGCGATCGATGCGCGCAGCCCCGAGGTGCTGGCTCCGCTCGCGGAGGTCACAGCGGCCCACGGTGACAACGCCGCGGCGCTTCGGCTGTACCGTGAGTACTGTGCCAAGGTGCCGTCGGATTGGCTGGCGCGTGGGCACCTGGCGATGACCGCCTTGAAGTGCAACCAGGTCGACGAGGCGATCGCCGAGCTGGTGGCGATCCGCCAGGCGGCTCCAGCGACTGACGACAGCATGGCCTCGGTCACCGCCCACCTGGCCTACGCATACCTGTGCAAGGAGGACCCGCGCCAGGGCTTGAGCTTTGCCACATCGGCTCCCGGTCGAACCGGCACGCTCGGCCCCGGGAGCGAGCAATGCGTCTTCTACGGCGGCGTCTGCAAGTACATGCTGGGTCGCACCGACGCGGCCCTCGGGGACCTTGCCACCCTCTATGCCATCAATCCCGCGTTCGATGGGCTGCAGGCCGTCAGGGACGCCATGACCGCCGGGACGTACGAGCTGCTGCTGCCCGATGGCTCCGCGCTGGTACCGAGACGGCCCGGTCACGCCATCCGTTCTGCCATCGTCGTCCAACGTCAGCCGCCACTGTCAGCACACTGCCTCAACTGCCAGGCGCCGTTGCGGGCCGGTGCTCCGGAGTGCTCCTACTGTCACGCGGCCGTCTCCACGAGGTCGCCGCTGCCCGCCGCGTCACCGCCCCCTCCTCCACCACCACCGCCAGCCATGTGAGCCACGGCCGCGAGGCTTGCCTGATGCCTGTCAGCGACCGCGGATGTCCTGCCGGCTGACTCGAGGACCGAAGCGCGGCGCGCCACGCCCCCCCGACATCAGCAGCCGGATGACCCGACCCCGCTGTCCTGTGTAGGGCTCGAGCAGCTCGAGCATCCGGCGATCGTCACCGCGGGATTCGCCGGCGAGGGCGTGGGCGACCGCATTGGGCACGTGGTAGTCACCCACCGGAACGGCGTCGGGATCGCCGTGGCTGACGGCCGTGACCTCGGCGGCGGTCCAGGGACCGACACCGGGCACCGTCTCGAGCCGGCGCCGCGCCTCGGCCGCCGGCAGCGCGCTCAATGCGTCCAGGGTGCTGGCCCGCCGGGCGATGTCGATGATCACCATCGCCCGGCGGCGCTCGACGTTGCATTCGTGGAAGGTCCAGTACGGGGTGGCGGCAACCCGGGCAGGGTCCGGTGGAAGCAGCAGGCCTGCCGCGCCCGGAGCGGGCTCACCGACGCGGCGCACCAGGTCGCGGTAGGAACGGCGCGCGTCGAGGCCGACAACCTTCTGGGCCAGGATCACCCAGACCAGGGCGTCGAAGACCCCGGTGCCGGCGGTGAGCCGCAGGCCGGCGGCTCGCCGGCGCGCCTCGACCAACGCGGGATGACGGGGGCGCAGGCGGGTGGGGTCGTCGGCGAGCCCGGCGAGGCCGGGTGCCAATCCGAGCGCGGCCGCGGCGCCCGGACCTTCGGCCCCGGCCACCAGCTCGCCGGCCTCGACACGCATGTGCAGCGTGGCCGGGCCGTCCGCGGTCCGCAGGGCTCGCCACACCTCGCGGCCATGCACCCGCATGGTGGGATCGGCGGTGCCCTGGCGGAGCGGGAAGATTGTGGTGACCAGGTCCAGCGGGCCATTGGGGATGGGGTACCGGCGGCTGAGGCCGACGGGGTCGACGCTCGCTGACACAGGATCACCATAGCGAGCCGGCAGGGTCGCGCCGCAGGCGGGCCGCAAGATACGCGCCGCGGGATCGTTTCACCCAACGGGAAGGATTCTCGGGGTGCCCGCCCCCGGAGGAAATCGTGCAGCGCCGTTCACTCATCGCCGCCGGGTTGCTCGCCGCCACCGCGACCGTCGCCGCGCCTGCAGCCTCCACAGGGCACGCCGGGGCCGGTACGCCGGAGGCGCCAGTGTTCGCGCACCCGGTGACCGTGGACGCGCAGCGCCTTGCCGGTGAGCCGGACGTCACCATCGGTCAGGGCGACGGGCGGATCTACGCGAGCGCTCCGTGGGGGGTGAGCACCAACACCAGCTTCCTGTGGCGCTCCGAGGACGGTGGCGAGTCTTTCCGGCAGGTGCAGGGCGGCGTCCCTGGCAACCAGAATCCGTACGCCTTTCGCGCCGGTGGTGACACCGAGATCCAGGCGGCCCCCCCGGTGGGCTCGAGCACGTTCAACCGCCTGTATGTTGTCAACCAGAACAATCTCGACACCCTCAGCTGCGCGTACTCTGACGACGGCGGTCGACGCTTCACCTTCACCACCGGCAGCAGCGTCGGGTTCGTCTGCCCGGACACCGTCGGTGCCGACCGGCAGTGGTTGACCAACACCTCCGTGGACCCCACCGTGACCACCAACGGCGGCAACGTCGGGCACACCATCAACTATCTCTGGTACGACCACTTCGTTGTTGGGGGCAACCAACTCTTCCGCAGCGATGACGGCCTCAGGTACAAGAACGGGGTGGGGTTGACCACCACCGACACCCAGGGGAACCCCGGCAACGCAGTCGCAGATCCGAGCACCGGCGTCGTCTACGTGACCGCACCGCTCAGCAACAGCACCGGCAACGGTGTCGTCGTCGGCTATTCGGCCGACGGTGGCAAGACGCTCAAGGCCGTGACCGCCGTTCCCGAGCAGTACCAAGGCGGCACCGGCACCGACTTCAGCGTGCTGGCAGTCGACACCTCGGGCAACCTGTACCTCGTGTACACCGTGCAGAACGGCACCGGCCCGTGGCGGGCGTACGAGACCCACACCACCGGCTTCACCGCAGTCGCGCCTGATGCGACCAACCCCTCACGCACTGTGCCCGTGGCGGGCGCCACCGCGGCGCAGTGGTCCACCCCGATCGCCCTGACCGGCCCAGGTTCGGCCAATCCTGGCATCAACTACGCGGTGTTCCCGTGGATCACCGCCGGGGACGCTGGGCGCATCGACGTGGCCTACTACGGCACCTCGCGCGCCACCGGCTACGACCCCAACACACAGAATGCCGCCTGGACGACATACATGACCCAATCGGTGAATGCCCTCGCCGCCGCACCCGCGTTCGCGACGGCGCAGGTGTCGGAGGGGCCCACCCACCTCGCCAGCATCTGCTTCAACGGGGTGGGCTGCACCGGCCAGGGCAACCGCAACCTGCTCGACTTCTTCGAGGTCCAGCACGACAGTCGCGGCGCGGCGGTGGTGGTGTACAACGACGACGCCAACTCGCTGACGGCGGTCTTCCCCGGCGGTCCCTTCGTGATGGAGGGACGTCAGGTGGGTGGGCAGAGCCTCTTCGCAGGCGTCGGTGAACTGGGCGGTGCACCGACCCGCGACACGACGTCGGTGATTGATCGAACCGGCGATGGTCAGGTGCCCACCAGTGACACCAACATTCCAGCCCTCGACCTGCTCGGCACCGGCGCCGCCCTCGACGCCACAGGTGCCAACCTGGTGGTGACGTTCAAGGTGGCCGACCTGGCTTTCCCAACCCAGGCGCTGGCCAGCGACGGGGGCGCCGACGGTCTCAGCTATGTCCTGACCTGGAAGTACGTCGACCCCACCACAGGCGTCCCCGATGTGTACTTCACCGCAGCGCACGAACCCGCTCCGGGCGGCCGCTTCCAGTGCGTCGCCGGACGGCCGCAGAGCGTGCCATTCACCGGCACGGGCGGCCCCAAGTTCGCTGTGTACGGGCTCAACCCCAACTCACAGATTGTCAACTGCGTGGCGGACAGCGCCGCCAAGACAGTGACGGTGACCGTTCCCGTCGCCGCCGTGGACAAGCTGGCCAGTGGCAGCCGTCTGCTTCAGGCCAGCGCCGTCAGCCTCGCAGACCGCGGCAGCGCGACCGATCCGGCGCTCGCTGACCAGGCCGACACCACTCCCTCTTTCGACGACACCCTGGGTATGCCGGCCACCTCGGTGGCCGAGGCACCCTGGATGCCCCTCCTGCCGCTGGCGGCCCTTGTCGTCACAGGCGCGGGCATCCGCCGCCGCGTCCACAGGCGGAGAACTGCGCGCTGACCGATCGCCGCCGAGCGTGATCGGCCGCGACCGTTTCGCTGCGGGGCCTGATCGGGTACAAGTGGGTCGTGCCCACAGCCTTTCAGGATTACTACGCGATCCTCGGGGTGCCCCGGACCGCCACCCAGAAGGAGATCAAGGCCGCCTTCCGCAAGCTGGCGCGCAAGCATCATCCCGACCTCAACCAGAACGACGCCGGCGCCGAGCGCAAGTTCAAGGAGATCAACGAGGCCAACGAGGTGCTCAGTGACCCCGAGAAGCGCCGTCGCTACGACGAGGTCGGACCGCGCTGGCGCGAGTACGAGGCGTGGGAGAAGGCCGGCAAGCCGGGCGGAGCGCCGTTCGGCAGCGCCCCTGGGCCGGCCGGAGGGCCCCAGGTGGAGTACCGGACTGTCTCACCGGAAGACCTGGAGGGCATGTTCGGGAACGCCGATCCGTTCAGTGACTTCTTCCACTCGATGTTCGGGCGCAGCGGCGGAGCCACCCCCACGAGCGGCAGGGGGCGCACGCGCAATGTGCCGGCGCTACGCGGCGAGGACGTCCAGGGCACTGCCGAGATCACCCTCGAGGAGGCCTACAGCGGCACCACTCGCACCATCGAGCTGAGCGGCTCGGGGCGGACGCGGCGTGTCGAGATCACCATCCCCGCCGGCGTCGCCGACGGGGCCAGGGTGCGGGCGGCCGGGCAGGGTGGATCGGGCAGCGCCGGAGCGCAGTCGGGTGACCTCTTCGTCCAGGTGCGGCTCAGCCCGCATCCACGCTTCGTGCGCGAAGGCGACGACCTTCGGGAGAGGGTCGAGGTGCCGCTCGACGTTGCGCTGCTGGGGGGCGAGGTGCCGGTGCGCACGCTGCGGGGCACCACCGCACAGCTGCGGGTCTCGCCGGGCACGCAGAACGGCGCCCGGCTTCGCCTTCGTGGGCTGGGGATGCCCAAGCTGCGTGGTGGCGGCCACGGCGACCTCACCGCGGAGATCGTGGTGCGTCTGCCCGAGCGGTTGAGCGATGCGGCACGGTCCCTGGCCGAGCAGTTGCGGGTCGAACGTGCGGGATGACCTGTGCCATGTCGGCTGGCGCGGCGCCGGCTACACGCTGACCCCGTAGAGGTCGCGCAACCGCGCCTTCAGGTCGTCTTCGGAGATCGCTCCTGTGATCACGCGAAGCAAGTGCCCGTTGGCGTCGTAGAAGGCAGTGAGCGGCATCCCCCGAGCCCCGAGGGCATCGTGAAGCCCGCTGCCGCCCGAGGTGCCGCCGCTATCGGCAGCCAGAGGCCACCAGTCGATGCCGAAGCGGCGGGCCATCGCCAGCCCGTCACCGGTCTCCTGGGAGTTGACGCCGGCGAACGTCACTCGACCCTTCAGCTGTGCCGAAACCGCCTGGAAGCCGGGGAGCTCGCCTTCACAGGCGGTGCACCACGACGCGAAGAAGTTGACCACCAGCGGACGGCCGTGCAGGCCGGCAAGGTTGACCTCGCCGCCGCCTCCGAGCCTGGGCAGCTGCCACGAGGTCGGCTGCGTCGAGACGGCGGGCTGTGACGCCGCGTGCGACGGCCCACGCACAGCGATGAGCACAGCCGCGACAGCCACCAGGACGACGACAACGGTGCGGAGGGTCAGCGAGCGGGGCGGCCGGCGTACAGGCATCCGGCTGATTCTCCCACCGGACGACGCCGCCGGTGCCGTGCCCACTGGCGGCCGGGACCGTGGCTATGAGGCCTGGTGGTGGGCATCGATCGCGTAGCGGAGCATCAGGTGGTCGCCCGCTCGCCGGAGCGATCGCAGGCGACCGGAGCGCGAGAACGGAGGCAGCGCCACTCCCTCCACCAGACTGCGTCGCTGTGGCGACTGGTCACTGCGCCCAGCCATCTGCGGCGCCACGGTGAGGAAGAGGTCGAGCGGCACGGCGCCGGCGAGCAGGCCGCCCAAGAGGTGCGGGCCGCCCTCGCAGAGAATCGGGCCCGCGCCCGTCAGGCTTCGCGCGGAGGCGACGATCTGGGCAGCCTCGATGGCGGTGTCAGCAGGCGGCAACGCCGGCTGCTCACGCGGGGCTGGGACAGTGCTCAGGCCGCCGGATCTGAGCACGTGCAGCGGCGTGGCCGGTCTGACCACGGCCTCGGCCTGAGCAGGCAGATCGCCGCTACCGCTGACCACCAGCAGGGGCGCAGGCGCGTCCGGCAAACCGGCTGCGGTTCGCAGAGCGGCGAGGTCGTCCGTGCGTTGTGGGGCGAGCGCAGCCGGCGTCCACTGGTGGTTGGGCGCCGCCCGCAGGGTGCCGGCTCCAATGAGGATGACCCCGGCCAGAGCGCGCAGCATCGCCATCAGCACCCTGTCGGCGACGACTCCCCCACCGACGGCGCGCGAGTCGTCGCGGTTCATCCCGAAGCTGGCGACGCCGTCGATGGTGCTGACAAAGTTGGCAGCAACCCGATCCCTGGTGAGCAGCAGCGCGGCTCCGTACTCCTGCTCGAGCGCACAACGAGGCGGCGCCACCTCCTGCTCGGCGAGAATCTCGAAGAGCGCGGGCACCCCGTGATCAGCTGGTGTGGACGCCGACCAGGGTCCCGACGCCATAGGTCACCGCCGCGGCAAGGGCCGCAATCGCCAGCTGCCGTGCCGCGGCATGGAACCTCGACCTGCCCGTGAAGCTCGCCACGGCTATCCCCACGCCGATCGCCATCAGAGCACCGAGGATGATCGACGTCACCACTGCCGCGTTCCCGCTCGAGAAGAACCAGGGCAGCAGCGGGACGACGGCGCCCAGCGCGAAGCTGCCGAAGGACGACGCCGCCGCCGCGGGGGGCGACCCCGTCGATGCCGGATTGACGCCGAGCTCCTCTCGGGTGTGCACCTCAAGGGCAAGCTCGGGATCGCGCGCCAGGGCTGTCGACACCTCCTCGGCAGCGGCTCGCGGGACGCCCCGCGACACATACAGGGCCACCAACTCGCGGTGCTCCTGCTCAGGGTGCCGGCGCAACTCCTCGCGCTCGATGGCCACCTCACGTTCGATCAGCTCGCGCTGAGCGCTCATCGAGACGTACTCACCGGTGGCCATGGAGAAGGCGCCGGCGACCAGCCCGGCGAACCCGGCGAGGCGGACCACCCCGACGGCCGGATGGGCAGCCGCCACACCCAGGATCAGCGAGACGTTGGTCAGCAACCCGTCGCTGACGCCGAACACGGCGGCACGCGCCGCACCGCCCTGCACGTCACGGTGGTGTTCGTGACGGTGGGGGGCGGCGGCTTGGGGCGCGGGGGCAGCGGCGCGGACCTGAAGCTCCACGCCTCTAGGGTACTTGGCGGAGCTACTTCGCGAGAGGCAGGACGCGGACCCTGCCCCGACCCCGGTCGTCCGCCCTGACCGGACTCGGCTGACGCAGCTGTTCACCGGGCCTGCCGAAGAAGTATCCCTGAGCACAGTGGACCCCGAGACGCTTGAGCGCTTCGGCCTCCTCCTGGGTCTCGATGCCCTCAGCGACCGCTGTGGCGTTGATCTGCTCGATGAAGTAGATGAGCCCGTGCAGAAGAGCCCGCCGAGCGAGATCCCGGTGGATGTCGCGAATCAACGACATGTCGAGCTTGACGATGTCGGGCTTGGTGCTGAGGATGTGGCTGAAGGTGGCAAAGCCGGCGCCGGCATCGTCGACGGCGTAGCGCATGCCCCGAAAACGCAGACGCGCCACCGAGCTGTTGAACTGTGGGTAGTCGCCGATCGCGGCGTGCTCGGTGACCTCGATGACCACACGGTCGGTGCCGCGCTCCATGAGGGCGGCGAACTCAGCGCTGACGGCGGTCTCGGGCGAGATGTTGAGGGAGAGATAGGCATCGTCGGGCAGGTCGGCGAGATGCCCCAGCGCTGATCGCACCGCCGCCAGCTCGAGCTCGCGGCCGAGGCCGACCTCCTTGGCAGCAGCGAACCACAGGTCAGGTGGCTGCGGGGTCTCGCCTTCGAAGCGCGCCAGCGCCTCGAAGCCCACGGCGGCCCCGCTGAGCAGGTCGACGATGGGCTGCAACACTGTGATCAGCCGGCCCTCGCGGAGAATGGCGCGGATCTGGGCACGCTTCTGGCGCCGGGCGACCGCTTCCCGCTCCTCGCGTTCCAGCTGCTCGGCGTAGATGCGCGCCAGCATGCGCATGAAACGCACGTCACGCTTGCCGACGCTGTGGTCAGCACGGCGGCTGAGGCAGGCCATCGATCCCCAGACGCGACCGTCTGGCAGGCTCACCGGTACGCCCACATAGCTGCCCACGTGCGCCTCCATGGTCACCGCCATAGCAGACGCCAGGGGATCGGCTGCGACATCGGGGATTGCCTCAGCCAGGCGACCGTCGGTCATGTCCTTGCAGTACATCCATCCCAACGGGACGCGCAACTCACTGCTCAAACGGAACACCGCAGCGTCGCCGGCGACATGTCGGAAGATCTGTTCGCCTCCCGCGAACTCGGCAACGAAGGCGACGTCCATGTCGAGGTACTCACGCGCCGCTTCGAGAATGTCGTCGACCAGAAGCCGCAGCGGTTGCTCGAGGGCCAGGGCTGTGAGAGCGGTGTCGCCGGGAGTGTTCTCGCCTTGAGTCACAGCCCCTCCACGTGGTTGATGCCGGTCGGTCACAGTGGACACTCGCCGGTGTAGAGGAGTCCTCGGCCCGCGGTTGCCGAACTGCGACAACTTCGTCACCTGCGGCCGGGTCAGCCAGGCTTGCCTGCGGGTGTGCCGGCGGGCGTCCTGACCGCTGGGTCGGCGAGCACGCCTTGGCCGCCCAGACCACCGGTCTCGAGTCCGGGGGTCCCGCGATCCTCACCGCGCGCAACGGCGATCTCGGCATTCATGGTGCCACCGAGCATGACAATCTGGCCGATCAGGAAGAAGTAGAAGAGCAGGACGAAGATGAACCCGAAGGTCTGTCCCCACTGCGGGCTGTGCGTGACCAGGCCGAAATAGAGTGGGAACAGGAGGGTCAGCGCCTCGAAGATCACGCCGGCGGTGATCGCTCCAGGAACGACCTCGCGCACGCGCTGAGGGCGGTTGGGCACCACGAAGTAGATGATCCCGAAGAGGAGTGAGGCGTCGACGACCCCAGCAGCCAGTTGCAGGAGCAGGCTCGCGGGGCCACTGCGAAGGAAATCGGGCACACCGGGGATGGACTGGAGCAGCCCGAGAAGGCTCCCGCTGGCCACCAGTGGCACCGCCAGGACCGTGAAGATGATGACCATTCCGAAGCCCATCACCTTCTGCGGGATGAAGTCACGTGACTTGCACGGGTAGAGGCTGTTGAGGCCCTGCTCGATGGCACTGAAGAGTGAGGCGCCGCTCCAGAGCAGGCCGGCGATACCGATGACAGCGAACAGGCCACTGCTGCGGCGGAAGTCGTCGAGCGCGCTCACGATCGGGCAGGAGGCACCGCTGGCCTGCTGCGACTGACAGGACGGGAATGCCGCGAGCACCTGCTGCACGACCGTGGCCCGCGTCCCCGGGTCCCGCAGTGCCAACCCCACCACGCTGATGACCAGGAAGACCATCGGGAAGAAGGCGAAGAACAGGTTCCAGGCAACGATGGTGGCCCAGTTGGGTCCCTGCGCGTCCAGGAACCGGCGGACGGCGCGCACCGGCAGCGAGTTGAGGAGCGTGTCCTTCACGGCGTCGATGCTAGTGGAGTGCGGCGGGCGCTGCCACCGGGGGATCGGGACGACCGGGCTCGCGGGCGGCATCACGCACATCCGGGCCTCCGCTGTGACGTCCGCGTGGCGACCGTGTGACGGGGTCGGGTGGCCGCGCGAGCACTGTGTATGGTGACGTTCGAAGCGTTCGGGGGCGGGATGGTTGCGAGAGGGTGCAGGGGTGGTGAACGCGCCAGGTATGGTCGACGTGACGGCTGAAGTCGCTCACGGACGTCGCATCGCGCTCGCGCGCTGGGTCGCTGTGGCCTTCGGGCTCATCGAGGCCTTCAGCGCTACCCCGCCGCTGATGGGCAGCCCAACTGTGCCCTGCGCGCTGGTCGCGGTGATCGCCCTGTACAACCTCGCGGCAACCCTCGCCGGTCGGTGGGGGGTGCGGCCAGAACGAGTGGTCATGGCCGCGTGTTTTGCGGATGTGGTTCTCTGCTCGGTGTGGGTCTTCCTGGGCAGCAACGACGCCAAAGACCGGTCTTTCATCCTCTACCTCCCCGTGCTGCTGGAGTGCGCGATGCTGGCCCGCTGGCGCGGAGTCCTGCCCGCGAGCGCTGGAGCACTGCTGGTGATCGCGGGGTCCCTGATCTTCGGCGATGCGCATCTCCACCACGCGATTGGTGCTGGCGACATGACGTTCCGGTTGGTCACCATCGTGATCATCGCCGGGTTTGCCGGCGGGTTCGCCAGTGACACCCATCGGCAACACCTTGCCCTGGTCGACAGCGCCTCGACGGATCCCCTGACGGGTGTTCTCAATCGTCGCGCGCTCTCGGCCGCGCTGCGCTCGTTGCCTCGTGTGCCCTTTGCGGTTGTGGCCATCGATGTCGACAACCTGAAGCCGATCAATGACGAGCATGGTCATGAGGCGGGAGACCTGGCACTGCGGACGACCGTGCGTGTCATCTCAGAGATTGCGCGCAGCGGTGACATCGTCTCGCGCGTCGGTGGCGACGAGTTCGCGGTAGTGCTCCTGGCCCTCGGCGCCGACGAGGCGCTCGCCGTGAGCGAAAGGATGCGCACCGCCATGCATGGCGCCAGCATCGCCAGCGGCCGAGTCCGCATCTCCATCGGCGTTGCCGTCGGTGCGGCGGGCCGCGAGGCGGTGGGGGTGTGGCGCGAGGCTGATGCGGCTCTGCTCGAGGCCAAGCACAACGGCGGAGACCGGGTGCAGGTCGCGGCCGGGATGACGACGATCGGGAGGACGATCGGAACTTCGTCCCGGGCCGCCATCACGGCGACCATCGACTCGGTCATCGCGGAGGGGGCGGTGGACATCGTCTTCCAGCCGGTGGTGTCGCTCGCCACCGGAAACGTCACCGGCTACCAGGCGCGGGCCCGCCCGCGAGGATGGCGTGAGGAGAGTGTGGAGCCGCTGTTCCGCACCGCCCGCCAGCTCGGCCGGGCCCCAGATCTGGACTGGGTGTGCCGGCGCGCGGCACTTGCGTCGCTGTGGAAGCTGCCGCGGGATTCGACGCTGTTCCTCCCCGTCACGGCGGGCGCCCTGCTCGACCCGGTTCATGACGTGGACCAGATGCTCCTCCTGCTCGATGCGGCCGGGGCTGCGCCATCACGGCTGGTGCTGGAGCTGACCGAGCGCGAGACCATCGGTGACCGGGGGAGATTGCGGCGCGTCCTCGCCACCTACCGCGAGCATGGCTTCCGGGTGGCATTGGACGATGTCGGTGAGGGGCGTTCAACCCTGAAGGTTCTTGCAGCCACGGTGCCCGATTACCTGAAGCTGACGCGCGGACTTGCCGCCAATGAGACTCGCGGGGCTCAAGGTGTGATTGCAGCGGCAGTCGCATTCGCTGCCCGCACCAACGCGTCGGTCATCGCCGAGGGGGTTGACAGCGAGGAGATGGCCACGCGGCTGCGCGGGCTCGGTGTCTCCTTTGGACAGGGCAACTGGCTGGCGCGGCCGGCATGGGACATCGACGAGGTTTCAGTTCGCGGTGCGTTTGTGCGGTCTCCGGCATGGCCGGAGCGGCGCGCGTCGCCGCGCTCCTGACCAATGAGCGACACGTTTCCCACCGCTTGACCTCGTCAGTGACCTGTGACGGGCCCACGGCAGGGGGATCGTCCCGAGATCGACTTCATCGTGAGGGACGCCCGACTGTGAGGTTAGGCAACACTGCGCGTGATGTGGAGCGACCCCCTGCCGGAGTGGTACGCGGCGCGTGGGCGCCATCAGTTGCCGTGGCGGCTCACAACCGACCCGTGGGCCGTGCTGGTCAGCGAGGTGATGCTCCAGCAGACCGCAGTGAGTCGGGTGCTGCTCCGGTGGGAGCGATTCACACGACGCTGGCCAGACCCTAGCGCGTGTGCGTCGGCCTCCCTCGAGGACGTTCTCCGGGAGTGGCACGGGCTCGGCTATCCACGTCGAGCGCGCGCGCTCTGGCTGACGGCTGCCCGCGTGGCGGTGGAAGGCTGGCCGGCGACCGAGACCGGGCTTCACGGACTCCCGGGTATCGGCACCTACACGGCACGTGCTCTGCTTGCCTTCAGTGACCTCGGCGCGGCGGCAGAGAATCCGCCGCCGGCACCCCCCGTCGACGTGAACCTCGGGAGGGTGGCGGCCCGTGCCGTCCTTGGCCGTGATCCAGGTGGGACGACGCGCCGCGAGCTCGATTCGGTACTCGCTGCGGGACGGCCGCCTCACATGACGATGCGCGAGTACGCGTACGCCCTCTTCGACGTGGGAGCGCTCCATTGCCGGGCGCTGCCTCGCTGTGACGGCTGTGCGCTGCAAGGAGGCTGTCGCTTCGGTCCTGCCGCAGCCTCCACCGCAGCACAGCACCGACGCCAACCACGCTACCAGGGCAGCCTTCGCCAGCTGCGAGGCGCCATCCTGACTGCGTCGCTTGCCGACGCGGCCCACACCAGCTCCTCACTTCGCGAGGCTGTCGCAGCAACGCCGGGGGTCACCACCGAACGCGTTGAGCAGGCACTGTCCAGTCTCATCGCCGACGGGCTGGTGGCACCGGTGAACAACGGCGAACGGCGCTCGCTGCACTAGGATTCCCCGGTGGCGACAACCTCGGCGGCCCTGTCCGAAGTCCGAGCGAACCTGTGGGAGCGTGGCGAATTCTCGTTCATCCCCGATCGCGATCTGGGGCCGCTGCCCGGGACGCCGGGAACCGGTGTCGGCCCCCGCGTGCTCTTCGCCGGGTTCCCGTCCGACTACAGCCTCGCCTTCCTGCTGGCCCTGTTGGAGATCGACGACGTCCAGGTGGTGGGATTGTTGACCTCACCCGGCGCCCACGAGGCGATCCTGGGTGACAACGCCCTCAGCCGCATCGCCGACCACATCAAGGTACCTCTGCTGCGAGCGTGGCGCGTCAATGACGAGCACACCATCATCGACCTGACCAGGCTCGAGCTGGACGCTGTCGTCATGGCCAGCTTCGACCAGATCGTCGGCGCCCGCGCCCTCGCCGTCCCGCGGCATGGCTGGATGAACGTGCACCCCAGCGCACTGCCTGCGCGACGCGGGCCAGAGCCCGTCTATTGGACTATCGCCGATGGCGACCCGATCGCCGGGATCACGCTGCACCGAGCTGTCCCCAAGGTCGACGCGGGGCCAATGCTTGCTCAACGGACGCTGCGGGTGGCCGATGCCGACACCTCGGGGACTTTGACCCGGCGCCTCTCGCGGGTGGGAGTCGAGGCACTGGGGCAGGCGGTGAGCAGCCTGCTGACCGATTGGCCAGGTGAGCCCATCAACCTGTCCAATACCAGTTACGCGCCGTCGGTCGGACACCGGCATCTGGACGATGCCCCCTCGGCAGTGGCCGCGCTCCGGCTGGTCCGTGCGGGGGTGCCCAACATGCCGGCGTGGACCATCGTCGACGGTCATCCTGTGTACGTGCGCGCAGCCCACGCGGGCGGCCCCGACCGGGGACAACCCACCCTGAGGTTCGCAGATGGTGAGATCACGTTGGACGAGGTCAGCGACCAGTGCGGATGTCATCACAATCTGATCTCCTGCCCGCATCGTCAGGAATGAGCCGGTAGGATGCCTGGGGTGGACATGCCTCCCCCAATCCTCATCGTCGAGGACGACGAACTGGTTCGGTCGTTTCTGGCCCGGGCGCTCACGGGCGTGGCGGGAGACGTCGAAGCCTGTGGCAGCGGCGCCGAGGCCACTCGGGCCGTGACCCGGTCTCGTTTCGGTGCGATCTTGCTGGACGGCCTGCTCCCCGACATTCACGGTGTCGACCTGGCCAGGCAACTGGCCGCTCATCCCAATGGGGCAGACAGCGGGATCTGCTTTGTCAGCGGTTCGCTGCGCCGGCCGATGCCACTGCGGGCTGGCGTGAGCGCTCTGCCCAAGCCAGTCCGACTGCGTGAGTTGACGGACGGGGTCAGGCAGCTGCTCGAGTGGCACCGCAGTGCACCCGGCAACCTTGCCGACCGGCTGGCTGCCCTCGACATGCTCGGCGCCGAGTTGCTGGTGAGCTGAGCCCAATGACCTCCACGGACCTGCCACCCGTCGTCTCCCAGCTTCCGTGGGCAATCGGACACCAGGGCTTTCTCGCTGCCGCGGGTGCGGTCACCGGGGATGGCGCCTGCTGCATGTTCGTCATCGACAAGACGATCCCGGCCAGCGCTCGCCCCGGCTATGCCGCGCTGGTGATCGCGTACGCGCGCGCCAATGAGCCGGTGACCATTCTCGAGGATGGGGCAGCGGCGGTGCTGATCCGGGAGGGGGGGGTCGCCGCCGGCGAGGTGGCGGCGCGACGACTGCTCAAGCAGATGAGCCGGCTCGGGTTGCAGCAGACCCTTCGAGCCGGCGTCGCACCCTTGACCGGCGATGTCGGCGAGACCATCGCGCGAGTTCGTCACCTGGCCGGCGGCGCCGCAGCCGGAGACGTCGCGGTCGCCTGAACACGTGCATCGCAGCCGGTGCCGAGGGACAGGATCGAACTGTCGACACCAGGTTTTTCAGACCTGTGCTCTA